>DATAST010000211.1:0-7281 GCA_036269115.1 Verrucomicrobiia bacterium | reverse complement strand
GACATATTTGTAGAAGTCACGGTGCAATAAATCCCAAGCTCCGTCAGGAGCGGCATCATCTGTCCAGCGATCACAGAAGATGCCGCTCCTGACGGAGCTTGGAGACCTTGTTGCCGATGTGCTACAAATGTCGCACCTACGGCGCTGTGAGTTCCCACTCGCGTGGCTCCCAATCGCCCCTTCACGTCCCCACCATCAGAATGAACTTGAAATCCCGTGCCTTGGCCTCAGAATCGCAGAACGAGGCCCGCGCAGACCGTGGGCCCCAAAGTTCAAATGAGAAATCCCGGCTTTAAGCGCAATTTTATTGTCGCCATGACCACCGCCAATTTGTTGGTGTGGAGTTGCGCAATTTTGGTTTGGGGCTGCAAAAAGGGTCAACAGAGCGCGGCGCCCGTGACCGAAAACGGTTTGACGAAAATTCGCGTCGGTTACATCGGCCTGACCTGCGAAGCGCCGATTTATGTGGCGGTGGAACGCGGCTTTTTCAAGGAAGAAGGGTTGGACCCGGTCCTGGTCAAGTGTGACTGGTCGGACTACAAAGACGTGATGGCGCTGGGTGGATTTGATATTACGCATCACCTGGTGATGTATTTTCTTAAGCCAATTGAGCAGGGACTGGACGTTAAGTTCACTGGCGGCATTCACCGTGGCTGCCTGCGGGTCCAGGCGCCGGCGAACGGAAAGATCAAGACTGTCGAAGATCTGCGCGGCAAACGAATCGGAGTTCCGGGCATGGGCACGCCGCCCTTTATTTTCGCCAACCGTGCTCTCGTTGCACACGGTATTGACCCGTCCAGGGAGATTACCTGGGTTGTTTTTCCCTCTGGCGAACTGGGGCTTGCCCTGCAAAAAGGAGACGTGGACGCCGTGGCTGATTCCGAGCCCATCGGCACCCTGCTGGAGGCCCAATACAAGGTCAAGACTATCGCCGACGGGGCCAGGGACGCTCCTTACAAGGATGAATATTGCTGTGAAGTGATTGTGAACGGCAAATTTTTGGCCGCCAATCCCAAGGCCACCGCCGCCGCAACGCGCGCGTTGCTCAAAGCCGCAAAATGGGTCCAAACCAATCCCGCCGCCGCCGCGCGGCTTTCGGTGGAAAAACATTATCTGGCGTCCAATCCCGAACTGAATACCGTGGCGATTTCGCATTTGAACTATATCCCGGGCATTGCCATCGCCGAGGACTCGGTCAAATCAGCCGCTCTCGCGATGAAACAGGACGGCATGCTCAGCCCGAGCACCGACGTGGATGCACTGGCCAAACGCGCTTTTGTCCATTTACCCGGTGTCAGCGATGAATGGCTTAATTCGTTGGAGGTCGAAAAAGTGGCTGGTGGACAATTGCCATCGGACGAAAATAAGCGCCTCCTGGCAGAACTGGCGCGAGGTCCTGCCCGGACAACTGAATACGGCGATTTGTCATGCTGCAGGATGGCCGACAAATAAACGTCGCCCCGCAAATGGTGAAGGAATCGGTTCAAACAACCGCAGCCAGCCGTTCCGTCGGCTCTGGCCCGCGATGGCAGACGCTTTTAGCTGTGCCGGCGGCAACCTTGGTCACACTGGCGGTTCATCTATACGTTCCTAACAACGAACTGCCAAACGAAGCCGGTTTGTACTCGCATTTTCTTGGAAGTGTCCTGGCTGCGGGCGTCATCGCGGGAGTCATCCAATTTGTGTGGCCGTGGTTGAAAAGATGGATGCGAAACATGTGTCCGATTTTGGCCGCGGCAATATTGCTGTTGTGCGCATGGGAACTCATCACCGGCGTTTTGCATTGGCTGCCCCTGCCGTATTTTCCAGCTCCGCCGGCCGTGTTGCAAAGCATGATCAATGATCGCGCACTGCTCTTTGACAGCACCTGGCATTCTCTGCTGCTGTTGCTCTCGGGTTATCTTCTGGGCGTAGTCATCGCCCTCATCACAGGGATTTGCATCGGATGGTTCACACCCATGCGTTACTGGGGCATGCCGCTGCTGAAAGTCATCGGCCCCATTCCCGCCACCGCATGGATACCGCTGGCGATGGTGCTTTCGCCTTCGGCGATTTTTTCCGCAGTCATCCTCATCGCGCTCGCGGTTTGGTTTCCGGTCACCATGTTGACCATTTCCGGCATCGCCAATACACGCGCTTCCTATCTGGACGTCGCCCGGACGCTTGGGGCCAGCCGGACGTATCTCATCTTTCGCGTCGCCGTCCCCGCCGCCATGCCAAGCATCTTCGTGGGATTGTTCATGGGTTTAGGCACGTCTTTTTTGACGCTCGTGGTGGCCGAAACCGTCGGCGTGAAATCCGGTTTGGGCTGGTACGTCAGTTGGGCCCAGGGATGGGCTGAATACGGCAAAGTTTTTGCCGCGCTCATCATCATGGCTGCATTCTTTTCCACCATCATGACGTTATTGTTCAAACTGCGGGACCGCGTGCTGGGCTGGCAGAAAGGAATGATTAAATGGTAACAGAAGGCCGCGCCGCCTCAACCGAAGGTTCCGCGCTTCGAATCATCGAAGTGACCAAAAGTTTTCCCGCGCCGGGAAATACTGAAATGGCCAACCTGGCCCTCGATGCCACCACGCTTTCGGTGGCGGCGGGCGAATTAATTGCAATCATCGGCCCCAGCGGCTGCGGCAAATCCACTCTGCTGCGTTTGATTGCCGGGCTTGACGTTCCGGATTCGGGCGAGCTTTGGGTTGGCGACGACCGAATTACCGGCCCAAGCGCCGAACGCGGCCTGGTTTTTCAGGACCCGAATCTTTTTCCCTGGCTCACCGTTCGCCGGAACGTTCAATCGGGACTGGTCGCCCGCGGCCTGCTTCACAGGAAGCGCCACGAAGTGGATGAATTCATACGCCTGGTCGGCCTCGAAAAATTTGCCCACGCCTATCCGCATCATCTGTCCGGCGGCATGGCCCAGCGCGCAGCCCTGGCGCGAGCGTTGATCAACCATCCGCGCGTTCTGCTTCTGGACGAACCGCTGGGAGCGCTGGATGCGTTCACGCGGATGAAAATGCAGGACGAAGTACTGCGCCTCTGGCAGGACCGCCGGACGACAATGCTTCTGGTCACCCACGATATTGACGAAGCCATCTACATGGCCGATCGGATCGTTATCATGACGCCGCATCCGGGCCGCGTCGAACGGATCATCGCAGTTGCGCTCGACCGCCCGCGCCAGCGCAACAGCCCTGAATTTCTCCAACTCCGCAGCGAAATCCTGGAACGACTTCACTTTGCGGGGGCTGCTGTCCGCGGGAATGCGGACATCGTTGAAACCCGGATTTTGCGTTAGGCTCCAGGAAAGCTGAAGGAAAGATCTTATCCGTCGGCGAAGCCGCAAATCGAAACCCCGTAGGGGTGAAATATAGGTAGCCCCGGGCAAGCGCGACTTCGGGAGCGCGCCGCCCGGGGTTAACGACATCCGAAAATTTGCTGCTGACTGCGAAGCCGCGCGATAGCGCGAATCTGGTCTGCGGCCATTCCGAGCGGGCCAGAACAGTTTTGTGCAATCCCCATGCAACACGCTGCCACGCGCTGCCACCCACTTGTCATAATGTCAAATCGTGCGATGCTTCAAAAGTAGCCATGCGCATAACCGCCATAAAGGTTGATGAATTGAAGCCGATCAACGGAGGCGAATCGAATATTGATCCGACCACGCCTTCTGGTGCGTTGATTGAATTTTATCGGGCGTACAACAACCACGATCTTGCATTGATGGAAAAGAATTGGCTTGCGGGCTCCGATTCTTCGATGAATAACCCGCTGGGAGGAATCCGGCACGGTTGGCCGGAGATCCGCGAACTTTATGCGCGAATTTTTGCGAGCCCCGCATCCGTGCGGGTCGAGTTCTACGATTACAGGATTTATCAATGCGAAATGGCATTCCTGGCCGTTGGCCGCGAGCGAGGGTTATCGCATTCGCCAAAAACCACACTGGCATTGCAAAGTCGCACGAGCCGATTTTTTGTATTGGCCGACGGCCGCTGGCGGCAATTTCATCATCACGGTTCGATCGACGACCCCAAATTGCTAGGACTTTATCAGGCGGCGGTTATGTAGGGCAGGCATCCTGCCTGCCGGTTCGGGCGGCTTCCAGCCGCGAGTTTGGCTTCGCAACAGAGCCGCGCGCGTAAGCAAGCGGGCTCGACAATCTCTCGCAGGTCACAATAACCGCTCCCTCATGGTCGCGGCTCAGTTGAGGCGATGTGCACATTTTCTGCCTATAGGGAATGCAAAATGGAAACGAGCGAAAACCAGACCGAAAAGTGCGATTTTATTGGGAAATTCGAAGGCAAGGCAGTGATGGAGAGAAACGAGGGAAGTGACGCGCTAGAGCGCCGCTTCGGCGCGACGGCTTCCAGCCGCGAGTTTGGATTCGCAACAGAGCCGCGCGCGTAAGCAAGCGGGCCCGACCAATCTCTCGCAGGTCACAATAACCGCTCCCTCACGGCGGGCGCATCCTGACGCTGAGCCGCGACCGGAACTGGCCTTTTCTCCATTGCCTTGCCAATTCATAAATCGATGTCATCCTTATACATGCGAAAGCTGACCGGTAATGGGAGGTCAATCCAAGCAATCGATTATGCATAAAGAGAGTTCCGGCAAACGACGCCCCGGCAAAATAGCGTCATGGCTCCTGATCGAATTGATGATCTATTCGGTATTTGTCGCTGCGTACTTCTTTGTCGTTTTATTGTTTTTACAGGATTGGCTTAAGCACCTCTACGACGCGCACAAAGACATTTACGCAGTCATCGCATTGCCATTGATCATCGGCCAGGCGGCTTTATTGCATTTCGTGTCACTCGCCTTGCGCAAGTTGGGCGGCGAAAAACTGGAATAACCGCGCATGGACTTTCCCATTTCCGGGGCTCATATCAACCCGTTCGCCCTCATCGCGACTGGCTTTTTTGTTGGAGTATTTGGCGGATTTTTTGGAGTAGGAGGAAGCTTTCTGGCCGGACCGGCGCTGTATTTCTTCGGCGTGCCAATGAATTTTGTCGTGGGCACGGACCTGGCGCATATCGCGGGAAAGTCCGTCACAGCCGCTCGGGAACACGGCCGGCTCGGCCATATTGATTTTAAATTGGGCCTCCTGATGGTGGCCGGAACCATACCCGGGGTGGAAGCAGGAGCACAAGCCATCCAATACTTCAAACGTCATGAAGACGTTAACCAGGTCGTCGCATACGCCTTCATCGGCGTGCTGGTTTCAGTTGCGGTTTTCATGGCCTGGGAAAGTGTGCGCACCCTGCAACTGACCAGGCGGCAGAGGCGGGCCAAATCAAATCGGATTGGAGCATCGCAATCGGGCCCGCGCGATGTCTCCGCTTTAGCCGGCATAGCCAAACGAATTCATGTTCTCGAGCTGGCGCCCATGATCAGTCTTCCAAAGTCAGGAATTAAGCGGGTTTCCCTTTGGACCATTTTGGCCGTGGCTTTTGTCGGCGGCGTCTTCAGCGGATTTCTCGGCGGCGGCGCCGGATACATTCGCATGCCCGCGCTCGTCTATCTGTTGGGAATTCCGACACATTTGGCCGTGGGCACGGACCTCTTTGAAGTCATCATCTCAGGCGGATACGGCACCGTCACCCACGCGTTCAAAGGGAACGTCGATATTCTAATCGCATTGGTGATGCATACCGGCGGAGTCATCGGCGCGCAATTGGGCGCGCTTTTGACGAGCGCATTCCATGGCCCACGCATTCGCCTCGCTTTTGTGCCGCTTCCCTTGGCCGGGGCAGGTTTGATCCTTTATACTCTCATGACTGGACATCACATGGGATAGGTAGGGCGCAATGGCAAACCGGCATGGCTAACTAATTATTTTCCTAGGCACAACGTTGCAGGGAGCAACCGTTGGACCGGTGCACATTTTTTGGGCCCAGCGAATATTGGCCGAAGGCATCGGAATTCTAAATTCTTGAATGGGCCTTCAGTGAATTGTATTTTTTGCTAGCCGGGTCTCTGCATGCTTGTTAATATCTTGTGAATAAAATAACAAGATATTGCTGTTGAACAACTTAATCGGCAACGAGCCGTGGATTTACAGGTACAGGATCTGAATCGGTCAAATGGCCAAAAATCAAATAACAGCAGTACAACTAAAGCCGTATTTAATCGAATGCGGCTACCGCCCGTCACTGATTGATCCGGGAACCGCTCTTCTTGGAGGGCGGCACGCTGCGTGGACAGCTTTCGCCCATGTTCCTTTAGACATGCGCTCGGCTTGTATTTCGGCGATTGACGGTCTAACCGATTCTCAAAACGACGCAGCTGCTTGCAAAGACCTTGGGGCTCCAATCACCTTTGTATGCTTTCAAGATCGATTTGAGTGGTGGAAACAATCGAGTGGGGAGCCCATATGGCTTGAAACGATTCCCGCGCAGCGTGCGTCCCAATTTTTTCAAAAGTATAAAGAGGTGTTCGCACCTGACGCGATTTACAGAGCAAAGACCTGGGGAAGAGTAGACACCCATCATCAACTGACTTTTGTTGATTTGGGTTTAATGCCCTTGGTTGAAGAAGAAGCCGGTAAGAGGATCGAACAACTGCTGGCGAGGAACGTAAGCGAGCTAAAAAAGCACCTTGATTGGTCAGATATAACCCAACAACAAGGAAAATGGTTGCTGCAATCTGTTTTCTGGCTTTTGGCCGCGAAGGTTTTACGCGATAAAAACGTTCCGAAATTTAAAAATGCAGACCTTGCTGATGTTCCAGCAATATTCGATCTTGTTGCGGATCATTACGGCACCAAAGAGAGACTAGTCCCCCAAGGTCCAAAAGAGCGATCGGGGCTTGTTGCAATTGCGTCCGATATTCAACAATTCGCAGATCTGGGCATGTTGACCACAGAAGCCCTTGCTTATGTTTATGAACAGGCATTGATCGGTAAAGAAACAAGAGCAAAATTGGGTACCCATAGCACGCCGACATTCCTGATTGATTATATTCTTGGAAATTTGGCGCCGTGGATAAAGGAAATACCGTTATCAGAACACTTCGTCCACCGAACAATTTCAAGCAAGAAGGCCTTTCGCGAAGTTATTTCGCTCTAAAGGGTCAGGGCAAAATCCCTGATTTTTATTAGCGCGGGTGAACCAAAGGATATTTGGACCCGGCACCATTCTCCTGCGCCTAGTGATTAATTGCATAAATTAACGATAGTATTTCGCAACTGGGATCCCTTCACCTCCCGCTTGCGCCACTTGAAGGGTTTGGCCTTCGGGTTATAGGTCGCAATAAACGCCTCAATGGCTTGGCGTAACTCCGTCACAT
>DATAST010000210.1:0-1681 GCA_036269115.1 Verrucomicrobiia bacterium | reverse complement strand
ATTCTGATTTCACCACACAATTGTCACCATCCGCGCCCATTAAAGGGTCGTTTCCTCTTTAATAGTGAAATTGCCCGTTTAACAACAGGGACATTGTGAATGTGCAGTCCCCCTAGCATCGCCACATCAAGGGCATTTTGGAATACCATCTTGGTGAGTGCCGCTTCCTGCTCGCGCAAATCAAATCCCCTCCCGTAAAAAGCAGCATTATTGAGACTCGCATAATAGAGTGACATCAAGGCCAAAGTTCGGACTGGGTATAGCACGCGGCAATAATGGATGGTCGCCTGCGCATGCGGCGCAAGGCGGCGGTAGCTTCAAAGCTCAGTTCCCAAGCCTTGGTTGCCAGCAGATTGCCGATTTCATGAACTTTGAGATGACCCCACATATACTCGACCGGGTTAAGTTCCGGCGCGTAAGCCGGAAGGCGTTCCATGACGATGCGCTTTCGGGTGGAGGCGATGTAATGCTTGACCAACAGGCTGCGATGGATCGGCGCGCCATCCCACAGCACCAGAATTTTGCCGGGGATGTGCCGTTGCAGATGCCGGAGAAACTCAACGACTTGTGGGCTTTTGATGCTGCCCTTATGGATTTGAAAGTAAAACCGCCACAGTGCCAAACCACCAATAATCGAAAGGCTTTTCCAGTTGAAGGTCTCGTGCAGCACCGGAGTTTGCCCGCGAGGCGCCCAGGTGCGGACTCGCGTCGGGCGTGTGCTCAACCCGCTTTCATCTATGAAAACGATGGTTCGTCCTTGTCGGCGGGCCTTTTTTTTAAATCAGGCCATTCCACTCGCTGCCAGCGGCGGATGGCTTTCTCGTCTCGCTCCACCGCCCGGCGCTCCGGTCTCTGGCAACTGAAACCGCTGGCTCCAAGCAACCGCCAAACGTGACCGGGATGATAGCGAACACCCGTCAGATCTTCGATGAGCGCGGCCACGCGCGGCAAAGTCCACAAGTCCGTCTTGTATCCCTGGGCCGCCGGACCGGCCAGCAGCGCCTCGGTGACCTGCTGAGTTTGCTTGCCTGTCAGTTTGGGTTTGCGACCCGCCGGCCCCTTGCTGGCCAACGCGCCCTTGCCGCCTTGTTCCCACGCATCCTTCCAGCGATAAGCAACCTGCCGCGCCACCCCCAAACGGCGCGCCACCTCAGGGGCGGAGTAACCTTTGTTGAAGAGGGTGGCAGCTTTTTTCCGGCGTTTTTCCATCTCGGCATGATCACGTGTCTTCGACATGCCAAAACTATAGACCGCCGCCTTCTCCATGTCACTAACAATCTGTCACTCTATTGCGCGAGTCTCAATAGGCACCATTGTCCAATGATTCGGATGGTAAGGGATAGTTTCAGGCGTCAAGCTCCGGTCATAAAATTGCGGCTCTGGAAGATTTGCGATCGCATCGAAAACCGTTCGACGGGCGCCGACCCCCACCGGAAATTCAAACTCTACGCTTGGATAAAGATCCGAATTTAAACCAACTATAAAAAGGCGGCGGCGGCGTTGTGGAACCAAAAAGTCGCTCGCATTCAACTCTGACCAATAAACATTGAAACCCGCCAAACGGAGTCGTTTCAATATTTTTTTGAAACGGACGAAATGCTTCGGGCCAGTTAAGCCCACAACATTTTCAAATACAAAGAAGTGAAGTTTATATTTCTTGTTTGCCGCAGCCAGCAAGTCG
>DATAST010000209.1:0-34670 GCA_036269115.1 Verrucomicrobiia bacterium | reverse complement strand
GCTTCAAAAGACCGGGCCAGTTCTGGAGCAAGGAAGGCGACGAAGCTTTACTCTGTTTGGAAATGTTCTGGCGAAACAACCGCTGGCACCTGTTATTTCCTCACACGACTCTCAACCCTGCAAGAAACTGAGATGCGCCCCTGAAGAGGATGCTAACTTCTTCGTCCTTCATTTTCCGGCGGCCATTCATTAGAATCGGCGGTTCAAAATGAAAACACTTAAAGTAGCGGCTCTGGCCGGCGATGGCATTGGTCCTGAAGTTATGCGCGAAGCGATCAAGGTCGCGCGCGCGGCGGAAAAGAAATTTAATTTTACCTGCAACATTACTGAAGCCCCGGTGGG
Organism: Verrucomicrobiia bacterium; assembly: GCA_036269115.1. GTDB lineage: Bacteria > Verrucomicrobiota > Verrucomicrobiia > Limisphaerales > UBA11358 > UBA11358. The sequence goes on along the minus strand of DATAST010000209.1, from coordinate 34,328 downwards.
CTGGGCCGGGATTGACGCGGCCGGCAAGGCGTTGCCAGATGCGACCCTCGCGCTGTGCAAAAATTCGGATGCCATTCTCTTCGGCTCGGTGGGTTTGCCGGATCGCGACCCGACGATTCCCAAGGAAGAACGTCCCGAGCGCGCGGCACTGCTGCGCATCCGCAAAGAGTTCGGCCTGTTCGCCAATTTGCGGCCCGTCAAACTGCCCAAAGCGCTGGCCCATGCGTGCCCTTTGTCGAAAGAACGCCAGGGCGAAGGCATTGATATCCTGGTGGTGCGTGAATTAACCGGCGGCATGTATTTTGGCCAGCCCAAGAAGTCCGAAGACATTGGCGGCGGAAACTTTCGCGCCATTGATACCATGGTCTACACCACGCCGGAAATCGAACGCATCGCGCACGTCGCATTCCGCGCGGCGCAGCTACGGCGGAAAAAGGTAATGAGCATCGATAAGGCGAACGTGCTGGAAAACGGCGTCCTGTGGCGGGACGTCGTCACGCGGACCGGCAAACAATATCCGGACGTGCAACTGGAGCATCAATTCGTGGACAACGCAGCGATGCAACTGGTCCTGCGGCCCACGCAATTCGACGTGATGTTGTGTGAAAACATGTTCGGCGACATTTTGAGCGACGAAGCGGCAGCGTTGGGCGGTTCACTGGGCATGCTGCCCAGCGCGAGCCTGGGCGCGGCCAGCGGCGACAAAGTGTTTGGATTTTACGAGCCTGCGGGCGGAACGGCGCCCGACATCGCCGGAAAGAACCTTGCCAATCCAATCGCGCAAATCCTGTCAGTGGCCCTGATGCTTCGGCACAGTTTCGGATTGAATGACGCGGCGGCGGCGATTGAAAATGCGGTCGCCAAAGCAATCGAAGCCGGGAACCGGACGGGGGATATTTTCAATCCTACCGAAACCGGCGCGAAGAAAATAGGGACGCGAGAGATGGGGGAGGCAATCGTTGCGGCGATTTGAAGTTCCAAATTCCAACATCCAAGCTCCAGAGGAGTTCCAAACGCCAAACTCCAAGCCCCAGAGAAACTACAAACCTCAATCGCCAAAATCGCCAAAGGACGACGTATTGTTGTGAGTATTTTCCACACTTGAAGCGCCGGAAAAATTCCAAATGTCGACGCCAGGACTTGATAGTTGATGCTTGGAGTTTCTTTGGTGCTTGGATTTTGGTTGTTTTCTTTGATCGCTCCGCGATTGCAATTGCGTTCTGTTGAATCAGTCGGCATGCTCTACAAACCAAAATGAAGAAGATTTTTGCAATATTTATCGTGGCGCTTGCGGCGGGATTGGCCTTCGCCGGTCCCAAATCCGGGCTTGAGGATACCAACAGCACTGCGCCGCAGGATATTCCGGTGATTATCCCGGAAGCGACGAATGCGCCGGTGTTCACGACGAATACGGTCACGATTGCCGGCGAAAAGATCAAATACAAGGCGGAAACCGGGATGCTGCCGGTGCTTAAAAAGGATGGAAACACGATCGCTGCCGTATTTTACGTCGCTTATTCGCGCCTGGGAGATTTCGATAAGTCGACCCGGCCGGTGACATTTTGCTTCAACGGCGGCCCGGGGTCTTCCTCGATTTGGCTTCATCTCGGCGCACTCGGGCCGCGCCGCGTGAAAATGAATGATAATGGCACGCTGCCCCCGCCACCGTTCCAGATGGAAGACAATAGTTATTCCATCCTGCATGCGAGCGACCTGGTGTTTATTGATCCGGTTGCGACTGGATTTAGCCGCGCGGCGAAAGGTCAAAAGCCGGAAGATTTCTTTGGCGATACCGCCGATCTGGATTCTGTTGGCGAATTTATCCGGCTATGGACCACGAGGCATGATCGCTGGCTTTCGCCAAAATTCCTCTGCGGAGAAAGCTACGGAGTTTTCCGCGCGGCGGGCCTGGCTGATCACTTGCGCGATCGCTACGGAATGTACCTGAACGGCTTGATTCTGGTGTCAGGTGTTCTGAATTTCCAAACTATCGCCGATGATCCGGGAAATGACATCCCGTATCCGCTGTATCTGCCGGCCTACACCGCTGCGGCGCATTTTCACAAGAAATTGCCGCCGGACCTGCAAAATGACCTGGATGCGGCGCTGGCCGAGGCCCGCCAATTTGCCAGGGGCGAATACGCGGCGGCATTGCAACAGGGCGATGCGCTTGAAGGCGCTGAAAAGGAACGGATCGTGACGGAGTTGGCGCGGCTTACGGGGCTGAAGACCAACGTGATTGTGGATAACAACCTGCGCATTGATCCGGGTATTTTTCGCAAGCAATTGCTGCATGATCAGGGCCTGATTTTGGGCGCTTACGATTCGCGCATCACCGGCCGCGACGATGATCCGCCCTCTGAGTATCCCGATTTTGATCCGTCGGATGCCGCAGTGTTTGGGCCTTTTGCAGCGGCGATGAATGCGTATGTGCGTGACGAACTGAAGTTCAAGGACGACTTGCCTTACGAAGTGCTCGCGGGCGTCCAGCCGTGGAATTACGGTGCGCCGGACAATTATCCGAGTGCCGCTCAAAGGCTCGCGGCCACGATGAATCAAAATCCATACATGCGCTTGTTGGTATTGGGAGGAAGGTGCGATTTGGTTTGCCCGATTGACACCATGCACTACGCCTTGAACCACATGTCCTTGGACGGCAATTATCGTACGAACATTGTGTACGCTCAGTTTGACGCCGGGCATATGATGTACATCAACCGGCCGGACCTGCGAAAGTTACAAAAGGTTGTGACAGACTTTATCCGCCAGTAACGTTGGTGTGCTGGCGCACGCGAACGAGCGTTTTGACGGCGTGATTGCCCGCGGCCATCTGTTGAAACAGTTCGGGCAATTTTGTGAGCGGCCATTCGCCGTCTACAAAGTCCCGCGCGCGAATGACTCCGGCTTCAATAAACTCCAGCGCCCGACGAAAGGTCCGGGGAGTATGATGAAAACTGGCAAGCAGTTTCAGGGCGGAATAATGAACGGTGTGGGTGTCTAAAGAAACCGTCGTGCCGCCGGGGCATCCGCCGAAAAAGTTCACCGAACCGCCTTTGCGAACCAATTTAACCGCGGCTTCCCACGTTTCCGGTTTTCCGATGGCTTCGACCACGACATCGAATTGAGGCAACGTGCCCGGTTTTGCCGACGGCGCGTGATCGGTAACCGTTTGGACGATGTTTCCTTCCTTGCCAACATCGTACACGTGCTCGGCTCCCAACCGTTGTGCCGCACGCAGGCGATTCGCGCCGCGGCCCGCAACGCTAACGTGGCAGCCTAAATGTTTGGCCAGCGCAACGAACATCAGGCCAATCGGTCCTGTGCCCAGGACGAGCACATTTTGTTTGGCCTTCAAATTCAAATCTTCAATACCTTGGACTACGCAAGCTAGAGGCTCGGCCAAAGCGGCATCTTCAAAGGCGGTTCCGGGCTTAAGCCGAAGCATGTTTTTCTTTACGAACCGTTCCGGCACGGCGATGGTCTCGGCGTAGGCGCCATTCAAAAACAACAGGTCATCACACAGGTATTCCTGGTGGTTTCGACAGAAGAAACAGGAGCTGCAGGGCGCTGAATTGGCCACGACCACGGGATCGCCAATTTTCCAGCGTGAAGCTCCGCTGACCGAACTCTCAATTTCGCAAATGGTTCCGGCCAGTTCATGCCCAAATGGCGAGGGCGGCGTGAGCATTTTGGCGTGATAGCCACGCTTGACGATCTTCAGGTCGGTGCCGCAGGTCAACGCCACGGCGATTTGAACGCGCACTTCGCCTGGTTTGAGGACTGGAGGCGTAACCTCTTCAATCCGAATGTTTCCTTTCCCGTGGAAGATAGCCGCTTTCACGCCGCGAGTATAACCGATACCGCAAAATGGCAAATGAGAAAATTAGGAGTGCTTTTGGAGCGATGATTTGTCCCGCCTTGACAGGGCGGAGACTAATTTAATTGAAATATTACACGGCTCTTCAGGCCGGGGCTATCACCTTTAGGGCTTTCAGCCCATCGACGGCTAACGATTCCCTTGTTCCATAGGGCGATGGGCGAAGATGCAGGGATGCAGCAGCGAGCGACCTACAGCAACTTAATCTGCGCCCGTTCCTGGGCCAGCGTCTCCGTGAGGCTGGTTATGCGGCCGTTGCGGCGCTCGATGATGTGTTTGTCCACGGCCGGGTCGAAGGGCACGGGATAATTGCCGTCGTAACACGCCATGCAGAAAGAACTCTTCGGCAGGCCGGTGGCGGTTACGAGACCGTCCTGGGAGAGATAATTCAGGGAATCCGCGTTCAGATATTTGCGGATTTCTTCGATGGAGTGGTTGGCGGCCATCAATTTGGTGCGGTCGGGAAAATCGATTCCATACACGCACGGGTGCATGTGAGGCGGGCAACTGACCAGGACATGCACTTCTTTGGCGCCTGCTTCCTTGAGATTGTTCACGCGGGCCTTGCACGTGGTGCCGCGGACGATGGAGTCGTCCACGACGATGACGCGTTTGCCTTTCACTAGTTCAGTGATGAGGTTCAATTTGACGCGCACGTTAAAATCGCGGATGAGCTGCGATGGTTGCAAAAAGCTGCGTCCCACATAGTGATTACGGACGAAAGCCATTTCGTACGGGATATTTGCTTCCAGCGAATAGCCGAGCGCGGCGCAGTTGCCGCTGTCGGGCACAGGAACCACGACGTCTGCCTGGATGGGGAATTCGCGCGCCAATTGCCGTCCCATTTCCACGCGGACTTTGTAAACGTTCCGATTCGAAATGGTGCTGTCCGGGCGGGCGAAGTAGACGTATTCGAAAATGCAAAAAGCACGGTGCTGCTGTTCCGGAAAGGCCTGGATGCTTTGGAGCCCGTGCTGGTTAATGATGACCAGTTCGCCGGGCTCGACGTCGCGAACAAATTTGGCGTGGATCAGGTCCAGCGCGCAGGTTTCGCTGGATAGCACATAGGCGTCGCCGAGCTTGCCGATGCAAAGCGGACGGAAGCCGAAGGGGTCGCGCGCGCCAATCAATTCGTTTTCGGTCATCATGACCAGCGAATAGGCGCCTTCAAGCTGGCGAACCGCATGGACAAAGGGATTCTTGCTGCCGTTGGCATCCGGTTGCGCGAGCAGGTGAAGGATGATCTCGCTGTCAACAGTGGTTTGAAAAATCGAGCCACGGCGTTCGAGTTCGTCGCGCAATCGCGCCGCATTGGTCAGATTTCCGTTATGGGCGATGGCGATCTGGCCACGGGCGCAATCCACCGTCAGTGGCTGGGCGTTTTTAAGCTGCGACGCGCCGGTGGTTGAATAGCGGGTATGGCCGATGCCAATATTGCCGACGAGTTGGTGCAGGATGTCGCCGTTGAACACCTGCGGAACCAGGCCCATGCCGCGGTGGGTCCGGAAATTCCGCCCGTCGCTGGTGACGATGCCGGCGCTTTCCTGGCCGCGATGTTGAAGGGCATACAGTCCGTAATAAGTCAGCTCGGCGGCGTTAGGGTGGCCAAAAATGCCAAAAACGCCGCAATAATGTTTGGGATAGATTCGCATCGCGCCTACGCTGAATTTTCGCAGAAAAAACAGCGGGGCGCAACAGATAGTCACTAAAATCAGAAAGGAATTCGTCCGGACAAGATCACATTACGGTGAATCGTGGCGCCTTGGGTCACCGGGAACTGGCAACCCACCCCGATCGTAAGCCCGACGCGGCCGGCGATAGGAATGCGTCCAATCACCAGGCCCGGCGTGATCAGAAGCTGGTTGAGCCCTTCATGCAAGCCGCTTGCCCACCAGTTGTAATTCAGTTCGATTTCCGGCCAAAAGAATTTATCGATGTGATATTGGAACGCGGTATTCAAAATCAGAGAGCTTCCAGAGCCGGTGCGGACAAGACCGTTGTCTGGTACTGAAAACCCGAGAGTGCTTTGAACGTCAAAATTGCCCCAGCCTTTTCCGCCGGCGATGGTCGGCGTGAAGCCGAAATGATGAGATGAAAAGTCGTCGCTTCCGCTGGGTACGGACAATCCCATGAATGCCGTGAGGATATAATTGCCGTTGTCCGCGTTGGCGGAGAGGATCCGATACTTGGCCAGGAACGTCTCGTCCGCCCAACCCCATTTGTGAGGATGATTTTCAGTCTCATAGCCCGGTATGCCGATGATGACTTCGACGGGATCGAACGGGATCAGTTCCAATCCTTTCGTTGTGCCGTAGTTGTCCACCTGGGGATAGCCGGGCGAGTGCATCGTCGTCCAGGATTGGTCATAACGAAACTCCTGCTCCAGCCGGGGAGTTACGGTAACCAAAGGGGTGATCCAGTGCGGTTGTTCGGCCTGGATTTGTGTGACACGCGGGAACCAGTTTGCAAAATAATCAACGACGGGATTGCCGGAAGAAATCATTTCCGTGTAACCGGCGCGGCAAGGGCTGGCAAAAGCGGCGAGCAGGCCTGCGGAGAGCACGGCAATTCGCGAGACGAGACGCATTTTAAGAATGCGAAATGACGGACGGAATTGAATGATGTATTGCATAGTTGTTTTTGATCCGGCGTTTGCGCCGCGCGCAAAATCAAACACAGCTGTTCCGCGCGGCGACTGGATTTCACGAGAATCGATATATTTTGTCAAATATAAATAGAGGAAATTCGCTGGACGCGGCGGGGATCAGGTTCTAGGTTTCTAGATGATGAAACGATTCCGGCAATTCGTTGTAATGGCCTGTGTGGTTGTGGCGACGGTCGCGGCCTCCGGGGCCGACCTGACCGTTTTTGCGGCGGCGAGTCTCACCGACAGTCTCAAGCAGATAGCCGCCAATTATCAAAAGCAAACTGGCAGGACAGTGACTTTTAACTTCGAGGCTTCAAGCATCCTGGCCCGGCAAATCGAACAGGGCGCGCCCGCGGACATTTTCTTTTCGGCCGACGAGGCGCAAATGGATCGGCTGGCTAAAAAGGGATTGGTCGACCCGGTGACGCGCACGGATCGATTGGGGAATACACTGGTCGTTGTTACGCCGAAAGACAGTCAATTGCAAATTCATGCGGCGTCCGATTTGGCGGCGAATGGCGTAAAGCAAATCGCGCTGGCCGATCCCAAAGCAGTTCCGGCGGGCGTTTATGCGAAAGAGTGGCTCGAAAAATTCCGGACTTGGGATGCGGTCAAGCCAAAGGTCGTCCCGACAGAAAACGTGAGGGCCGCGCTCGCCGCCGTGGCATCGGGCAATGTGGATGCCGGGGTGGTTTATAAGACAGACGCCGCTATTTCCAAAAGCGTCAAAGTTGTGTATGAAGTTCCGCGCACGGACGGCCCTGACATTCGTTATCCTATGGCCCTGGTGAAAGCATCGGAACATCCGGACGAAGCGAAACAGTTTCTTGAATATCTGAAGTCCGATGATGCGGCGCATGTGTTCGAACGGTTCGGGTTCGCGGTGCGTAACTAATGAGCGTTGAAGAATGGCAAATTATCGGGTTTACCGCGTGGGTCGCCGCGTTGAGCACGATTGTCATTCTGCCCTTCGGCCTGGCGGCGGCATGGTTGCTGGCGCGGCACGATTTTCCGGGCAAGACCCTTTTCGAAACGATTATTACGTTGCCATTAGTGATGCCACCAGTTGCGACGGGACTTCTTCTGCTCACCTTCCTGGGCAATAACGGCGTCGGTGGGTTCATCCACAAATTTCTGGGCTTTCGAATTATCTTTACGTGGCGCGCGGTATTGGTGGCGCTGGCCGTGATGTCGTTTCCGCTGCTGGTCCGTTCGGTGCGCGTCGCTTTCGAGGGCGTCAATCCGCGCCTGGAACAGATCGCGCGCACGCTCGGCGCGGGAAACCTGCGCGTGTTCTTCACGATTTCCGTGCCGCTCGCCTCGCGCGGTATCATCAGCGGAATGCTGCTGGCGTACGCACGTGCGTTAGGCGAATTCGGCGCTACGGTCATGGTGGCGGGCAACATCCCGGGCAAGACTACGACCATATCCCTTGCCATCTTTGAATCCGTCCAGGATTTCCAGGACACGGAAGCCTATCGGCTCCTGGGTGTGTCGGTGGTGCTTGCTTTTATCGCGGTTTGGGCTGGTGAATGGATCATACGGCGCAAGAAATCCTGAAATGGGCGTGTTACTAAAAAACGTTTCAGTGCCACTGGCGGCCTTTACGCTGGGAGTGGAGGTGGAGATTCGGGGGCGAGTGACCGTGATCTTTGGGCCGTCCGGCGCGGGAAAAACGACACTGCTGGATCTCGTGGCGGGGTTGCGACCGGCTCAATCAGCATTTATTCAAATGGACGATCAGGTGCTGACGGACACCGCTCGTGGTGTGTTTGTACCGCCCCGGAATCGGGGGATCGGTTACGTGCCGCAGGACCTGGCTTTGTTTCCACATTTATCCGTGCGACAAAATCTGCTCTATGGCCAAAAATCCGGCAACGGAGCGAATCCATCGCTGACGTTGGATCGTATCGTGGAAGTCCTGGAAATTCAGGCGCTCGTTCAACGGCGGGTTACGGACCTTTCAGGCGGGGAAAAACAGCGTGTGGCCATCGCGCGTGCGTTGCTATCATCGCCACGGCTTCTGCTGCTGGATGAACCATTGGCAAGCCTGGACGTCCCGTTGCGGGCGCGCATTATTCCGTACCTGGCACGCGTTCGGGACGAATTTCGCGTGCCGATGCTTTATGTCACGCACGATCGCTTTGAAGCATTGGCGCTGGCGGATGAAATGGTGGTCCTGGTTGGCGGCAAAGTGGCGCAAAGCGGTCCCGTCAATGAGGTGTTCAATCGCCCGGCAAGTCCCGCTGTCGCCGGCGTGCTCGCTGTTGAAACGGTTTTGAATGGGCACATTGAAAAAATCGAAAACGGCCTGGCCATGGTTTCCGTTGGGTCGGCGACACTGGCGGCTGTGGACCAAAATCTTCCGTCTGGCGCCCGCGACGTTTATGCGTGTATCCGGGCGGAAAACGTTGTGGTTCTCAAAGGTGGTGCAGTTTCAAACAGCGCGCGCAACCATTTGGCGGGCACGATCCGTTCGTTGGGGAATGACGGACCGCTGATGCGGGTGGAATTGGATTGCGGATTTCCGCTGACGGCGCTGTTGACCCGGCAATCGTGCGAAGAAATGAAATTGGCCGTGGACGACCGCGTCACCGCACAGGTGAAGGCTCAACACGTTCATTTGATCGGGCGGTGACCACAAAACTCTTCCACATCCGCGCCGGCAACAGTCCAATGGCGATAAACCCAATCTGGCTCGAAACAAAGAGCGTCAGCCATTTGAAGGCGGCGTCGGTGAAGCCGTAGCTGTGCAGGCCGATGCCGAGCATGTTGACACCAAACCAGGACCAGCTTGTCACGACGTTTCCAAAGACCGCGCAATTGACGAGCCCGCGCTCGCGAATCATGCCGCCCCAGCGCAGGTGCAGAATCAGCGCGTTCCAAAGAACAATAATCAGCGCGCCATTCTCTTTAGGGTCCCATCCCCAAAACCGGCCCCATGATTGATCGGCCCAAATGCCACCCAAGACCGTGCCCACAAAAGTGAACAGCGTCGCGAAACACACGACTCCGTAAATCATTCGCGTAAGCGATTTGGCCGTTGCCTGGTCCAGCGTTCTAGTGAAAACGCCGCGCAGAATGTAGATTAATCCGAGAAACCCGGCGACAAATGTGCTCAAATAGCCGACCGACTCTGCGACCACATGGGTGGCCAGCCACATATTACTATCCAGCACCGCCCGCATCATCTCCATCGTATCGCCATCCAGCGCGAGGTTGTGCGCGATAATGAGCGTAATGAAACCCATTCCGGCTGAAACCACCGCGCCGATGCCATTTTTGTAGAATTTTTCCAGAATCATGCCCAATAGGCACGCGCCCCAACCGATGAAGATGGCTGAGGAATATAGATTTGTGACCGGCGGGCGGCCCTGTAACGCGATTCGGTAAATCAATCCGGTGGTGTGAATGAAAAACGCCAGGCCAACCAGCCAAACCGCTGAACGGCGCAGCGACTCCGCGCGGTTAAACCACGAAACTATCGCCAGCAGACCGGCAAAGACATAGATGACCATCGCGTTATAAAACGGCTGCATCTGGTTGAAGAAGACTTCGGCCTGGATCTTTTGCAGGGCGCGTGCAAAGGATGGCACCAGCGACGAGCGCAGATCGCGGAGCGCGGAATTGAAGCCGGCGGCGTCCTTGTTTTGCAGCGCCGCAGCCATGGCAGCGTAACGGTCTACCGCTGGAGGAACGGCTCCCCCCTTCGCGGCTTCCAACATCACGGTAGCAACATTCTTCCAGTCACCGGGATTCTGTGCCGGCGGGATGATCAAAGGCGGCGCAAGGCGGGACATGTAATCGAACCGCTGCAATTCCGCCAGAAATCCGTTGAAGACTTCCTTGTCGTACTTTTGACCGGACTGCTGGGCGCGCACGGCCGCGATCCCCGGACTGATCAGGCTTGTGTAATCTGCCATTTCCTGTTTCCAATTTTGCGAGTCGTGCGGCTGGACGGCGTTTGCCAGCTGCGCGTACAACTCCATGCGTTCGTGGACTTTGATGACGTCGCGTTCGTAGGAGTTGCGGGTGGCGGACTCGGTTTGTTCCACTCGCTCGTTTTCTTTGTCGAAAGCGTCGAGCGAGGGCGCGATTTGGTTCCAGGAATAATATTGGCCGTCCTGGTGTTGCGCTATATCCCGCTCCGGCAACTTCAAAAAGGAAATCAAATCCGGGTTAACCACGCGAAAGACCGGCCAGGTGTCGGCCAGGTCCGGGTTCATCATGACATTCGCCAGCCATTCGATCGCCGGAATGGTCTTGTGGGATTCCATTGGCGATTTCCACGGCTCGAGATCAAGCTCCTGCATCTCGTTAATCTGCAGGAGTGAATTGCGCGCGAGCGAATCCATGGGTTTCATACGCCCGTTGAAGACGACTGGCAGTTTCCCAAACCTGGAAAAAGCAAAGTTCGTGTCCTGCGGCGGCCGCATTTGGCCAAGGAACCAGACGGCCATCACGAGCGTCAAAACCGGAGGGAGTAATCGAATAAATGGCGCGTTGTTTTTCATTTTTTACCCGCGATAAAACCGCCGAGATGGAACAAAAATTGAATCACCAGTCCGGCAGCGACCATGCCACAAGCAATGTACGGCGTCAACCAGCCTGGGTTATGGACGACTTGCAGCAGGGACCACGGAGCGAGCCCGGCTTGTTGCGTGACCTCGCCAGCGGTCATTTGCTGCTGGTAAAATGTCAACCCCGCGTACCGCAATGGATGGTTCATGGAAATCTCGACTTCACGGTTTTCTCCCGTTTGCGGATTTTTCAGAAGCACGCGGCTGCGAAAATCTTTCGGGATGTCGCTGCCTTCATAAATGGTATGGGTCGCCTTGAGCAACGTCAGCGAAAACGGAAATCGGATTTGCTCCGGGCGGAGCGCGAACGTGAATTTTTTGCCGTTAACATCAATGACCTGCGGCCGGGTCAGGTTGGCCACAACTTTATCCGTCATGTCTGCGCCCAGCTCCTGGGTGTAGCTTTCACGTATTTCTTCGATTTTCGCCCCATCAGCAGCCCAATCCGAGACAATCCAATTCCCCAACGAGCCACCCGGTCCGGTCAGTTCGATTTCCGCCGTGGGCGCGTTTTTGTCATCAGTCGTTTTGACTTCATTTGTCGGCCAAAAATCGAAATTCAGCGCAAGCCCATTTGTGGCCAGAGGGGGGCCGTTTTGCATCATCGGCGCGCGGAACTGTGTGTCTGAATTTTTCCAAAACTTTTTCACGCGGATGGCAAAGAGGAGGTTTGTATTTTGCAGAGTCTCACCCTCGGAAAGTAAATCCGACGGAAAAGCCACGACCTGCTCCCGATTTGAACCGGATTGGCTCATGAACGCCAGTTCATACTGGTTGGCGCTTTCTGAATAAGAACGGGTTTGTCCTTCGTCGAAGGTGATCTGCGATTCGCGCGCGAACATGTCGGTGGTAAGTTGACCGACCAAAATCAAAATCACCCCGGCGTGGGCCAGCTGAATGCCGATTTTTTTGGTGGAAAACTGAAACCGATAAATATGGGCGGCCAGGAGATTGATCAGCAGCATCGTGCCAATCAAATAGCCGCCCGGCAAAATCATCGGGAGCCGCCGTCCAAAAAGGTCCAGCCCCACGACGATCCATTGGCGAAAATAGTGGGCCTGGGCTTTGTAAATCCCTTGATCCACCTGGGCCAGCGTGCCTACAAACACCAGCACGATGGCGAACGCGAGCAAAACGACCGTGAGCCGGAGCGACGTGAAAAATTTAATCAGCCTGCCGATGAGCATTAGAGAACGAATCAGCCCACCGCCATGTTGAGCAGAAACTCGATGTTACTTTTGTTTTTCTTGAGTTTGTTCAACATCAGTTCCATGGCCTCGACCGGCGGCACACCCGTGAGGGCGCGCCGCAGAATGACCACGCGGTTGTATTCGTCCGGGTGATACAGCAATTCTTCCTTGCGGGTGCCGGAGCGCTCGATGTTGATGGAGGGGAAAATACGGCGATCCACGAGGGCGCGATCCAAATGCACCTCCATATTGCCGGTGCCTTTGAATTCTTCAAAGATGACTTCGTCCATTCGCGAACCCGTGTCCACCAGGGCCGTAGCCATGATCGTGAGCGAGCCGCCTTCCTCGACGTTTCGCGCCGCACCGAAAAAGCGTTTCGGTTTGTGCAATGCATTGGCGTCCACGCCGCCGGAAAGGATTTTTCCGGAATGCGGCTGGATCGTGTTGTAAGCGCGGGCCAAACGGGTGATGGAGTCCAGCAAAATGACGACGTCCCGCTTGTGCTCGACCATGCGGCGGGCTTTTTCAATGACCATTTCGGCGACTTGCACGTGCCGTTCGGGAGGCTCGTCAAACGTTGATGAAATCACTTCGGCCCCGCGACAGGTGCGTTCCATGTCGGTGACTTCTTCCGGCCGCTCATCAATGAGCAGGATGAACAGGTACGACTCGGGATTGTTTTTCAGAATGGCATTGGCGATTTTTTGCATCAACACCGTTTTGCCGGTGCGCGGCGGCGCGACAATCAATCCGCGTGTGCCTTTGCCAATGGGGCAAACCAGGTCCAAAACTCTCGTGTTGAGTTCGTCCGAAGCTGTTTCCAGGAGAAACCGCTTGTTTGGAAACAGCGGCGTTAGATTGTCAAAATGGGTTTTTTCCTTGGCCTTGTCCGGCTCTTCTCCGTCCACGGCTTCTACTTTGAGGAGGGCGAAGAACTTTTCCTTTTCCTTGGGCGGACGGATTTGGCCCGCGATCAGGTTTCCGGTTTGCAGGTCAAAGCGGCGGATTTGGGAAGGCGAAATGTATATGTCCTCCGGGCAGGGCAAATAATTAAAGCTTTGCGAACGGAGAAACCCGAATCCTTCCGGTAATACTTCAAGTACTCCTTCAGAGAAGAGCACGCCCGCGCGCTCGGCATTTTTTTGAAGGATATGGAAAATGACTTCATGCTTGCGCATGGTGCCGAAGTTTTCGACGCTCAACTCCCGGGCCATCGCGTTGAGTTCAGTCATGCTCATGGCCTGGAGCTTGGCTATGTTGAGGGAAGAAGCAATTTTGTCCCGGTGAGGGACCCGGTCGCCGTCCACTTTTGGTTCTTCTTCGGCAGGAGTGGGTTCAATGGGTTTGGACGGCGGCTGCAGCGCGGCTTCAGGCGGCGCGGCTGGCGCCGGGGGCGGGGGTTCCGCGGGAATTTCTTCCACCGGAGCAGGTTTGGCTTTCGGTTTTCTGGCGACTCTAGGCATAAAAGTAATTATTCAAACTGGTTGGAAATGATTTCCTCAATGTGGGCCCGTCACATGCATTCGACGGCCCGCGACCGGAAAAGTTCAAAAATGGATATGTTAACCGAGCGTTTGAGGAACCCTCCTCAACACGGCAGGGGAATTTTCGCAGTCAGTTCGCTTTTCAGCCTATCCATTTTGCCCGCCTTGTCAAATACGATTTGTGTTAAAGATTTTGAACCAAATGAGGGAAGGTCCAGAGCTACCGTTGATTTGACCGGCTGAAGACTGTCTTAATTGTCTGGTGTCTCAAAATGATACACGGCTCCGGGAAAATGGACACAATCCGGGTGGCCGGTTCGTGCTTGTCGGCTATGGCTGTCGAAACCAGGGCTTTACCCACTGGCATAGCCATTGCTTTTAGTGGTTTTGCGGTTGCCGCGGGCAATCAAGTGAACGAAAATGTAATCATTAATAACCCGCCCGCGGCAATGTTCTACCGCACTCAGATAAGGTAACAATAAAGTATGAAGAAAATGAAACAGTCCCGTAAAGCGGGTTTCACGCTGGTGGAAATTATGATCGTTGTGGCCATCATTGGTTTGCTGGCCGCGATAGCGATTCCCAACTTTGTGAAGGCCCGTGCCACCTCCCAGCAAAATGCCTGCATCAACAACATGCGGCAAATCAGCGCGGCGGTGAATGAATGGGCGTTGGAAACCGGCCAGGTTTCGGGTTCAAGCGCTTGTGCTGGTGCTCAAAGCGTGTTCCAGCCTGACCTCTCGCCGTACATCCAGCTCAATTCGGCGAGCAGCATTCCGCCCTGTCCGGCGGGCGGCAGCTACACTGTGGCCGCCGTGGGTGTCGTGCCCCAGGTGACCTGCTCGTTGGCGACCCTCGGCTCTCAGCCGCACAAGTCGCCTTAAGATTGGTGCTTTCTCGCAGGCCCGAAGCTCCGGCTTCGGGCCTTTTTGTTTTTTAGGTGCTCCGCAGAGAAACTTTTTCCCCGTAGTGGTTTTTCCTTCTTAGGTGACCGAAAGTAGTGTAATATCATGGCACTAGATGTGCTCGCTGTAGTGACACGTGGATTGTCGGCAACAATTCATGTGCGGCGGCCGTAACAGGCAATTCAGTGAACGCAAACGTCATCATAATAAACCGCCTGTTACATGTTCACTCCGCCTACAGTTAGAAAGAGAAGTAGAACTATGAAAAGAATGAAACAGTCCCGCAAAGCGGGTTTCACGCTGGTGGAAATTATGATCGTTGTGGCCATCATTGGTTTGCTGGCCGCGATAGCGATTCCCAACTTTGTGAAAGCCCGTGCAACCTCCCAGCAAAATGCCTGCATCAACAACATGCGGCAGATCAGCGCGGCGGTAAACGAATGGGCGTTGGAAACCGGCCAGGTTTCGGGTTCAAGCGCTTGTGCCGGCGGTCAAAGCATATTCCAGCCGGACCTCTCGCCATACATCCAGCTCAATTCGGCGAGCAGCATTCCGCCCTGTCCGGCGGGCG
The DNA here is from genome assembly GCA_036269115.1 of Verrucomicrobiia bacterium. Taxonomy (GTDB): domain Bacteria; phylum Verrucomicrobiota; class Verrucomicrobiia; order Limisphaerales; family UBA11358; genus UBA11358. The sequence continues at coordinate 19,074 of DATAST010000209.1, read as the reverse complement.
GCAGCTACACTGTGGCCGCCGTGGGTACCGTACCCCAAGTGACCTGCTCGTTGGCGACCCTCGGCTCTCAGCCGCACGTCTCGCCCTAATGACGCTGGTCTAATTGCCTATTGGCCCCGGGCCCGAAGCGACTTCGGGCCTGGGGGCCTCAGGCAAATCGCCCGCAATCAATTTAGATTCGGGAAAATTATATGAAAAGACCCGTCCAACACAGCTCCGGGTTCACTCTGGTGGAAATAATGATCGTTGTTGGCATTATCGGTTTGTTGTGCGCCATCGCCATTCCGAACTTCATTCGGTCACGCGCTGCGTCACAGCAAAACGCTTGTATCAATAACTTGCGGCAGTTTACCTCTGCCGTGGATCAATGGGCGTTGGAAACTGGGCAGACAGCTGGCGCTCCCGCGCCGGCGAACGCGGATTTGACACCATACATCGTGTTGAATGCCAGCAGTTCGATTCCGACGTGCCCCTCCGGGGGAACATATACCGTCTTCGCCGTCAGCAGCACGCCGCAAGTGAGTTGCTCACTGAGCACGCTGCCGACTGCGCCGCACATCTATATTTATCAATGATTGACGTTTCACCGCACCAATCATCGTCTGTTTACAACCCGGTTTGTTCGCGAAAATGCAAACAAACCGGGTCTTTTTTTGCCCTGTTGGCATTAATTTTGCCTTCCGATTGACATTAAAAGATCGTTTCGTTAATAGAATAGAACCGGCATGAGTGTCATTTTGAAAACTGAAAAACTGCGCGTGGAATATAAGGGCCAGCAGTTGGGTCAAAAATCCAAAGTTGCCCTCAACGGCCTTGACCTGGAGGTGTCGTCCGGCGAGGTATTTGGTTTTCTGGGGCCCAATGGCGCGGGAAAAACCACGACCATGAATGTGCTTTTGGGCTTCGTCCAGCCCACCGGCGGCGCCGCCTCGCTTTTTGGCATTGATGTCCGCCAGCCCATCGCGCGCCGGCGCATCGGCTACCTGCCTGAACTGACTTACTATTACAAGTTTCTCACTGCCGAGGAATTGCTTCGCTTTTATGCGAAGATTTTTGGCCTCTCACGCGCGGAAACAGATCGTCGCATCGATGAAACGCTCAAGCTGGTTGAATTGGATTCCGCTCGCAAACGACTTATCAAGACTTACTCAAAAGGAATGCAGCAGCGCGTCGGCCTGGCCCAGGCGCTGATCAACAATCCGGACCTTCTCATCCTGGACGAACCCACCAGCGGCCTGGACCCGCTGGGCCGAATGAAAGTCCGCGACATTATTCAGCGGCTTAAGAACGAGGGTAAAACCGTTTTCTTTTCATCGCATGAAATGGGAGAAGTCGAAACGGTTTGCGACCGTGTGGCGATCGTCTCCTCCGGGGATTTGAAGGCCGTCGGGCGGGTCGAGCAAGTCATGCAAGGCCATCCAAACCTCGAAAAAGCGTTTTTGAATATTATCGGCTATCAAAACTGAAATGAGAAATGTCGTTGCCATCGCCAAAGTTGTCCTGCTGGAGATGTATCGCCGCAAGGACTTTTACGTCCTTTTCATTGTGACGGTGCTGATCACTGCCGTCATGGGGTCTGTGACGTTCTTTCATGATCCAAACATTGTCCAATATCTCAAAGACCTCTGCCTGTTTTTAATCCTCGCGTCGTCCCTGTTCATAGCCATTGGCGCGACGGCGCGGCAAATTCCCGCTGAGCGCGAGTCGCGAACCATTTTTCCGCTGATGGCCAAGCCGGTGTCCCGCGCGGAAATCCTGGCCGGCAAATTTTTGGGCTGCTGGCTGGCATGCGGCGTGGCGTTGCTGCTTTTTTACATTTTCTTCAGCTGTGTGGCCGTGAGCCGCGAACATTCTCTTCCCCTGGCCCAGTATTTTCAGGCGGCCACTCTCCAATGGGCCATGCTGGCTCTCGTCGTGGGTATGACACTGCTGGGCTCGCTCGTTTTCACCGCGGTTTCGTCCAACGTGACCATTTCATTTATTGCCGTGGTATTCATTCTTTTGGTGGGCCGGCATTTGCACCAGGTCGCAGTGCACATGAATGCGGCGTCAGGAACATTCATTACCGGCTTATATTTTGTTCTCCCGCATCTCGAATTATTTGACGTGCGGGACCTGATCGTCCATGACTGGCCCATTATTCCCTGGGGTTATTGGCTTGGAGCCCTGGTCTATGCTGCCGTTTATTCCGCGCTGTTGCTCACGGCGTCCTGGCTGTTGTTTCGCCGAAAAGTCCTGCAATGACGCCCGCGCGCCCATTTGTATTCCTTTTGATCCTGCTGGTTGTCCTGTGCTCCGGCATAGCGGCGCGCCTGGATTGCTGGTTCATGGGCTGGCAAGGCAACCGCGCGAATTCGTGGAACCCGCTGGACGTCTTCATCGGAAGTGGACAACGCCTGTTTGCCGAATCCTTTTATCGTGAGGCGGACGTCTATTATCACAGCGGCTATTACCCCACGATTTACGACAACCGCGAGGCGTTCCAAACCGAGCATATCGGGGAGGATACCGGCGCTGTGGCCAGCCATAACCGGGGAGATGAAACCGGGTTTATGGGCGCGCCACTTGATTTTATTGATTCCTTTGGCCGCCATTTTTACCCAAGCCGGCATACGCATCTGGATGAAGGTGGCCCGACTGACGATTTGAGCACCAGTTATCGGGTCGCCGAGATTTTGCCCTGGCTCAAAATCGCTTCCAAACTCGACCCCAGGGACGTGAAAACATATCTCGTCATGGCGTATTGGTTGCGAGTCAGGCTCCACAAGGTTTCTGATGCCGAACTGGTTCTGCGCGATGGCTTGCGACATAATCCAGGCGATCCGCAGCTTCTCTTTGAGTTGGGCCGGATTGATTTCGGCGATTATCACAATCTGGCCAGCGCCCGCGGCGTTTGGGAAGGCGCGTTGCGGTCCTGGGCAGCGGAAAAACCAAATGTGCCGCGTTCGGAACGGCTCAAATATGCCGTTGAAAACTTCGATGACCGCTTCATCTTTGAGCAGCTTCACGAATACCTCGCGCAACTCGAAGTAGAGGCTACGAACTATCCCGCCGCCCTCAATCATCTGAAGCTGGCCCAACTCGCATCGCCCAAGCCTGACGAATTGCAACAGCAGATTGACGATCTAAAGCGAAAAATGGCCAAAACGGATTCCTCCTCTGCCCACCGCTAGCATCTGTGTCCGGTGTACAAGTTTTAGGGTGCTTTCAGAATTTGTTTTTCCCGCCCTGCTTTGGTTTAATTCTCTCAATGAAAACCCGACGGGCTAACATTTCCCGAAACACGGCCGAAACCCGAATTTCACTTCAGCTCAACCTGGACGGCAAAGGACAATCACAGGTCAAAACCGGTGTTCCCTTCTTCGACCACATGCTGACGCTGTTTGCCAAACACGCCGTTGTGGATTTGCAACTCAAATGCGACGGAGACCTCGAAGTAGACGCGCACCATACAGTCGAAGACTGCGGCATCGCGCTAGGCCAGGCCTTTGCGACCGCACTCGGGGATAAACGCGGGATCCGGCGTTACGGCTCCGGGTTTCATCCAAAGAATCCATTCACCGGCGAGGCATATGTTCCCATGGATGAATGCCTGGCACGGTGCGTCGTGGATTTCAGTGGTCGTCCGTACCTCGTATGGCGGGGGTTGGACCGGTTTTCTCATAAAAAGATTTCCGAGGCGGAAAAAAGCCAGGACGTCTCGAGCGCATTCCGGTTCGGCCTGGCGCGCGAGTTCTTTCAGGCTTTCGCTAATGAAGCCCGTTGTAACCTGCACCTGGAGCTTCTTTACGGCGACGAACCGCACCACATCGTTGAAGCCCTGTTCAAGGCTTTCGCCCGCGCCGTGGACGCCGCCCGCCAGTATGATCCCCGTATCGCAGGCATCCTGCCCAGCACCAAGGGCAAATTGTAATGTTACCCTTTGCGTGTCGCGAGCCCGCGAGAAACTTCGCGCTCAACGTACTTTCAGCAGATAGAAAGTCTGTGGCATTGCCGGGTTGGCCGGATTGGTGAAGTTGAAATAGCCCGCGGCATCAAATGAATTGGTTGCGGCCATGGTCCAGTCCGATATCGGCAACGCCAGGTTTGTCGAAGCCAAAACCTCATATATCCAGTTCGGCACGCCGTTGCTGCCCTGAAAAACGAAGGCGTTTCCGCGGCTGCTAATGCCGGTGAACTGCGGCGGTGCTGTGGGCCTGGCAATGACACCCAGGATGCCGTCATTCAGGCTGTTTGTGTTCCAAGCCAGGTTCACACCGGGAATGGCCGGTGCCACCCTGGTAAACGCGCCGAGATAATTTGCCGCGTTGAACAATTTGAAACTATCGCCCGCCGCAAACGGAACGGTTCCAAGATTCGTTACTACGAGTGTTCCGCCGTACATCAGAGTCCCCGTGACTTGTGCTGAATTATTAGTCGGCGAAACTGATTTGTTGATTTCGATTACCGTCGTGCTGCCGCTATTTAATGTGAGGTTATTACCGAATGTCAGCGTGCTCAGGCCGCCACCTGGGGCGAGCGTCGCACCACTGGCGATAACGGCGTTGCCAGTCACCGTCCCGTTGCCGGTCAAAGTCTGGCCCCCGGCCAGGGTTAAAGTTGAGTCCGTGCGGCCACCTGCATCAAGCATCGCGCCGGCATTAATGACTATGGCTGCGCTGCCGGCGATCGAGCCGTTGCCCTGAAGGATTGTTTCGCCGCCTTCCAAAATGGTCGTGCCGGTGTATGCATTCACGCCGCCTAATGTCAGTGGTTGAACGCCTGTTTTTGTCAGGCTGCCGTTGCCAACGATGTTGCAGTTATTCGTAAACGACGTGCCGTTCACGCCAATGACACATGTTCCATTCAAAGTCATTTGCCCAAAGATGGTCGAGTTGCCGCCGCCGGGCCAATTGGTGATTGATGGCGTCGCGCCGTTGCCGTAGAGCACGAACTGTTTGGTGTAGCTATTTCTGGCGGCACTCGACTGGTAAAACTCCAGTGTCGCGCCCGCGCGCACGATTAAATTGCTCGCAGGATTCCCCATTGACGTGGAACCGGCTTCAAAGCCCATCATGCCCTGCTGGATATCCACATTGGCTAGGTTGGTGTCAATCGTCACGCTGACGAAAGACATCTGGTTGCTCCCGACTTTGTAGAGGTTGAACGGCCGGCCACCGCTCATGGTCAACGTCGTGCCGGCATTGCGAATGTCCCAGCGTCCCGGATTTCCGTTGGCTAGCCAGTTTCCCGGTCCCCCAAAAGCCGTGTCACCGGCCAGTGTGACGCTTTGTATTCCATGAAGCTGACTGGCAGAGCCGCTGCTGATAATGGCGCCGTTGCTGTTCACGCCCCAGCCGGAAATCGTTACCGCCACGTTGGTCACGGGAAAACCGTTCACGTCCAAAGTGCCGTTGTTGGTGATGACCACGGTTCCGCCCAATGCGCCCATCGCGGAAGCATTGCCCGCCTGCACGATACCGTTTTGAATCGTCAGGCCGCCGCGAAAACTATTCGTTCCGCTCAACGCTAAAGTGCCTGTCCCGTTTTGTTCAACCGCGCCGGCGCCGGAAATGACGCCGGACATCGTGACGGTATCGCTGCGGTTGAAAATCAATGTCCCACTATTGGTGACATTTACAGAACCGAGGCTGCCGTTGGTCATGCCATCGCCAACTTGCAACGCCCCGCTGCCCATCGTCACGGCGCCACCGGAACTGGTAAGCGGCCCCGCCAACGTGAGCGGATTCTCCGAGTCATTGATGATGACAAGATTCGTCGTGATGAAAATTGGCGCGGCGAGCACGTCGCCGTGTGAGGAGGGAAGTTGCGTCAGGAGCATCGTTTTGGCATCGCTCATCTGCAGAGAGCCTCCGTTCGCCGCCACAGTGTAACGGGCCGCGCCATTGGCCGCGCCGATTTGCAATGCGCCGACGGTGATGGCCTGGTTGAGGTTGATAGTTTGGGGCGCAACGATGTTAGCAGTCATAACCGCCAGTTCGCCCGCGCTGTTCGGAAACGCCGGCGTATTGGTCCAATTTGCGCTGGCATTCCAATTTTGCGCCGCCGCCGTGACGGTATTCGTCCAATAAGCTGTCACGGGTGCCAGGGGTATGACGCTCGCCTGGGTCGAGTTCGGGCCTTCACCGCCGGTGTCGAGTGCTGAGACGACGTAATAATAAGTCGCTCCATTCGTCACGAATGAATCAAGATAGCTGCTGCCAGTGACGCCAGCGGCAATTGTCGTATAAGGGCCGCCGTTTACAGTTGAACGTTTCACATTGAAGGCCGCTCCGCCGGGTGGCGCAGTCCAATTGAGTTGCACTTCATCGTTCCCCGGCGTGGCGCTCAATCCCGTCGGCCGCGCGGGTGGCGTGACTGCGCCGTCAAACACCGACCAACCGCTTTGGTTGCAGGCATTGGCAGCTGTGACGAGGTAGTAATTCGTCACCGCCGTGCCCACTGGCGAGTCCGTAAAGTTGGTGGTCGCAAGACTCGAAGCAATCACAATTGGCGGCGTATTGCCGGTGAAGCGATATATATTGTAGCTCGTTGCGCCGGCCGATGAGTTCCACCGAATCCTGATCACAGAGTTGCTTCCGGTCGCCACGACGTTGGCTGGCGGCGACGGCACGTTGCACGGCGCGGCGATTACCTCCAACGAATTTGAACCCTCGCCAAGGCTGCTGACCGCGGAAACCACATAGTAATAAGTCGCCCCGCTTACGACGGTGCTATCAGTGAATGTGGCGACGGGAACGTTTGTGATAGTGTTGTAGGGTCCGCCGCTCACGGTGGCGCGTTTGACGTTGTAGGTAACGGCGGCGAGAGTTGGATTCCAATTGAGCAAAATGGCATTGCCCGGACTGGCTGTCAGTCCAGATGGCGCCTCGGGAGCCTGTGGCGTGTTGGTAGCGATAACGAGCGCATTGGCCCAGTCAGCGTGATCGTAGCTGTTGCCGTCATCGGCGTCGTCCACACCCAGCGCCAAGCGCCGTACGCCGGTCACGTCCAGGTCAATGTTTTGCGCCGGCGAACCACCCGCTATCACGGCGCTCTTGAAAATCCGCGCGCCGTCCGCAAACACTTCGAAAATCACCGTGCCTTTAGCGCCCACTTCGTCGTCAATCCCGATCGTTGCCTGGAACCGCGAACAAACGCCGCCGAGATTATATTCCACGCCGGAAAATGAATTGACCCCAATGCCGTGTGAATAGCTCACGCCACCAAGCGTTATACCGGCTCCGCCGATGCTTTTGTCCGGCACAATCGTTCCATAACCGGTGTAGGAATAAATTGGTTGTTCGTCGCTCAAATAATTCGTGCCTGGCGCCGACGGCGGAACTGGTGTGCCGACGATCTTCAGAAGCACGGTGCTATAGGGCGGGACCGTGGCGGTGTAACTGTTGGCGAACGCGCCCATATCCTGGTGCATCCACAAGTCGCGCACCGTCGCGGTTGTACCGGCCTGAAACGCCAGATTGGTGAAGTTACAGGTAATGACCGCGGAATTGTTCGTGCTCCGATTGAGTAATGCTACGGCGCGCGTCGTGAAATCATAACCCAGCGGTTTGCTCCAAACTTCCGCGCTGTCCTTCACGCCTTCCACCAAAACGCCTTGCTCGCCCGCGAGATCCTGGTCCACCGCGATGGCCTCGTTATTGGTCAGGATTTGCAGCGTTTGCGGCGATATCGTTGTCAGTTTGTTACCCATAATGAGTGGCGCGGCCATCTCGCACCACATCGTGAAATGCGTTTGGGCGCCTGCCAGATTGGTGGCAAACTCGCCATTCCCAAGTTCCAGCATGTCCGGGTCATTCCAGCGCCCGGGCCCGGCCACAAACGCGGTCATACTGTTTGGATCAATGTGCGAAATCATGCTGGCGAACGTGCTGCCGATGTCACCGGTTGTCCGCCAATAATTTCCGACGTCGGGCGACCACGATTGATACATCTTGGCGTTGCCATTCTGGCTGCCGCAAAGGCAGAACAAAATGGGCCGGCCGCTTTTCATCAATCCGTCGCTCATGCGGCCATAAACCACCTGGCCGCTTTCGCCGAAGGCGTTGCAGTTGTCGTCCTTGAGATAATCCGCGCCAAATGCCGCATAAGTAAAGGCATCCACGTATTCAAAATTAAAACTGCCGGGATCTTTTCCTGCGGGATTATATCCCTGGGATATGCAGGTGGAGCACGTGTTGGTTCCATCGTCCGTATAAACACCCAGCTTGAGCCCCAGTGAATGAACGTAATTGGCCACTGCCGGAATGCCGTCGGGAAAATTTGTGTAAGCCTGGATAACGCCGTTGGAATCCCGCGAGGACGCCCAGCCATCGTCAATGTCCACGTATTGGTAACCGGCGGCTTTAAGGCCCGTGGCGGCCATGATGGCCGCGTTGTTTGTTACCGCATTCTCGCTGATGCCACAATGGTAGGCGTTCCAGTCGTTCCAACCCATCGGGGGCGTCAAGGCCAGATTATTCGTCAAAGCCCGGGCCGCGATCGGGGGCAACAGGACCAGCACGACCAGAAACGGGATCCAGCCTTTGGGCATAAAGCAATGGCGTGTTAAGCGGGAAATTCTTCAAAAGAATAGCACGAGAGTGCGGTTTGCGCCTATTGGACGAACGTTCGATGCGCGCTCGGTGTCCCGCCTTTAGGCGGTTGATCTCGCGCCACCAGCGCGAGCGATTCTTTTGAAAGCGACCGGTGGCCTTAAAGAAATACGACGAGAAAGGAGATCCATCACCCGAGCCGAGGAGAAATCGGCAATCCACACTCGAAAATTTCAAGGTGGTGGGTTGGCAGGGACTCGAACCCTGGACCAATGCCTTAAAAGGGCACTGCTCTACCGACTGAGCTACCAACCCACAATGACCGGATTAAACCGGAAAGGAAATTATACGTTGATTGGGCGTTGCAGCAAGCAGTTTGTTGCCGACTTGACTTGCTCGGGCGCCTCTTGGCACTGTCCTTGGCAGGGACAGCACGCTACGCTGTCCGCGCCGCGCTTAGCGGCGCAATGAGTGTAGTAAGCGTTTTATCGCGGGTTGTTCCGCACGCTCTACGCGCGGTGACGGCGGTGGCAGCGCCACTTGCGAAGAGCGCCGTCCCTACCCAGCAATCGCATTGGGGTCATGTTTGAAAATCCGCGCAAGCTTCCGGATATTCACCCAAAGCTCGCGCAGGATAACATAGATGTTAATGCCAGATGAGGAATTTGTCCCCGGTGCTGCCGTAATCGAACGAAATATCAGCGCCGCCGCCGTTATTTGAATTGCGCAACAACCAATTGGTTCCGCGTATAATTCCGGGAGTGTAGGTGCCGTTGCCATCCCAGTCGCCGACAATCGGAACGTCTCCGGATACGAAACCGCCATAGACAAAGTCATAGTTGGCGCCGCCACCCGAATTGGAAGTGCGCAGCAACCATTCCCACTGACTGCTCGAATTGGTGCGCACAATGCCAGGAGTCATGTATCCGCCGTTGTCCCAGTCACCGGTCACCAGAACATCTCCCGGCAGGGCGCCGCCATAGGCAAAGTTATAATTGGTGCCGGCATTGCCGCTGACCAGGTTCGTATTGGTCAGCAGCCATTGCCACTGGCCAACAGAATTGGTGCGCACGATGCCGGGCGTCCACTTGCCGTCGCCATCCCAGTCGCCGACTATCAGAATGTCTCCTGGAATGGCAGTGCCAAAGGTAAAGTCATAATTGCCGCCGCCGCCGTTGTTTGAATTGCGCAGTATCCATTCCCACTGGCCGCTGCTATTGATGCGCACGACGCCAGGACCTGTGGTTCCGTCGCCATCCCAGTCACCCATGACAAAGTTGGTATCCGTGCTGCTTGCGTAGTGATAGACGAAGTCAGCACTTCCTGTGGTCAAGTCTTCGCGCAGATTCCAATTGGGTCCTGACGTAACTGTCGCCGGTTTGGAGCCAACGGTAATCGGAACCAACAAAACGGCGCTGATGGGCGGCACACCCACTGTCACCGATCCACTTGGCACCGACAGCACCGATTGCACGCCGCCGGTCCACGTGCCGTCTATACCAATTGCCGAGCCGCCGAGAGTCACGCCGTTGTTGGTGGTGAAGAGGGAGGGACTCGTCAACGTAATCTCGGCTACGCTGGCGACACTTGACCCCAGGGTGACGGTCGCGTTCACCGTGTCATTCACCTCCTTGTTGTTGAGCAGGGCGGCTTTCCCACCGCTCGCGCAATTCACACCATACGCCGTGAAATTGATGCTCGGTGTGGGCGAAATGGTGGCCGCAACGGCGTCACCTGGTGGAATCATCGCAAACATTCCCATTCCGTAAAATTCAGGACCCACCGATGTGATAACCGTTCCGTTGTCCGTAATAGGTGAATAGGGGCTTTTGCCGCCGCCATGAAAATTGACGCCTTGGACGCTGTTCAGCGCCGCCGTGAACATCTCATCCAGCGACCAAAGAGCCGCCCCATAGACATCGCTCACTTGGAGAGTGCCGCCTGCAGAAGTGGAGCCGCTTTCACTTATGCGGGCGCCGAGTGGCTCGCTCCCACTATAGGCTGCACTCGCGATGTTGGCTGCTAATGTCGGCAGGGACGAGTCCGCTGCCAACACATTTTGCATGGTGCAGCTGGACGAGCCGCCGCCGAGCCGATAGTAATGTTGGGTTATCAACGAAACCTTTCCCGACTCATCGTTTGCGAACGGATCCGTTAATGCCACGTATTGGCCTTGTCCGGCGTCCGCACCAACCAGGACCCAGCCATTGCCGCCATGGGTGATGGCCCAGCCCGGCACATGATTGGTGATGGCAGCCGCCAATATACGGTATCGCGCATCAAAACCGCTAATTGTGTTATCTGGAGCGGGATAGTATTCAGGTTCGTTTCCAATTTCAAAGCCATACAGCCTGGATCCAAGCTTGCTCTGCGCATAAACGGCTTCGGCTTCGACATTGTCGGCGGTGTTGTGGATAAAATTGATGCCGTAAATCACCTGCCAGCCTGATGGCAGCGCGTTAACAAATGCGGCAAGCTGATCCACCTGGGCCGAGGTAATGGGGATGGTGTTCGATATTCCGTTCCAGCCCGTCGTGTCCACAGTGCCGCCACCGATGCGCAAGATGCAAGGGTCAAGCAGGCTACACAGTCCCACCATATTGGCATTATTAGTGGTGAAGAGATTAGTAGAGGTCATCGCCATTTTCTCGTAGCTCAATCCGGCAAAACCCGAGCCAAACGTGTGACCCGTAGCCGCAAGGCTCACGGACTCATTAACCGTGCTCGTGGTGCGCGACCCGGTGGCGGAAAGCTTCAAATAATTCCATTGGATCCCGGTGCTGGAACTCAAGGTGGTTTGACCAACTCCAATCGCCGTGATGATCGGATTGCCGCTGTAGGTATAGGTCGTCCCAACTTGAGTGCCATTAACAAATTCAGATGCCTTCCATGAACTGCCAGTGGTATCCAATTTCAACTGCACGGTGTAAGTTCCCGGAGTTGGCATCAAGTTTGCGTTGGCATTGTCCAGCGTTCTGGTAGGGAAGAAATGATCGTTTCCGGTCCCCTCGGTCAAATATGTCCATGGGTTGCCGCTTACCTCAGTGCTGCCAAACCGCGAGTCTGTAGTGGTATTAAGCGGTGGGTTATATTCCGCAAAACCCATCGTGATCCATTTGCCGGCGGTCATGGCCGGCACGGTCACTGAAGCTTCCAGGGTGTAAACATAGCCGTTCTCCGGCGTAAAGGGTATGAGGGAGGTGGTTCCACCTACGCCAATGGCGCCGTTTCGATACAGGTAGTTTGTAGAAGTTGCTTCCACGACATTCCACCGCGCGGAACTGGTGCCGCCGGCGGCGTTGGTGCCCACCGCAGGTATCAGTGTGTTAATGCTCACTGCTCCCCCGTTAAAGGGGTTGGAATAGATGATTTGGGCGTTTCCAATCGAACAACAGAACAAAGGTATAGTTCCTGCCAAAAGCAGGTTTTTCATCGTTTTCATAGGGTGGTTAATCCCCATTTCAAGCGCCAGCGTGGCAGCCACGCGCTTGAGGATTTTATTGTTGAAGTATTGGATAGGTTTTTTCATGTTTGCTCTCCTTTTGTTGTTCCATGCGAATGGAATAATACAAAGTCTGTTTGTCACAGACTTGTATGCATGGGACATAGGAAAGGAAATAGAAAGTTTTTTTGAAAATGTCAAATAATATTTGAGACGTATTGAGAATGAGATTATGACGCAGTGTGGCAACCTCTCGCGCCAGTGCCAGTGTCGCGTCGCTACGCGTTATCGTAAACGGTTTTGGGGCTGCCCGAATTTAATTTGCGCCCGCTCTGCCTTTGGCTCATCTTGGATAAGGCCAAACCAAACTATGAAGCGTTGGATTTCCATCGCGCTGGTCTTTTGTGCCGTGGCGCTGCAAGCCGCGCAGGTCGGGCTTATAAAAATCGATGGCCCCATCGGCCCCGCAACCGCCACTTACATCTCTCGCGCGCTCGACGTTGCCGCATCCCGGGATGATCAGTGCCTCATTATCCAATTGAACACGCCTGGCGGCCTGATCACGTCCATGGACAACATCATCGCGAAATTCTACGCGTCGCCTGTCCCAACCGTCGTTTATGTCGCGCCGGAAGGTTCGATGGCCGGCAGTGCCGGCACCTACATTACGCTCGCCGCGGACGTCGCCGCCATGGCGCCGTATACAACCATTGGCGCGGCGCATCCGGTTAACGAGGGTTCCGGGGAAGAAAGCGAGACCACCAACAGCATCTTGATGCAAAAAATTGGCAACATGTATACAGAGAAAATCCATGAAATCGCCGAAAAACATCATCGAAACGCAAAGTGGGCGGAATCATCAGTTCGGGAAAGCGCCGCCATTACGGCCGAACAGGCGCTCAAAATGAATGTCATCGACCTGATTGCCACGAATATTCCCGACCTCCTCGGCAAGCTGGACAACCGTTCAGTGAATGGAAAAGTCCTGAAAACCTCCGGCGCGACTGTCGTGGAGATTCCGATGGTTCCGTCCGAGCAGTTTTTCCAGCTGTTCTGGCAGCCGGAAGTAATGATGCTGCTCATGCTGGTCGCTATTTACGGCATCATCGCGGAGTTAAGCCATCCCGGCGCCATCTTTCCCGGCGTGGCCGGCGCGTTAGCCATAATTCTGCTCCTGTATATGTCATCCACACTGCCACTGAACATCGCCGGCATCGCCCTCATTCTGTTGGCCGTTGCGTTGTTTATCGTCGACATTTTTGCGCCGACGCACGGCGTGCTGACCGGTGGCGGGATCATCGCATTTTTCCTCGGCGCATTGATGCTATTCAACCGTGAGCCCTCCGGCTACAATTTGCCCATGACCTGGGTGATTGCCGCCACACTCGTCACGGCTGCCTTTTTCGTTTTTTTCGTCAGTAAAGGCATCCGCGCGCAATATCTGCCCGCGCGCGCCGGCTCGGAGACGATGATTGGCAAAACCGTTGCCGCCCGCTCCCGCATTGACACCGTCGGCGGAAAGGTGTTTATCGAAGGCGAACTCTGGAATGCCGTAAGCGAGGTTCCCGTTGAAGCCGGGCAAAACGTGGAGGTCACCGGCCTTGAAGGACTGACATTAAAAGTAAAACCAAAAACGACCTAACTAACAAAAACTATGGATCAGAACGCAGTTGGACATCTCTTCGGTGGCGGCTTTCTGCTGGCTGTCGTCATCATCGCCTTTTTTTTCTTTCTCTTTATCGTGCTGCAGGCCGTCCGCGTTCTGCGCGAATACGAGCGCGGGGTTATTTTTCGCCTGGGCAAACTTCAGGGCGTCAAAGGACCGGGCATTATTTTTCTGATTCCTATTGTCGATAGCATGGTCAAAATGGACCTGCGTGTCGTCACCATCGACGTCGCCAGGCAGGAAATCATGACCAAAGACAACGTGCCCGCGACAGTGGATGCCGTCGTTTATTTTCGGGTCATCGGTCCGGCCGACGCCGTCGTGAAAGTCGAGAACTACTGGAAAGCCACGTCGCTGATCGCGCAAACCACCTTGCGCAGTGTCCTCGGCCAGTCCCCGCTCGATGACTTGTTATCCCAGCGCGATGTTATCAACTTGAAATTGCAGGAAATCATCGACCGCCAGACCGAGCCCTGGGGCATCAAAGTCACTGCGGTCGAAGTCAAGGACGTCGCGCTGCCTGACAGCATGAAACGCGCGATGGCCAAGCAGGCTGAGGCCGAGCGTGAGCGCCGGGCCAAGATCACCAACGCCGAAGGGGAATTTCAGGCCGCTGAAAAAATGGCGCAGGCCGCTGCTGTCATCAGCAAGGAACCCATGGCCCTGCAATTGCGCTACCTCCAAACCATGCGCGAAATGGCCGGCGAGCATAACACGACAACCTTTATGCCATTTCCCATCGAGTTGTTCGGGGCGCTGTTGAAAAAATAGGCGGCAATTCCAATTGAAATTGGGTCTTTTTGAATTTACTGCAACTTGGCTCCGCCGCGTAAATCGTAAATCGTAAATCGTAAATCAAACAGCCCGGGGTTTCCACTCATGCACCGCCAGCGCGGCCGCGCCGAGCGCGCCGCTGTATTCGCCCATCGTCGAATTGACAATTGCCGGTACGTCCGCGCCCGATTCCTGCAATAAATCCTGCGCGTTTTCCCGCAATGGATGGAGCATGATTTCCCCGAGCAACGTCAGCGGCCCTGCAAGGATGACGCGCGAGGGGTTCAATGCGAACGACAATTCGCTCACGGCCCAGCCCAGCGTTTCCGCCGCTGCCCCGATGACCTCCAAAGTGAGATGATCCCGTTGTTTGGCGGCATCCAGCACGTCCTGAAAAGTTAGTGCGCCGTTTGCACGCGATAACAACGTCTTCTTGCCCGTCTGCCGCGCCCGTTCCAGCGCGGCTAGAATTGCCCGAACCGACGCGACTTCCTGAAGCTCTTTTCTGGCCGGCATTTCGCCATTGCCTGAGAAGAAGCCGGCGGCTTTGGACAATTTCGGACACACCCACCGGCCAATCTCGCCGGCGCGGTTATTTGCTCCGCGTTGGAGTTGGCCGCTCGCCACAATTCCCGCACCGATGCCGCTGCGTATTCCGATACACAGCCAGTCTCTTTGCCCGCGTCCCTGGCCGAACCAAAGTTCAGCCAGCGCCATGGACCGCGCGTTGTTTTCCAAATAAACGGGAACACCGAACTTTTTGGCCAGCGGCGCGGCCAGCGGCACATTCTGCCAGTCGCTAATGTATTTATAGTGCACCGCCACGCCCTTGCTTGGATTCACCAGGCCGGGCACGCCAACGCCAATTGCCAGCAGCCGGCCCTGGTTGTCCGGCAGCACCTCTTCGATCGCGTGCTCGATTTTTTCGATGATGGCCTGGACCGAATCCGATTGCTCGATGTCCTTGTGCGCCTGTTTCAGCGGACGATCCGAAAAATCCACCGCCATGGCCATGATATTCCTGGCTTCAAAATCCACTCCAATGAATTGGCCGCCGTCAGGATTCAGTCGCAGCGCGGTCGGGGGACGGCCCATTTCGAAATCCAGCTTGTCGGGGTCCTCGATGATAAATCCTTCGGCAATTAGGCGGGCCGTATAGTTGCCGACAGTGGAGGGGGCGATTTGCAGTTTGCGGGCCAGGGAAACCCGTGAAACGCCCGGATGCGCCCGCACCTGTTTGAGGATTTCGGACTCGACCGAAGCCATTTGCTGCATGCTGAATTTCATTCCCTAACTATCAATAGAAAAGCAGATTTATGCTCACTATGCAACTGGATTACAGTGACAGTCACCTGGTGTTGACGGAGAGCGCAGGGAAAAGGCCGAATATCAAACTCGCGCTATCGCGCGGATTGGCAGTCAGCGGCTGATATTGCGGGCATTTTACCCGGGGCGGCGCACTCGCAGTCTCGCACTCTGCCCCGGGCTGTCATATTTCGCCCTTATCAGGGCTTTTCAGTCAGAGCCTCGTACCTCGGCTGAAAGGAGATCGTCAACCAGCCACCTCCCATAGATGGAGAATTGTCGTGCAATGGTTCGAGACGACGACGTCTAACGCAAAATCCGGGTTTTAACGTCGCAAGGCTTCCGCCAACACCTCAGCCATATGTCGAAGCTTCACCGGCGCAAGGTGCTGGATTTGATGACGGCAGCTCGTTCCGGACGCCACGACAATTGTCCTGAAAGGCAGTCCATGCAGCCGCTCCGCCAGAGGTTGGGCCACTTTCATGGACAATTCATATTTCGATTCAAGCATTCCAAATGCGCCAGCCATGCCGCAGCAGCCGGTGTCCAACAGGTTTACCGTGCGGTTGGGCAACCGGCCGGCAAGGCGCTTCATACAACCGCTTTTTGACATGGATTTCGCATGGCAATGGGCGTGAATGGCAATGCGCTCCTGTTCGGCGTCAAATGACAGCGCCTCAGGCTCATTCGCCAGCAAATTGTCCATGAACTCTTCAAACAAAAAGCATCGCGACGAAATCAGCTCCGCATCCGGGAGATTTAATTCATGATAGTCCTCGGCAAACATGGAATAGCACGACGGTTCGAGAAAAAGAATCGGAGCGTCGCCGGACGTTGCCAATATGCCCAGGTTGTACCGTCCCAGACGCTCTGCCTCATCCAGGTTCCCCTGGCTGAACGCGGGTCGGCCGCAGCACTTGCGATCCGTCGGCAGCACCACTTCAAATCCCGCCGCCTCCAACACCGCTACGGCCGCAATGCCAATATTCGGTTCGTAATAGCGAACAAACGTATCGTCCCAGAGGATCACTTGCCCGCGCGTTGGGGTCGGCCGGTTCCGGCGTTTGGCAAACCAGCGATCGAACCGCTTTTTGGCAAACGGCGGCAGCGTGCGCTGTGGGGCAAAGCCCAAAAACTTTCCAACTGTCGCTCGGAAAAGCCCTGAATTCATCAGCAAATTGGCCGGGCCAGGCAGGATGCAGCCGAGACGTCCCAGTTTATCCACATCGCTGAGCATGCGGTCGCGTGGCGTCAACCCGTCACGGCGAATCCGCGCATGGAGCATTTCCGCCTTCAGCAGCGGCATATTCACATTGGACGGACATTCGGTGGAGCAGGCGCGGCAGGAAAGACAGTTGCTCAACGCCGCATCCAGTTCCGCTGACCGCAAGGGGTCTGGAATTTCCCGCCTTTCCAAAGCCGCGCGAATGATATTGGCCCGGCCGCGGGTGGACATGATTTCCTCGCCTGTGGCCACATAGGTCGGGCACATCGTCGGCGAGAGTTTCAAGCAAGTGCCGCTGCCGTTGCATTGCTCCAGATTAGCGGCGAATGATTTGTCCCGCGCTGCAAATGCCAGGCGCGGCTCAAATGGCACGTCCAGCCGATAACCCGCGCCCATCCGCAAATGCTTGTCAATTTGATAACGCCCGTCCGAGATTATTTTGCCGGGATTAAAAACATTGTCGGGATCGAACGATCGCTTGATTTCGCGCATCAGCTCGTAAATTTCCTCGCCCACCTGCTGTTTAAGAAATTCCGTGCGCGCAATGCCCACGCCGTGTTCGCCCGCGAGCGACCCCTTGAACTGCGACACCAACTGCGATACTTCGTCGGAAATCTGCCGGTATTTTTGCAAGTCCCCGGCATTATGCAAATCCAACACCGGGCGAACGTGCAACAGGCCCGAAGCGGCATGTCCATAATACGAAGCGCTGACGTCCACGCGCTTCATTAAATCTTCGAGCGCATTGACATAGGCCGGCAAATCCCGTGGACGCACCGCTGCGTCCTCGATAAAACAAGCGGGTTTGGCGTCTCCTTTGCGGCTCGTCAGTAGCGAGAGACCCGCCTTGCGCACTTCCCAAACCAAATTGGCCTGGGCCTGCGTTTCCAGCATTAGCTTTCGCATCCCCAAATTTTTCCTCTGCAATTGCAATAGCCCCTCTTTGGCCCCTTCGAAAAATTCGACGATCAAAATCGCTTCGCACGGCTTGGCGTCCAATTCCATCAAATCCCGCGCCGCCTGAAATTCCCGCTGCCCGCGCGTCTGGTCAAACAGCGGCCGGTCGATGTGCTCGATCGCCGCCGGTTTCAGGTCCAGCAATTCCTCCGTGGCCTGCATCGCTTCGGCAACTGAATCAAAAAAGAACAGGCCCACGCCGCGCTCGTCCGGCAGGGGAACGATTTTCAATTCCGCCGATGTGATGGCCGCCAGCGTGCCTTCGCTGCCGGACAGGATGCGCAAGAGATTAGACGGATTCTCGGCCATTCGCGCCAGGGCGTAGCCGGGCCAGCGCTTCAAAAGTCCCGGCGGAAAATGTTCTGCAATCGCCAGTTCGTTGAACGATACAATGCTTTCAATCAGGCCTCGTTGCCTGGGTAGAGAATCGCAGTCCTCACGCACCTCCACCATTTTTCCGTCCGCCATGACAATATCGAGGCTGGAAACGTGCAGTCCGGTCGTGCCGTAAACCGGCGTGTGCGCCCCGGACGAATCGTTCGCGATCATTCCGCCCAGCGTCGCGCGCGAACTCGGCGCCACGTCCGGCCCAAAACGAAAACCGTGCGGACGCAAATACGCGTTCAGTTGGTCCAACACCACACCGGGCCCAACGCGCACGGTGCGTTTTTCCAAATCCAGCCTGCCGATCTCGCGATTGTGCCGCGCAAAATCCATCACCAGCCCTTCGCCGATGGCGCCGCCGGAAAGACCCGTGCCCGCCCCGCGCGGAATCACCGGCACTCCCGCCTGCGCCGCTGCCTGGATGATTGCGCTCGCCTGTCGCGCGCTTTTGGGAAAGGCCACCGCCAGTGGCACAATTTGATACGGCGACGCATCCGTCGCGTAAAGCTGGCGCGTGAGATTGTCCACCGCCACCTCGCAATTCGTAGCCTTGAGCGCGCCAAGCTGTTGCGTGTTTAACACAAATTAGAAGTTTATGTCCATGGCCTCCATCGGCGCAACCATCATTCTCGTCAGATCATCATTTGGGGCGCATCTCAGTTTCTTGCAGGGTTGAGAGTCGTGTGAGGAAATAACAGGTGCCAGCGGTTGTTTCGCCAGAACATTTCCAAACAGAGTAAAGCTTCGTCGCCTTCCTTGCTCCAGAACTGGCCCGGTCTTTTGAAGC
>DATAST010000208.1:0-76528 GCA_036269115.1 Verrucomicrobiia bacterium | reverse complement strand
CGACGAAGGAGAATATCCTTTATGGATCTTCGACTGAGGAGCAACGAAGTCGCCGCCCGGTTTTTGAGCAAACCCTCCGGGCTGAGGTCTTTTTGCCTTTGCGCTTTGTCGCTCCTCGCTCACAGATCCATAAAGGATATGTTCGCTCGTCGCTCCGCGCGCAAAGCCAAAAATCCTCTCAGCGGCGGTGTCCAGAGTTTTTTATCGGGCTGTTAGGCCGCACAGTCGTTGCCATTACGTAACGGCTGTTTTATTTTATAAGCCATGTCCCCAAAAACCAGCGCGTTCCGCCGAACGATTTCTCGATTGGCGATGGCAATCTGGTTATTGGCGTCAGCCTTGTCCGCCCATTCACAGGCCGTCACGAACCTATTGCAATTAGTCGAAGTTGTCACAGACGATGAACGCCCGGTGCGTGATGTCCAACTGGACGCCACAGTCTGTGCCGCGAGTGATCCGTCCATCGGAGTATTGGTTTTGAAAGATTCCACGGATGCTGTCCTGGTGGAACTCGGGGCCGGCCAGCCGAAGATTGTGCCGGGTGATAAAATCTGGATCCAACACAAGAACTGCCTCCTGCGTCGTCGTGACATCGGAGTGCAGATTTCGACCGCCCCGCTGGTGGATAACAACTTCGTGCATGATAAGTTGACTTCACAGGGTGGCGCCTATTTGACGGCGGGCCTCAAACCTCTGACGCTGGAATGGTTTAATCAATCTCACCCTCCGTATTTGAAGGTCAGTTTTTGGCCTTTGGCCGGCACTTCAACTGAGCTTCCCGCCTCGGCCCTTTTCTGTAGTGTGTCGAATCGCGCTTCCTCCGCCCCGCAAATGAAGCCTGGTTTAAATGTGGAGTGTTTCGAGGGCGACTGGGATCGTGCTCCTGATTTCGATCTATTGAAGCCCGTCAAATCCGGCATCGTCACCAACTTTGATTTGGATTTTCGGTCGCGTGACGAAATGGTTGGTTTGAGGTTTAAGGGATTCCTGAATGTGCCAACCAATGGCTATTATTTTCTTACTACCCGCTCAGCGGATGGAAGTCTTGTGTATGTGGACGATCCGACCGTTAAGGCCGTAGTCCTTGGGAACGAACCAGCACCGCCTCCCGTGCCCGCCATGATCGGACAGGCTGTCAGCAATCCCAGCGGCCAACAATGGGTTTCCGTGGATGGACGGGTTTCTTCGGCCTGGCGGACCGGCAGGGGGCTGGACCTGGAGCTGCGCGCCGATCGAAATTCTTTGCTGGCCAGGATCGCGGATGCGCAGGGACTGGATGCGGCCAAACTGTTAAATTCTCGCGTGCGTTTGGCTGGCATTGGGTATGGCGTATTCAATTTGTCGGGAGGGCTTGGGCTCGGACAAATTTCCGTTGCCGGCGTGAGCGATTTAAAGATTTTGGATGAGCCTCGAGGTGTCGTCTCCATTGCGAACGAGCTGCGCAAAATTAAACAGGTCCAGTCTTTGCCGATTAAAGAGGCCGGGCTTGGCCTGCCGGTTCACATCCGTGGGGTGGTCACCAGCATTGGCCGCCGTTACGATTTCTATCTGACTATTCAGGATGAGACGCGGGGTATCTTTGCCTACTATCGCGCCGTCTCAAATGCGATTCCAGTCTGTGGTGATTATTACGAAATTGTTGGCCGTTCCGGAACGGGTGATTTTGCGCCCATCGTTGTGGGGGACAAACTCGTTCGTTTGGGAAAAGGTAGAATGCCCGAACCGGCCCATCCCGCCTGGAATGCCCTGGTGAATGGAAGCATGGACCAGCAATGGGTCGAATTTCAGGGCCTCGTGACCGACGTCCATTCCAATATCCTCTCAATGCTCGTTCCGGGCGGCCAGATCGATGTTCAAATAACCGTGCCCGTCCTGGCTAACCTGGATTCGTTTAAAAAATCTGTCGTCACTCTCCGGGGTGTGCTCTTCGCCGAATGGAATGCGCGGCGGGAAGTGCGTGTGGGTCTCATTGACATGCATAACGCCGGCATCATCACCGACATTCCCGCGCCAGCCAACCCCTTTGACGCGGATTTAAAAACGCCGCGGGACCTCCTTTTGTTCGACGCGCAGGCCTCCGCCTTTCGCCGGGTCAAAGTGCGCGGGCAAATTGTTTATGCCGATGCCAGTCAGATATTTTTGATGGAAGGCGACTCGGGCCTTCGAATTTTTCCAGCCGGCAAAACCGATGCTTCTTCCGGTGATCTCGTTGAAGTCGTCGGCTATCCCTACATTGGAGGCGCAGCCCCGGTATTGCGCGATGCGCTTTTGCGGAAAACCGGGGCCGGCCAATTGCCTGCGGCGATGAATTTGACCGACTCGGAGTTGACTCAAAGCGGCATGGATTCGACCCGTGTGCGCGTGACCGGCCAGTTGCTGGGCTGGCACCTTGAACAGGGCCTGCCCGTTTTGGAAATGCAATGGGGCGCTCATTTGTATTTTGCCCGGCTGGCATCCGCAAATGCCGGGGATTTGTCCTGGCGAAAGGGAAGCATGCTGGCGCTGACCGGTGTATTTGTGGCCCAGGAAAAATCGTTTGAAATTTTGCTAAATTCCCCGGAGGACGTCGTTGTTCTATCGCAACCTTCCTGGTGGACGCTGCAACGGTTGCTGGTCATCGTCGGGATTCTGGTCATTGTGCTGATTCTTGCGATGGTTTGGATAACGCAACTTCGGCGGCTGGTCGAACTGCGCACGTCGCAACTCGGCGAGGAAATTCGCGAACGCGAACTGGAAGCGGAGCGCTCGAGAATCGCCCGCGACCTGCACGACGATCTCGGTTCGAGCCTCACGGAAATTAGCGTCCTCGCAAACACGGGCCACCGCAATGAGGCCGGTACATCCGCGGCCTCCGAAACCCTCTTTCAGAACATTGCCAGCAAGGCGCGCTACCTGATTTCGGCCCTGGATGTCATCGTCTGGGCGGTCGACCCGGCCGACAACTCACTGCAATCGCTCGCGGATTATTTGTGCGCATATGCCGAGGAATATCTCTCGAGCACGAACATCGCTTGCCGGTTCAAGGTGCCGGTCAGCTTTCCGGCGATCACCCTTGACGGCCGGGTGCGCCACGAACTGTTGATGACCGTCAAAGAAACTCTCCATAACATTGTCCGGCATGCTGGCGCCAGCGAGGTCGAATTTCGCATGGCGGTCACCGGCAACTATTTGGAAATCGCTTTGATTGATAATGGCAAAGGAATCCCAAGTACGGTGGAACATGAGGGGCATGGATTGAAAAACCTGCTGACGCGGATGCAACAGTTGGGCGGCAAATACAGTGTAAAATCAAACGCAGGCTCGGGTACAATAGTGATTGTTAGCCTGCCGCTGGACGGGGCCGCCGGGAGCAATGGCAGCCGTACCCGGCAATCGTATACGACAAATGACGGATTTCCTCATGCCTAAAGCCGCTTATAATTGTCAGCGAATGCGTTACCGCATTTTCATGACCCATGTCGGCACAACTCGCGTATAGTATAGTAACTGATTCGATGACCAAAATTGCCATCGTCGAGGACAACGCCACCTTGCGCAACTACCTGGGCGAGTTCATCAGCAAAACGCCGGGATATCGTTGCGTTTGCCTTTGCGGGTCCGCGGAGGAAGCCGTTGCCGAGGTTCCGGCGCACAAACCGCATGTCGTTTTGATGGACATTCATCTGCCTGGTGAATCGGGCATCGCCTGCACGGCCATGCTTCGCGAAAAATTGCCGGAACTGCAAGTGATCATGTTAACGGTTTACAAGGACATCAAAATCATCTTCCAGGCCCTCAAAGCCGGGGCCTGTGGCTACGTCTTGAAACGGTCCGCCGAGCAGGAAATTCTCGATGCCATCGCGGAAGTCCGCGCCGGCGGGGCGCCCATGACCAATGAAATTGCGAGAATGGTGGTGCGCTCGTTCATGGAACCCAAAACGGCCGAGTCCGGCGGCACCAGCCAGCTTTCGGCCCGGGAAATGGAAATACTTGCCCTGGTTTCCGAGGGCTTTCCCAACAAAGAAATCGCTTCGCGTTTGTTTATCAGCACTGGCACCGTGCGAACTCACTTGATGCACATTTTCGAAAAACTTCATGTGCGGTGCCGCACGGAAGCTGCGGCAAAATATTTGCGCTCCAACCGGGCGACCCTGCCGCGGGTCAGCCCGCCGTGAGCCGGCTTTTTCCTCCGTTTGTCCGAACACCTCCGCCAACCCCTCGTCCGCGGCCGTTCCCTTTCCCGCGCCGATAGGCCTTTGGCGCCATGCCGATAAGTGATTTAAATACCCGGGAAAAATAAAGCGGGTCATTATATCCCAGGTTCGCCGCAATCAGCTTGATGCTCCATTCGGTCGAACCCAGCCAGTCGCACGCCCGTTCCATTTTCAACCGTGTCAGGTAAACAACCGGGGTGAGGCCGGTATCCTCTTTAAACAATTTAAAAAAATGCGAGATGGAAACATCCGCCTGCGCCGCCAGCGCCGGAATGGTGATTGGCCGGTCAATATGTCGTTCCATAAACTCACGGCTTTGCCCTACTCGATAGGCGGATCGTCGTGTCGGCGGGGGTCCTGGCAAAACGGCAATATCCATAGTTTTTAACGGGCTGCTAAAGCCTGCATGTCTCTAACGTAATGCCCTAGTTTTGTACAGTCTCTCCTCTAAAACCATACGACAATCATCGTATTTTCGGTTTTGGCATATATCTTCGTCACCGGGGATTTGACTCTTTGCTGGAACAAATTCGCGCCAGCTATAAACGACGCCGTAAAAAAGCGCATTTTCCGAAGTGCCAACGTGAATATTATTGCCGGCAGATCCAGCCGCCTCGGGCGTTGCAGGGCGTGGTTGCCTCGGTTTTGCAAAATCACTTTGCGTCATCTGTCCATTCCTGATTCAAACGGTCTTTGTAAATTACCCCAGGCGTGCTGATTCAACGGCATTTCGATAAATCAGGGCATTTTCCTTTTCTGCCAGTGCTTCGGTGATTAGGGGGTGCTTTGGGGCGAGCGAGCAAACCGGATCGGTTGCTGTTGCGTCGCCGGTCAATAAAAACGCCTGGCACCGGCAGCCCCCAAAGTCTTTTTCCTTTCTCGGGCAGCTCTGGCAGGGTTCGGGCAGCCAGTCCGTGCCTCGGAATTTGCAAAACGCGTCGGACTTGAACCAGATGTCTTCCAGCGAACGGTCGCGCGCATTGTCGAATGTAAGTCCTCGAATCTCACGCGCCGTCTGGCACGGCAACACCGCACCGTCGGGAGCAACCGTCATAAAGACGCGTCCCCAACCGTGCAGGCATGCTTTAGGATACGTCTCGAAATAGTCGGGTAATACGTAAAGGATTTCCATGCGCCCTTTGAGGCGTTGTTGCGCCGCGCGTGCTGAACGCACTGCGCTCTCCACCTGGGCGCGAGTCGGCAAAAGTGCCCCGCGATTTTTCAAGGCCCAGCCATTGAATTGCGTGTTCGCCAGTTCCAACCGTTCCGCGCCCAGTTCTTCCGCCATGGCGATGATGGCTTCGATGCGTTCGATATTCCGGCGTTGCAACACGACATTTAGCGTCAACGAAAATCCCGTAGCCTTTGCCAGCCGCGCTGCTTGAATTTTCTTTTCAAATGACGGTGCTCCGCCGGCCATTTCGTCCGAGTGCGAGACGTCCGAATCCTGGATGCTGACTTGCAGGCTGTCCAGTCCCGCGTCCCGCAGTTGTGCGGCCAGTTTTTCAGTCAATAAAGTGCCACCGGTGCTGAGATTGGTATAAAGTCCCAACGCGCGGGCATGGCGAATCAATTCCGGCGCGTCTGGACGCAGCAACGGTTCGCCACCCGAAAAATGCGACTGCACCACACCCAACGCCGCCGCCTCGGACAGAACGCGCTTCCATTCATCGGTATTCAATTCGCCAGTGTGGCGGGCAAAATTGATCGGATTGCTGCAATAGGGACATTGCAACGGGCAACGATACGTCAGTTCGCATAACAGGGAAAATGGACGCGGCGTCTCCATGTTCAGGCGTCCAGCCGGACGAAATTTTTCCCGGCCAACTTTTCGAGGATTTCCTTCACGTCGGAGTCGATTGCGTCGTTCTTATATCGTTCGCCCAGAATGGTCACAACCTCCGCGACGCTGCGGTTTCCGTCGCAAAGCTCGAGCACCGCGTGGGCGGTCTGGTTAAGCACCAGTACGCCTTCCGGGAAAAGCAGTAGATGCTTTTGGCGAACAGCGTCCCATTTTAAACGGGCCTTGTCCGCGAGACGCGGCCTGACGGTATCGGCGATGGCGGACATTTATTTCTCCCGGTTCAAGACGTAGGCCAGATGCATCGCGTCGAGCATGGCCCAGAGCAATTCGCATTTGAACGTCAACGAAGCCACGGCGCGTTCCTGCATTTCCCGGGTGCGGCAATGTTTTAAGGCCAGCCGCAGGGCAAAATCGGCGTCGCGCGGCGCCTGTTTCAACCGGCCGCGAAAGTAACGCAACCCTTCCTCTTTCACCCACGGATAATATTTCTCGAAGGCCGCGATTCGCCTGGACATCAGGTCCGGCGCGAACAGTTCGGTGAGCGAGGAGGTCATGGCTATAATCCACGGTTGAGTCCGGCAGAAGCTGACATAGGCATCTACGGCATAGCGAACCCCAGGCAGAAGGCGGGCGTGTGCCTGCATCTCCTCGTGAGTCAACCCGACGGCCTTGCCCAGCAGTAACCATTTTTCAATCCCTCCCACGTCGCCGTCCATGCCGTCGTGATCCAAGATCCGTTGAATCCAAACGCGCCGAATGTCGCGTTCGGGGCAATTCGAGAGAATAGCGGCGTCTTTAATGGGAATCTGAGTCTGATAATAAAAGCGATTGGCGACCCAGCCCTGAAGTTGATGACGGCTGAGTTTGCCTTCATTCATCAACGCATGAAATGGATGTTTGTCGTGATAATTCCGGGCGCCGACCGCGCGAAGCCGCGCGGTAAATCCGCTCGTCGTCCATGGACGCGTATCGGCATGTTTAGCGCGGGCTTTCATTTCAAATGCGAATGTGCATCCCGTCATGCGAAATTTCCACGCCCGCCCGCTCAACCATCCGTCGTTCCTGTGAGGTCTTATTCAAAATGGGATTTGAATTGTTGATGTGAGTCAGAATTTTACGGGGAACATCCAAGCCGCGCAACCATTCCAGGCTGCCCCCTTTGCCGCTGATGGCCACATGCCCCATTTGGCGGGCGGTGCGCCGGGACAGGCCCAGCGAAATCATTTCACGTTCGGACCAAAACGTGCCGTCCACAATCAAACAATCGCACTCCGCCACCCATTGCTCCAGGATCTCGGTAATTGCCGGTAGCCCGGGAACATAAACGCAGCTTCGTTTTGTTTTCACGCTTTGCAGCCGCAGTCCGACCACCGCGCCGTGTCTCGGATTGTGCCGGGAATAGGGCGGTGCTTTTTCTGTTTCCAATTCGAGCGCAGAAATCCGAATGCCTGCAATCTGAACCGGAAAGGAAGAATGACGAACCTGGCAATACTTTTCCAGTGTGGGCAACAAGGGAAACGATTTAGTCAGCAGCCGCTTCACGGCATCCGTACAAACCAGGCGAAGCGATTTGTTCTCGCGCAACGAAAGCAGGCCGGCCGTATGGTCCATTTCCGCATCGGTCAAAATCACCGCCGCGACGGAGGTGCCGCGCAAAGTTTGGCCGCGAGTGGCGAGGGGAGGGAACGAAGCGAATTGGTAGGCCACGTCAGGCGAGGCATTGAGGAGCAACCAGGTTTTCCCATCATCCGAGACGGCTGCGGAGGATTGGCTGCGAAAAGTATTGGATCTTCGGGCAGCACGGCAATTGGAACATTGGCAATTCCATTGCGGCAACCCACCCCCGGCTGCGGAACCAAGGATGCGAATTTGCACAACTCCAGAAAAAACGACTGTGGCCGCCGGCGTAACGGCTTTTTAAAAAGGGCCGGCTCTATTCTTCGTCAGTGACGTAAGCCGTCACTTCCATGCAAAGCGCAATTTCTTCAAACTCAGGCTTTTCCCAATTCATATGCATTATTAAACGGTTACAATCGCAGAAATTAGCAGATTTGGTGTGATATTCAAGAACTTTCGGCGCCGGACTACGGGCCGGTCACACCGGTAGAGTGCCGTTCCCACGCCCACCACGATCCGTGTCAGTTGGTTCACGCGTTAATGTACGAGGCGGCGGTAAGATCTAATCAATGTTAGATTTTCACTTTGAACATCTCGCCGGTTTTCAACGATTGTGCGAACGCAGCCAGCAGTTTCGGGATTTGTTCCAAATCTTTCAGGTTTACGACTTCCACGGGCGAGTGCATGTACCGGTTGGGCAGGCTGACCAGGGCGCTGGCGATGCCGCCGCGCGTCCAGAACACGGCGTCGGTGTCGGTGCCACCGGTGCCGGATGTGGCCTGGTGTTGCAAGGGAATCTGTTTGGCTTTGGCCACGGTTTCGAGCCGCGCCACTACCTCGGGATGGTTGCAGCCACCGTGGGTGACGGCTGGACCGCTGCCCAATTTTACATCGCCGTGCTGTGATTTGCTTACGGTCGGGTAATCTGTTGCATGGGTGACGTCTACGACTATTGCGACATCCGGCTTGAGGGAATAGGCGATCTGTCGCACTCCGAGCAAACCGACTTCCTCCTGTACGTTTGATACGACGCAGATTTCCGCGCGTGGTTTGCCTTTGGATTCTTTCAACAATCGCAGCGCTTCGGCCACGGCAAAAGTGCCTATGCGGTTATCGAAGGCGCGGGCGACAGCGAGGTCGTTCCGCAACAATTTAAATTCGTCGACCAGGGTAATGGGATCGCCGATCCGCACGAGTTTTTCGGCGTCCTTGCGGCTGTGCGCGCCGATATCGATGAACAAATCATGGATCATTGGAGGCTTGGGCGGCTTGTCATCACCCCGCGTCAAATGTGGGGCGATGGTGCCCACGACACCATCGATCGCGCCGTTCCGCGAATGAATGGCCACGCGTTGCGCTTTGGTGATCGCCGCATTCACGCCGCCCATTTTGCGGACATAAATAAAACCTTCCTCATTGATGTAATTCACCGCCATCGCGATTTCGTCCGCGTGGGCGGCGAGCATCAGGCGCGGCGAACCGCCTTTGTTCAGGACGGCGACACAGTTGCCGTAAGCATCTGAAAACGTTTCTTCGGCGAACGGCGTGACATAATCCAGCCATACCCGCTGCCCGCGAACCTCGTAGCCCGTTGGACTGGGAGTATTGACGAGGTTCCGTAAAAATTCCAAAGATTGTTCGCGCATCGGTGCAAAGCTACGCACCCGGCCTGCGAGTGTCCAGCGTGCAGGCGGGGTGGGGCGGAAGGGCACCTCCGTCCTGCTTTATCGCGATTCTGTCGGAAGGGGGGGACTTCCGTTCTGCCGAAGAGTCCATGGTCGATTTACACTAGAAGTGGTTGCTGTTGCGGTACCAAGGTTAATTAGTCGGCGGCGCTCCTTTCAAAAATAAAGCTTCGACAAAATTCGCATTTCTGGCTCAATCAATCAGTTTTGCTGTATTATGACGAAACCAAGGGCGCACATCTTTCAAACGGTTTTGTGCGCCCTGTTCCTTTTCGTCTCTGGGACGGCCATTGCCGCCGATGATCCCAGCGTGCATTTCGAGCCGCTGGCATTGCAAGGCGCGACCTATATTCATGATCCGTCCACGATTATTAAAGAGGGCAATCATTACTACGTCTTTGGAACCGGAGACGGCATCAGATTCAAATCTTCGCCGGACCTGATTCATTGGACCGAACTCGAGTCTGTCTTTTCTGATCCGCCGGCGTGGACGGCAACCGCGGTGCCCGAATTTTACGGTCACTTTTGGGCGCCGGATATCATCCATGTGGATGGCAAATTCCTGCTCTATTATGCCGTTTCGTCGTGGGGCAAGCAGGTATCGGCGATCGGCCTGGCAACGAGCCCGACGCTGGACTCGTCGGCGGCCAATTATCATTGGACGGACCACGGCATCGTGATCGCCTCCACCAACGGCAGCGATTTCAACACGATCGACCCGAGCGTAATGCTCGACGACGACGGTAAATTGTGGATGTCCTTCGGTTCGTTTTGGCACGGCATCTATGTGACCCAATTGAACGCGCACACCGGTTTGCGCGACCCCGGCCAGGCTGCTTATCCGGTCGCGTGGAATTATTCCATCGAGGCATCGTGCCTGACGCGCCACGAAAACTATTATTACCTTTTTGTGAACTGGGGCCAATGCTGCAAAGGCACCAACAGCACCTACGAAGTCCGAATGGGCCGCGCCACAAAAGTCACCGGGCCGTACCTGGACCGGCGCGGCGAGGACCTTGAGGACGGTGACGGCTCAAAATTTCTGTTGTCTACCGGCCGATTTATCGGCCCGGGGCACATCGGGATTCTGAAGGAGGGCGACACGATTTGGTTCAGCTACCATTACTATGACGCCGCGAGCCACGGCCGGTCCCGTTTGGCCCTGGGCAAACTGGCGTGGACCAAGGACGGCTGGCCTGTTCCAGCGCCGTAGTGGCGGCACTTTTGGGGTCTTCAACGGACAGTTTCGCCCTCTCAAAGTGGAGTGGCTCAATAATTGCTTGCATTTCCTAAATTTTAACAGGTGTTTTCGAGGTTGAAGTGGAAATGTACCCTATGAAAAAAACATTATTTGCGACCGCTATGGCGTGCGTACTCGCGCAAATCGCCAATTCGCAGAGTTGGCAATTGACTGGCTCCGGCACCAATGATTGGTTATCGATTGCTTCATCTGCCAATGGCCAAATCTTGATAGCCGATCAGTGGCCGGGCGACGTTGCCGTTTCGACGAATGGCGGATTGACGTGGACAAACGTCCTGACGAATGGATATTGGAATTCCGTGGCGTCCTCGGCTGACGGAACGAAGCTATTGGCAGCGACGGGTTCCGTTGACAGCTCTCATATCAGTGGGATTTTCCTGTCGACCAATTCCGGGGCGAGCTGGATTTCGAACAATTTGCCAATTTTTTACTGGGGTCCAGTGGCCATGTCAGCCGATGGCAGCACAATGGTTGCCGGAGCGCCGTTTGGACCAGGCGGATTTCCTCCAAGCGGCGCTATTTTTTGTTCAACCAATTCAGGGGCCAGCTGGTATTCAAATAATATGGAAACGGCTACTGGCAGCAGTACCACACCCGCGGTCAGCGTGGCGATGTCCGCTGATGGCCGAAAAATATTTGTCACCGGGCCCATTCAACTTTGTTGCTCCACGAATTTTGGGACGTCATGGATGCAGATGACCAGCGCGCCGCCAAGTTATTCCTTTATCAGCCCGGCACAATATATCGCTTCGTCAGCGGATGGGAACAAGTTGATATATTCTGTGGCGCCAATCGACAATTTTAACCTGATCTATTTCTCAACCAATTCGGGAAATACCTGGAGTTTGGCTTCCCTTCCCGGGAGTTACTGGACGTATGTTGCGTCTTCGGCCGACGGCCAAACCCTAATGGCGGCATCAGGCGCAGAGGTCGCAATTGCATCGACGCCGGGCCCATTATTTATCTCGACGAATTCCGGCGCGTCATGGACCACAAACACGAGCGAGAATTGGGCCGGCGCGGCCTGCTCGGCGGACGGCGGCGCATTGTTCGCTGTTGCCGCATCAGATACAAATCTGGACGGAAATAGCGGCGCAGTATACAAATCTCAGTCGATTCAACGGCCTTTGTTAAACGTCGCGCCAGTTGGCAGCGAGTCTCTCCTCTCATGGCTCATCTCTTCAACCGATTTCGTGCCTGAACAAAGCGCTGATTTAATCAGATGGACTTCCATGACGAATACACCCGCCTTGAACCCGGCGAACCTGCAGGAGCAAATCCCAATATCGCCGACGAATCGCGCCGGCTTTTATCGGCTTGTCAGCGGTCCAAACCACTAAAGGGCGAATCGGGGCGAGGAATGGCTCGTCCTCGCGTGCAAACAACCGGGGACAAGTTGTCGCCGACCCGTCCCAAAATCTGTGTTTCATCTGCGCTCATCTGTGGCTAAATTCAGTCCGTGACGATCATTACGGATGAAAAATGTATCGGCTACTCGCGTGCCGGACATCCGGAACGGCCGGCGCGGGTCTCCACCACAGTTGCCCTGCTCAAGGAACAGGACGAGATGCCAATAGAATGGCTCGCGCCCTCCAATGCCCGGGAGGAGCAAATACTCCGGGCGCACAGTCCTGAAGTGCTCGCGCGTTTAAGTATGTCCGGCGATTTTGACCCCGACACGCCATGGCACGAACATATTGCTGATTACGCGCGCGCTTCCGTGGCAGCAGCTCTGGATGCGATGAAATTGGCGAAGGGAGGGGAGATGGTTTTCAGCCTCATGCGGCCTCCGGGCCATCACGCCACGCGAACGCATTCCATGGGCTTTTGCTACTTGAACAATATTGCCATCGCCGCGCTCGAAGCCCTCGCAACGGGCACAGAACGTGTCGCCGTTTTTGATTTTGATGTGCACCACGGAAATGGCACCGAGGACATACTGTTCGACTGTCCGAACGCCGCCTTTTTTTCCGTCCATCAATTTCCCTGTTATCCCGGCACGGGCCAGACAAACGTTGGGAAAAATTGTTTTAATTATCCAGTGGCACCCTCCACCCCGCGCGAAACCTGGCGCGCTACGCTTGGTCGCGCGCTAAATGACCTCAAAAAATTTTCACCCACGCTCGTCGCCGTTTCCGCCGGCTTTGACGCATATTTGCGGGATCCCCTGGCCAATGGCACCCTCCTGGCCGAGGATTTCTTTTGGCTTGGCCACGAATTGCGGGCGTTGAACGTTCCATTCTTCAGCCTCCTCGAAGGCGGCTACAGCAGCGACCTCCCGGAACTGATTTTGGCCTATTTTAAGGGGATGCAGTAAATCCCGCGCATTCCTTGATCCACTGATCTGCCGGATCGGTCTTATCTTTTAAGAATTTTTCCGGCCACCTTTACCAACTCCTCCATCTCCCCCCGGGTGCCGATCGTGATACGTAAATAGTTTCTCACCTCCGGCGATGCAAACCAGCGGACCAAAATTTTTCGGTCGCGCAATTTCTGCAGCCAATCTTTTGCCGCAAATCGCGGTGGGGCCGCGAGAACGAAATTCGTCTGGCTGGGGAAAACCCGGAAGCCGAGCAAGGTCAATTCGCGTGACAGCCATTCGCGCGTGGCAATGATGCGCTTGAAGTTCGCGCGATAAAAAGGCAGGTCGTCCAGCGTTGCTTCAGCGGCGATTTGGCCCAGGCCGTTCACATTGTAACTGTCGCGAATTTTGTGAAGCGCGGCAATGAGTTCGGCGTTTCCGACAAAATAACCCACGCGTTGAAAACAAAGCGAATAGGCTTTGGAAAACGTTCGGGCAACCAGAACATGGGGATATTTGAGCGCCAGTTCCATTGCGTCCGCATTGGCAAAATCCACGTAAGCTTCGTCCAGAATGACCACCCCTTTTTGGGAGCGGCAAATTTTTTCGAGTTCAGCCGTTGTGTAACCATGGCCGCTGGGCGCGTTGGGAGTGGTGATGAATGTGAGTGCTGCGCCAAAATCCCATTTCGATTTTCGCAGGTCCGGCAGGCTGAAATCTGATTTGAGGGGAACGGCGTTTTTAGCCGCCCCGTGAATGTCCGCCAGCACCGGATAAAGCGAATAGCTTGGCGTGAAATACTGGGCGGTTGCTTTTGCGGATTTTGATTTATGACGATGACGATGAGGACGAGAATGATTTAATTCAGGTTCCACGAAACAGCGAACGGCAAGGGCGAGCAATTCATCCGAACCATTCCCGGCGATGATGTTGTCCGGCTCGCATTTGTGCAGTTTAGCCAGCTTTTCGCGCAATGGTTGCGCGGTGGGATTGGGGTATAATCGCAACCGCCCGTCGACTGCCTTTTTTATCTCCCGCAATACTTTCGGCGAGGGCGGGAAAGGATTCTCGTTGGTATTAAGCTTGATCAGTCCTTTGATCTTTGGCTGTTCACCATAGACATACGGATGCAACTCGCGCACCAACGGGCGAATGAGAAATTCAGGGTCGGGAAACGTCATTGCTAAATGCCCAGTCTTTCGGCCAGTCGATCAAGAACAGCATCAAATTCCAAGGGAGATAGCGTACCTAGCTTGCGTTCCAATTTTACTGATGCAACGGTGGCAATCCGCTGAACATCAAACGCGCCTTCGCCTTCGAGAAAAGGCTTCTCAATCGAAATTTCCCATTGGCTGCCTCGACATGCCGTTGTATGAGTGATAACCGTAAAAACATCCAAATCATTGTCTTTTGGTCTGTCCGTGAGAATGAGGCAAGGCCGAACTTTAGCAGCCATGCCGAGGTCTATTACCCAGACTTCACCGGGCCTTGCGGCGGGCATTCTTTTCCTCCTCTTTGTCCGTTTCTAGAAATAACGCCTCGGCAGATTCGTGAAGAAATAACGATTCGTCCTGTTCTTCCAGTTCGCGCAGCCTGCGACGAACGGCGGCCCGTTCGTTGGCGTTCAATTTCGGCAACTCTTTGATGATTTCCGCTGCACTCACAATCAATTCTAGCAATTAAATTCGTTTTTAGCAAGCGGGTGCTCGCGCCTGTCGGTCTAATTAGGCCCGATTTCCTTCGGTTTTGAAGTGATCTTTATCGAATCATTTGGCCATTCTCACTTCCGCGCTTTGGCCGTGGGCCCCCAATCCTTCCAACTCCGCAAACTTTTTGACCGCCGACAGTGCTTTCTTAAGCGATGCCCGATCATACTCCACGATGCTGGTCCGCCGCTGAAACTGATCAATCGTCAGTCCGGCAAAAGATGCCCCGGCACCGCCGGTTGGGAGCGTATGGCTCGGGCCGGCCACATAATCGCCCAGGACTGTCGGTGAATTCGCGCCCAAAAATATGGCCCCGGACGTCAGGATGCGTTCGGAAACTTTTCGTGGATTACGGGTCATCACCTCGCAATGTTCCGGCGCAAGGTTATTGGTAATTCCAATCGCGTCATCGAGCGTTTTGGTTTGAATGAGCCAGCCGTTGGCATCGAGAGCGCGCCGGATTAGTTCGCGCCGGGCAAGCTTGGGCAATTGCTTGTCGATCTCCAGCTCGACCGCTCGAAGCAGTTTCGCCGATGGTGTCACGAGCCAGACGTGTTCATGGCCGGAGCCGTGCTCAGCCTGTGCCAGAAAGTCGGCGGCAACAAATTTAGGATTTGCCGAGTCATCAGCCAGCACCAGCACTTCGCTGGGCCCTGGCAGCAGATCAATCGAAACCCTGCCAAATAATAAGCGTTTGGCCGTAACCACATAGGCATTGCCCGGACCAAATATCTTTTGGACGTGTCTAATGGTGCGTGTTCCGTACGTCATCGCCGCGATCGCCTGTGCGCCGCCTGCGCGATAAATCTCCGTGGCGCCGGCGGCCTTCGCCGCAAAAAGCAGGGCCGAATTGATGCTGCCGTCGCGTCCGCAAGGGGTGCAGACCACGATTTCACGACAGCCGGCCACGCGGGCCAGCGTCACGGTCATCAATGCGGTTGAAACCAGGGGCGCCGTGCCCCCCGGGATATAAATACCGACCCGTTCAAATGGATCGAACTTTTCGCCCACCTTCGCGCCGTGCGTATTTTTGAACTGCCAATTACGGCGAAGTGATTTTTTGGCAAACGACGCGATATTTTTTTCGGCCTGGGCCACTGCGTCATGAAGCCCGTCATCGGCCTTGACGAAAGCCGTCATCAATTCAGCAGACGTCACCGCGAGTTGATCGGCGGTGAGCTTCGCGCCGTCGAAACGTTCGGTAAACTCCAGGAGCGCGTCATCGCCACGCAGGGCCACCTCGCGCACGATGGCGCGCGTCCGATTTTCAATCTCTTCATCGAACAAATCGGCCGCCGACGATGCCGCGCGGAGCTTCTCCGAGAAATCTTTGTCGCTATAGCGAATAATTTTCACCGGGGACAGGCTAAAAGAATTCGCAAATTTCGACCATTTAATTTTCGGGCCAAGGCGAGCCGCACATTTTTTCTGTGTAGGGAAGTGAACGAGTAAACGGGCACGAAAAATGGGTCAAATTGTATGTTTTCATTGGGGTTTTGAGGAAAATGCGGGGTGTTAACGGGAGAAGTGGATTTCGCGGAAAAAGTGCGGTTCGCCAGGCCAGGGAGCAAGCACCGGTGACAGTGCCACTGGCGGGCATGTGCTCGAACATGGACCAGGAGTCATGCGCTTTAGGAAAGCCTGGAATTTTTTTCCTCAGCTGCCTGTGTTTGCAATCTACCCCATACACATTTTGTGGGCATAAGGAATGCAAGGAGGAACCGAACGCAAAAGCTGCGCTTTTATTGGGAAATTCGCGGATTTTAGCGCCTCCGATGGAAACGAAGGAATACCCCTGCCATTCGGGCGGGCGCAATAAGACCTTTTTAACGTGCCGGTGCAATCTCCGTCTGATGGACGTCACTCGAAGAATTTGGGGCTTTCGCTCCTGCCAGTTCCTGCGCCTTTTCAATCCACGGCTGGAGCTCTTTCTTAAAACCGGGTCGCCGTTTGATTGAGTTTTGCCAATCGGCTATCGCCTGGGTGTAATCTTTGGCGATAAAATCAAGCAGCCCGTGATCATAGAAAAAGGGCGCTGAACCTGGATGGTATAATGAGATTGCTTTTTTGCAGTCTTCGACAGCGCCTGAGGTATTTCCCGCCTTGTACCGTGCCCAGGCCCGCGTTCCGTAAGCATAGCCGAAATTAGGATCGAGTTTGATTGAGCGCGTCGCATCGGCGATTGCGTAGCCAAAGTCACCCTTCTTGAATTCTGCCCAAGCCTGATCATCGTAATACGATGAGTTTGTTCGGTCCAATTCGATCGCCCTGCTAATATCGGCAATGGCCTCATCGAACTTCTCCTCACCAATTTTTGCCACGCCACGATCGGAATAGGCCCTGCTATCCTTCGGATTTAGCGTGATTGCTTTGTCGTAATCTGCAATTGCCCCTTCAAAATCCGCTTTTCTGTCTTTTGCAAGGCCGCGATCATAAAAGGCGTTGCTGTCTTTGGGGTTTAGTTCAATCGCACGGCTGTAATCCGAAATTGCTCCGTCCAGGTCGGCTTCCCTGTATTTGGCGTTTCCTCGATAGACATAAACATTCGGCGATTTGTCGCCCAATTGAATGGCGCGCGTCAGGCAGGCAATCGATTCTTTGAAGTTCGAAGTCTTGTAAGCTGTCACCCCGGATTCATAATAGCCATGCTGCCACATCAAAAATAGGGCGGGAATAACTCCAACGACGGTATTAAAACCGCCGTGAGCCGCTATTGCCGGACCGATCGCGTTCCACCGCAAGCGACACCACAACAGCGCGAGCGCCCCTACAATATAACAAACAATTTTGTATGGAGCATTTATGTAGTAATCGAAATGCATTGCGACAAATGCGACTGTTGTGACTAACGCAGCCGAAATCGGGCCGAAAGATTTTCGATAGCCGCCGTAGAGAATTCCTCTAAACATCATTTCTTCAACAGCCGGCACTAAAAGCACTAGCGTCGCAATCGCGAGTAACTGTATTGCGCCAGGCGTCTCGAGCGCCCGGTATATGGGGTCTACAAATTGGGAATTTTGGAATTGTGCATTATGCCGCACATGCGCCTGATTCAATACATCCCACAGACGACTGGCCACTCCGATGATACAGCCGACCATCAAGCCTTTTATGAGATTTTCCCATCGGCCGAGAACCCAGGCCGGGCCGGTTGGGCCCACCTTTTTTATTTCCATTGGAATCAAACGAACTGCCGCGAGTACCATCCCAAGCCAAGCGAACATTGGGTAAAGGATACCGTCCATTAACCACGAAAGTGACGTCCCCGCCATTGTTTCAATTAAAACGATCGGAATTGGGGCAAAAAAGAATGCGAGGAAGATGAGGGTAGCAGAGCCGGCATTCAGCGTCTTCGAGTGATCAACGTTTGCTGTTGCTTCCATGTCGATTAATTGATGCTATCCCCTCCACAGCACTGGAGGCAAGGGCGACCCTTGTTTAGAAATCTTTAGCCTCCAATTTAAAAAAGGACAAAGTACTTTTTTCTCGGCTGCTTATGTGTTTGCAATGTACCCTGTACACATTTTGTGGGCATAGGGAATGCAAGGAGGAAACGAACGCAAAAACAGCGATTTTGTTGGGAAATTCGCGGATTTTAACGCCTTTGATGGAAACGAAGGAGTGCCTTGCCAGGCAGTTTCTTGCAGTGCGGGATGAATGGGGAGCGCACGCGCCTCACGTGCAGCGGTTTACGCCCTCGTCAACCGCGCCGGGCGCGCCTCCGCGCTCGTTTCAACGCGCGATGGCGCGCGCCGTTCCGACCGCGGGCGCGGTCGGACGCACGCGGGGCGCGTGCGCTCCCCATTTCGCAATTGCTTCTGGTTGCAAGAAATTGAGATGCACCCCCGCCGCGGTGCGACCGCCACTTTTTCCTTGCTTCATAACAGCCTTGCCACGAGATTCCGCAGAACTTTCGGCGTTTTTAAATGAACATTCACCGGCGCGCAACAAACTGCTTCGCAGGCCTAAACCAGCGGGCGCCGCGTTCTCCGCGTTTCAACGTTTTAAAATTTCAACGTTTCAACTGCATTGCCCTGGCGCTAGCCACACTCACACTCTCCGCGTTTGCAGACACCCCCATCATGCCCTTGTCCGACATCAAACCCGGAATGCGAGGCGAATGGCATACGGTCGTGAGTGGCACGCGCATTGACAGCTTTCCCATGCGGGTGGTCGGAGTCGCGGACAATTTTATCGGGCCGGGCCGGCCGGTCATCATTTGCGAGGGCCTGGATGCGACGAACAAAATTACCGGACCCGTGGCGGGCATGAGTGGCAGCCCGGTCTATGTGGACGGCAAATTGCTTGGCGCCTACGCATACGGTTTCACTTTTCCACACGACCAGGATTTGTTTGGCGTCACACCGATTGGACAGATGTTGGAAGTGGAAAAATATCCGCCGGCAACCGATCCCTGGGGCAGCGACCAAATGGCGGATGCCGCGGGTGGCGGCGGAAGCCCGCAATGGCTGGCCGCGCCCGCAGCCGGAGTGAGCGTGCCTTCGCTGGTCAAAATGCAATCGGTCATGAAACCCCTGCCGACTCCGTTGTTCGTCTCAGGTATTTCGCAGCATACGCTGCAAATGTTCCAGCCGGAGTTGAACAAGCTTGGCCTGGAGGTCATGCAGGCGCCGTCAGGCAGCGCCCGTTCCATGACCAATACTGACCTGGTGCCCGGCGCGGCGGTGTCCGGCGTGCTCATGAGCGGCGATTTCGATTTTGCCGGAACGGGGACGGTCACGTGGCGCGATGGCAACCGTATTCTCGCCTTTGGCCATCCATTCATGCAAAGCGGTCCTACGGAAATGCCCATGGCCACGGCTGAAATTCTTACCGTGGTTTCTTCATTCGAGGAGTCGTTCAAGTTGCTCAATGTCGGCACGGTTGTCGGCACGATTTATCAGGACCGGCTTACGGCCATTGCGGGCGAAATCGGCCGGATGCCGCGCACGACTCATGTGGAAGTCCATTTGACGTCCCCGTCCGGCCAGGAGCGCACTTACACCGGCGACATGTTTCAGAACCAACTCTTTTCGCCGGTGCTTACCGCGATTTCCCTCGAAGAGGCGCTGTTCGAATCCATGGAATCCGAGGAGAAACAAACCATTTACATTGAAACCGACATGGAGATTGAAGGACATGGAACGGTGAAGTTGTTGGACGCCGCTACCGGGGAAGATGGCCCGTTCAAGCTGGCCATCGGCCAATTGGAATTGTACAGCCACTTGTTGGGCAACCCATGCGCGTTTCCCAGGGTCAAGTCCCTCACCTTTCACGTTCGTTTTGCGAATGGTTTTGACTGGAGCCGGCTGGATTCATTGAGCATGGACAGTGACGAGGTCAAGCCGGGCTCAACTTTGCGCGCGGTCATCGGTATGCGCAATTATCGCGGCGAACCGACGCGCATTCCCGTTTCGGTTCCGATTCCCGCCGATTTGGAAGTCTCGAAACTTGCGCTTTTTGTCGGTGATGCCGATGCCGCGATGCGGTTGGACGAAACTCCCACGTCGCCCCGGACTCTGGACCAGGTGATCGGCCAGATTCGGAAAATGCGGTCGCACCAAAACGTTTGTGTCAAGTTAGTCCAGAGCACGCCGGGCCTTTCCGTCGAAGGACAAAATCTGCCTGATCTGCCGCCATCAGTCGTGGCGCAATTTCAGTCGCCCGATGCCAACCTCCGCCGGGCGACCCTGAGCCACGTCACGCTTTGGGAAACGAACTTTCCCGCTTCGGGAACGTTCAGCGGAGAAATCACATTACCTGTGACCATCAAATGAACCCCATCTCCCTCCTATCGCGTAGCAGCGGACATGAGTCCGCTCTGATTTATTCGCGAATTGACCGGGAAATGTCTGTCGCCATCCAACCTTTCCATCCATCCGCCGAATATCATTCTCTATCCCGTAGCAGCCGACGTGAGGAGGCTCTGACTAACCCCAAAACCAAATGAAACCCACCCAAGCCTTTCTAGTCGCCGTCCTCCTCGCCGCGCCATTTTTTGCCACTGGCGTCCGCGCCGTGGTTACTCAAAAAGTTACTCACGATTCGTTCGACGACTTCAGGGGCGGCGAATTTGATAACATCAGCCTCACCAGCGAGGGCCACCTCGAACTGGCGCCCGCGATTACGAATCTGACCGCCGCGGCCGGCGTCACCGATCCCATCATTTGGGCCGCGGTGCAGGACAAAAAGGGAAATATTTATTTCGGAACAGGTAATCAGGGTAAAGTTTACAAACTGACCCCGAAGGGAGAGCTTTCCACGTTTTTTGATCCAAACGCGGTCATGGTCCATGCGCTGGCGATTGATGGCGATGGACGTCTTTACGCCGCGACATCACCCAATGGGACTGTTTATCGCCTGGATTCCGATGGCCGCGCCGAAGTCTTTTGCAATCCCGGCGAAACCTACATATGGGCGATGGCCTTTGGCAACGATGGGGCTTTGTATCTTGCGACCGGCGACCATGGAAAAATCCTGCGCGTGCGCGGGTCCGGTTCGGCTCCCGCCAAAGCGGACACATTTTTTGAGACCAAAGAGGCCAATATCACGACGCTCGCACTGGACAACGACGGCAATCTGCTGGCGGGTTCAAGCCCGCACGGCTA
This sequence comes from Verrucomicrobiia bacterium, assembly GCA_036269115.1. GTDB lineage: Bacteria > Verrucomicrobiota > Verrucomicrobiia > Limisphaerales > UBA11358 > UBA11358. The sequence continues at coordinate 55,352 of DATAST010000208.1, read as the reverse complement.
TCTCTACCGCATTGACAAGGCCGGCCACGGTTTTGTGCTGTTCAATTCCGACGAGAAAGAAATCAAACAAATCGTCGTCGCGCCCGATGGCGTTATTTACGCCTCAACTTTTTTGTCGAGTCCCAAACCCGGCGAATCTTCAGATGAAGGTCCCGTCACCATCGCGATTTCGTCAGCCGGAGGAGAGATGGGCGGAGGCGGAATGAAAATTGGCGCCGGAATTGACACGCTAAAGCGTGGACACCGAACCGAATCATCCGGGGCGGAAAACAACGACGGGGGCGATGCCGTATTGACCATCGGAGGAATATCATCCGGCGACACTTCAACTGACGCGGGCGGGGGCGCGGACGACGGAAAATCGTATGGCGCGATTTATCGCATTAGCACCAACGGTTTTAGCGAACATTACTGGAGTGTTGGCGGCGAAGCGATTTATTCAATGCTTTTGCTCCCTGACGGCACGCTCATGGCCGGCACCGGCGAAAAGGGCCGGCTCTACGAAATCAAGGACGCCAACCATTGGCGGCTGTTGCAGAAAACCAGCGATGGCGCGCAAGTGGCCGTGTTGCTGAAGGATCGCGACAAGTCGGACAAGGTTTATGCTGCCACCAGCAACCCCGGGAATATTTATCGGCTCGATCTTTCGCTGGCCGGGAGCGGTACCTATACGTCCACGGTCTTTGACGCGAAGCAGAACAGCCAATGGGGACGCCTGCATCCTTTGGGCGATGTTCCAAACGGCACGAAATTGGAATTCATGACCCGTACCGGCAATACTCCAAAACCGCAAAAGACGTGGAGCGACTGGTCGTCGCCGCAGCCTTTGGCGCCGGAAATCGCGGTCACGAACCCCGAGGCGCGTTATCTGCAATATCGCGTTTCGTTCAAGCGTGATGCCGGTTCGCCCGGCGCCACAGCGCAGTTGCGGCAAATGGAATTTTATTATCAAAACCTCAACGCGCCGCCGGTCATCTCGCGCGTCCGCGTTCATAATGAAGGTTTCAGCGTCGTCAAAATGCCCATGCCGAACATGGGCATGCCGCCGGCAAGCATGAATGAGTTGCTCGACGGCGGTAGTGGATCAAAGCCCAGCCGCGCTGCCGAAGTGATCCTGGCCCTGATGGCACAACCGCCATTACAGACCACGCCGCGCCCCGCCTATTGCACCGTGGTTTGGGAAGCCAAAGATCCCAATGACGACAAGCTGACCTATTCCGTCTCGATCCGCGCCGAATCCGATAGCCAATGGACCACGCTCGAAGATAAAACGGACGACACTTTTTATTCATTCGATACCACCGGCTTTCGCGGGGGGTATTACTTGATCAAAATCACCGCGTCTGACCGTCTAGCCAACACGCCGCAAACCGCGCGTAGCGCCGAGGCCATTAGCGAGCCGTTCCTGATAGACAATTCTGCGCCCGTTCTGACCGTTCAAAGCCAAACCGTCAAACGCGGTGGTCACAGCCGAATCGTCGTTAATGTCGCTGACCCGGCCAGTGTGATTGTCTCGGCCAGCTATTCGCTGGACGGCAAGGAAGACGTTGCCTTGCGGCCCGAAGACATGATTTTCGATTCAAAAAATGAAACCTTCGATATCGATCTAAACGGCCTGGGCAAAGGCGCCCATAGCCTGCTCGTGCATGCAGACGATGAAGCAAAAAACACCGCCGTCCTCCAATTGAATTTTGAGGTGAAATAGTCAATCATTCTCATTCTCATCGTCGAATTTAATCAACTTCGACCTCCTATTATAATAGTTAATCTCGCTGGTTTTCGCAGCCTGATTCTATCGCCTGAGATACAGTAGCAACAAGGCGTTTCATTGTCCAGCGTCGCCGCCAGCAGCCAGCAGGCCCATGGGTTTGATTTTACCGTCGCTTTGTCTGTCATAATTCCGCGCTTGCGGTTCTTCACAGTGTGGCTCAACTTTGGAGCGTTAAGCGTATCAAGATGCGTTATGACAAACGAAGATTACCATAAGCAATTGGAGCAGGTTGCCGAGGCTCTGACAAGTGCCGGCTGTTCAGTTTCTATTCGCGGCGATGGAGTCGCTCGTTTCATTTTTGCGGAGCAACACGGGCGGGCAGTTGAGATTTATGGGGGTGAGCCTGAAATTTATGTCGAGTGTTTTTCGTCTGGCGAAGAGTATGCCAGCACCGAGACACAAGAGTCGAGTTATGAAGCAACCACGCGGCGGGCCTTGGATTGGTTGAGTCAGGCATGAAAAACGCTAGCTTCCTCGCGCAATCGAAAACTTATTAAGATACGGCTTAGGCCTTAGGATTCCGGATTTCACGAATTCCTTTCGAGCTTCCAGCCATTCATCCCAGGCACGTTCGTGGGAACATTGTGGCGGAGTACCGTCAAATTGTTCGAAAAATATTATTAGGATGGCGCATTCCGTTATGCGCGATAATATGAGCCTTTGTTTTCCAGGAACGAAACCTTCGATATTGATCTAAACGGTCTGGGCAATGGCGCTCACAGCCTGCTGGTGCATGCAGATGATGAAGCAAAAACTCCGCCGTCCTGCAATTGAATTTTGAAGTGAAATAGTCAATCATTCTCATCCTCATCTTCGAATTTACGATTTACGATTTACGATTTACGATTTACGATTTACGATTTACGATTTACGATTTACGATTTACGATTTACGATTTACGATTTACGATTTACGCGGCGTAGCAGCCCCAAAACTTTCAGGCTCGGACTGAAGGCGGGTGGCGTTACAAACCATTGAATGAGGCGATTAAAACCTTTAAGCCCAATCCGTGGCGCGTTTTGTTTTAATATCTCAAGCCATTTCGATAAATTGTGGAATGGCGTTCCATGCAAGCATCCTACAGGACAATTGCGCTCCTGCTGAAAAGCCAGGGCGTCCAGACCGGCAAGGCGCGGGTGGCGGAATACGGCCGCGTGGTGCGGGATGGCAAAAAACCTCGCAAACGAAAAAGGGCGTGCCGGTCATCCTGAAACTACACTCCCGCAGCTGGATGGTCGAGCGGATGTTGATTCGCGTTTGCCCAAAACTTTTCTTCGGAACCGCGCATCATCAATAGATGTGCTATAACCTCATCAGTTGGACACATGACCCCGGCCCAAGTGTCGCCATAATAGCCGATCGGGTGCAGGCAAAGGGCGCACAACCAATAGGCAATCTCTTCGCTCTCACGCATCGCAATGGTTGGACGGCACCTGCGGAACAAGTAGGTGACATTGCTGCGCTTGCTTGTTTCGGAAAAATGACCAGTCAGTTGATATAACTCGAATAAATTCTTGGGAATGAGACTGGCGAGTTTCGTCTGGGCCTTTTGCTCGGCCTCGACGGGCCATGCAGCCGCAGCTTCCAATGTCCGAAGGGTAAACGACAAGCTGTTTTCCGGCTGGATGCCTAACCGGGCGCGTCCCTGATTATCCTGCAATACAATAATGGTCGCGTGATATCTGTCGCTCCACCAGGAATTGATCCTTCTAAATTCAGATGGCTGGGGCGGCGATTCTTCAGGAATTTCGTGGCGGGTGCCATTCTCGTCGTAGCACTCCTTCCAGCGAAATTCCTCCAGGCATTTATGCTTGTAGCGCGGTTCAAGCACCAGTGACAAACCAGGGACGGGAATTGGCAATCCGGACCAGTCCTGCCGACTCAGACTATCTTTTGCCAGCTGGCGGGAAGCTTGATCTAAAGTGAGCAGGTCCTTACCAATTTCCGCCTTTGCTTCATCTCCCATTTTAGCCCCCGGCTGAACGGCCTACCGCAATTGCCGTGGTTCCTGCTACCGAGACTTCCTCGGCCGGTGTGCTGCCGATAATGTAAACATTTTTATTGGCATCAAATTTGCGGACGCGGAAAGTTTCCTGACCCTGTCGCACAAAAATGGCATAGCCGCGTTTAAGCATATCAGTAATGGTCTCTTTGGCCTTTTGAACCTCATCCGGCTTATTGGGGTCAAAGCGCAATTCAAAATCTCCGTAGCCCGTATTGAGCACATCAATTCCCGGCAGGGGTTTATCGTTGTTTTGCATAATCTCCTCTTGTTTTCTTCCGCGGCATCACTGTATGCACGCTTTAGTATTCAAAATTTCCGTATTATCCCTTCCACCGATAGTTGAAAAGATAACAGAAGCACTGACCCTGGCAAAGAAACTTGATGACAAAAGTTCGCGCGGGATGCCGAAACCGAAAGCTGCGATTAACAAGACGAGCATTTGTCGTTGGCAAGACAAATGTTGTTGCCGGCAAGACGGACAGTTGCCAAGACTGCAAGAGGGCGGCATACTTTTGCCATGAAAAGAAACCAGCTATGCCGGCAAATATGCCAACGTTCCTGGAGAAGCGACCGGAGGGATGAGTTCAAACCTTTCGGGAGCGATGAGAAATGAGCGAATTCATTGCAGTGCAAAACCACGGACAAGAGGATGCCGATTTGAAAGCATTCGTTCTACGCGAGGTTTTGCCGGTGTTCCAGGCTTCCTGTTCGCCCAAACTTACCGATACGGAGGTGCAAAATGCAGTCGCCCTGCTGTTCGACTTGCTGGATCATAGAATTGACGACGCAAATCTGGATAGAATCGGGCAGCAGGTTTTGGAGTGCTTTAGAAAGCGGTGTCGTAATCGAGAGCACGTCAAGGTTGCGGACCGGTTTGAACCTTTTGCGAAGTTCGTGCTTCGGCTTGCATTTCCCGCCCAATACTCTTCGTTGGTTGCGACCCTTCGCAATCGCTTCACGTTGGCGGAGGTTCTCAAAGAACTCAAACTGGCTGAGGACGCCGAACTTAAAGCGTGGTCGCTCCGTCCTTGGCAACAATTTCCGCCAACCGATTTGCCGGGGAAACCGGGCTTCAAGGAACAGGTAGGTTGGACGGTTCGCTTCCGCAATACCGAGGACCATCTTGCGCCGGATCTGGACGATGTGCGGGAATCCAAATTGTTTCAAAGCGTTTGCGTTTGCATGGTCTGGTTGGCGGCAAAGTTTGATCGGGACATTCGAGTCGCGCTGAATCGGGCGCGGTTTTCAGATTACCTTCGACACGTTCAAGCCCGCTTCGTTGACATTGGGTCTCGATTTGTTGAACTCACAACCGAGGCCCGGTCATCCGAAGAATACCGGTTTCTTGACCCACTTGCGCCTCTGGCCGCAGCAGCTTCTGACGGGGAACAAACCGACGCCTCCACGCTGGCAGAAGTGAACAGAGTGACAGTCATTGAAGCAATGCCCTGTATCAAAGCACCTTCTGGATTACCACCGTTGGTGCCATTGAACGAATATAGAGAAGTAAACGTGACAGCAAGCAGACACATCTGAACCATAGAATGCGAACGACGATATTCAGATTTCGATTCGTTTAAGACGATTGGCCAGGGCAGCGGTTATCGAGGTGTGAATTTTTTTCGGAAAGCCTTGCGGCAAGCCTTTTTCAATTGCTTTCATCGCACCCGGCGCTGCCTCCATAATCTCTCTTATTGCATCAGTTGCTCTCGCTCCGGGTAAGCCGGCGGCTTCCGCTGTCTGAACAAAATGATGTCCGTGGATTTCCTCAATCCGATAGTGACGGCTTCGCCCGACCGACATGGCCAATTTCATTTGTTTGCACTCAATCTGCCGGGCATTAAGGCTTGGCTGCGCGCTCAGCACATCATAGAGCGGTGTGAGGCGGAAGCGTCCCTGCGGGCCGAGAAATACGCTGAAGTTCTTCGCATGCCCATCCGTCGCCGCAATTAACCAAAACAAAATCTGCGCCTTCAAGAAGAGTTTCTGGTCTTCTGCGGGTGCGTCAGCAGCCTTTAAGAATTCGAGAATGTCAACCATCACCGGCCCTCCTTCGCCCTGGTATTTTCGGGTGGGAGGACAAGACAGAGCCTGGCAGAAATCCTCCTGGGGTAGGCGGAGAATCCGATCGGTTCCGACCCATCTTCGGTCAAAACGCTCGATCACCAATGCTTTGGTTTTGCCGAACGTCGTGATCTCCGCTGAGTTCACGGGCAGCCCAAAGGCACCTAGGAATTTCAGGCAGTAATATTCATTTTCCACACTATTGGACAAGTCCATTCCGTTAGGTAACGTGCCGATCTGTGTCTTCAGAATATGGGTCGTGGGTGTGGTTCCAAAAGGCTTCAGCCATTTTCCTTCGTATCGCAACAGGGCGGTCTTTTCCTGTGCGCCAGCAACGGAGATGCGAAAATCCTGTTCTCGGTCAAGGCCGAGCGGCGCCCGGGCCAGATTAATTAGCAGTGCTTCGATTTCTTTCTCGCTGACGGATCTGCCGTCAATTTCTGAAGCGGGTTTGTTGTTGGCGATGCCTTCGGGGACAAATTGCAAGGCTCCCACGCACTCCCGGCCAATTTGCGATAAGAGGCTGTAAGCGTCGGTGCCGTCTGCCCCGACTTGTTCCGCTACCCGTTGTCTAAGTGCTTCGGAATCCGGCAGAAGGTTGTCGAAAACAGCGCTGACAGCCAATCCCCGATACGCATCCTCTCGCAGTGGCAGGGAAAGAGAAACGGGAATGGGATTTTCCCTCGACAGCCACCTTTCATCATAATGAAAAGAAATAGCCCCGCCGGGCTCTTTTTGAAGTTGCCCGACAGGCACGTTGTTGAGAAGAACTCGCAACGGTACATATTGGCGCTTGCGTGGCATCAGAAATAATTTCCTGTGGAACGGGCGGCTATTTGAAATTCGAGATCAAGCGCGGCGAGCACGGCTAAAAGCGTCTCAATCCGGGCGGCGGAGTTGCCGTTCTCAATCAAGGAAATCGTTTCTTGCCGCAGGCCCGTCCGGTCGCCAAGCTCCTTCTGACTTAGCGCGCGCTGCTTTCGGGCGCGGCGAATGATATTCCCAATCTGTTTCGGATCGCGAGCAAGATCATTCATGCCTGATTTATGCGCTAAAAACGATAATTTGTCAATATCGGGTATAACACATATTATTCTGTTATTATTTAAAATTAGAGGCAACATGTTTCACGTAATGCACATGGATGCGTCGGGCGAAGATGATCCTCCTTTGGAAACTCTTCCTGAGCTATTCGACGAATTGACTTCCTCGGGCATCGTGGATGGGAGTGTCGCTGTTGTAAATGATGACACAGGATGGTGCGTATCCGCACATCGCGATGGCCGTTTGATAATGGAACATCTTAGAGACGGAGGAGAACGACACATGATTCCAGTTTCTAAAGAACGGGTTATTGAATTTTGGAGACGGCTTGTTGCTGGAGATGTTGACGGCTTGCTGAAGGAACCTTGGAAACAGGGGTATGTGTAGTCAAAATTATGTTGCCACTACCACGCGTGCCGCCCACCCATAAGCTTTAATCATTCTCATCCTCATCGTCATTGTCATCGTCATCCTCCAATTTACGATTTATGCGGCGTAGCAGCTCCAAAGCTTTGAGGCTCTGACTGCGGATTGAATGCCATCCATCTGGCCAATTTGTTTAGGCCTTCTTTGGTTTTCTCACATAGGACCCGTGGGGCCCTTCCCGGGAGGCAGCGTCAAGGTTGGTTGGTCAACGATTATCGTTGCATGATATTGGAGCCAATCAACGTCTGCGTTGTACGGTGATGGATCACTGTGTCTGTGGAAATCAATGGAAGTGGGGGACAGAGTCCGCGGATCCCTCCAACGATGCCATTCTACGTGGCTGTCAGCAAAGGCCACTACTCCTCCGTTATCGTGTGCGATTGAGGGGAAATTATAGAATACTTCCGAACCTGGATACGTCATGGAAACGCCAAAAGATGGCCAGCAGATACTCGATGGGTAAACATCTTGAAACGTAAAATATCGCGATGGAGTTGTGATTTCACTTGCCTGTTGAAAGATACGGCAGCCAGTGGGAGAGCCGAGCACACCATCCCACACCCCCGCCCACCCCATCCACGCATTGAGCCCGTAGCTTCTTAGCTTAGGACACTGGATGCCATTGCGAGAGAACTCCGAAATGTCTGCCGGACAATGATACACCCGGGTGGCGGCCAAATAAGGCGCGAACAGCGCATATTTGGGGCTGTATAGAAGAGCATCGTTGGTATCCGGGTAGTAATATGAGCCTTGCACCCATAACTTCAAATCCGGGTCGCCATCGGGAGGGCATTTGCTGTTTGGAGGCAGTTTATTGTCGTTGTCTCCCAGGTAAACCGCCCATGTCAATGTCAGCTGCCTTTCGTTGCTAATGCACTGGATACGCAAAGCCCGTGTCTTGGCCCGGGCCAGGACAGGCAAAAACACTGCGGTCAGGATGCCAATAATCGCTATAACAACGAGCAATTCAACGAGGGTAAATCCTGTCTTGGCACCTCCCGTGTCGCCGGGACTGGAACATGTACAATGCCGGAATTTCATGCATCTGCCTATGGCCCAATTCAAATAGTAGCATGACTGTCGATTTCAGCAAGGACTCAAAACCTTAATTTCTATCTTTCCATATCAGCGGCGCCAAATAAAGCCCTCCGCGACCCCATCCGGCGCGGCTGATATACCATTTGCCATCGGTATCCTGAATTACTTCCGCGGCATGGGCGGGGATGTGCCCGACCTTGTCATTAATGTCCCAATGAAAAGGGTCATGACTAATAAAAACATCGGTTCCGTCATAACCGCCTCGCGGCCCGATGAACAAATACCAGGCTTTGCCGCGTTGCACTACAAACGGTGATTCAGTATTACCTGCAAACGTTCCGATGGACGGATCGGAAAAAACAATTTGCCGATTGGTCCACGTCAGCAAATCATCGCTCGTCATGCAGGCGACAACATGATGTCCCCTGGATGGGTCGCTCGTCGCGCAATAATAAAGAACCCATTTGCCGTTGATTTGGAGAATGAAAGGATCGCGCGCGTCAAATCCGTCCACAATCATCGGATTCCGCGGGGAACGGGTCCAGGTTTCGAGGTCCGGCGAAGTCGCGAGGTTGATTTTGTACTTCGTGTGGTCGGAACCGCCGGCGCAATAAAACATGTAGAATAGGTGATGGTAAGAAACGATGTCCGGCGCCCACAAATGAGTTTCATACCATGGGGCGCCTGTGGCGGCCTCTAACGCAAACGGCTTTTTGTCCCATGGCTGTTGCAACAACGTTTTAGCGGTCGCGTGCGCAAAATAAATTTCATGTTGCGGGTCCCTGGGCTCGGCATGGGTAATCCCAAACATGTGCCACAGGCCGTCCGGTCCCTGGATAAAACAGTGGTCATTGATGTACCAGCGGTTTGTCTCTCCGATACTGGGATCGTAGATTTTTATGAACGGCCCGGCTTCAACCAGGGTCGGCGGCACAGCCACGCCTTCGAGAATTCCTCCGGTGAGTAAAACAAGCAGTACGGTTAAAAACGTTTTCATATGTGAAGCCTTGCGCTCTCTTGTCATCATGTTAAATCGCGGTTACGATGTAAACGTTTACATGGAAGTATCAATGCAAATTTGGATTCGCAAATCGCCAGGGGTAGTCGCGCTCGACCCCTGGCTAATATCCTCTGCCCATTCAGAGCACTCAATTGGCGCCTCGTGCCTCGGCTGACAAGAAGCAGATCTCTGTAATCTTTGCGATCTTTGCGGTTAATCAGTATTTTCACTGGTTCAGCCAGAGACTCCGGACGTCGTCTCCTGCGCAAATTCAGCAACCGATGGACATGTTCCGCGCGTAAATAACTTCTGCGACAACAATACACGCTGGAACAATCGCTCCAATGAACCAAACAGTCCGTCGCCTTTTCCAATTCGGGATCATCAGCAACGCGTTCAACCCCAATATCAGCAGGATACTTAAAACAAGGACAACGAAAATAAGCGGGGAAAAAAGCATGTAGTACCCAATAGCTTCGCCTCCCGTAAAGACGAGTGCCAGGGCGAAAAACGACACGTGACCTGCAATAAAAGTAACAAGCGGGAGCAAAATTCCATGAGACCATTTATCAAAACCCCGGCCATATACAGTTGTATTCATACCCGTTCCGAGATTAATAAATTATCACTTCGCGTTTGTCAACCGGTGGCAGCGCCACCTGCCCGTGTGCTTGGCAGGTATGGTGGAATATCGGGGTGAGAGGGGCGATGACGCCAACTGTAGCAGAAGGTTAAGCCGGGCCGTATCCCCGGCACCCGACCCGATCCACCGTTCATCCCGGACTGCAAGAAACTGAGATGCACCCGGAAGCGTGGCTGCGGTGCAAACCGCCTTGTCTTTCCGCTGATTTTCTGCTCCCATTCTCGTTCATAATTTATGCAAGACCGTAAGACACTTGATGATCGAGCCAAAATGACCGAATTGGAGCGTATCCGGCATTCCGCCGCGCATGTCATGGCCACGGCCATCCTGCGCCTTTGGCCGGACGCACAATTCGCCGCCGGGCCGCCTGTTGAAAACGGATTTTATTACGACGTTGACCTGAAACATCGCATCTCACCCGAAGATTTTCCAAAAATCGAGGAGGAGATGAAAAAGGAAATCAAGGCCAACAACCCATTTGAGAAAATCGTCGTGACTCGCGAGCAGGCTATAAAAGATTCCGAAAGTGGCCGACTCGGCGGTTTGGGCGAGCGCCCGGGCAATCCGAGCAAATTCAAGATGGGCAACCTGGAAGCCATTCCCGAAGGCGAACCGATTTCCTATTACAAGAACGGTGATTTCCTCGATCTCTGCGCCGGACCGCATGTGATGCGCACGGGCAATATCGGCGCGTTCAAGCTCACCACCGTCGCCAGTGCCTATTACAAGGGCGACGAACGCAATCCGCAGCTCCAGCGCATTTACGGCACCGCGTTCAAGAACAAGACTGAGATGGACGCCTACTTCACCATGATCGAAGAGGCGAAAAAGCGCGACCACCGGAAAATCGGCGCGGAAATGGGACTGTTTGCGATCGATACCGAATACGTCGGGCCCGGGCTGGCGTTGTGGCTGCCGAAAGGCACGGCCATTGTTGAGGAACTGGAAAAGTTGGCCAAGGAAACGGAATTTGCGGCCGGTTATGTGCGGGTGAAAACACCGCATATTGCGCGCGAAAAAATGTACGTCACAAGCGGACATATTCCGCTGTATCAGGAATCGATGTTCCCGCCGTTGAAGCTCTCTCTTGAAAGCGGGGAGAAGGGAAAGCGGGAGGAGAAATTAAAACAGGTGCGTAAGGAGCTTGAGATTGCGTCTGCTAGGCTTGACAGCGTCCTCAACTTTGAACGTTTGTCTGCGGAGGGTTTTTCACAGGTTGAAATAGCTGCAAAGCTCAGAGATGAGGCGTTTGCTCAGGACAAGGCGACAAAAAATTGGCTGGCTGCCTTAGACGCCTCTTCGGAAGAAACTGAGAATTACTACCTCAAAGCCATGAACTGCCCGCACCATCACCGCATTTTTGCAGCGGAGCCGCACAGTTATCGCGATTTGCCGTTGCGCCTGGCCGAGTACGGCTGCTGCTATCGCTATGAGCAAAGCGGCGAATTGTTCGGCCTCATGCGCGTTCGCTCGCTGAACATGAACGATGCTCACATTTATTGCACGGCGGAACAATTCGCGGAGGAGTTCAACGCGGTCAACGAAATGTACCTGAAATATTTCAAGATCTTCGGCCTGGAAAAATATCAGATGCGTTTCAGCACGCACGATCCGGCCAAGCTTGGCCAGAAATTCGTCAATGAACCCGAACTCTGGATTCAAACCGAGAATATGGTGCGCGAGGTCCTGCAAAAATCCGGCATCAATTACGTGGAAGTGCCGAATGAAGCCGCGTTTTACGGCCCGAAGATTGACGTGCAGGTTTGGAGCGCCATTGGCCGCGAGTTTACCATCGCCACCAACCAGGTAGACTTCGCGGTCCCCAAAAAATTCGGCCTGGTCTATCGCGACCGCGATAATTCCGAAAAGACGCCATTGTGCATCCATCGGGCTCCACTCGGGACGCACGAACGGTTCATTGGATTCCTGATTGAGCATTACGCCGGCAATTTCCCGCTCTGGCTCGCTCCCGAACAGGTCAGGGTCATGACGATTGGCGATGACGAAAAACTGGTGAGCTATGCAAAGCAAATTGTGAACGAATTGCGGGGCAATTTCGTGCGGACGGAATCCGATTTTTCATCCAATAAAATCAACGGCAAAATCCAGGAAGCGGAAAAGGCTAAAGTCCATACGATGCTCGTGATTGGCGGTCGGGATATGGACGCCGGAAACGTCAGCGTTCGCGTTCACGGCAAAGGCAACCTGGGGGTAAAGCCCAGGGCCGAAGTGATCGCCGGAATTTTGACCGAGATTAAGAATCGATCGGCATGAGTGTTTCCGCCGCATTCCTTGAAACCGACCGGATGTATTTCCGCCAGTTTCGGGATGCGGACGCGCAGTTGCTTTTTGAACTGGTCAAGCGGACATGTTGCACGGTTGGGTCGAGCAGGAACGTCGTGCTGTGAGATATTCAATCACGCGTGCCGTATATTTGCAGTCTGTCAAAGGGCAATGATTGGATTCCGGTTAGAATTTCCATTCATTAAATCATTCCAGCGAAATGAACCAAACTGAGATGGGCAGATCCTTCCGGCCCGGGGTCATTGGCATCGCGGGCTTGTATCTGGGGCTGTCAGCACTTGTCTTCCTGCTCGCCTTTTGCAACCTGGATAGCCGCCTGTTCTGGGGTGATGAGGCGGAGACGGCCTTGCTCGCGCGGAACGTCGTGAAGTTTGGCGTTCCCAAAGTCGACGATGGCGTCAATCATATCTCTATACACGGGGACAGGTTTGATGCCCGCGACGGACTTTGGACCTGGTCGCCGTGGTTACAGGATTATATCGCTGCGAGTTCCTTTGCCATTTTGGGGGAGACGACGTGGGCAGCGCGCGCGCCGTTCGCGTTGATTGGCTGGCTCGCATTCATCCTATTGGGCCTCGTCGCATGGCAAATTTATCGGAGCCATCGGATTGCCCTGGCCGCAATGCTGTTGTTGGGAACCTCCGAAGTGTTTTTGCTGCACATCCGGCAATGCCGTTATTATTCCATTACCATTCTGGCTCAAATTCTATTGGTCTATGGCATTTACCGAATCCTGGCCAAAGGCAAAGGCGGTACATGGTTCATCCTGGCTGGATTGCTCGTACAATTTTATTGCAATTACACTTGTGCGGTTGCCAACATCCCGGTCCTCCTCGTGCTGGCGTGGAGATTGTACCGGCGCGACCGCAGCACTTTTCTCCAATTGCTTTTGTGTTTTGGAATTTTCCTCCTGCTTTCTGTGCCCTGGTTGATATTCACCCAATTCTGGCGTGAGGGCTCCGCAGAAGGACACGATACGTTGGCTCACCTCATCCGATTCTACGCCTGGCAATTTCATTTTCATTTCTTTCCATGGGTCTATGTTCTGCTGCCGATTGGAGCATGGCTCGTCGCTCGTTTTGGCCGGAGCGTAGCGCAGGTTTCCAAACCTGCTGTATCGCCGATTTCCCAATCGGCTGACGGTACAACGTCGAGCGCCCGGCGGATTTGTAAATCCGAGCGACAGGCGCAATTTGAACACTATCTCATCGGCCTCATGATCCTGTATGTACCGGTTCTTTTGGTCATGCCCCTGGCGTTTTCAAGGTATCTATTGCCACTGCTGCCGGTTGCCTGTCTGCTGGTGGCGGTGTGGCTTTTTCGCTATATCAAATGGACCGTCGTGGTGGTGGTGATTTTGGTGGTGCAATGCACGACCAATCTCCTGGCAGTGGCAACAGATCCGTTCGGTAAGCAATATCCCATCCGTTCTCCGTTCGCAGACGTTTTTTTCAGCTCACTTTTGCCATACGGAGACCGGCTGTCCGATTTGCTCAAGTTTTTTGGAAACCATGCCCGGCCTGGCGACACTCTGCTTTCCTGGGACCCGGAATTTCCACTGGCATATTATACGCATCTAAAGATTATTGATGGACGTCTGACCCGCGACCCCTTTCATCCGTTGCCCAATTGGATTTTGCCTGAAAGCGCTACCGGCGACCTCTATCAAAAGCACGAACTGCCCGATGTGTTGAAGTCTCATTACGAAAGGATCGTTTTGAGGGTTCGCAATTCCACGCAAGTGGATTCGATCCCTGAGCCGGAAGCCTATGAACTTCAAACGGCCGGGAGCACGGCGCCGTTCGTTATCTACAAGCTGAAGAATGAAAACCGAAGGTAACATCGGCTTTCGCCCTCGCGTCATAGGCATCGCTTGCATTTATCTGTTTTTGGGAGCGGCTGGTTTCCTTTTGGCGTTTGGCAATTTGGATGGCCGGCTTTTTTGGGCGGATGAAGGGGAAAACGCAGTTCTGGCCCGAAGCATTTTAAAATTCGGCGTTCCGAAAGTGGATGACGGCATCAATCACATCTCCTTACACGGCGATAAATTTGACGCGCGCGATGGAGTTTGGACGTGGTCGCCGTGGCTGCCGGAGTATGTGACAGCCGCTTCGTTTGCCGTGTTTGGCGAAACGACGTGGGCCGGGCGCGCGCCGTTCGCATTCATCGGCTGGCTCACAGTGGCAGCGTTGGGCGCGATGGCGTGGATGATTTATCGGTCGCATCGCATTACCCTCGCGGCAATGTTATTGCTGGGTACATCGGAGGTGTTTTTGCTGCACATTCGCCAAAGCCGCTATTATTCCATCACCGTCTTTGCGGAAATTCTGGTGCTCTATGGCATTTATCAAATCCTCACAAAAAATAAAATCGGACCATGGCTGATCCTTGTCGGATTGACTCTTCAATTTTATTGCAATTATACGATCGCCGCCGCCAACGTCCCGTTATTGCTCATTTTGGCCTGGAACTTATTTCGCCAAAAGAAAACGTCCGCGCTGCCGCTTGTGATTAGCCTGGGCATCCTGGTCCTGATAGCGGCGCCCTGGCTCCTGTATTCAGAATTTTGGCGGCAGGCTTCGGCTGAACCGCATGATCCGTGGACGAAAACCCTTCGATTCTATGTGGTGCAATTTCACTTTTACTTTTTTTCATGGTGCATTCTGTTGCTGCCGATCTATGGCTGGCTGGTGAAACGTTTTTCGAAACCGGCAGCCGATCCGGGGCCCACAAACCCTTCCACCGAGGTCGCCAGCTTCGAGCGGTATTTGTTTCTCCTTCCCTTTCTCTACACGCCGGTTCTGCTGGTCATGCCTGGCGGGTATCTGCGGTATTTACTTCCGGTTTTGCCCGCCCTGTGCCTGCTCGTCGGCGCATGGCTGTTCCGCTATGTCCGGTGGACGGTTGTGGCTGTGGCGCTCCTGCTGATCCAATGCGTCAGCAACGTCTTTTCGGTGGCGACAGACCCATTTGCGAAGCAAGTCCCGTTGCGATCACCGCTGGCGAATTTTGTTTTTGCCGCACTGACGCCTTACCAGGACCGATTTACCGATGTACTCACTTTCTTTCAAAAGCAGGCCAAACCGGGAGACGAAGTCGTTTCGCCGAACCCGGAATTTCCGTTAATGTTTTATACGCCGCTGAAAATCGTTAACGCCCGTTTGTCGCCGTCTCCGTTTCAGGATCAGCCAAAATGGATATTGCCTGTGAGCGTCTCAGACGTTTTCTTTTTCCCGCCGATGCCGCTGTCTGACAGCCTGAAACAACATTATGAACCCATCACCGTGGCCGTTCACGATTCGCCGCGCGTTGACGGAATGCCCGAACCGGATTTTTATCAGGACCAAACGGCCAGGACGATGACGCAGTTTGTCATTTATAGAAGAAAGGGCGGGTGAGCTTAGCGGTTTCGATCCAGAAGCCAGCCGGGAACCGGGTTTGCTAAAAATGTTTGTTTTCCATTTTTAAAATTTGAAATGAAATCTACTGCCGTGCCTTGCAGATTGCGTTCAAAACAATTATCCTGTTTTTTTGTGACGGCAACATAGTTACTCGATGGGCAAAACGGCGATATTTTGTCTGGGCGGATCGTCTCATTCAGGTGGCAGCGAGTTGCGATTGGCGTGGCGACAGAAAATGAAAAGCGCCGGTCGTAGATCGCAAATCGCAAATCGTAAATTGTAGTGACCGAATTTCTCCAACAACTGATCAACGGCCTCGCGTTTGGCTCGATTCTGGCGCTAATCGCCCTGGGCTACACGATGGTCTATGGGATCCTTCGCTTCATTAACTTCGCGCACGGCGACGTTTTCATGATTGGCGCGTTCGCGGGCTATTATCTGACGCCCCGGGTCGCCGCTTTTTTGCCCACGCCTTCGATTTGGAGCGCGATTATAGTGATGGCCGGCTCAATGGCCATTTGCGCGGTGCTGGGAATCCTGATTGAACGATTTGCTTATCGGCCTCTCCGGTACAGTCCCAAACTGGCGGTGCTGATTACATCCATCGGCGTTTCACTCTTTCTCGAATACGGCGGACAGAACGTCTTTGGCGCCGCGCCCAGACCATTTCCGAAATTAATCCCGGAATATACCATTGGAACGGGCGGCTTGAGCGTGACCAGCAATCAAATCATTGTGCTGGCAGTCACTTTGGCGTTGCTCATCGTATTGCGCTTCATCGTTCTTAAAACAAAAACCGGCATGGCAATGCGCGCCCTGTCCTTCAATCCCGAAGGCGCGGCGCTCATGGGCGTCAACATCAACGTAATTATCTCCTTCACATTCGGCCTGGGTTCGGCATTGGCGGCTGCGGCGGGCATCCTATATGCCGTCCTCTATCCGGCGGTGGACCCGCTTATGGGCATCATGCCGGGATTGAAGGCCTTCTGCGCCGCAGTCCTGGGCGGTATCGGAAATCTGCCCGGCGCGGCCCTGGGCGGACTCATTATCGGCACGGTCGAAACGTTCGTGGCCGGATACGTTTCCTCCACCTATCGTAACGCCATCGCCTTCGCGGTCCTGATTCTTATTTTGCTCATCAAGCCGTCTGGACTTTTGGGCAAAAAGGACATTGAAAAAGTCTAACTCGAAATGGACCCCGCCAAAACAGATTGCCAGGAAAAAGTCGGGTCACATTTTGAGCGGGCAAAGACTGTGTCTCTCTCCATGATCGAGCGCGCCGGCAATTTTCCCAAAATGACGCTCCTGGCGGCCGTCGTGGTCTGCCTGGTGATTTCACTTTTTCAAAGGTGCATTCAGGCTTACTGGCTTTATGTCCTGTTCGATATCGGCGTCAATATCATCCTGGCCGTGAGCCTGAACCTGATTAACGGCTACACCGGCCAATTCTCCCTGGGCCACGCCGGTTTCATGGGTATTGGCGCCTACACTGCGGCGGTCATTACCAACCAGTTCTCAAATTTGAGCCCGGCATTGGCAGCCGTGATCTTTCCTCTGGCGCTCATTGCGGGCGGATTGCTCGCCGCGGTGGCCGGACTGATCGTTGGCATTCCAACCCTCCGGTTGCGCGGCGATTATCTGGCTATCCTCACCCTGGGCTTTGGCGAAATCGTCTGCGTCGTGCTTCAGAACATGGATGCCGTGGGCGGGGCGCGCGGATACAGCGTGGCTCATGGCTGGACCAACTTATTTTGGGCTTTTGGCATAGCCGCCGTCACCATTTATGTGATCGTCGCCCTCGTGCATTCCACTTATGGGCGCGGCTTTATTGCGGTGCAGGACGATGAAATCGCTGCCGCTGCGGTGGGCATCAATCCTGTCAAATACAAGGTTACGGCCTTCGTGATCGGCTCATTTTTCGCAGGTATCGCCGGCGGACTGTACGCGCATTCCAAGATGTACCTGACGCCGGACGGATTCGGCTACATGAAATCCATCGAAATCGTCGTCATGGTGATTCTGGGCGGCATGGGCAACACACCCGGTGTGGTCCTCGCCGCGATTCTCCTGACGCTATTGCCGGAAGGCCTGCGATCATTGCAGGACATCGAGCGCATTCCTGGATTCTCTACCGAATTTCCGCTCAGTTGGATTGGGAATATGCGGATGATTATTTATTCGCTGTTGTTGGTGATCCTAATGCTCACAAGGCCCCAGGGACTGTTTACAATTAAAAAGTAAATGCTTTTGCGCCTGGACAAAACGACAATTCGCTTTGGCGGTTTGACCGCCGTCTCATCGTTTGACCTGGAAATCGGTCGCAATGAGTTGGTCGGTCTCATCGGTCCAAACGGCGCGGGCAAAACTACAGTCTTCAATCTCATCACCGGCGTCTATCGGCCGACTGCCGGCGGCATTTTCTTCGACGATCAGTCGCTGGCAGGGCGCAGGCCGCATCAAATCACCGCCGACGGCATCGCGCGAACGTTTCAAAACATCCGGCTCTTTCCGTCTTTTACCGTCTTCGACAACGTGCGTGCTGCTTTCCACCTGCGGTTGCGCGGCGACGGGCGGCATGCTCTGTGGCGCGGCAAAGGTTATTTTGACGAGGAAAAGGAAGTGGCCGCCCGGGTTTTTGAATTGCTGGAAATCTTTCGCCTCGGAAAGTTTCGCAACGCCATGGCTAACTGCCTCAGTTATGGAGACCAGCGGCGGCTGGAAATCGTTCGTGCCCTGGCGACGCGGCCTAAACTGCTCCTGCTCGACGAACCCGCCGCCGGGATGAATCCAAATGAGAAAGTGGAACTCATGCGCCTGATTCAATTCGTGAAGGAGCAATTTCAGATTTCCATACTCCTGGTTGAACACGACATGCAGGTTGTCATGGGCATTTGCAGGCGCATCGCGGTGCTCGACTACGGCGTGAAAATTGCCGAAGGCACGCCTGCGGAAATTCGCGCCAATCCCAAAGTGATCGAGGCCTATCTCGGAGAGGAGTCCAAAAAGCCGCATGCTGGAAATTAAAAATCTCGCGGTCAACTACGGCGCCATTGCGGCGCTTCACGGCATTACTCTCTCGGTGCCGGATGGCCAAATCGTCACGCTCATCGGCGCAAATGGCGCGGGCAAAACGACGACGCTCAAGACGATTTCCGGATTGCTCAAGCCCGCTTCCGGCGAAATTTTGTACGGTGGCCAAAACATTGCCGGATTGGCGGCGCACCGGATTGTTGCGCGCGGCGTGTCGCAATCGCCTGAAGGCCGGATGATTTTTGCGAACCTGACCGTTCAAGAGAATTTGCAACTCGGCGCATATTTACAGAAAAAGCGGGAGATTGTCCGACGCGAGCTCGACCGCGTATTTACATTATTTCCGCGGTTGAAAGAACGGGAAAAGCAAATTGCGGGGACATTGAGCGGCGGCGAGCAGCAGATGCTGGCCATCGGCCGGGCGCTGATGAGCCGGCCCCGGCTGCTGTTGCTGGACGAGCCGTCGCTAGGCCTGGCTCCGCTTCTGGTCAAAACCATTTTTGAGAAAATTGTCGAAATCAACCGTGAACAAAAGCTCACGATTCTGCTCGTCGAACAAAACGCGAATCTGGCCCTGGAAATTTCCCATTTTGCCTATGTCCTCGAAACCGGGAAAGTGGTTCTGCAAGGCAGCTCGGCCGATTTACGACAGAATCCAAAGGTCAAAAGCGCCTATCTGGGAGGGTGACAGGCAAAATGGACAGAATGTTCCTCTTATTGTTCTTGAACTTCACCTGGTTCGGTCTCATGCCCCATATCAATCAACGCTGCCAGCGTCCGGCGTGTTCGGAGGACGTCTTCGCTTCCCACTCGCTCAATTAATTGCGCGTCAATTTTCTTTCGCGCGACATTCTGAACCGCCGCAGCGGCCCGGCCGTGTTTAGTTAGCGTGATGTTTGATTTGCGCCGGTCTTCCGGATCTTCTTCGCGCTTCAAATAGCCGCGCACAACTAGCGTATCCACGAGCTGGCCGCCCGCCTGCTTGGAAACGCGCAACTGCTTGATCAGTTCGCCAAGGGGAATTTCACCCGTTTCCAGGGCCATTCCTCCGATAATGTACATGCCGTTCTTTGGCATATCGTCGTATCCTGCTTCCGCCAGTGCGCGATGCATCGCCAGGCCGTATGTGACGCGGGCATGCCTCAGTAATGCCGGGAGAGCAACAACCTCGAACCACGGTTCTTTATTTTTCATACTCACGAAGCATATCGTAAACAATATTGACTGTCAACATAATTTACTTATCTGCGGCTTTTTGAGGACGAGAAAGATTCTAAATAAATCTTGCGTGAAATATCTTGAGCGGCATTCTTGGGTTGTCGCAGGCGGTTGACGCAAAAGTCGCAGGAATACATGTACATACATCGAAAGTCCGAGCCCGTGGGTCCGACATGGATCGTCGCAACGGGAGTCGTCCTGCTCCTCATTTCAGGGTGTCTCCTCTACATGGTCGTTGACGGCGTGGCGACTGGAGAAATGGTCAAGCTTTCGCGGGTTGACCCAGGCGTGATTACGCTGCAAGACAACCCATCCGAGTTTTGGGTTTCGGAGATATTCTTTTCCTATTTTATCGTGCTCCTGACCGTGCTGGCTGTGCGCAGTTTCAAGGTTGCGCTCAAGCGTCGAAGAAAGTGATTCAGACTATTGCCGGCGCCATTCCCGGAGACGGTTCCTGGCCTGTTGCTTTTGTTCGGCGTTGAAGGCCGAATTGGCCTCGATTTGGCGAATGGTTTTTTCGGCCAGCTTCCGGTTCATGCAATGCTTGCCGTGGACTTCCGTCAATTTTAGCCAATTGTCAAAGTTTCCAGGCTCGGCTTCGCACTGCCGTTCCAATACGTCAATGGCTGTTCCCAAAAATTTCTTCGCAATCAATTCGTCGACGGATTCGGGCACTGTCTCTTCGTGTACCGTATTTACCGGCGGCGCGGCCGTCGCTTCTGTTTGCCAATCTGCAAGGGAATGGCGCGCAAACTCGATATAAGCCGCGGGAACATAGGGCCGGTTTTCGAGCGTTCGCAACACGCCGGACGCTTTGTCAGTCTGGCGCATTTCCTGGCCGTAGAGCCGGAACAACATGAGCGCGGCATTCACATTGGATGGTTCCTGTTTCAACAAGGAAGTTAAGATGGCTTCAGCTTCTCGAAATTTTCCCGTTTGCCGCAACCGTTTGGCCTCAACCAGCGGCCTCGATTCGCCGGGCAATTCCTGCGGCGGTTCGCCCAGGTGGTGTAACGTTAGTTCCATCGCCGACCGGTGTTCTGGCGCGGTCCGTAGCAGCGTCTTACATAATTGAATCGCCTCTTCTTTGCGTCCGGTTCGGATCAAATCGCCAATAATGTCCAGTTCCCGCACACCTGTCTTGGGGTCATAGGGCCGTTTGTCCTCCGGATCAATCATATGCTGAAAACATTGTGCCCCGGCTTCAGTGATGCATCCGACCCAGGTGAGCAACAGCGGAATAAACATGGCCAGGTACATAATTCCCGCCGAGCGATCGCCAGCGACCCAGCACTGCCACAGAAAGTAAAATTCAATCTCAACAAACAACAATGAGAATGCGCACCGAATTGCCCGCCGCGTGAAATCTGGTCCGGTCTGGCCGCTCAATCGTGAATCAAAGCCGCTCAGCCACCACGAAACAACTACGGCCATCGCCAGCACGGCCATGTTGGAGAACAGGAAAGACATGGTTTTTTGATTTCCATGAAAATGGCTGTGAATACCAGACATCGAAAGGCGAAACACCGTGACGCCTAAAGTAATTGCATCGGCTTTCACGTTTTGAGCGTTCCGGCGATGCTTATTGTTCCAGCGGAGATGATTGGAAATGGGAGAGGCGAACGTCCGATGGACGCCAACCAGGAGCGGAGAGAAGGGGTCTGTTACGGGATGTCCAGGATTGGGACATTGGAGGCGCATAAACGGGACATGGCCTAAATGGCCAGCTTGTCAAAATCCCGGTTGGGCGACCTCTGAAAGCCGCCCAAAAAGCCTCTAGTCGGCCTGTTTGACGCCGAAATGGAAACCGTTCTGGTCCTGATAGCCCTCTGGAATTTGAGTTTTAATGAAATTCCGAACCAGGGCCACGATTTTCGCCCATATTCCGAATTCAGATGTTGAACCAACGCAACCTGTGTATTTAATGGCTTCGTGTGTCATAATCAGTTACGGAATCTGGTGAAGCAGTTACCGTGCCCGGAAAAATGGGATATTTTCAAGAAACCGCGGATTTAGGAACGCGAATTGCGGAGTGGCTGGAGTCCGGAACGGAACCACGATTGCTTGATGATGATTTTGAAGGCCTTAGTTGACAGAAGCACTGGCCTTAAGTATATTCCTTAGTCAAGTTAAGTGAATTTCCTGTCCACATGTAGTGTGCTGCTTGCGGTCCATGTGAGGGGAATTAGTAACGGGCAAGTTCGATATAAATTAAAAAATTTAATAATCAGAAAACGCAATGGCCACTGTTTTCAAACTAAAAAAAGCTGAAATCATGATCGTTGACGACCAGCCCCTTGTGCGGGAAGGGTTGATCCGAATCATCACACGTGAAAAAGACCTGAATTGTAACTGCGCGGTTGACACTATTGTCGCTGCGCGAGACCAGTTGACCGTGTGCAAGCCGGATTTGGTATTGATGGATCTCTTGTTGCCGGACGGATGCGGTTTGGAATTCATCAGGCAGTTGACGCAAGACTATCCTTCGCTTCCCGTGCTGGTGGTATCGCAATGCGATGAAGCACTGTATGCAGAACGCGCCCTTAAAGCGGGTGCGCGTGGATTCTTAATGAAAAATCATGCGACGTCGGGCATTCCCGCCGCGATCCGGGCAATTCTCGCAGGGCAAATTCATGTGAGCGCAAAAGTTGCCGCGCTGGCGCTCCATCAAATGGCGGGAAGAAAATCGGACAGTCATCGCGAAGGTCCCGGGAATCTTACCGACCGTGAACTGCAAATCTTTCAGTTGCTCGGCGCGGGCGTAAATACCAGGGACATGGCCGCCAAATTGCATTTGAGCGTGAAGACCATTGAGACGCACCGTGAGAATATCAAGCGTAAGCTGAAGTTATCCAGCGCAGCGGAACTAATCAGATACTCAGCCAATTGGGTTGAACGCCAAAACGTCGGAACCAATCGCCAGCCTGAGGTCTATCCAGTGGAACGCGCACAGCCTATATAGGGTGTTTACTTGGTTTAAAATAAGGAATATCTCCCTATTGCAAATTATGCGGGAATATGGTTTTTGTCTTTATACAGCCGTCTTGGATGTTTGTAACAGGCTTGGAAGGACTGATTTAGCAGAGTGTAAACAGTTCGCCAAACCAGGACAAAGGCAGATAACTATGGGAATGTGGCCTAAAACGCAACGTAGTGCCGTGGGTAATGACTGGGAATCTCTTGATTCCGCAGTTGTAACGGTCTGCAGCACGCAGGGCGTTCTTGATCTCTTTTGTCCAATGGTAAAGTCAGTTTCCGGGCAACAATGGCGGTCTGGCTATCGGGCCTCGTTGGGATAAGTGCGGTTCAGGGAAGCTTTTGGCCCGATAGTGTATATTGCGTCCCAATACTTATAAGGCATTCCCCTTGGCTACATTCAGTAAGCCCTCCTGATTGCAGAAGCAACCTTCCTGTGGCACTATATACGCGTACTTTTGACAGGAATCCAGTCATCCGAGCAAAGTTCGGTGAGCGGTTCTAAGTAGTTATCCGAATGACCAGGAAAAATTAATTAAGCAAATTTACCTACGGTACGAAAGTCGAAGTTTTACGGTGTTTTAAACTAATGATGCAAACATCCAGTCCAGCCTGGTATTGCGCGCGAACGAAGCCGAAGCATGAGCACATTGCGGCGGCGAACTTGCGGAAGAACCTTCAATTGGAGGTTTTTCATCCGCAATTGCGCGTGGAGCGGGCAACGCGCCGCGGACTGGTGCGGGTGGTTGAGCCGCTGTTTCCCTGTTACATTTTCATTCGTTGCGTTCTGGAGTCGAGTTTGAGCGACATCCAGCACACCAGTGGAATCAATGCCCTGGTGCGGTTTGGGCAAAAAATTCCAAGCGTGGATGAGGCCAGAATCGAGGAATTGCAGGAATGCTTTACGGCCGGAGAGCCGATGAATGTGGAGTGCCGTTTAGCGCCCGCGGATGAAGTGCGGATCGTTGACGGCGTATTTGCGGGCGTTCGGGCGTTTGTGCTGCGCGTGATGCCAGCGCGGATGCGGGTGCAGATATTGTTGGATATCCTGGGCCGCCCCACGCCAGTGGAAGTGGACCGGACTTCAGTGGTATTGGAGCGGAATACCCTCGCTGATTTGGCGCCCGTTTTGGCGCTGTCAGGACGGAAAGAATTTGCGGTATCAAATTAAGACTGCCTGGAAAGGCAGGTTCCCCGGAGCAGGCAGCGAGGGCTGGGGAAAGAAAAATTAGAATGTTAGTTTTTTTGGAATAGGGATGAAAACCTATAAGTGCGGAGCTTTTCCCGCGTTGTAACGCTGTAAAATCAGAAGTAAACCAGAGGTTAATTTTCCAAACGTGAACTGTACCAGTCAAAATTCGTTCGGTGGGACATCTGTCGACGTCCGGGTGCCGCAGTGGAAGCGGAGCCTGGATGTGATTGTAATTTTATTGATGCTTCCGCTGATGTTGCCGGTGGCGGTTGTTATTGGCGTGATCATTGCCCTGGTTTCTCCCGGGCCGATTCTGTTCAGGCAGGAACGGGTGGGTTTGATGCGCCGACGCTTCATGTGCCTGAAATTTCGCACAATGCATGTGGGCGCAAGTACGAGTTCACACCAGGGACACTTGAAGCAACTGATGGACTCAAACGCCCCGATGCACAAGCTGGATTCGCGTGGCGATTCCCGGATTATTCCCCTTGGTTTCATTTTGCGTTCGTCCGGGTTGGATGAACTTCCCCAATTTATCAACGTACTCGTTGGCGACATGAGTCTGGTCGGTCCTCGTCCTTGTTTGCCGTACGAAAGCGAACAGTACCAGACATGGCAAATGGAACGTTTTAGCACATTGCCTGGCCTGACCGGTCTCTGGCAGGTGAGCGGCAAGAATAAAACTACCTTTAACGAGATGATGCTGTGGGATGTCAAATACGCCCGCGAAAAGAATGTTTGGCTGGATTTATCTATCATCCTAAGAACTCCATTTGTGATGGCCAGCCAGGTGTTGGAAACCCGGCTGAGAAAAAGAGGCGGAACGCCGCCCGGGATGGGCCCGGGCTCTGCCGTGCGTTCTGGTTTTTCAGTCAGTGCCATCAGCCGGGAAAATCATCCACGAAAATTGACAGCGGAAACGCAAATGAATTAATCCGAAGTGAGAGGAAATATGAAAAAACAACAAATCAAAATCGGTGTGGTCGGGTGTGGATACTGGGGACCCAACCTGATCCGCAACTTTCGGTCTCTGCCCGATTGCAGCCTGAAAATGATGAGCGATTTGAGCGAACAGCGCCTCGCTCATTTGAAATCGCTATACCCCGAAGTGGAAGGAGTCACCGACTTCGGCCACCTGCTGAATGGTTCGGGCCTGGACGCGATAGTTGTGGCTACGGCAGTGAGGACTCATTTCCCTCTCGCCAAGGCCGCCCTTCTGGCCGGCAAACATACGTTCATTGAAAAGCCAATGGCAATGTCGTCGGCTGAATGCGAAGAATTGATTGATATTGCCCAGCGCAAGGGGCTGGTCTTGATGGTTGGCCATACCTTTTTGTATTCGCCCGCGGTAAAAAAGATTAAGGAGATCGTGGAAAATGGCGACATTGGTGAAATCCGATACATTTGCGCACGCCGGCTCAACCTGGGACTTTTTCAAAAGGACATCAACGTGGCCTGGGACCTCGCGCCGCACGATATTTCAATCGCACTGTATATCATGGGCGAGAATCCGTTAATGGTGAATTGCCGTGGCAGCGCCCACGTCACGCCGGGAATTGAAGACGTGACTTCCATGTGCCTGACGTTCCCGAAACAACGAACCGCCATAATCCACAGCAGCTGGCTGGACCCCCGCAAGGTGCGGGAAATGACGATCGTCGGCAGCCGGCGCATGATCGTTTATGACGATGTGACGCCGTTGGAAAAGATTCGCGTATTTGATGCCCGCGTGGAACGTCCGCCGCACTATGACACCTTTGCCGAATTTCATTACGCCTACCACTATGGCGACATGTATGCTCCGTATATCAAGCAGGAGGAACCGTTGAAGGCAGAATGCCAGCATTTCCTGGATTGCATTCGTGAGGGGACCCGGCCGCTGACTGACGGGCAACAAGGGTTGGAACTGGTCCGTATATTGGAAGCTTCGTCGGACTCGTTGAAGCGCAATGGAGCCCCCATCAATCTTGGCGAACACCGCAAAAATCCGGGCCGGATCGTTCCAGCAATTCATCAGGATGGCGCTTCGTTACTGACATCGAATGGGCACGGTACCAATGGCAATGGCAACGGTAATGGCAACGGTAATGGCAACGGCCATAGCCATGAGGCAGTGATGGTGAAGGCAGGAGTTTAATCCGTATCGACTGCGAGTGTCGACAAGTCAATTGTAAATGAACGCTGCTGATGCGCCTTTTGTCCGGATCGCTCCGGATGTGAAGCTGGGCCGGAATGTCCGCTTGTTCGGTTACGCAAACCTTTACGGTTGCGAACTGGGAGACGATGTGAAGGTAGGACCGTTCGTGGAGATTCAGAAGGGGGTTAAGATCGGGAACCGCTGCAAGATCTCCAGTCATAGCTTTCTGTGCCAGGGTGTAGTCCTTGAGGATGATGTTTTCGTGGGTCACAATGTGACATTCACGAATGATATGTATCCGCGTGCAACCAACGGGAACGGGGGGTTGCAAACGGAGGCGGATTGGGAGTGTCTTCCTACAGTGGTCAAACGAGGCGCATCCATCGGTTCGGGCGCGACTCTTCTATGTGGCATTACGATCGGCGAGAATGCGCTGATCGGAGCCGGCAGCGTGGTAGTCCGGGATGTGCCACCCGACGTGGTGGTAGCAGGCAATCCGGCCAGACCCATCCGGTCACTTGCGGGCAAACAGGCGGACCATGTTAACGCGACACTTGCAGGCGAACATGGCCACGGCGGTAAATAGATGCCTGCCCCGCTATGGGGACGGCTCACAGGCAGGACGGGCGGTCGCGGCTTCGGTGCACGTAGTAAATCCTGGCCAGGCTTCTAACTGGGGGGCGTCGCTGGCGGATTTTTCGGATTATTCCTTTTTCCACAGTGCCGCGTGGGCCAAAACGCTGGAAGGCGCGTATGGCTACAGGCCGGTCTATTTGACTGTGGAGGACGGAGGCATCGTTCGTGGTGTGCTTCCGCTCATGGAGGTAGACAGCGAGCTTACGGGACGCAGAGGCATCGGGCTTCCGTTTACCGACGAGTGCGGGCCGCTTTACGATGACTGCGCCTGGGCCTATCGGATGGTTCAAAGTGCGGTGGCATTGGGAAAGTCCAGGGGATGGAATTTCGTCGAGTTTCGGGGCGGGCGTGAGTTGTTCCCGAGTGCACCTCCGGCGGTTTCGTTTTACGGCCATCGTCTGGATTTAGAGGCAGGCGAAGACGCGTTATTTGCGCGGATGGACAGTTCGACGCGCCGCGCAATTCGCAAGGCTGAGAAATCCGGTTTGACGGTAACCGTTTCCAGCGGATTGGATGCCCTGAAAACATTCTATTCATTGCATTGCAAAACGCGCCAGAAGCATGGTTTGCCGCCACAACCGTTCGGATTTTTCAGCAGTATCTTTCGGCACATTCTCTCCCGCGACCTCGGCATGGTGGTTGTGGCGCATTGGCAGGACCGGCCCGTAGCGGCGTCGGTTTATTTTCAATGGGGAGCCCAGGCGGTTTACAAGTTTGGCGCTTCGGATGACACATTCCAACAATTTCGGGGCCCGAGCCTGGTAATGTGGGAGGCGATCAAACGCCTGAGGCGTCACGGCGCCAGGACGCTGGATTTGGGCAGGACGTCTATCGACCACGAAGGTCTGCGGCGTTTCAAACTGCATTGGGGCGCCCGGGAGCATAAAATTGAATACGTGAAATATGATTTGCGACGGAACAGGTTTGTCACGGATACAGATGGAGCAACGGGCTGGCACAACCGGGTATTTCGCGCGCTTCCCGTGGGCCTTTCGCGAGTGATCGGTGCCGCATTATATCGTCATTTAGCTTGAGCAGAAACACAGAGTGGTGTGTCCCATTCAAAACGGGCATTGCATGAACAATAACAAACAAGTCCCTCCTCCGCCGGGAATATCATTGGGGGACGTGTACTACACTATTTTCCGCCATAAGTGGAAGATCGTCCTTACTTCGTTGATGGGATTACTGGCGGCTGGGGCGATTTATCATTTAAAGGCGCCGTTATATCAATCGCAGGCGGAATTGTTTGTCAAATATGTCCCGGAAGCGACGCAAATGCCGTTAGCGGGCGATAGTCAGAGAATGATTGTTCCGGATCGGGATGGCGAAGATGTCATTAATTCAGAAATCAAGATTTTGACCAGTTTGGATGTGGCGGAAGAGGCTGCATCAAATATTGGGCCGGCCAACGTTCTTGCGAAAATCGGCGGCGGGAATTCTGCCGGGCGGGCCGCGGGATTCATTCGCAACAACCTGGACGCGGAACCTGCCGACGAGCACAGCAGTGTGATCGTCATCACTCTAAAGCACCGCGACCCGAGAATTGTTCAGCCGCTCCTTCAGGCGGTTATTAATGCTTATCTGCAAAAGCATTATGAAATCCATTCGGCGAGCGGTCAATTTGAGGATGCCATGACGATGGAACAGTCCGAGCTGAGTGTCCGGCTCAATGCGACTGAACAGCAACTGGCCGATCTCAAAAACAGGTTCAATATCATCTCGCTGGATAATTCTCAAAAAGATTTGGACACTCAACTTTCCAAGGTTCATGGCGAGATTCTGGATGCGCAGGCAGAGTTGTCTGCCGATGAAGCGGCTTTGAATGACATCAGCGAACGGCAGTCGCCAAACATGGCGACAACAAACCGCTCTCCGGCTGCCATTCCACGGGACCAGGTAGATGCGTACACCGAAGCTTGTACGGGTTTGGACACATTTCGTAAGAAGGAACAGGACTATCTGATCCAGGGCTTTACGCGGAGTAATTCCCTGCTTCAGTCCATTGAGGAGCAAATTACGGCCAGACAGAGTGAAAAAGAGGCTCTTGAGAAAAAATATCCCCAAATAGCCGGAGTGGCCCCGGTTGCAGATTCGGCCGGTCAGGGGAGCGCAGGTCTGGTGACAGATCCGCAAACGCAAATGGCCAGGATTGCGGGCCTCAAAGCCAAAATCCAGGCCTGGGAAACGCAAGTGGCTAGTCTTCAAACAGAGGCAACGAATCTGAACAATTTGACCCCAACGATTGCCCAACTGCAGGAAACTGAGTCCATTCTGCAGGCAAACTATCAAACTCTTTCGGTCAGTCTTGAAAAATCCCGCATTGATGAACAACTTGATACGGGCAAAACGCCCAACATCAGGCCGGTGCAGCAGCCTTCGCCACCCATCCAGGATTGGAAGAAAACCCACAAGATGATGGCCATGGCCGCCGTCGGCGGCATCATTGGCGGAATTGCCTGGGCGTTTCTGATTGAAATGATCCTTGATCGTTCAGTGAAGCGCCCGATTGAAGTGGAACGTAAATTGAAATTGCCCCTTTTCCTTTCCATTCCAAACGTGAATCGAAACGGTTATGCGCGTTTGGGCAGGACCGCGGAAAGACGCCGATTGACCTTTAACGGCCCGGCGGCGGAGGGGAATGAAAAAGGAAACAACCGTTTGGTCTCTGTCCCGAATGGCGATCGCCAGCAGATTTCGTTGGAAGAGAATCCGGCATTGCAACCCTTTCACAAGGCCTTGCGGGACCGGTTGATTCTGTATTTTGAAGTTAAAAATTTCACCCACAAACCGAAATTGGTCGCCCTAACGAGCGCAGGGCGGGGTACCGGGGTCAGCACTCTTGCCAGCGGTCTGGCGGCGTCTTTGTCCGAGACCGGTGATGGAAATGTCTTGTTGATAGATATGAATTTGGAGAATGGAGCGGCGCAGCAATTCTATAAGGGCAAATCCTGTTGTGGTCTGGACGACGTCCTGGCTAAAGAAACAAAGAAAAATGCGCTCGTTCAGGAGAATCTGTACGTCGTGAACGGCAACGCTGATTCGGACGGGTTATCACAGCTTTTGCCGAAGCAATTCACCGCGTTGGTGCCCAAACTCAAGGCCAGCGAATATGATTATATAATTTTTGATTTGCCGAATATCAATCCTGCAAGTATCACGTCGCATCTGGCCCGATTCATGGACATTACGCTATTGGTCGTCGAGTCGGAAAAGACCGGACGCGACACCGTGGAACAGGCGAATGCGTGGCTCACAGAGGTGGGGGCTACCGTCGGTGTGGTGCTGAACAAGACCCACCAATACGTTCCGAAGCAGTTGAATCAGAATGTCTGAAAGGGAAATTCACGCAGTCTAGACCCCAAATTGTCGGTTTTAGTTATTTATGCATACGCTCTATTACGGTCTTAAACCATATCTCCCCTGGAATTTGCGCATGGCCGTGCGTCGGACGGTCGCGCGCCGCACACGCAAAATGCATCAGGACGTGTGGCCGATCAAGGAAACCGCTGGATTACGGCCGGCCGATTGGCCGGGTTGGCCCGACGGGAAAAAGTTTGCGCTCGTATTGACGCACGACGTTGAAAACGCCCGCGGGTTGGCCAAATGCCGGCAGTTGATGGAGCTTGAAATGGAAATGGGTTTCCGATCGTCTTTCAATTTCATTCCGGAAGCCGATTACAGTGTCTCGCTGGACTTGTTGGAGGAGTTGCGCCGAAACGGATTTGAAGTGGGCGTGCAGGACTTGAAACACGATGGCAAACTTTTTCAGAGCCGGGAAAAGTTCAAAGACGGCGCAGTCCATATCAACCGTTACTTGCGTGCCTGGGACGCCCGCGGATTTCGGTCTGGATTCATGTTTCATAATCTGGATTGGATCCACGACCTGGACGTGGATTATGCGTCCTGCACCTTTGACACCGATCCTTTCGAGCCACAACCCGACGACGTCGGCACCATCTTTCCCTTTTGGGTCCCGCGAACATCGGCGGGCAATGGGCGCAGCGGTTATGTGGAACTTCCCTATACGTTGCCGCAGGATTCGACCTTGTTCCTCGTGCTCCAGGAGCAGCAACCCGATATTTGGATGAGGAAATTGGACTGGATCGCCGAACGCGGCGGCATGGTGTTGCTCAATTCTCACCCGGATTATATGACCATGAATGGCCAGCCCGGCGCGCGTGACGAGTATCCGGTGGAATTCTATGAGCGATTTTTGAAATACGTTCAAAAAAACTACGCGGGAAAGTATTGGCAGGCGTTGCCGAAGGAAATTGCGGCTCACTGCACCGCAAGCATGCCGCGCCAGAACAGGCAAGAAGGGCCCGCCAAACGTGAAGTTAATAGCGTTACCAAAGTGACAATTTTTGGAATGGGATATGTCGGTTCAGTGACCGCGGCATGTCTCGCCAGGCAGGGATATGACGTTACAGGTATTGATTCGGACCCCGGCAAGGTGGCCCTGGTCAATTCCGGTCAAAGTCCGATTGTGGAACCGGGGTTGGAGGAAATCCTGCAGACGATGATCGCCAAAGCCCGATTGCGCGCCAGGACTCAGTGCACGGTATTGGGGGAGATTTCTCTCGTCTGTGTAGGAACTCCCAGCAACGATAACGGCAGCCTGGACTTGCGACAGGTGTTCCGGGTCTGCGAAGACATCGGCGCTTTACTGAAAAAGACCGATCATTATCACGTTGTAAACATTCGCAGCACAGTCATTCCGGGAACCGTTGAAAGTCAAATTATCCCGTTGCTGGAAAAATTCTCTGGAAAGAAAGCCGGCAAAGATTTTGGCGTTTGCATGAATCCCGAATTCCTGCGGGAATCCACCGCTGTGAACGATTTCTATAAACCACCCTTTACCATTATCGGCGCTTCCGAAAGCCGCGCCGCCGACGTCGTTTCGATGCTATACCGGGATATTGACGCTCCGCTGGAGTTCGTGCCCATCCGGGTGGCGGAAAGCATCAAGTATGCGTGCAATTCATTCCATGCATTAAAGGTGTCATTTGCGAATGAGATTGGAGCGCTCTGCAAGGCGCTTGGGGTGGACAGTTGGCGGGTCATGGACATTTTCTGCAAAGACCACAAGCTTAACCTTTCGCCTTATTATTTGAAGCCCGGTTTTGCTTTTGGCGGTTCGTGCCTCCCCAAAGACTTGCGAGCCCTGACCCACCTCGGCAAACAGCACGACTTGCAATTGCCCCTCCTGGAATCCATTCTGGAAAGCAATCAGCTTCAAATTGAACGGGCCTATGACATGGTTCGCCGCACCGGCAAGACCAAAATCGGTATTTTCGGATTGAGTTTCAAGGCCGACAGTGACGATTTGCGCGAAAGTCCGACTGTGACCTTTATTGAACGGTTGATCGGCAAGGGTTATCAGGTCACCGTCTATGACAGCGACGTCACGATTTCCGCGATACGCGGCAAAAACAAACAATACATCGAACGCGCGCTCCCGCATATTTCCGCGATTATGAAATCATCGGTCACTGAGATGATGAAGGACGCGGAGGTCCTGGTCATTTGCAAAAAACAACTGGAATTTGAGACGGCGATGGCTGACGTGGATGGAAAATGCATCGTCATTGATTTTGTAAGACTATTTCAAAACGGAGGCCGCAAACCTGCTATTTATGATGGAATCTGTTGGTAGAGTTGTAATGCTGGTAGAGAACCACTACCCGCAGGATATTCGGGTTCGTAACGAGGCGACGCTCCTGGCTTCTCAGGGCTATGACGTGAGTGTCATTTGCCTGGCAAAGCCGGGCCAATCGCGGTTTGAAACTGTCGGCGATGTTCGTGTCTATCGAGTGCCGCGAATAGAGCTTTTCAAAAAGGCCTCTTCAGACGACACAGGTTTCGTCGGGCGCATTCTGCTACGCGCCAAGTCGTTCCTGGGCTATCTGGTCGAGTATTTCTATTTTACGAGCGCATGCTTCCTGATCAGCGCTGGTATTTTTGTGCGACGTGGTTTTGATGCAATTCATTCCCATAACCCGCCCGATACGCTTTTTCTGGCGGCGCTTCCGTTCAAATTGTTTGGCGTAAAATATGTCTTCGACCATCATGACTTGTGTCCGGAACTCTATCGGTCGCGTTATGGGGCAGGCGAGGGGATATTGACCCGTATGTTGGGTATCACTGAATGGTGCAGCCTCAAGTTGGCCACCGTGACGATAGCGACAAATGAATCCTACAAACAGGTTCACATCACCAGGGGAAAGAAAAAGCCGGAAAGCATTTTTGTTGTTCGCAACGGCCCGGACAAGTTGCGCATGACCCAGGCCGAACCCAGCCCGCGGCTGCGGGCAATGAATAAATGTATTCTCGTTTATATCGGTTGCCTGAATCCGCAAGACGGCGTGGATTACCTGCTTCGCTCATTGCACAAGCTGAAATACACGTTGAACCGGGGCGACTTTCATTGTGTCATTATGGGAACTGGAGATTCTCTTGAGGACTTGCGGACCCTTTCGGCGGATTTAAAGATCGAGCAGCATGTCGAGTTGCCGGGGTTTGTGTCGGAAGAAGACTTGCGCTCCAATTTGGGCGCCGCGGATATTTGCGTCGACCCCGACCCCTCCAGCCCATTAAATGATGTATCGACGTGGATTAAGGTGATGGAGTACATGGCCTACGCCAAACCCATTGTCACCTTTGACTTGAAGGAGACGAGGTTTTCCGCCCAGTCGGCCGCGCTTTATGTTCCGCCCAACGACGAATTGAAATTCGCCGAAGCCATCAACAAGCTGATGGATTCACCGGCGATGCGCCGGGAGTTGGGTGATTTTGGCCGCAAAAGAGTGGAAAATGACCTCCAGTGGTCTGTG
This sequence comes from Verrucomicrobiia bacterium, assembly GCA_036269115.1. GTDB lineage: Bacteria > Verrucomicrobiota > Verrucomicrobiia > Limisphaerales > UBA11358 > UBA11358. The sequence goes on along the minus strand of DATAST010000208.1, from coordinate 21,631 downwards.
GTAAGCAAGAAACTGTTGGATGCGTATCGTTGCCTCTTGCCTGCCCGTGAAACTGCTGTCGCGAAAGAAGAACGTCCGCACATTGCTGAAACCTGAGTCCGTCAAGCGGATTCAGTTTTTAGTTCAAAGCAATGGGATTGCATCTTCCTCCTGCGGTCGCGACCTGGCTAACGCTGGGCTTAATCGGTTTCCTGTATTACCGGGACATCCGCCGGAACCGTCCGGTCTCAAAAGCCCTTTGGATCCCTCTGCTATGGCTGTTGATCATTACAACGAGAGGTACGTCGCAATGGCTGGATATTTTTGGTCTTCAAATTGGGCCGGTCAATGTCGAGGATGGAAGCCCCCTGGATGCCGTCGGTTTCGAACTCTTGATCCTCGCAGGCCTTTGTGTTCTTTATCAGCGACGGGTCAGCCTTTCGGAAACACTTCGCAACAATCGATGGATGGCGGTTTTCATGGTCTATTGCTTCCTGGCTATTTTTTGGTCGGATTTTCCGCTTGTGGCAATGAAGCGATGGCTAAAGGACATGGGTCTCCCAATCATGGTTTTGGTAATTCTTACCGAGGAGAATTTTGATGAAGCACTGACATGCATAATGATGCGGCTTGCATATGTAATTTTGCCGGTATCCGTTCTCTTTATAAAATATTTCCCCTATCTGGGCCGAAGTTTTGATCCCTGGACTGGAGCGTCTGCAAACACTGGCATTACGGTCAATAAGAATACGCTGGGGCTCGATCTTTTTATTTTGGGGGTCTTCCTTTTTCGGTATTTCCTAAAGGTCTGGCAGCAGGAAAAGAGCATAGAGCGGCGAAACGAACTGATTTTAATAGCATGTCTCGGGTATGGGATTGGATGGCTTTTTCAGATGGCCCAAAGTTCAACTTCTTTGGTTTCTTTCCTGATCGCCTCGACTCTGATATTGGTTCTCAATTCTCCTCGAGTGAATCCCCGCTATATTGGCACTTATATTGTGGCTGCGGTGATTTTTGGTGTCGTAGCTGAGGGCGTGTTTGGAATTTATAGCGGCATGATTCAGCTTCTGGGGAAGAACCCAACGCTGTCTGGACGTACTGTGATCTGGCAATACTTGCTTCAGGTCAAAATCAACCCGATTCTGGGCGCCGGGTATGAAAGCTTCTGGCTGGGCGATCATATAAAGCAAAGTTTTTGGCCAGGGTGGGCCTTCATCCCGAATGAAGCGCACAATGCCTACCTTGATACTTATTTGAACTTGGGGCTGGCTGGGCTGTTCTTTTTGCTTGGATGGTTTTTTGTGATTTATCAAAAGGCACGCAGGGACTTGATTCAAGGATTGAATTGGGGCCGATTTCGCCTCGCCTTTTTGTTGGCGTCATTGTTTTATGGCTGGACCGAAGCGGCATTTCGATCGTTAGATCCCGTTTATTTCGTGATTTTTCTCATTTCTATGGATTATCCCAGGCCTGAATTGGCCACCGAGACGGAGCCTGTGGGAACAGAAATGAGGCTGTTGCCGCAAAACCGCAGTGATTCAATGGCAAACAATCAAACAGGAGTTGTCATAAATTGAGACGGCCCTTGCATATTGCAAATGTGACTGCGACGGCCAAATACGGCGCTCCTAAATTCAATATCCAAAGCATTTTGCGCTTTAATGCTTGAAGCTGATCGTTAACTCCTTTCATTATGGCATGGCCTCTGCTAAAATAGCTTGGTTATCGTACATAAGTAGAGTCCATGATTTGTTCACAAACAGCGATTTCTCCAGGTTCCGCGCAACGTCCGATGGTGAACGGCGCAGTCCATTTTTGGCAGATTCTGTCAATTTTTCTGATTTTTGGCCTTTCTAACGGCATGAATGCCGCAGTAATAGTAACCAATGTGCCCAGCCTCACTGAAAGTGCCGTTCAGGGGGCCATTAATTCGGCCGTGCCTGGCGAGGTGGTTCAACTTCCTGCCGGCACCGCCACATGGACAAGCACTTTGGTCATTAACAATAACATTTCCCTGGTTGGCGCGGGCAGTAAACAAACCATCATAGTTGACGAGATTCCCAGCTCGAGTTTTGAATATCTGATTGAATGGAATACGCAGTCAAATTACACGAAATGCGAATTGAATGGATTTCAGTTTCAAGATGGCCCGAGTCAGGGCGTAAATCATCCCGATTACAAGCCGGAAGTCCAATTTAACGGGTTCTGCCCGGTATGCCGGGTGACGGGTTGTCTATTTCAGAATTTGGCCGATGTTGGGGTTGCATTCTTCGATGGAACATATGGCTGTATTGATCATTGCCTGTTTCCCACTACATATTTTGCAAATCAGGTTTTGTGTTACAATGGCGCGCTTGGCGGATACTCGGCTGCTGACGGTGAGAACGAGTATGGCGACATATCCTATGCGACACCCGTGACGTACGGCACTACTAATTGGTGGATTTATATAGAAGACTGCGGATTCTCGTACAATGGACCCAATTATTGGAGCGCCGTGAACGATGCGCGCGCGGGTAGTCGTGTGGTGTTCCGGCACAATTGTGTCACGAATATGATTTTTCAGTTTCACGGCACCGAAACGAGCGGACGAATCAGGGGCGGGCGGGCTTGCGAAATTTATGATAATTTCTTTATTAACAACGCCGTTGGGTACACCAATCAAGGCAACACTCTCGGTTTCCGAAGCGGTACCGGTGTCATTTACAGCAACATTTTCGTTGGATGGAGCACAATCATAGGACTCAGCCAGTTTCGCGCGACACAGGCGTTGGTTCCCTATGGCGGGGCAAACGGTCTTAATCCCTGGGATAACAACGGGGGTTTGGTGGCAACCGGTACCTATACCGGGCCGAGTGGACAGAATTGGCTCACGGATTCAAGCGCGAATTGGGCGGTTGGCCGATGGGTGGGTGGATGGCCTGGGAGCGGAAATACAAATTGGGCGTACGAACTGGTAGATGTAACGCAAGGTGGAAACAATTATTACGAGAACGAGAACCTCGTTAATTTTTCAGTGATTGAATCGAATGGCGTTCACGATATTTATTACCCGCCGAATCACCTTGGCGGAATAATCACCTGGAATACCGGAGACACATACGCCATTTATAAATGTTACGGACAACTTGATCAGCCGGGACGAGGCTTATGCGATTTAATTGGTGACAACGCGCCCAGCAGCGGCCAGCCGTACGATACTGTGACTGGCAAAACGAATTGGCCTAACCAGATCGTTGAGCCGTGGTATCAATGGGATAATACAAACAACGGGTATAGCGCCGGGTTTGCCCCAAACATAGGGTATTTCCAATGGGGTTATTTTTATCCAATCATCATGGCCGGGAGAGACTTTTTCGATAATACCGTCAAACCCGGGTACACGCCGCTGCCGTATCCATATCCGCTGGCCAATACGAATTCGACTTCGACACCGCCGACGTACTCCTTGACTGTAATAGATGGCACAGGCAGTAATAATTACACGAACGGCCAGATCGTCAACATTTCGGCCGATGCACCAGCTACGGTGACAAACGCAGTGTTTGCATATTGGAGCGGCCAGGATATTGCCAATACCAACTCGGCCAATACCACCGTCACCATGCCGGCGTCCAATCTCACGGTTACGGCGAATTACGTTCCGTATCCGCCGTCGATCAACACGGCCGTTCCTGCGCCATAAGTGCCGGGTTGCCGCGCGATATCAACGCCATAACGAAAGACGGTTACTCCGGCATTGATTGAGCCGTCCCAAGTCCAACTCAGAAGTTCCAAGTCCCCAAAAAATCTGAATGAATCCTGGTTTTATTTGCGGCCCGGAAGACCGTATCCTGATCACCGGTTCGAATGGCTTTATCGGCGTCAAAGTTGTTGAAATGCTTCTCGAATACGGTTTTTTCAACCTGCGCTGTTTCGTGCGACCATCGAGCAAGCTGGAAAGTCTTAAGAAAGTCCTGGAAAAGTATCCGGCATGCCAATTGACCGAAATTGTATCTGGAGATTTGCTTTCGCGCGAGGATTGCCGGAGAGCAGCGCAAGACGTTTCGGTGATTGTCCATTTGGCCGCCGGATTTGATAAGACTTTTGCCGGCGCGTTTATGAACTCGGCGCTGACCACCCGAAACCTGACTGAAGCGTTTTTGGAAATTGGCCGTCCAAAACGTTTTGTGAATGTGAGTTCCTTTGCCGTTTATTCGAACCTGAAGATGCAGCGGGGCGCGCTTCTCGACGAAAACAGCCCTCTCGAAGATTGTCCGCAAGAGCGTTATCAGGCCTACGGCTTCGGAAAGCTTAAGCAGGAAGAGATTGTGATGAAATACGGACAAAGCCATGGCTTGCCTTACGTAATTTTGCGTCCTGGCGCTGTTTTTGGGCCGGGCAAACCCGAATTGAGCGGGCGCATAGGCATCGATACCTTCGGCTTTTTCATCCATCTTGGCGGCTCCAATGAATTGCCGCTTACGTACGTGGATAACTGTGCCGAGGCCATCGCGCTGGCTGCGTTGAAGCCAGGCATAAACGGTGAAGCGTTCAACATTGTGGATGACGAAAAAATGACGAGCCGCGAATTTCTGGCCGCCTGCAAATCCGTCAAAAAATTCTTCACTATTAGCGTTCCTTACGTGTTCGCCGACCTCGGCTGCCGTCTGTGGGAAAGCTACTCCAAGCGCTCGCAGGGACAATTGCCGCCGATTTTTAATCGCCGGCGTTGTGCCGCGGAATGGAAGGGCAATCGTTATTCAAATGAAAAATTGCATGTCCGTCTCGGCTGGAAACCAAAGGTGAAAATGGCGGACGCCATGAAGATGTTTTTGGCCCAATATCGATGAATCCGTTGCGTATAGCTATTATCGGCTGCGGAAAGATCGCTGACCAGCATGTCCTGGCGATTCGGCGCATTCCGAACTGCGAAATTGCCGCTGTTTGCGACCGTGAAGAGCTAATGGCCGCCCAGCTCGCCGAGCGTTTCAAGATTCCCGGCGTTTTTTCTGACGGTCAGAAGATGTTGGAGAATGTCTCTCCTGACGTTGTCCATATCGTCACTCCGCCGCAGGGACATTTCGCCCTGGCAAAACAATGTCTGGAATCCGGCAGTCATGTGTATTTGGAAAAACCGTTTACTGTGACCGCGCCAGAAGCGGAAGAATTGATTCGCGTTGCCGAAAAATGCGGTCGGATAATAACCGCTGGACACAACTACCAGTTTACCCTGGAAATGCTGAGGATGCGGAAGCTCGTAGCCGCGGGATATTTGGGCGGCAAAGCAGTGCATCTTGAGAGTCATTGGGCATATCACCTTAGCGATGCAAGCTATGTCGGGCCCTTGCTGGGGAACCGGAATCATTGGGTTCGCCAATTGCCGGGAAAGCTTTTTCACAATCTCATTAGCCATGGTATCGCCAGACTCGCCGAATTTCTCGACGACGACCTTGTCGAAATCACAGCTTCCGCGCACCAAAGCGCGCAACTCACGCGAATGGGCGGTCAAGAGGTGCTGGACGAATTACGAGTGACGATTCGAGATCGCAGCGGTACCACTGGATATTTTTGCTTTTCGACCCAAATAAAACCCGCAATGAATGGTCTGCGCGTTTGTGGCCTGAAGAATTCGCTGATAGCGGATGCGAGCAGTGGCAGCCTGATCCGCTTCGAAAGCAAGGCGTCGAAGAGCTATTTGACGTACTTTCTGCCGCCGTTGCGGCTGGCGCGGCAGTATTTCCGCAATGGATGGATCAATGTAACCGATTTCATGCGCGGGCGGCTGCACCAGGACGCCGGCATGAAAGAATTAATTGAGCAATTTTACCACAGCATCCAGAGCCATGGCGCTCCGCCCATTCCTTACCGTGAAATTCTTTTGACCGCCCGGATCATGGATGAAATTTTCGCCCAGGTTTATTCGGCGCAAGATGGGGTGAGAACTGCGTTGCCGGAAAACCTCGTAAACGGACTTAGCGTGGATGGGCGGCGCAGTTACACTCAAAGCCCTGCCTAAGATGAAATACGTGCTAATTACCTCAGCCCGTAACGAGGAGGCGTTCATCGCCAAAACGCTCGAGTCGGTTGTCTCGCAGACGCAGTTACCTGAACGATGGGTCATCGTGGATGATGGCTCAACCGACGATACCGCGGAAATCGCCGCGCGCTACGCGGAAAAATTTCCGTGGATCATTCTCATGCGCAATCCGCGGCGTGAAGGCCGCGACTTTGCTTCCAAGGCGAACAACGTCAACGCCGCGCTAAAGCAAATTCAGAGTTTGGATTATGAAGTCCTGGGAAATCTGGACGCTGATACATCCTTTGGGCCGGATTATATGGAGTTTCTTATGCGGAAGTTCGCCGGAAATCCCAGGCTTGGGGTCGCCGGCACACCGTTCACCCAGGATGGCGACTATGACTCAGCCAGGGACAGTTTTGAAGGTGAAAATTATGTTGCCGGACCGGTTCAACTCTTTCGCCGCAAGTGCTGGAATGAGACCGGCGGTTACATCGCCAATCCGGGTGGTGGCGTCGACTGGATCGCCGTCGTGACCTCTCGCATGAAGGGCTGGACCGTGAAATCGTTTGCCGACAAGCGTTATCACCATCATCGTTCGATGGGAACATCTGGAAAGAGCGATGTCGCCGCAATGTTCGCTTATGGCCAAAAAGATTATTGGCTTGGCAATTCGCCACTTTGGCAATTGTTCCGTGTAACCTATCGTGTCGCCAAAAAGCCTTATATTTCGGGCGGTCTCGCTTTATTTTTGGGGTATTCCTGGGCTGCGTTGCGGCGGGTAAAGCGGCCGATTTCACCGGAGTTGATGCGCTTTCACAGGGGCGAACAAATGCAGAAGCTCAAGGCGATCCTTGCATCCCTTTTGCAACTTAAAAGCCCGAATAATTTCCACCTGGAATCCCAGGCAAAATAATCCTGATGCAAATGCAGCACGAAAATGCCATGGCGGACCGCAAGGTTTTGGAAGTTCTGAAAAATTTTGCGCAGTGGCTCGAGAATTACGGCGAGACTTCCTGGGATTTCCAATCTTATTACGCTGGTCCCCTAGGGCGCCGCGCCAAGGCCCTTTACTATAAGAATAAACTTCTCGGCACTGTTGCCGTGGCGCCGATGGTCTTTAGCGAAGCATTTGTCCCATCTGCCAGGCGCATGTTTCACCAAAAAATGCAGTTGCCAATCGCCAGCGCGCATTACGCCATGGGATTCGCATTTCTCTACGAAGCGACGGGCGAGAAGAGTTATCTTGAAAAGGCCGTTCATTTTCTTGAAGTTTTGCAGGAAACGCGCTGTCCTGATTTCAAGGAATATTGCTGGGGCTACCCGTTTGATTGGGTCACCCTCAACGGCACGATCCATACAAACACTCCCCTTATCACGACGACTCCTTACGTTTACGAGGCGTTTTTGCAGGTTTACCAAATACTGCGTCGTGATGAATTGCGGGAAATTCTTGAGTCGATTGCCCGCCACGCGGCGACAGACATCAAAAGCATCAAATGGTCCGAAACCGCCTATACCAGTTCCTATACTCCCCATGATAAAGGCCTTGTCGTCAATGCTTCAGCCTATCGCTCTTTTATGCTGACCAGCGCGGCAAAATTCTTTGATCGAGACGAGTGGCTGGAGATTGCCCGGGGCAATCTGAATTTCGTGTTGGAAAGCCAGAACGCTGACGGGTCCTGGCCGTATGCAAAGGACGGTGTCCGAAATTTCGTGGACCATTTTCATACCGGTTTCGTCATGAAGGCGCTGGCGAAAATCCACGCCCTGACCGCCGAGGCGCGCGTGTTGAATGCCCTGAAACGCGGGGTGGATTATTATGTTAATAATCTTTTCGCAGATGATGGAATGCCGCGTCCATTTTCGCGGGCTCCCCGGTTGACCGTCTATAAACGGGAGCTTTACGATTTCGCCGAATGCGTGAATTTATGCGTGCTGCTGCGGGACCGCTTTCCGCAACTCGAGAAGGTGTTGCAAACTGTGACGACCGGAATTCTTAAAAATTGGGTCAAACCGGACGGATCCTTTCGCTCGCGCAAATTAATTTTCGGATGGGACAACGTCCCGATGCATCGATGGGCCCAGGCGCAAATGTTTCGGTCGTTAGCGTTTTGTGTGAGCGCCAATAAGCAGAGCCGCAAGTCCGAGGAAGCAGTCATGCGAAGTGTATAATTTTTAATTGATCCATGTGCGGAATTTGCGGCCAAATTAAACTCGCTGGCGATGAGCCTGTAGATTCAGAGACGATCCGGCGAATGACCGGGACGATCGTTCATCGTGGTCCGGACGATGACGGATATTTCTTCGACCGATCGCTCGGTTTCGGTTTTCGCCGGCTCTCTATCATCGATTTGTCTGGCGGCCATCAGCCGATGTCCGATGCGCAGAAGTCTATCTGGATCGTTTTCAACGGCGAGATTTACAATTACAAGGAACTGCGGGCCGAATTGGAAAACCACGGCCACGTTTTTCAAACAAGCTCAGATACTGAAGTCATCATTTATGGGTACAAACAATGGGGCACGAAAGTATTTGATCATCTTAACGGCATGTTCGGGGTTGCCATCTGGGATGTGAAGAGCAAGCGCCTCATCGTCGCACGGGACCCAATGGGCATCAAGCTCATCTATTACCGGGTGACAAATGGCAAATTAAGTTTTGGCTCCGAAATCCGTCCGGTACTCGCGGCGGAAAACTCCCGGCCGGAAGTAAATCCCGTGGCGCTCAATCTTTTTTTCCGCTTCCGCTACACGCCGTCCCCGTTGACCATTTTTCAGGGCGTTCGCAAGCTCGCTCCAGGCACGATGCTTGTCGTCGAGAACGGCCAATGCCGTGAGGAACGCTGGTATGATTTCAGGCCCGAACCGTTTTCAAATCCATTGGAGGATCGCGAAGCTACGGAGCAATTATTTGAGTTATATCGTGCTGCCGTCAAACGGCATCTTCTCGCAGATGTGCCGGTGGGCGTACTGCTCAGCGGGGGATTGGATTCCGGACTGCTTCTGGCTCTGATGAACGAGCATGGCCGCAACTGGCCCGCCTACACCGCCGGCTATGGGACAAGCTTCGCCGACGATGAATTGTCTGATGCCGCTGAAACTGCATCGGTCCTTGGCGCGCGTCATACGCAGGTCCGGTTGGATCAGGCGGAATTTGAAAAATCGCTGCCTGATATCGTCCGTTTTCTGGAGGAACCCGTGGCCGCATCCTCCGTTGTTCCGATGTATTTCGTCTGCCAGCGCGCGCGGCAGGATGTCAAGGTGGCCTTGATCGGCCAGGGACCGGACGAACTGTTCGGCGGCTATAAACGGCATTTGGGCGTCCAATATGGAAACTACTGGCGCGGCATGCCGAAGGGGATTCAATTGCTGGCGGCGTCCGTGGTTTCAAAACTGCCGCGCAATGAAACGCTAAAACGCGGCGTCGAGTCGCTGGGGGTAACCGACCGATTGACCCGGTACCAGGACGTATTTTCGATCGTGCCGGGGGCAACCGTAAACAGCCTTTTCCGCGATGCAAACGGCCACTTTCGCGGATTGGTCGAATTTCTGGAACCAATAAAGGCGCAGATGGAAAAGCTGGATGAACTCGGCGGATTTCAGCTCGCCGAGATTCGTTCCTCGTTGCCTGACGAATTGCTAATGTATGCCGACAAGCTTTCGATGGCCCACGGCCTTGAAGCGCGCGTACCGTATCTGGATCGAACAGTCGTTGAATATGCCCAACGATTGGATGCCAGTTTCAAAATCCGTGCCGGTGAACGCAAATGGCTGCACCGGCGCGTTTGTGAAAAATTCCTGCCCCGCGCAATAATGAGTCGCAAGAAACGCGGTTTCGCCGCGAACGTCGTGGACGATTGGTTCACCGCGACCGCCAAAGGCAAAATGACGGAAATATTATTGGACGAAGAATCTGCGATGTTTTCCCTGCTGGACCCCAAACCTGTGAAAAAACTGCTGGCGGATCATCAATCCCGCCGGCACGACAACCATAAATTGCTCTTCAGTCTTGTGGTGTTTGAGAAATGGTTGCGCAGCACTCATTGACCTTATTATGGCTGTGACTTTTGTTGAAACCCGGATAAAAGGGAAGAACACGCAAGTGCCGGCGGCCGAAATTGACGGGCGCACGGTAATCGTTAAAGGCGGTTGGATCAAAATCGCCTCCATACGCGATGAAGAATTGGCCGAAGGCGAATTGGTGCCGAATCCGGCCCAGTTTATCCCCGAAATGAAACGTAGTGGGCTGAAGGCGGACGTCCTCACGTTTTTTCAAAGGCCTCCGGATGTCACCCCCAGATTTCGATATCATTTGGAATGGGAAAATTACGCTGTTGTGCCGACTTCGACCTTCGAAGCCTGGTGGGAAAAGCTGCCGCAGGAAGCCCGCAAAAATACCCGCCGTGCCACGAAACGCGGCGTTACGGTCAAAGCCGTGCCGTTCGACGACGAATTAGCACGGGGCATCCATAATATTTGCAACGAGATGCCGGTGCGACAGGGCAGGAAATTTTGGCATTATGGAAAGGATTTTGAAGCGATCAAATGCGAACATGCGACCTATATGGAGCGCAGCGAATTCATCGGCGCATATTTCGAGGGTCAGCTCATTGGCTTCGTTAAGATGACCTATGTGGATAAAGTTGCCTTTATTCTTTCTATCATTGCGTTGAACGCTCACCAGGACAAGCGGCCCATGAATGCTCTGGTCACCAAAGCTGTGGAAATTTGCGCGCAGAAGGGTGTGGGATATCTGGTCTATGGCAACTATATTTACGGTAATAAAAAAGACGATTCGCTCGTAGAGTTCAAGCGTCGCAATGGCTTTGAGCAATTGGATTTTCCAAGGTACTACCTGCCACTGACATTAAAAGGCCGGCTTTTCGTTGCGCTGAAATTGTATCGAGGCGCCGTCGGGCTGCTGCCGTTGCCAGTGCTGCGATTACTTCTGAAAATCCGCAGCCGAATGACCGAAGCTGCATGCACCCCCGCGGAGGCACAGAATGCTTGAACGCCTCTGTACTTTACTCTTTAGAAAGATGGCGTATTGTTAACGCTTTATTGCCGGTGTAGCTCAACGTCAGAGCGGCCAAATTGTATTTGGCAGATGGAGTGTTTAATTCCTCCCGCCGGCTCCAGTTTTTCAGAATTCCCCCCTTTGTTGCCTTATGCCCGGAATCTTTGGAATTATTAGCCGCAAACCTGCGGCCGAATTTCAGCAAGCCCTGAATACGATGGGCGCGGCCATGTGGTTTGAGACCTTTTGCAAAGCTGGAACATTTTCTGTTCCCGAAATGGGAGTCTATTGTGGATGGGCGATACACGACAGCGCCTTTGCCGCGGACCAGCCTTTCCAGAATGAGCAGCAGGATATTGCGCTCGTGCTTACGGGTGAATGCTTTCTTGACCCTCAAATCGGAGTTGAACTCCGGCGAAAGGGCCATCAACCCGGGACCAGCAAATCAACCTGGCTCGTTCATCTTTATGAAGAACAAGGCGACCAGTTTTTCGAAAACCTGAATGGCCTGTTCACGGGCATTTTGGTTGATAAACGCAAGGGAAAAGCCTTTTTGTTCAATGACCGTTACGGAATGGAGCGCCTGTACCTGCACGAGGCAGCCGACGCGTTCTATTTTGCCAGTGAAGCCAAGGCGCTATTGCGCATTCTGCCCGAGTTGAGGCGTTTCGACGAGCAGGGCGTCGCTCAATTCCTGGCCTATGGCACTACCCTGGAAGAGCGAACATTATTCAAGGGAATCTCCTTGCTGCCAGGCGCGTCGTTGTGGCCCTTCGTTAATGGAACTTCGAAAAAGCACAAATATTTTTCACCCGAAAGTTGGGAGTCCCAGACTCCGCTCTCGGTAGAATCGTTCGATTCGGCCTTTCAGGAAACGTTTGGACGAATTCTGCCCCGCTACATTGAAACTGATTTGAAATTAGGCATCTCGCTGACGGCTGGCCTTGACACGCGGATGATCATGGCGTGTTTGCCGGGAGCGTCCTTGAACGCGATCTGCTATACCTATTCAGGTCAAACCGAAGATAACCTTGATGCCAGGCTCGCGGGGCGTGTGGCGGACGCATGTGGCCTGCAACACAAGCTTCTGCGACTCGGCGCCGATTTTATTACGGACTTCCCGAAATGGGCGGATAAAACGATTTATGCAACGGACGGATATTTCGGGCTCACCGGAACCCACGAAATATATCTCAGCCAACGGGCGCGTGACTTGTCGCCGGTCCGACTGACCGGCATCTTCGGCGGTGAAATATTCAGAGGCGTCTCCATGTTTAGGCCGCTTAACTTATCGAAGGAATTGATTCAACATAACCTGAACGCCGGAGAACTGCGCCGGGGGAACGAACACCCGGTCACATTTGCGGCCTTCAAGGAAATGCCCTGGAACAGATTCGGCACCGTATCCGCCTGCCGTTCCCAGCTTCGCCTTCGAACCCCCTACCTGGACAATGAGCTCGTGGAGCTTGCCTACCGGACGCCTGTCAGCGTGCGTACATCCTCTGATCCTGCCGTCCGGTTCATCCGGAACAACGACAAAGCCGTGGCGAATATTCCGACGGACATGGGGTACCTCGGCCGGGCCTCCGGAACGGCGGCCGCTTTTAATAAAAAGGCCGCAAAAGTCGCGTTTAAATTCGATTATTACTATAACCACGGCCTGCCATCGAAGCTTTCGCTATTGGAGCCGGTCTTTCGTCCAGTCGCCGCGTGCATGCAGCGGTTTGCCAGTTATCGATACCTCCGCTACAACACCTGGTTCCGAAAGGACCTGGCGTCTTACGTAAAAGAGTCGCTGACCGACCCCCAAACCCGCCAAAGTCCCTATTGGAACAAAGAATTCCTCAAGGGCATGGTTGAGGAGCATATTTCCGGGCGCAAAAATTACATCGAAGAAATCAACGCTGTGCTCACGCTTGCGGGAGTTGAACGACTTTTGTTCCGAAATCTTTCGTGCGGAAGCGATCAATCGGTCGCAGGCTGGACCGATTTAGCGAAACACAAAAATTTCAGTCAGAGCGCACAAACATGACGCTGCAACAAATCAAAACCCTATGCATATTCTAATCATCAAACTCGGCGCAACCGGCGATGTGGTTCGCACCACGCCGCTCCTGGAAAAAATGACCGGCCACATTACCTGGATCACGGCAGCTAAAAACTTGTCTTTGCTGGAGGGGTTGCAGGCCAATTTGCGCTGCCTTTCATGGGAAGAACGGCATTTGGCGGCCAGCCAAATTTATGACCAGGTTATCAACCTGGAAGATACGCTGGAATCGGGACGATTCGCGCAGAGCTTGAAATATAGCCGCGTGTTCGGGGCATTCCTGGAAGCGGATGGCCGGCTTACTTATACTAATGATTCCCGCGAGTGGTTCGATTTAAGCCTTATTAGCCGTTTCGGCAAGCAGGCCGCCGACCGCCTGAAACTTGAAAATCGGCGGACCTATCAGGACCTCATTTTTTCCGGCCTGGGCTTCCGGTTTAACGGCGAGCCGTATCGTCTTCCGGCGCCGGCCTGGACGAATTTGGCCGGTGACGTTGCCATTGCCCCGGAGGCCGGCCCGGTCTGGCCCATGAAAAACTGGGCTTATTACGATGTCCTTAAGGAAAAACTTGAAGCCCGCGGATTAATTGTCAACGTGCTGCCTCGCCGGGAAACCCTCCTGGAACATCTGGGCGACGTTCGAAATCACCGCTGTCTGGTGGGCGGCGATAGTTTGCCAATGCACTTCGCCCTGGGCACGAGGACTCGCTGCGTCACGCTGTTCAATTGCACCAGCCCATGGGAGATTCATGAATATGATCTGCAGCAAAAGATCATTTCACCATTGCTGGCGGAGTTCTTTTATCAGCGAGACCGGGATCGCCGGGCAACCACGGCTATTAGCCTGGAAAATGTGTTTGACGCAGTGATGGCCAAACTTGAAGTCCCGGTTGTCAGCGCAGGTTTTGGAAAATAAACCGACTGGCCCTGAATTCCGACTTCGGGCGATTGGTTTCTGTAAATTGCAAATTAAACGAAAGGAATATCATTGTTTAAAAATACTACTTGACAGATTGACGGTGTCCTGTTTGTGTCCAGTGATGTCCCGAACCAGTATAGACGGAGAGCAGATTTGAATTTAAAGTGCTGGCGACGTTGTAAATCATAATCGTGTGACAACAGAGACAAAAACGAACTGGGGACGCCGATGGGGTTCATGGTTGAATCCCCGAAGCGCTTATAGATGGTCCGCGCTTTTCCAAATCGCCGCCTTGTCAGTCTTTTTGCTTCAATTTTCATCAACGGCTCGCGCCGGGGGAAACTTTGCGGATCTCTACAATTGGGTAGATGGGTCAGCGCCATACACCGGTCTTATTAGAATTGACTCATCCAGTTCGGCAACGTTTATCGGAGACTATTCGAGTTACCCCGCGCTTAACCGATTGAATCTAGGCGCAAACCTGAATACAACTGCCGGGGCGACCTATGAAATTTCCTTTACCCTGCAAGACGCCAGTTTTTCCGGCAACTTTGGCGGGGCCGGTGATCTGTGGTTCGGCAACTGCAAAAATAGTTTGGATGATGCCTTCGACGATGGCTATATGGGACATGGCGGATATGTCTTCCCGTCCGTAAACTATGATTTCACTGCTGTGGCGGCATCATCGACTACTTCGATTTCCTTTGATTTTGTTTTGGATGAGGGTTTAAATGCAAACCTCTCCAACCTTATGATCACAGAAGTGCCTGAAATTTCATCAAACCGGCTGTTGTGTTGCGGTGGATGCATGTTTCTCCTTGCGAGGCAATTGCGGCGACTGAGCCAAAAGCGAGTGCCTGCTGTCAAGCCGACGGCCTGACTGCATTCCATCGGTCCGTTCTCATTTCCGACTGTCTTCCGAAGTGTCTCTCGGAAGATTTCGAACCCTAAAATACGATGACGACGGTATTTCAAGAGCGATCTGGCGCTGCCATGACCGCGTGCGGAGCTTTGGGAAAAGAAAATTACGAAGGAAAACCTTTAGAGGTTGAACCCTCGGCCATACCAGCGACCGCGTTGCTCACCGCCGGCAGAGACAAGCCATATGCGCTCGGACTGGCGTTCGCCCTCCTTTCGCGCGGTCAGACGTTCGATTTCATCGGCAGTGATCTGGTAGACGCTCCAGAGTTGCATGGAAATTCCCGGGTCAAGTATCTGAATTTACGCAATCAGCGCACTGATGGCACCCTGGTTCAAAAAATGTCGCGAGTGCTGGTGTATTATGTCCGACTGATCGCGTACGCACTTACGGCCAAGCCTCGCGTTTTCCACATCCTCTGGAACAATAAGTTTGAGCTTTTCGACCGCACTGTTCTGATGATTTATTACAAATTGCTGGGCAAGAAAATTGTCTTTACGGCCCACAATATTAATGCCGGAATTCGAGATGGCAATGATTCATTACTGAACCGCTTGACTCTCAAATTCCAGTATCGTCTCAGCGACCACATTTTTGTTCACACAGTGGCTATGAAGGAAGAGCTGAAATCGGGCTTTGCCGTCCCGGACGGAAAGATCAGCATCATTCCTTTCGGGATCAATAATACGGTTCCCAACACCGAGTTGACGACGGAAACGGCGAAGCAAAAACTCGGCATCCGGGAGGGCGAGCGGACGCTGTTGTTTTTCGGCCATATTACGCCGTACAAGGGATTGGAATATTTGATCGCAGCTTTTACCGAACTCGCAAAAAACTCCGGGGAATATCGCCTCATCATAGCTGGCGGGGTTAAAGAGTGTGAAGATTACTGGAATCGTGTTCAGAACGCGATCGCCGCCAGCGGTGCGGGTAACCGGATAATACAGCGTATTGAATTTATTCCGGATGAACAAACGGAGCTATACTTTAAAGCGGCCGATGTTCTAGTCCTTCCGTACACGCACATCTTTCAGAGTGGTGTGCTTTTTTTAGGTTACAGTTTTGGTTTACCAGTGATCGCTACGGACGTCGGCTCGTTGAAAGATGAAATCATCGATGGCACGACTGGCTTCATCTGCCCGCCAAATGACCCGACGGCTTTGACCAACGCCATTGCAAGCTATTTTTCAAGCAATCTGTATAACAATCTCGATCGTGAGCGGCAGGAAATTCGCGAATACGCAAATCAACGATATTCGTGGACTAAAGTCGCTACCATCACAGCAAAAGTCTATTCAAAGCTGGTTGAAAACAGGTGTGCAGCGCCTGGCGCCCCGACTGCCACAAAAGGATGCAAATAGAACAAGCTGGAAGCCAGGAGAATTTATGAGCCGCTTACGTGTCTTGCTTTTGGGTTCGGATTGTAATCCGGATGCGGTGAGTATTCCCTATGTGACTTTTTTTCACGCGGCGGCGCTGGCAGAGCTCCACGATGTTACTATGGTGATTCGGGCGCCGGTTGAGGAACCTGTGCGGCGTGCGAAAGCATCATTTCGGGTTATTGAGGTGGTTCACATGCCAATGCTCGAACGTCTATTCGATTGGGGCTTCCGCAAGGTTTTTAAAGGGAACTTTAATTCACAGGCGTTGACTGCTTTCCATTTGCCTTTCAATTTCGCCTTTGAATGGTGCGCCTGGCGTCAGTTCAAACGTCGTATTACTGCGGGCGAGTTCGATGTGGTGCTTCGCATCATACCCATGTCCGCGGTCATTCCCAGCCCATTCGCTTTCCTGCTGCGCAAAGGACCTGTGCCTTTCGTGATTGGACCGCTTCAATCGGCTCTCCCATATGTCAAGGGCTTCAGCCAGGCCGAGAACGAAAAGCAATGGAGTTCCGGCCTGCGAAATCTCTACCGGTTTCTGCCTTTGGCCCGGTCCACCTATCGCCATGCGGCGGCGATCATAGGCGCCTCATCCCAGGCGTGTGCGGAATTTGCCGCGTATGGCGACAAGCTTTTCTTTGTTCCGGAACCCGGAATTGCTCTCTCCTTGTGTTCGGATGAGTCGCGCATTTCAAAGCCCGGGACCAAACTGGAGCTCATTTTCGTCGGCGGCCTGGTCCCCAGGAAAGCTTGTGATCTTGCATTGCGCGCAGCTTGTCCCCTGTTGCGAAACGGTTTCGCCCGCTTCACTGTGATCGGTGACGGCCCGGAACGCAACCGTCTCCAGGAACTCACAAAATCTCTTGGGGTCGAGGAAGCTGTGTCCTTCTGCGGTTGGCTTGGCCACCAGGAAGTCCTCAATCGCATGCGCACAGCTGATGTGATGGTCTTTCCCTCGGTTCGTGAGAATGGAGCGGGCGTTGTTTTTGAAGCTCTTGCCTGCGGCGTGGTCCCTGTAGTCGCAGACTTCGGCGGACCGGGAGATATCGTGACACCAGAGGTTGGATACAAAGTGCCCCTGACGAATGAGTCCGATTTCGTATCCCAAATGGAAAATATTCTTAAGGAGCTTGCTAACGACAGGGATCTTCTCAATCGCCTGCGAGGGCGAGGCGTCTCTTACGCGCGAGAACGCCTGACATGGGATGCAAAGGCACGGAGCACGACACAGGTCTTGAATTGGGTCGCGAGGCAGGCTCCCAAACCAGCTCTATTACCTCCAAAGATGCTGCGTTTGGAGGTCGCAGGTTAGCCTGGGCCGGTACCCGGCTGGAACACAAGCCAAGTAACTTACTGCAAGCCTTGGAGATAAAACCAACCGCATTATGAATCCCACAATCCGAAGAATTTTTACATCGAACAGTCTGTCGCGGCGATTTTACTTCGCTGCACGGCAGGCGTACCGAATCCATTGGCTGGAAAGAAGCGCGGAGCGACATTTCCTGAACGCTGACGATCTCAAGAGCGCCCTGCGCGCACATGGAGAATCCGGGTTGATAGATATCCATACGATCGACGGCCTTACAATCACGATCAGGAAAAACTGCGGCGATGCGATGACTGTCTCGGAAATCTTTACAAGCAATTGTTACGTCCGCGATCTGGCTTTTCCTCTTCCAAACAATCCGGTCGTCATAGACGTCGGCGGCTTTATTGGCGATTTTGCTTTGTACGCAGTCAAACGTCTCAACGCCCGTAGAGTGATCGTTTGTGAACCCTCGCCGAAGAATTGGGCGTTGCTCCTCAGGAATATTGCCAATAACGGCTACGAAGACCGGATCAAGCCGGTAAACAAGGCGGTTACGGATGGCAGGGACATCATGATGAATATTGACGCTCCTGACGAAGCCCAGTGTATGGTTTCCGCCTATGGTGAGAGCGGGCAGCCGTTGAGTTCAGTTCCCGGAATATCTCTGGATACACTCCTCCGTGACCATGGCGTCGAAAGCGTCGATCTATTGAAGATAGACTGTGAGGGCGGAGAATACGAAATTCTTGAGAGCAGCTCTGCGGAAGTGCTCAGTCGTATCCGGAATATTGTAGTTGAGTTTCACGACCTAGCGAGGCTGGAGAATATGAAGCAACGGCTTCGCGATGAAGGATATGTGCTGCACACACGCGCAGGTATAGTGACTGCGTCGAGACCCATGAGAGCATTGGCCTGAATTTTGCCTCTGAAGTTTAATCATTAATACCCTGACTTATGAACCCAATCGACGTTGCCGTTATTGGAGCTGGTCCGTACGGTCTTTCCATTGCGGCCTATCTCCGCGCTGCAAATGTGAACTTCCGAATTTTTGGCAGTCCCATGCGCACATGGTGCGCGGAAATGCCAAGGGGCATGAAGCTAAAATCCGACGGCATCGCGTCCTCACTCTACGATCCGGAATCGGAGCTTACTTTGGAAGCTTATTGCAAGAAGAATGGCCTTCCCTACGCCCATGTCGGCATACCGGTTCCCCTGGAAACATTTATTGCGTATGGACTGGAATTTCAAAAAAGATTTGTACCGCAATTGGAGGACAAAAGGGTGGTCTCGCTAAAGCAAGCTCCCGGAGGCTATCAGCTTCGCCTGGACGATGGAGAAACCCTTGTTGCGCGCAGGGTGATCGTGGCTGTCGGCTTGAGCTATTATCCGTATATTCCGCCAATCTTCTCCGGGCTTCCGGAAACTCACGTTACCCATAGCTCGAAGCATAACACTTTGGATTCATTCAAGGGACGCGAGGTCATCGTGGTCGGAGCCGGCGCCTCGGCTCTGGATACCGCCGCTCTGCTCCATCAGGCCGGGGCGATGACTCGGGTGGTCGCGCGCAGAACTGAAATTCGGTTTCATGATCCTCCACCGGCACGCCGTCCATCTCTGGTCAAACGGCTTCACAACCCCCAGACCACGATTGGGCATGGATGGAAATTGTTTTTTTGCGCCAACGCGCCATGGCTGTTTCGCCTGATGCCTGAGCAATTTCGGCTCGAAAAAGTCAGAACCTCTCTCGGCCCAAGGCCGGGATGGTTTATTAAAAAAGATATCGAGGGAAAAGTACCGCTTCATACAGGCCTTTCGATCCAGAATACGCGCGTTGCCAATGGGAGGGTAAAATTGGACGTCACCGATACTGCGGGCTCGGCACGTACCTTTGAGGCGGACCACCTCATCGCCGCAACTGGTTACCGAGTGGACCTCAGGCGACTGTCGTTCATGGAGCCCGATCTTTTGACGCGAATTCGGTCTGTCGAAAATACTCCGATACTGTCATCAAATTTCGAATCGTCGCTGAAGGGATTATATTTTGTTGGCACATCGGCGGCCAATACCTTTGGTCCTGTTCTTCGCTTTGCCGTCGGCGCCAAATTTACCGCGCGACGCCTGGTGAAACACCTTGCAAGATCAGCCATGCCCAATAGCATGGGGACGGCGGCTGGTGCGGATACTCAGAAATTCGGAAGGGCTAACTATGAATATGCAAGCAATGCTACAAGCGATCGGGCCTAGCGGGTGCAAAACAGCAAAAGCCGTCGTCACGTCACCCAAAGTCCTGCTGGCG
Organism: Verrucomicrobiia bacterium; assembly: GCA_036269115.1. GTDB lineage: Bacteria > Verrucomicrobiota > Verrucomicrobiia > Limisphaerales > UBA11358 > UBA11358. The sequence goes on along the minus strand of DATAST010000208.1, from coordinate 1,763 downwards.
GAAACCTATCGGTGGCCCTTCACCGCGCTGTTTGCGCTGGATCTCGCTAAGGCGGGCTGTCACGTTTCATTCGTTTGTCCTCCTCGCCACCCTGTCGAGAAAACACATGCTGTTCGGCAAATGTTTAAGCACAGCGGACTGCGTCCGCTGCAATCGTTGGAACGGGCAATTGAGACCGCGGATCCGGACTTTATTATTCCGTGTGACGACAGGTCTGTCGAACACTTGCATGAATTGTACGCCCGGACACGTTGCAACGGCGCCTCCGGCAACAAAATTGTCGCATTAATTGAAAAATCCCTGGGTTCTCCGGAGAATTATCCAGTCGTATCAAGTCGCTATGAACTTCTCAAGGTCGCCCGCGAGGAAGGACTTCGCGTCCCACATACCGAACGAATCGATTCAGAATCCAATTTGGAGTCGTGGCAGGCGCGGCACAGCTTTCCCTGGGCGCTAAAGGCCGACGGCACGTATGGCGGCCATGGCGTGAGGATCGTTCAGTCCCATGAAGAAGCCGAGAATTTTCTCTCCGAACTAAACGGTTACTACACAGTAACTCGAGCCGTCAAACGGTTGTGTGTCAACCGGGACGCCTTCTGGTTCCGGCCCTGGTGGAAAGGCATTAAGCCCGCAATCACCGTTCAGTCTTACATCTCCGGCAAGCCTGCGAACTGCGCGGTGGTCTGCTGGCGCGGTAAAGTTCTGGCTGGTGTTGGCGTTGACGTCCTTAGCTCAGCCGGGAAGACAGGACCGGCAGGTGTGGTTCGGGTTGCCGAAAATCCGGAGATGATGCAATGTGCGGAACGAATCGCAGGGCGATTGAATTTGTCTGGATTTTTCGGGCTGGATTTCATGGTTGAGGAGGGAACCGGCCTAACCTGGCTTATCGAAATGAATCCCCGCCCGACGCGCGTTTCACGACTCCAGCTTGGAAAGGGACGCGATCAGATCGGGGCGCTCTTCGCCCAACTCTCAGGCCAGCCGATTCGGGACCTGCCACCGGTTACGGAAAACAAAATGATTGCCTATTTTCCGGATGCATGGGATTCCGATAGCGGGCTTCTGGAGTCAAGTTATCACGATATTCCGGAGAGCGAACCGGAGTTGGTGCAAGAGATTCGCCGACCCTGGCCCACGACCACTCTTCTCTGGCGCATGGTGGAAGACGGAGACCGTCTCAAACAAATCCTGCGCCGTCGCGAGATCAAGCGTGTGCCAGCGGACACTTCACTTGTAGAAAGCACTGGTGAAAATACACGCCGGCTGGTCAAAGGCTAGAATTCTATGGGATGTAGCGTTGCTTGTAGTTGAATCAAGCAACCAGAACCTGCTATATTTTTACCAAATTCGGGAAAATACCTGAATCTTAAATTGCCTTGATGAAACCTCTTGTTTCAGTCCTTATTCCCGCCTATAACGCGGAAAAGTGGATTGCGGAAACTATCGCATCTGCGCTCGGCCAGACCTGGCCCAATAAAGAAATCATCGTCGTGGACGATGGCTCGACGGACCGGACATTGTCGGTGGTGCGGCAATTTACTTCGAAATCGGTCAATGTCGTAAGCCAGACGAATCGGGGAGCCGCCGCAGCCAGAAACAAAGCATATTCTCTCTCCCAGGGGGATTATATTCAATGGATGGATGCCGATGACCTGCTCTCCCCGGACAAAATTGCCAGGCAGATGGAAGCCGTGGAACAGTTTCCAGACAGACGCAAAATGATCTCATGCGGCTGGGGAAGTTTCTACTGTCGTCCGAAGAAG
>DATAST010000207.1:0-56671 GCA_036269115.1 Verrucomicrobiia bacterium | reverse complement strand
TACCTCAGGCTTGGGCTAAAAACCAACTGTCCGCACAACGACCAGCCGCATCATAAGCGTCATACTGTTTTAACAGTATGACGCTTATGATGCCGCTACACTTGCATTGTCAAGCAGGTGCTTGGCGTGACGCTTACGATGCGATATTTCTGTCCATAGGCCGTTTGCCAGTCAAAACCAAAACGTGGTGGAGACAAGCTGTCTCCACCACGTTGTTCATGGACAACCTAAATTCCCAAATTATTGCGGGGTGGTGACTTCGTAGTAGCGGTTGGGGCCACCGGAGGTGTCATGAATTTCCATGTAGGTGCCATCGCCGATGTTGGTGGAAATGGCGGTCCACTGTCCGGGGAAGAGCGTGGGCGAGCGTTTGATGACGTAGGTCTGGCCGTTGACGGTGGGCCAATACAAGACCATGTCTTGCGGACTTTGGGCCATCTTCTGGTCTGTGCCTGCTTTCAGAACCGAGGTTGGGTCGGTGGGATCGAGGCCGGCCAGGTATTTCTGCCCGTTGTTCATACCGGTGCCGTCGGCATCCGCATTGGAAACGGACAACTCATTGTTAATGGTGCCGAAGTAGCGCAAGCGCCAGGAATCGGGAATGCCGTCGTTATAGGTTGAATTAGTCCGGCTCGACAGGGTGATGAGGCCGGTATAGGTGGTCCTGGGGAATGAAACAAGCCCGTTCGGCGAGGCCGATGCATGAGCAAACGATAGCGCGTAGGCGGACGAGGCGGGGGCATTGGCCGGGATGGTAACGTTCAGGTAACCGATAACGTTGCTGCCGGTGACGTATGCGCTAGAGGAAACAGGGTACGTAACAGGCAGGAATGCCTGGGCGCAGTTGACGGTCGAATTGCTTGCAACCCCGGAATTGTAAATGCTCGAGTTATTAAATGGCGCGTTTGGCGAAAAGGTAACCGGCGTTGTAATATCCGGCGAACCGTCCAGCGGCGTGACGGAAACATTAAACATGAGCATACATAAGGGATACTGACCGTACACCGTGGCCGTTACGGGAATCGAAAGGTTCGTTTGGCCGGCGGAAACCACATAATCTCCGGCGGCAAAGTGTATGGTGGGCGTATTGGTAATGGATACCGGGCCAGTGGAGACCATCGCGGATTTGAGTGAAAAGCGACCGGCCGGAGAAGAAACCCCGTTACTGACGTTTGTATGGCTGGTGATCGGTATTGCAACGCGCGCAAAAACGCCATTCACCGTGTCATTAGTATAAAAGCGCTGCCACCAATAAAGATTTGGGAAATTTGCGCGAAGAAACGTGACGTAAACGTCGCAGATATCCAGGACACCGTTGCCGAAGGGCATAGTGTTTAGATTATTATTGTTGGGATCAAACAGCGCGTTCTCAGCCGCTCCCGTTGCCGTCACATTGGAGTTTGTCCAATAGCCTGCAGCAGCGTCGTAGGCACCGAACCCGCCGGCGGAGTCCATGGCATCAGCGAAGTCGCTGCCGACTTGAGGCGGGTTTAGGTCGTAAATTGCGTAGTCAAATACCTCCTGAATGTCATCAATCCAGTCGGACAAATCACCCTTTCCAAAATCCCCGGCGTTAAACCAGTCAAACGGATACACGTCGCCAGCCATATATCGGGGCTGCCCGACTGTCACGATTTTAATTCCGTTGATCGGGCCATTGGATAGCGAACCGTCGGTCGGAACATCCATCATTACTGCTGAGCCATCTGCTCCCATGCCATCGTTATCGGCCGCCGGGTTTTGGAGATGGATTTCATATTGTTCGCCGGGTTGGGCGTTAGTTGGCACCTGGAAAGAATAGCCTCCTACAATGACGCCCGGACTGGCTGTCAACTGTGTAAGAAATGCCTCTGAATAACTAATCAAAGTTTGCTTTGTTGTGACATAAAGATTGGTTTTTCCATACATTTCGACCCAGGCGACGGCGAGTTCGTTGTTCGTACCGTATGTCACCATATTCTCGAAGTTGGTTCCGTTATAATTGACGATTTGGCCCGGCGGAGGCGGGTTCGCGAAAAGACCAACAAACTCAAGCGGTAGAATGGGATAATACACGGTTACGGTGGTATTCGACTGGGTCGTCGGTGCGTCCAACATGGAACTAAATGAGTAGTCATCGAACGGCACGGGGTCGGGCCCAAGATTCGTCACGGTCATATTGAAGCCCATACTATAAATCGATGTGCCGGGCAAAGTGGTCAAGGTCACGGGCGCGTAAAATATTTGACCGGGCGAAGCAACAAACTTGCTGGAACAGTAGCCGGAGGCAAAACCCCAGGTGAGTTCATTGGCCTGGAAATTCTTGGCAAAGAAAGGAGTGCTGACCAAAGTGCTGGGCATATAGCCCGAACGGAAGGCGCGAACTGAGCATGTGAAATTGCTGCTGACATTAACCCCTATTGTCATGACGGAGTTTGTGGCGATTAATGACTGTGACTGAATTTGATTGGTCAAAGGATCCGTGCCGTCGGTGGTGTAGTAGTAAGTAACGTTTGTCGTGGCGTCACTAATATAGAATAGAGCCGCGTTGGTTGCGTTGATAAGCACAGGGGTCGCGCATTGATAAATAATTTGGACTGAGGAAACCGCGCTATAAACTGTGCTGGCCGTGGCTTCAGTGATGGCCTTGATTGTCAAATTGGAATAGGTCGAAACTATCAACGTCGGTTCCGAATCTGTCGGAAGCTTTCCGGGCGAGAAAGTGCCGATCGTCGTGCCATTTTGTGCGTTTGGGCTATTTGTAAACGGAGTTGGGCCGGATATATAGAACGCCTGACCAACAGTCCCATCGTAGTCAACCGCATAGCTCAAATCATTATACGTGACATAAACTGCATTCGTAAGAGGATGAAACACGGATACAACCTCAGGATAGATGAATTCGTAATCGTACCATCCGATTGTTGGGGGCGCAGGGGGAAGTGTCGGAGTCGTAACGCTGACTTCCTGTGAAATCGGCCCCGGCCCACCACTATTCGCGGCCTGGATTACGTAGAAATATTGCTTTCCCCCACTTGAGACGGTGGTGTCTGTAAAGGTTGTTCCCGTTGTTTCACCGATGATCGTGTAGGGACCGCCAGACGAGGGAGCGGACTCGACCAAATAGTTCGTGACATTCCCCGTTGTCACCGGGCTCCAGGTCAAAACGACTTGGAGCAATCCCTGGCCGTTCGTCTGCACAACTGCCGACAAACCGATCGGGGCGGCGGGAGCAGTAACGAACGTGGCAAAACTGGCGCCAGTGGTCCTGCGAATGAGATCATAATAATCTTCCGTTGTATAAATGGTAGTGCCGTCGGGTGAAAGCACGACACCAGCCTGGCTGCGTCCGGCCACGCCGGCCAGTGCGTCGGGTACTGCAACGGTCCCGTCCACCCAGCCGGGATATTGAAGAGGGGGAGTTTCGGAGACCCAATCATTGGAAGAAACGCCGTATAAATTGGTCGTGATTCCGGCGGCGGTTATAACCTTGACGCGATCGTTGCCGTAATCTGACACGATCAAAGTTCCGTCACCGGCAGCGGCCACTCCGTAAGGATTTACAAACTTAGCCAATGAATTGGGGATACCAATATTGTTTGGGCCGGTTCCATCACCCACCCCGTTGAACCCGGCGTTGGTCGTCCAAATTCCTGTGCCTGGATCAATGGTGTATATGCCGTTGCGGCGCGAGTCGCAAACCGCCAAATTTCCGCTTGGCAAAACGGCAATCCCTTGCAGTAACGCATTTGTTGCCGTCACGGTGGCCACCGTGAAATTAGTCGCCGCCGTATATTCAACGACGAGGTTGGTCCGTTCTGTGACATAAATATTGCCGGATTTGTCCAGCGCGATTGCGGCCGCGTTGGTCAAATGTGAGGCATTGGTGCCGACCAGGAGGCCGTAGACATCATACTCCACGATGGTTCCATTGGTGCTAACGGCGCCCGTGCCGCCGCGATTCAAGATGTACAAATTATCAGCCGAATCAACGACCACACCCACCGGCGCGTTGACTCCGTTGGTAGCATAAGTGAGGGTTTCGCCGTTGTTAGGCCCGCCGAGGTCGGTGAGCATGCGGATGGCATTATTGCCATAGTCAGCAATAAACAAGTCTCCCGAACCGTCCAGGGCAAGACCCTTTGGGGTGTTAAACAGCGCATAAAGCGTTTCGCCGTCCTTATAACCGGTATGGCTGGTTGAGTCGCCCCCGCCCAGAGTTTGAACAGAAGGCGCGGCAGACAGCGTACCCGCGGTGAGCGTGGCGATGACGGCGGCGCCGCACAACGCCAGGCGCGCCGACCGCGCCAACGGACCCCTGCGGGGATAAATTTCGGTTTTCATAACAACTTCTTTCCTGTTCTTTTCGTGATAACGTGTTTTGCAGCCGTCATTCTACTACTGTGAGGATGTGCCGCTGAATTCTCCCGGCGCAGGCGCGGGATTGCTCCACTGCGCTCCCGGTTTGTCCCAGAAGGAATTCGGATTCATTGGCTCCTTCATTTGCATGGGTTTCGAAGCCAGGAAATCAGTGCTGGCCGGCTGGAAGTCAGTATCCTTGACAATCGTCGGCGTAATAAAGATGACCAGATTCTCCTTATCCATCGTGGCGGTTTCGCTCTTGAACGCCCAGCCGAGGTACGGGATGTTGCCCAGGACGGGGACGGAGGTGTAGCTGGCAGTGGGGTTATCTTCGACCAGGCCGCCCATGACGAGCGTATTTCCATCCGGAATCATGACCTGGGTTTCGATATGCCGCATATCGAACTCGTCGGCCTGATAGGTATTCCCATCAATGACTTTGCTGACTGTGGCAAAAAAGCTGGACACATCCGGGATAACTTTGAGCCAGATGTCGTCGTTTGCGGTAATGCGCGGAGTCACCATCAGCGTCGTTCCAATGTTGGAATAGCTGATGGAGGTGCTGCCGGAAGAAACGCCGGCGGTGGAGGCGGTAATATTGATGACCGGGAACATGCGCGTGACGGAAATCATCGCCGGCTCGTTGTCCAGGGTGACGACACGGGGTGTCGAAAGGGTCTGCGCGTCATAGCTGGAGTTCAGGAATGACAGGACTGCCTGGACGCCGTCGGCATTCAGGAATCCGATGGCGGGAGTCAGGCCCGTAAGAGTGTTCCACGAGAGACCGCCGGGCAGGACAGACGGTGATGACAAGGAATTGATAATGGTCGAAGTGCTATACTTCGGAGTGGTGGCCTGCACTGCGCCGCCACCCTGCGTGGGCGCTGATGAAGCGATGCCTGGAGCCGTCGTCGTTGAACTGGCCGACGAGACTCCGTTACCGAAGCTGATATTTTGATCGGCGACCGTACCGGACCAGTTGATGCCCTTGGATGTGGCAGGTGTGCTGGCGACTTCGACGAGTTTGGTTTCAATCAAAACCTGGCGGGTGGGTTTGTCCAGTTGTTTGACCAGAATGTCCACGCCGTCCTGTTCGGGATCCGTGGCCACAACAATCATTTGGCTGGTACGGATGTCAGGCAGCACATGGCTGCGGCGGTCGGTAAAGGCAGCCTGCACGGATTGCACCATGTTTGAAACGTTGGCGTATTTGAGCTGGATGACACGAGTTTCAAGCGGCGGAGGCGCAAGAGGATCTTTCATAGTGACGCGGCCGATGCCGGTCTTGGGATCGCGGACCAATTGAAGGTCATAGTTGTTGAGCAACGCCAGGAGCGCCTGCTCGGCAGTGACGTTTTCCCAACGAATTGAAAGCGTGGGCTCGGCTTTGACCTGGCCGTTGGCATCGGGCTGGCCGTAACCAATTTTCGGGTCGAGGAGATAATTAATGTTCGCCTGGCGCGCCAGATTTTCAATGGCAACGGTCAGCGGAACGTCCTGAAATTGGATGAGCGGAATAGTTGGAGCGACATTGGTGTCGGCGGCAACAGCGGCGGCTTCGGCAGCGAGAGCAGAATTGGTGGGCGGGGCGACCATTTCCGGGGCCAATGCCGGCAACGCTCCATTCGTCCCGGCGGCTGCGTCGCCAATGGCCGGAGCATTTGTATCGATGGCGGCAACTACAGCAGCCTCGGCATTCGTGCCTGCGGGGGCGTCAGCCACGGTGGGCGTATTCGTCTGGGCAGACGCGTCAGCCACGGCTGGCGTGGCATTCGTGCCGGCAGACGCATCGGCCACGGCGGTGGCCGCCGGCTGAGTCGCCTGGGCCGGCGTGGATTGATCGGTAGTTGTCACCGTCGCATTGTTCGCGGGCGGCTCGGCATTCGCGGAACTGTTGGACGTGATGGTATTCGTCGGCCATGAGGACTGGGCGCCGGCGGTTTGGGTCATCGCAAGCTGTTGGAAAGCGAGCGCTCCCATCAGTGCAACCGTAGATAACTTTAGTTTCATAATGTTTAGTGTTTCAACTGCCTTTCGACTCCAGTGCCTGTTCGATTAAAAATTATTTCACGAATTGGGTTTATTATTGGTCGGATGAATTGAGCAACTGTCGCGCGCCATTGACTTCTACCAGGACCGAACGAGGCCCCACAGCCAGGCAGCGGAGATGGACACGGCCACCCTTGGTCAACACATCGCCTTCATCGCCTTCGGCAAACGTATGATTATTGATGATGACGTAGCGGTGCCCTGCGATTTCCGAAAAACCTTTGATTTGAATGGCTGAGAGATCCACCGTGTGCTGCGCGGGAGTGGCGTCCTGATAAGGGCGCATGGAATTTGGATAGAATGGATCGCGGCCTTCATTCGGATTGGCCGGCTGGATAAAGACCGACTTCACCGGCGCATTGGTATCTTGCTGCGCCGCGGCCGCGGCCAGGGGGCCTGCCGCGCCGGCAATCAACATCCAAACTATGTGTGCTTTCCAATTCATTGTATTACTGTCATGGTGACGATTTCACCAGGGCTATGATATCTGCCCTGAAGGTCAGCTTCTCGCTATCACTGTCGTTCGCCGACATGTCTAAATTCACTACACGCATATGCGGGTATCTATTTTCGAAGTCAGCAATAAACTTGCCAATGTCATGGTAATAGCCGGTTCCGCTAATGCCGAAGCGCATTTCCTGATAGGGAAAACCGGGAAGCAGGTCCATGGGGCCGACAGTGGGTTGTCCAATTTCGGGCACTTCCACCTTATACTTTGCCCTAAAATGGCGCATGGTATCGAGTGTCCATGCGTAAATATCGCCAGAGGCCATGTCCTCTTCGTTGCTGGAAAGGTCAATGACCAGTTCGGAAAGATTGGTGCCGCTGGGGGACGACAGTTGAATCAGACGCTGGTTGGCCTGCCACTTGGACTCCGTTGCCGCGGTATCGGTCCGGAGACTGGCTAGCCTGGCATATTGCGGACGGATCACGAGGAACCCGAGTCCGACAGCCGCAAGGATCACGGCGGCCAGCGTGCCAAAAAGCTGGTTGCGTTTCTGTTTGTTTTTAGGAAGTAGATTCATCGCTTGTAATCGGGAAAACGGCATTCTACCGAGAATGAAACGTAAGTTCTGCCGCTCCGCTGGTCTATTTGAGGCGATGACTCGTCCGTAAGAACGACGTCATTGGTTTTGCCGAGCTTTTGCTTGAAATAATCCTGCCGGGCCACCGCCTGCATAAATTTGCCCACCTGGTCGCCGGGGTTCGGGCTCGAATCGCGGGCGTTAAGCACGACCACGATTTTTTCCGTGGCGAATGATTTGGAGGGAATCCCGTCCTTGCCTTTGGTGCCTCCGGACATCGTATAGGCCTGGTCCACTTTGATGGACATCAACTGGACGTTGTCCACGCTCACTTTTTGGAGAGCGTTGAGCAAATTTCCCTGGAGCATACGAGCATTGACCATTTTCCCGAGCGCGGAAATTTTACCTTGGATTGCCGCAATTTTTGCGTTGTTGGTCACGGCCATGTCGTAGTCCTTTTTGTGGGAATCCAATTGGAACTGAACCTGGCCCAACTCGCGATTAGCCATCATCACTTTGAGTTGAAGTGTGCTGCTCCACACAGCCATGGCGGCCAGCACCAAAATGCCGCCCACCACGACGCGCTTAACAGGGTCGCGTCGCCGCATTTCTTCGGCGGCCTGCGCTTCAGCCAATAAATTGATTCGAATGGGCATAAGGTTAATGGTTACAACGCTGACAATGCCGCGCCGATCGCCACCGTCAATTGCGGGGCGATATGTTCTATTTCCGCGGCTTGCTGTTCGGACAGCGCCAATTCCAGGGACTGGGCCGGATTCCACGCCTTGCACTCGACGACCATTTCCGCGTGAAGGATTTGAAGAATCAATTCCGATTGCGAGGAGGCGCCGCTGACATAAACGCGAGAGACCGGGCGGTCCTGCTGGTGCTCAAAGAAATCGAGTGACGCGCGCAATTCACGTCCCAGGGGTTGCACCTGGGCTTCCAGCGCGGCCACTACTTCACCCGGCATTCCTATCTTGATGCCTTCGGCCTCGGCGTAGCTGATGTTCATAGACTCGGCCAACCCGGCGGTGAGGCGGTCGCCGCCAATATTTACGACGCGCATAAGAACCATTTCCCCCCGGTCCAGGATGCAAATCGAAGAGTGCTTGAAACCGATATCCACGAGCGCGACTGTTTCTCCCGAATAGGCCTCGGGGAGGGAAGTTTCAAATGCGTTCACCGGGCCAACCAGACCTGGAACGATATGCCCCACTGCAAATCCCGCTTCAGTAACTCCGGAGTGATACGTTTCCAGAAGCTCCTGCTTCGCGCCACCTACCAGAACTTTTAATTTCGGCATTATTGGTATTTTCGGAGCTGCATCACCTTTTGCCGCAACCTTGGGAATGAAAATGTGGCAGTCAAAACAGTAGTTCGGAAGGTCCTGCTGCAGGTAAGCCTTGGTGTTGTTTTTGATGATCATGCGCATGTCATCCACTGGGACTTGCGGCAATTCAATTTGTTTGAGCATCACGTCGTCCAACCCGAGGGTGAGTGTAACCGATTTGGGGCGGGCATCCATTTTTTGGACAATTTCACGCAGGTGGCCGGCGAGCAAATCGGAGGAGATTTTTTTGTCAAAAATTGGCGCGTCCAACAACGCGTAGTGCGTAAGGGCGATACCCTCGCCGCGCGCCTCGATCAGGATGGACTTCGTCGTGCGCCCTCCCATGTCAACCACCAGCATTGGGGTTCGCCGTCTCCTGGACGAGTCATTCAATTTTGGCCATGCCATTGCGTTATTAAGTTAAACGGACAGTTAAAGTTATGATTGAAACCTGTTCAATCTGACAACCAACGCCTCCGATAAGCAATTACCCTGCCAGAATACCCTTACGTGAGACACCACCGCGGGGAGCGATGTTTTCGAAGGCTCCATTATATTTTCTGTAGAGCCGTCTTTTTTGACTTTTAAAAAAATTCTGATTCGTTCCATTTTTGATTTTAAATTTTTCGTTTTTCCTCTCACCATTTGGCACGTGAAACAAAAGCCTTCAGCGAGTTCGTCCCGCGGCTTCTGGTGTCTCATTGCCACACATTTTCAGGTGGCCTTCAGCGATAATGTCCTGAAGACACTCGTCATCTTCCTGGTTTTGGGCATGAATGTTTCAATGGTGGAAAAGCAAAAAACGAGCAGCTTCATCGGCGCTCTCTTTGCCCTCCCATTCATTCTGTTTTCAATGTACGGCGGCTATTTCGCGGACCGCTTCAGCAAACGGACTGTGACCATTGCGATAAAAATATTTGAACTCGCGGTCGTGACCCTGGTTTGCATTGGATTGCCGGGACAGAACCGGCGGATTTTGCTGGCCGGAATTTTTTTGATGGGTACTCTCGCCGCGTTTTTCGGTCCATCCAAATACGGTCTGCTGCCGGAACTGCTGCCGGAAAGAAAATTATCATGGGGCAACGGGGTGCTCGAGTTCGGGACTTACAGCGCAATCATCCTGGGAACGGTGGCTGCGGCGTACATGCATGATATTTTTGGCCCCGCCCAGATTTGGCCTGGCGTAATCCTGCTGGCGCTGGCGGCAGCGGGCCTGGTTACCAGCCTGGCGATCAACCGGGTGCCGGCCGCCGATCCGCGACGAAAATTTCGCGTCAATTTCATCGGGGACCTGCTGAAGCAATTGATGCGCGTCCGCCGCAACCGTCTTCTTGCGCTGGCGTTTGCCGGCAACGCGTATTTTAATTTTATCGGCTGGCTGCTGTTGTTGAACCTGTTCTTTTACGGCGCATATGTCCTGGGAGTTGGCGACGTGGGTGTCAGTTTATTCAATGTCGCCCTCGCGCTGGGCATTGGCCTCGGCAGCGTCGCGGCGGGTTATGCTTCGAGCGGAAAGATTGAACATGGCCTCGTTCCGCTGGGGGCGCTGGGAATCTCAATCGTTTCGGCCATCCTTTCCGCCCCCGGCACCGGGCCCGACGCGGCAGTGGTTTGGCTTGCCATAATGGGATTTGCCGGCGGCTTTTTTATCGTGCCGGTCTCGGCGATTTTGCAGCGTGAACCGGAACCGTCGCTAAAAGGCGAAGTGCTGGCCGCGGCCAATTGGCTTTCATTTGTTGGAATATACCTGGCGTCGGGCGCCTATGAATTCCTGTCCACGGTTCTTGGCCTGTCTCCGCGCGGAGTGTTTCTGGTTTGCAGCGTGTTGACGTTTGCCGGCACGATTTTTTCTCTCATCCAGTCGCCGTATTCCCTGGTGCGGGCAGTTTTATGGCTGGCAACGCATACCATTTATCGTGTTCGTGTGGAAGGATTCGAGAATGTGCCGCGCCAGGGCGGCGCATTGCTCATCAGCAACCATGTTTCCTTTGTAGACTGGCTGTTCCTTACGGCGGCGGCGGACCGCCCGGTGCGTTTTCTCATGGGCCGGGAATATTACGATAAACCGTGGATCCGCCCTCTGGCCCGCGTGCCACGCGTCATTCCCATTCCACCCGAAATCCGCCCGCACGAAGTCAGCAAAGCATTGCGCGATTGCGGCAGGGCGATTCGAGAGGGCGACGCAGTTTGTATTTTTGCCGAAGGCGGAATCACGCGGACCGGCAAACTTCAACCTTTCCGACGCGGATTCGAACACCTGATGAGAAACATTGCCGCCGGTCGCAATGCCCAGTCGTCGAAGGGAAATGAAGCCGGTGGGGAGGCAATTATCGCGCCTCCGATTATTCCGGTTGCACTTGCGGGCGTTTGGGGGAGTGTTTTTAGTTTTTCAGGAGGACGATTACTTTGGAAAAAGCCAGGCCGAATACCGCGAGTCGTCACGGTGCGTTTTGGCAGACCACTCCCTCTCGAAGCCACCGCCGATGAGATGCAAGCGGCGGTCACTGAATTAATGAAATAAAAAACGAGGCGGCCTTGCGGCCGCCTCGTTACGAACAAACCTCAAAAATTATTGAGGGAAGTTAAAATACTGAATAGCCCAGGGCGTGCCGTTCGTGGCATAGGCCAGAGCATTCTGAAGGGCGCTGGCAGACACCTGATCAACGCTGCCGTCGGCCAGACCGATATTGCCTACTTTCAAGTGCAAGTCATTTGCACTCCAGCACCAACTCGGGCCGGGAGCATAGCCATTGGGGCTGCCGACGCTTGAAGCGCCTAACTCCCATCCGTTATTCGCATTAATTGCAGGAGCAGGCGAGGTTGAAGTGGTGCCGATATTACGGTCTCCAGACATGATCATCTGGGGATACTCTTCATGGACATCACCGCAGATAAAGAAGCTGATGGCGTTGGTGCCTGCACCGGGGGTCGTGCCGGGTGGATCAGCGCCCAATTCACCGAAGTTCGTCGCATAATTGCGGCTGCTATCAGACGGACAAACGAAAATCTTCGTGGTTGTCATTTCGTTGGAGCAATCGTCAAAGATGTTAGTGATGGAAAATGGGGAATATTTACCAGGGCTGCCAGAACTGCTCTGGTCGGACAGCCATTCCATTGCTCCGCCTGCTGATGTGCTGACTGCCATGGGATACGCGTTGCCGTTGTCACCTTCCCAAATACGCAAGCCCAAGCCGACCTGCCTAAGGTTGCTGACGCAGTTAATGCGTTGCGCGCGGCGTTTGGCCGCAGCCAATACGGGCAGCAACATAGCCGCCAGAATGGCGATGATGGCGATCACGACCAGCAATTCAATGAGCGTGAAGCCCTTTCTCCGTTTGAGGATTCTTTTCATACGTTCGTTTAGTTTTGTTTCACTTATTCGGTGTGGACGGGCATTTTACTTAAATGACCATAACCGTCAACACATTCTTAAAAAATTCTTTAGCACCGACAGTGCCAACCGTTGTTTTTGCGAAAACCGCCGATAATTCGCAAAATTTTTCTGAGCGTTTTCAATTATGCGGAAAATTTTCACGCATATGGTGTGAACTTCACGCATTCGCGGCCATACTAAAGATTCGACGCCTGGCTCTTGCACTCCAGAAATTCAGAGAATTGCACAGGCTCTGAAAGTAGAAAACTTCATATCAGAAACGCCAGCGCCCGGAGAATTAGAATTCAAGAATCGCCTGGTGCCTTGAAAATTTTCTGTGCCTGGAGATACGCCGCCTTCACGTGGAGAACTCTGAACTTGAAAGGCGCGTGATTAAACTTCAAAATGATTTTTCATGGCCGAGCCAAAAGAAAACCCACTCATGGAGAAAATCGTGTCGTTGTGCAAGCGGCGCGGATTTATTTTTCAATCGTCTGAAATTTACGGAGGCATCAATGGTTTCTGGGATTACGGACCGCTTGGGGTCGAGTTGCGTAAAAACATCCGGGATTGCTGGTGGAATGACATGGTTCGCCGCCGCGATGACATCGTGGGCCTGGAATCGTCCATCATCATGCATCCCAAAGTTTGGGAAGCATCAGGGCACGTGGCGGGCTTTAACGATCCGATGGTGGATTGCAAAGTTTCAAAACAACGATTCCGCGCGGACCAGCTTTTCTTTGCCCGCGTGGAGGTGATTCCGGAACCATCTCCCGAAACAACACCCGCTAACTCCGGACCCCAAATAATTGGATACGTGGCCGTTCTGGAAAGCGATCGCACCGGTGATGATCTCCAGGAAAAGGCCGTCGAACTCAAACGCAAAAAAGCCGTGCGGGGACAACTGGCGCCCGTGGCTGCGCTGGATTTCACGCAAGCCAAACCGGAAGAAATTGCTCTGATACCATCACCGGCAACGGGAGAACCGGGCAGCCTGACAGCGCCGCGCGAATTCAATATGATGCTCCAAACGTATGTCGGGGCACTACGCGACGAATCGGCAGTTGCCTATTTGCGGCCTGAAACCGCCCAGGGGATGTTCGTCGATTTCAAAGCGATTGTTGACACGGGCAGGGTCAAGATACCGTTTGGTATCGCGCAAGTGGGCAAGTCCTTCCGCAATGAAATCACGCCGCGCAATTTCATCTTCCGCAGCCGCGAATTTGAGCAAATGGAAATGGAATATTTCATCAGCGACCAGGATGATTGGGCGAAATGGCACCGATATTGGATTGACTGGTGCCGGGACTGGCTGATTTCCGTCGGCATACCCGCGGCGCAGCTTTCCGAATACAGTCATCCGAAGGAAAAACTTTCGTTTTATTCCAAAGGCACAACGGACCTCATGTTTCAATATCCATTTGGGACCCAGGAACTGTGGGGTATTGCGGCGCGCGGTAACTACGATTTATCGCAACACGCGAAATTCAGCGGCACGCCAATGGAATACTTCGACGAAGCGGCCAAACGAAAATATGTACCGCACGTGATTGAGCCTGCGGTGGGCGTCGACCGGATATTGCTGGCTATTTTGTGCGGCGCCTACGCTGAGGACCAGGCACCGGACGAGAAGGGAAAAATGGAAAGCCGCGTCGTCCTGCGTTTTGCGCCGCGCATCGCCCCGATCAAGGCGGCGGTATTTCCACTCTTAAAAAACAAACCGGAGTTGGTGGCCAAAGCCAAAGCCGTGCGCGATCTGCTTCGCCCGCACCTGACGGTCTTCTATGACGAAGCCGGCGCGATCGGGAGGCGGTACCGGCGGCAGGACGAAGTTGGAACGCCCTTCTGCCTGACGATCGACTTTGATACGCTTGGCGAAAAGGGCGACGATCTCAAAGACACCGTCACTTTGCGGGAACGTGATTCCATGAAACAGGCAAGGTTGAAGATATCTGAACTTTTGCCGTTTTTGTTGTCTAAGGTGTGTTGATGAATTCTGAAAAGACAACAGTGTTGGAAAGCGCCGGCGCGGAAACGAAGGGCGGGGCAAAAAAAGACCATGCTCCCACACTCTATTTCATCGCTATCTGCAAGATCGCAAAGGGGGCGGCGCTCTTGTTGCTCGCGGCGGGCATCTATTCGATGGCGGGGAGAGATTTGCAGGACGATTTTGATCATTTCATCGAATGGGTCCATTTTGATCCTGAAAACCGATTTTTCCACAATGTCAGCGATTTTCTTTCAACGGTAACTCCGGGCAACGTACGCGCGACGGCCCTGGCCTTTTCCCTCTATGGTTGTTTTCTATCGGCCGGCGGCGTGGGCCTGGCATTGCGCGCCAGATGGGCGATTTGGCTAACGATTTGCGAATCAGCTTTTTTCATCCCGATTGAGGTCTTTGAATTGACGAACCGGCGCACGCCGCGACTGGACCCCTCTGATGAACCCCAGCCGCATTCGCATTTGTTTCACAATCCCAGGATCGGGCTCCTGGTTGTTCTGATATTAAACATATTGATTGTGCTTTATCTGTATAAAAACAGACAGCGCCTGTCTCGGCATCACAAAGGGACGGAATAAACAGGCCGGTGTCCCTGGAATTTGTTTATTGACTTTTTGCGTTCAAAAATTATTCTAACCATTCATTTAATTTGCGGACGCATTGTCCGCGAGAGAAAGGAAGTGAGTTGCGTTGACAGAAATTAAATTAAAAAAAGGCGAGCCCGTAGACCGTGCTTTGCGCCGACTGAAGAAAAAAGTGGACCGCGAAGGCACGCTCAAAGTCGTGCGCAATCATCGGCATTTTGAAAAGCCGAGCGAACGCCGGCGGCGCAAGGAAAAAGCCGCCCGCTTTTCGGCCATGCTTTCGGCCCGCTACGCGGACCTGTAATTCCGAACACGTTAAAGCGTTGAAGTGTTAAATCGTCGAAGGAGAATGTCCTTCCGGCACTTCAACGCTTAAACCATTTTAACCCCTCACCATGTATTCCTTCTCAACCTGCTGGAATTCGCACCGCCATTCCGACGGCCGCGCCATGTTGCGGGAAATCCGCGAATTGGGATTCGAATATGCCGAACTCAGCCACGGAATCCGTCTCACCCTGGTGCCCGGGATTCTCGAGGCGGTGGACAAGGGCGACATTAAAATATCCAGCCTCCACAATTTTTGTCCGCTTCCGATGGGCGTGACGCAGGCGGCGCCCAATCTCTACGAATTTTCCGCGGAAGACATCCGCGAGCGCGACCTGGCAATCAAGCATACCCAAAAAACGTTCGAATTTGCCGCCCGCGTCAAAGCCAAAACGATTGTCCTGCATCTGGGCAGCATTGAGATGAAGGACTACACCGGAAAGCTGGCCGGCCTGCTGGAAAGCGACGCACGAAGCTCAAAAAAATTTCAAATACTTCAGGAAGACGCCCTGCGAGCCCGCGAAGATAAAAAAGGAAAATTTTACACGCGGATGAAGGAAACACTCCGCAAAATCCTGCCGGAAGCGGAAAGTCGCGGACTCACATTGGGCTGCGAAAACCGCCAGGCTCTCGAAGAATTGCCGCTCGATGAAGATTTTAACGATTTTTTTGCGGAGTTCCAGAATCCAGCGGTAGCCTATTGGCATGATACAGGTCATGCGCAAATAAAAGAAAACCTCGGGGTTATCGAGCATGCCCGCATTCTCCAAACACTCGCGCCACGGCTTGCCGGATTCCACGTTCACGACGTCATTTTTCCCGACCGCGATCACATGGCACCCACGGAGGGAATGATTGATTTCGCAGCGCTCAAACCATTTGTCACTCCACGGCACATCAAAGTGTTCGAGCTAAGTCCTTCATTGTCCCTGGAGGCAGTCCGGGCGGGAATCAAGCATATCAAAAGCATATGGGGCGATTAACCATTGCACAAATCGCATGACAGCCGGTTCGCCCAAAGACACTGCAAAGAGGATTGTTGCACGCCTCCAAAAGGCCGGGTTTGCCGCATTTTGGGTAGGCGGCTGCGTGCGTGACTTTCTGCTGGGACGCGAACCGTGGGATATTGACATCGCCACCAACGCCAGGCCTGAACAAATTGAAGGCCTGTTCAAACGCACCATCGCCGTTGGAAAAAAATTCGGAGTGATCTTTGTCATTGAAAATGAGCATGAATTCCAGGTAGCGACCTTCCGCAGCGATGAAGATTACCAGGACGGACGGCGGCCGCAGAAAGTTGTCTTTGGCGACGCCCGGGCTGACGCGCTTCGGCGTGATTTCACCATAAATGCCCTGTTTTATGACCCGATTTCGAATATCAAACATGATTGGGTTGGCGGCCAGGATGACCTGCAGGCCAAAATCATTCGTACCATCGGCAAACCTGAGGAACGTTTTGGAGAGGACCATTTGCGCCTGCTGCGCGCCATCCGGTTCGCCGCTCAATTGAACTTTGAAATTGAGGCAAATACTTTCACGGCGGTGAAAAAGCTGGCTCGCCAGATCAGCCTGATTAGCGCCGAACGCATCCGGGACGAACTGTTGAAATTATTTCGCCCGCCGCACGCGGCGCGCGGACTGGATTTATTGCGGGACAGCGGGCTAATGGAACACGTGCTTCCCGAACTGACCGCAACCGTATCGTGCGCCCAATCGCCCAATTATCATCCCGAGGGCAGTGTGTTTAATCACATCCGGCTCATGCTGGAACAGTTGCCGCCGGACGCGCCGGCTTCCCTGCCCTGGGCCGCCATCTTGCACGACATCGGCAAGCCGCCCACCGCCAGTGTGGACGAAGCAACCGGCGCGATCCATTTTTATGGCCATGAGAAAGTGGGCGCGGATATGGCGCGCCGAATTCTCAACCGTCTTCGATTCCCCAAAAAGGCAACTGACGAAATCGTAGCCTGCGTGCGCCAACACATGCAGTTCAAGGACGTAAAACAAATGCGCAAGGCGACATTGCGCCGCCTGATTATGCGCGAAACTTTTCCCCTGGAAATGCAATTGCATAAGCTCGACTGCCTTGGCTCGCATCGATCATTGGAACATTTTGATTTTTTGGTGGAGCAGGCCAAAGAACTGAAAAAGAAACCGCGCATCCGCCCGCCGTTGCTCACCGGCAATGACCTGATCGCCCTCGGGATGAAGCCCGGACCCGGAATGGGCGCGCTTCTGCATGAAATACGGGACAAACAATTGGCGGAAGAACTCAAGACTAAACGGGCCGCCATGGCATGGGCCAAAGAGCAGTTGAAGGGTAAAATGCCGGATTTATGATTCGGATTCCTGGGCAATCGTTTCCATTTCACCTTTAACCAAATTAGTCATCGTCCGGCATCTTCATTGTCGAAGTCGGGCAGGGTGCATGACCTTTTCCGGCGTCCGAGTGAATATGAAATATTTGCGAATTGACGGAGGCCAAAGCTTTCGGGAACCTGACAGTTTATGGCAAGAATTCAACGGGCGCTTATCTCCGTGTCGGACAAAATTGGTTTGGTTGCCTTTGCACAAATTTTGGCACAGGCAAAAATCGAAATCCTTTCCACGGGGGGCACGGCGAAAATGTTACGCGAGGCCGGCGTGGCCGCCAAAGATATCAGCGAACACACTGGATTTCCCGAAATGCTGGACGGGCGCGTCAAAACGCTGCATCCGAAGGTCCATGGCGGATTGCTGTTCATTCGTGGAAACGAAAAACACGAAGCGGCCGCCCGCGAACATGGCATCGCCCCGATCGATTTGGTGGTGGTGAATCTTTATCCGTTTGAGCAAACGGTTGCCAAACCGGGGACAACGCTCCATGAGGCAATTGAAAACATTGACATCGGCGGTCCTTCGATGCTGCGAAGCGCGGCTAAAAACCATGAGAGCGTCACCGTGGTGGTCGACCCGTCCGATTATCACGAAGTGGCGAGGCAAATTTCTGAAAATGGCAATACAACCCTCGAACTGCGGCGGGCACTGGCCGCAAAGGTTTTTGCGCGGACTGCGGCCTATGACGCGGCGATTGCGGCCCACCTGGGCACTGAGTTCAAGGTACAAACTGCCGGGCTCCCAAAATCGCTGCTGATTTCTGCGCCGCTTCTTCAACCATTGCGCTACGGTGAGAATTCGCACCAAACCGCCGCGCTTTACGGCCGGTTCAATGAGTTCTACCAGCAACTCCACGGCAAAGAGCTTTCCTATAACAACATCCTGGACCTGACGGCGGCGGCTCATCTGATCTCTGAATTCGAAAACTCCGTCCCGACTCTCGCGATATTGAAACACACAAACCCTTGTGGCGCAGGCCAGGGAAAGAACCTTCGGGAAGCGTGGGACAAGGCGTTCGCCACGGACAAACAGGCACCCTTTGGCGGAATCATCGCCGTCAATACAACCCTGGACGCTTCGTGCGCGGAAGCGATTTCCGAGATCTTCACCGAAGTAATTGTGGCGCCGGACTTTTCGTCCGGGGCGTTGGAGATTCTGCAAAAGAAAAAGAATCTGCGGCTCATTCAAATTCTGAAATCACCTCGCGGATCAAATATGTTTGACTTGCGCAGCGTCGGGGCGAACTCATATTTGATGCAAGAGTCCGATATCAAAATGGCCGGCCCGCAAGACCTGAAAATTGTGACCACGCGGCAGCCTTCGGAGGATGAAATGCGCGCCATGCTCTTTGGGTGGCGCGTCGTCAAGCACGTCAAATCCAACGCGATCGTCTACGCGGGCACCGACCGGACGCTGGGCGTGGGCGCCGGTCAAATGAGCCGCGTGGACGCCAGCCGCATTGCGGTTTGGAAGGCACGGGAAGCAAATCTGTCACTGGCGGGCAGCACGGTTTGCAGCGATGCTTTCTTTCCATTCCCGGATGGACTGATTGCGGCGGCGGAAGCCGGGGCCACAGCGGCCATCCAACCCGGAGGTTCAGTTAAAGACGCCGAGGTGATCGCCGCCGCCAATGAGCGCGGAATGACGATGGCATTCACCGGCACGCGGCATTTCAGGCATTAGAGCGGTTTAAAAAATACTGTAGCCGTTCGGGAGGAAAAAGAAAGGGAAGCGGTCTTTTTGGGTTTTGGCGTCGTTTCAACTCAGTCACAGGGTTTTCAAACATGCTCCGTCGCTGAAGCCTCGCCAAAACACCAAAAATCTTCGCTCCGAACGGCCACATTATTTTTTAAAACGCTCTAAATCACCATGGGCGGGGCGGAGAAATCGCAGTGGCCGGCCGCGCAACGTCACGACAACGTCAGATAAATCAAAACAAGCTGGCCAAGCACAACAAGGCCAAGCAGGGCCCACACAAAATTTTCCCGCAGGCCAAGGCCCCGTTGCCGGGCCGGCGCAATCCAAAATTGGACTTTTGCCGAGCCGAGCGTGATCACATCGCCATTACGAAGAAGCGCGTCGCCCAAAGGCTTGCTATTGATGGCTGCTATGGCTTCGGGCGCCGCCGCGAGCCGGAAACCTTCGTTCCTGCAAAATTCCAGCGCAATGTGCTGGTCCCAAACGCCATCGTCATCCAATGGCAAATCGTTCTGCGGGTCGCGCCCGATCCGAAAAGGAAAACGGCTGGCATCCACGCGGCTGCCAGCCTTCTTCCCGGAAAGAATATGCAGTTGAACCATCAAAAACTCCGGCGGAACACCTGAATTTGGTCGCCGGGGAACACCTGCGGATCGCTTTCGGAGTCTTGAAGAGCCTTGTCCACGTTGACCTGGATTCGTGTTCCGTCGAATCGAGTCAGCCAAACCTTTTTGTGGTTGGCGAAAATGGTAAAGTCACCCGCGGCCTGGATAGCCCTGGTCACGGTGGTCTGGCCAAGATACTCCTGCGGTCCGGGTTTCGTGACCTCGCCTCCAACGTAATAAACGCGGTTTATCGCGGTTACCGTCACAGCCAGGCGGACGTAATATTCCGGAACGTAAAGTTTGGTGAGGATGCGTTGAAGCTCGCCCGGGGTCTTGCCCGCGGCCTGCACGGTGCCAACAAGCGGCAACGAGATTGTTCCGTCGTCGGCAATTAGATAGGACTGCGGTGTTGCCGGAATTGGGCCGGGAACCAGGTCGCTGCCGGTGCTGCTGGTGATGTTCACCGTTTCACCCGATTGAAACCGCGCGGCTGCGGCCGGAATGGAACTTAACTCATTAGTATTAGTCGCCGTCCCGGAGACAGATTGAGATTGAGAGCCGGTCCCCGACATGGCGGGAGGGTTCGGGTTATCGGACAAATCCGGCCCCTTGGTTGAACCGCAGCCCGATAAAACGGTCGCGGCCAGCATGGTGGCGCATGAAATCAGGGTCAGTTTCGATACGAAATTCATGAATAGCTATCCTTGCGAAATCACGGCGCTCACGCAATCAATACTTTTGCTGGATTCCCATGCGGTCGGAACCACCTGTGGACGTTTTTGAAGCGGGCGTTTCCTGCGAATCATCATTGTTGTGGTAGTAATAGCCTCCGTAATAATAATAGCTCTCGTCCTGGGCCATATTGATGTTATTGAGGACAATCCCAACGAGGTTGCCGCCGACTTTTTCCACCATTTGCTTGGCGCGAATATTCATCAATTGCGGGTAACGGCGGTATTGAATGATCTGTACGGCCATGTCCACTTCGCTAGCCAGCACTGATGCATCGCTCAAGCCCATGATCGGCGGCGAATCAAACAGGATGAAATCGTAGCGCTGTTTTAGTTCGCTGATGAGATTGCGCATCGGCTCCGATCCAAGAACATTGATTTGGCGTCCGGGCAGCTTGCCGCTGGGCATGAAATCGAGCATCGGCACGGAAGTCTTTTGGGTGACCTCATCAAGCGTGCTCTGCTTAAGCAAATAATTGATCAGACCGGTATCGTTATTGAGACGCAACAACTTATGGAGCGTGGGACGGCGCAAATCGGAATCCACCACGAGTGTCCGTTGGTTCGCCTGCGCGAACACGGTCGCCAGGTTCAGCACGGTGGTGGACTTGCCCTCGCCCATGCCGGCGCTGACGACCACGAGCGTATTGAGATTATCATCCTTGCGCGAAAACAGAATGTTTGTGCGCAGAACCCGATATGCTTCCGCGTGAGAGCTGTCCGCGCCCTCGTCGATGAGGGTGCCGACGTTTTGCGGGATGACGCCCAGCACGGGCGATTGAAACACCCGTTCAACTTCATCAATGGTCTTAACGCTCGTGTCGAGGTACTCAATGAAAAACGCGAGGCTGACGCCGACCAGAAGCCCGAAAAAGGCGCCTAGAGTAATGTTCAACGTCTTCCTGGGCGACACCGGAGTTTGACCAGGCGTCGCGGGATTGATGACTGAGACCAGGGCGGTCTTAGGCATCGACTCTTCATCTTCAGCGGCTTCTATTTTCTCGCCCTGTAATTTGTGCAGGTCCTGCAAATCCTGAAGCTTAGCCTTGGCAATCCAATAGGGCTGACCTCTATCCATTTCTTCCTGCCCTTGTCCTTCGAATTCGGCGAGTTGGTTAGTGAGAGCGGCCACTTCGGCCTCGGACGCCGCGACTTGGCCTTCCATCCCATACATGATGCCGTTTACCCGATCGTTAATTTGTTGTTTCAAGGTGCTAATCATTGACACCACTGAAGAAAGGTCAGGATTTGCGGAACTCAGATAATTGCTCTTGGTAACGAACAATTGTTCATTTTCGTGCAATTTGCCCAGTAAATCAGCGAGCGTATTGTCTGGCTGGATGGTCAGCAGCACATCGCCAAGTTCCGCGGGATTCGAGGTTTGAATTTGCTGGAACTCAGCGAATTCCTTTTCCAACTTGACGCAAAGCGCCTTTTGTTCAACCAACTTCTCATTAAGCGTCTGGATCTGTTCGGAGCTCAATGTCGGCGTCGGCCCCAGCGAGTTGGGTGCTATGTCATGGACATGATATACTTGTCGCAATTGGAAGACATTGCTCTGCATTGATTGGATTTCCGCATTCTCCTCCTCATACTTGATCCGCAATTTATCAATGCCGCTTTCCATCAGGTTGCTGTGCACTTCCAGCCGGTAGGACTTGTATTCTGCGGCGACGGTGTTGGCGATCTTCGCGGCCAAATCCTTGTCTTCGTTCTGGACGCTAATGTCAATAAGCTTCGTATTGCGGCTGGACTCCGCGTTCAGATAACGCCGCAAATAATCCATGGTATCGGACGTCTTGAGGGGCTGTCCGTCCGGGTTGAGTTTTTTGCCCCATTCCGCGTTCAGGTTCAGGTCTTGCACCACACGGCTTAGAACGACGTCGCCTTTGATCGTGTTCAACTCCGTTTCCATGAAATATGGATCGTAAGGAGAATAGGGAATGGGAACTTCTGAAGTAATATCGGGTTGGATTTCGATTTCCGCCATGCTGCTGTAAGCCGGGCGCATGAGGAAGGTCACCACAGTGGCGATGACGGTCGTAATAAAGAATACCGAAATAATGATCGCCTTGCGAATGCGGATAATTCGCCAGTAATCAAGGAAATGCAGTCTGCTTTCCGGTGCGGCATGTGTCTCAGGCGAATCCATAATCAATCAAATAAAAAGGGGGCCAAGTGAGGTTTAGACCCAGCCCCCAATTGGGTGTTCAAAAATAACCGAGAAATACGAAAAAGCGAAACAAATAATAAAATGCTTTAAAAGCTGAGGGTCGCACTGGCGTAGCCGATGTTGCGGCTGTAGCCTGTCAGCTCGGGGGCCGAGGTCAGGTAATAGAGATTATATCCCGCGTCCGCAGAGATCCAGGGGGTAAAAGCATACGCGAGATTAAGCCCCAGCGAATACCAATTCTGGGACGCTCCATCGTTGGCGCCGCCCACAAACGTGGAGTATTGATAATGGGCGGTCAAACTGCCAGTCAGCTTGGGAGTGATCTGATGGTTAACGGTCGCGTAAAATACGGAAACCTGTTGAAACTTTGTCACAGAGCCCGATGCGGTTGCATCGGTCGTCGCTACAGGAGAACCCGATTCAGTAAATCCTACTTGCACATAATCGCCCGGCAAATAGGTGTAGGTGACTGCAATATTGGCGTAAGGCTCAATGCTGGTGGAACTCTGCGTGTCAAAAGAGGGCAAATTATAGTTGTCGTTATAGGTGATGCCACCCCACGCTACAATGCTCAGATTCGCAGTCGCCGAATATTGCGCTCCCACTTTGAAAGTGTGCGACATTTGATTGCGGCTAGCGCTGTAAGCATTCCCGGCTGAAGTAATCGCAATCGGCTCATCACCCGTATAAACGTTCCAACCAAAGTTGTATCCCGCCATAAATGCCAAGTCAGGGAGATATTGATAATTCAAGGTAACCCCAATCGAGTGATCGACCTGGTTCAACAACCCGGCGTACGTGGCTGATGTCGGGCCCGGATCAATTCCTTCAAGTGTGCGCAGAGTGGCGCCGTGCTGATGATAATCAATCCAGGTATTCTGATAACTCAAATCTGAGCTGAACAACATACTCCATTCAGTATGAGCCGAGACAGTGCCGACATTCTGAAAGTTGTTGCCTTCCGCACGGTATGGCAGGCTCGTGCCCGACGAGGAGAGCGATGGATCCTGTTGCGAAACGAATGTGTCCTGAATTTTGCCCTCCCAGCGCTGATTAAATGCGTGGTCCACCCACAAGTCCGCCTGATGAGTCTGGTCGATCGGATTTGACCCCTGGTTTTCGCGTTGCTGATAATAATAAAGTCCGTATGTGTAGCGCAGGCCCAGCTCCGTCTGTTGCAACGGCACGATCAGGCTCCCCTGGGGACTGAATTCAAAACCGGCGCTGCCGGCCTTGTGCCCGTTCGGGGATGTCGTGAAGTTATCGTCGTAAAATCCGCGCAGGGTTCCGGAGACAGTCCAGGGCTTCGTGGCGTCCATCGCGGTAAAGTCTGGGGCGTATTCGTCTGCATGTAAACTGACGGCGCCGATGGCGACTAAACTCGCGGAGACAAAGAGTTTTTTCATATCAATGCTATACCAAGTGAATATTGTGCTGTCTTAAAGCCCGAACCAACGTTATTTACGACACATTTATAAAACGAATCTGTTTTCTGTCAAATTTATTTTCGCATATTTTTCGAGTTCAAAAATCCATTTTTAAGAGTTTTTAAGAGTCAAGAAATGTTCCCCGGGGAAACCCCTACGTCCGCCCGTGCATCAGCCGAGCCTGTATCTCCTGACTTTTGGGTCGACTTCCAGCGCCCACGCGTCAATGCCCCCGAGCAGGCAACGCACGTTTTGCAATCCGTGCCCGATGAAATAAGCGGCCGCGTCCAGTCCGTTTTTCCCCTGATGGTCCACAACAACTATCGGTTTGGTATTGGAGCCGCTGGCCATGAGATCGCGCATCAGGTCCTGCGAGAGCAAAACCGAACCGGCGATATGAACAGCCTCAAATTCCTCGCGTGAGCGAACATCCACCAACTTTACCGACGGGTCGCGCTGCAACAAACCAGCCAGGTCCTTCGGCGGGATTAAAATTTTCGCGTCTTCTTCGTGGCTGGATTGAATATGAGTCACGACCTCGGCGGCATCGAGATTGCCATTGCGCGCGCAGACCTGGGCGAGGGATTCATCCTGACTGAACCCGCAACTGCTGCAGCCGCCAATGTGATAGCGGCGAAACAATGCCCGTTGCGCGCCGGGGAAGACTTCCAGCACTTCGCACATGGATGATTGAGGAGTAATGCTCATCAAACTATCTTCGCGCCAAATTTCCGATTGCGCCATTGATTTTTCTGATTGCCCCGGCAATTCTTTAAATGGAGATTGAAATGAAACTCCGGCTGATTCATTGTTCCCGCATGCGATGGCGCCGATTGATTCTGATTTTCACTTTCGTGTGCCTGTCCTTTTGGAGCGAAGGTCTCCGGGCTGGTTCCCTTCCCGATGCGCCGACGGGCCGGATTGTCAAGGTCCTGCAAATGCTAATGGACACGAACGGAGCCGTGGCGGTCTCGCCGAGTCTTTTTGACCGGGACGCGTATCAGGCCTGGCTCATGGAACACACCAACCAGGTTTCCGGCGTTCGTTTCGACGTATGCTGGAAAGCGAGCCACGCGCAGGGCCTGACGCTCAAAGTGCGCGTGGATGCGCGGGGCGTGGGCGTGGGCGGCCTGCCCACGGAAGCCGTCCTGGAAAGAACGGTCACGCCGAAAATATTTCATCACTGGATTTCGTTGACTTTGACCGGGCGCGGTTATAAAAAGCTCGGAACGCTCGCGGCGTGGCGCGTCACGCTTTGGAACGGCGAACAAGAAATCAGCGAGCAAAGATCCTTTTTATGGTCATTGTAAAACACGGTCCGGCGGTGTGCCTGCTCGCGCTGGCATGCTTTTCACTCCGGGCCGGTACGCTTCCAGTTTACAAGATCGGTGATACCGCCCCGCAGGACCTTGTCGCCGCCCTGCCGTTTGATGTGGCGGACGCACAAGCCACCGCCGCGCTGAAGGTCTCCGAGGCCCAGGGGATTGCGGCCATCTACCACGAATTCGACGGCCAAACCAACGTAGTAACCAAAAACTTTCTCGCCGCTTTCGCGCAGGCGCGCCAAAGCTTTTCGAACGCCGTCGCTACGGCATACCATCAGCCGTCCATAGATAATTCCACGATTGAAGCGTCCGATTTTGGATACCTGGTCACGGCCTATAACGTGGAACACAAAACTTTTCCCGTGAGCACAGAATTGGCGGTGACCTGGGCGCGCGGCAGTTCGGACTCGGCTTTGCGGGACAAATGGCTGGGCATGCTGTTACAGGCGATGAAAGAGCCTTTGCAGCCCGACGCCGTCCCGGCTCATTTCGTTTACAGAAAAAAAGTCCGCATCATGCCCGTGACCAATGCCAACGAGAAATTCACGTTTAAGCAGGCCTGGCGGATGGGATACGTGATCAGCATGGATAAAATCCCGAAGATTTCAGCCGTGCGCACGAAGTTCCGCCACCAGTTCTCCGAGGAACAGCAGCCGTTGGCCGGCGCGTTGGCGCAGTTTCTTCGGCCGAACTGCTTTCCGGATGTCGCGATCACTAAAGAAGCGCGGGACTATTCCGTGCGCCAGGTCGTCGTCTCGGACCACTTTGAAGTTGGCCAGATGATCGTGCACCGCGGGGCCGAAATTGATGAAAAGGCGCTGGCGGCGCTGACGGCAATGAACCTTGCGATGATGCCCGGGACGCTGAACCGGCAAATTGCTGCCGAGCATGAGCGGGCGCAACAGGAACATGCATTGGCGCAAACGGAACAGCAGCAGGCGCAACTCGCGCAGAAGGCCGTCCTGGTCGCCCAACAACAGCAACAGCAGGCGCAAGCGGACCGCGCGCAGGCCCAAAACCAGGCCGATAAGGAACGCGAACAGGCTGCGGCTATGCGCGAGCAGGCGCTGGATACGCAACAGCAGGCCCAAAGAATTCACACACGCGATACATGGCTCATGGCTTCTCTCGCAACCGGTTCCATTTTGGCGTTACTGGTTCTTGCATGGCTTCTCCGTCAGCGGCGAACCAGCTCGACGTCTATGCAATTGCGCCGGATGGAGCGGGTGCCCGCGCCCGCCTCCGCAGAACTGGCGCCGTATCTTGCACAAACTTTGAAAGAAGCCGTCGTACAGGGCCTTGCCGCCCAACGCGCGGAATTGTTGGAGGCACAGCGTCTGGCAGCCACCGAAATCGCCGAACTCGTTCACCGGTTGGACGCCTTGCAGGCGCCCATGCAGGACCGAATTCGCACCTATCAGGAACGCATTCAGGAACTGCAAAAAGAATTGGCCGAGCGGACCGAAGAAAATCGCGAACTGCTGAAACTGAAGATTGAAATGATGCGGCGGCAGATTGAAACGGAACGCGGCAGGGTGCGATTCAACTGAGGTAACCGTCCAGCGGACCGCCCTATTTTGAACGGATCAAGAGTCCATTAATCTGAAACCACTATCCGGCGTCCGCCGCTTTTCTTTCCTGGGTTTGAAGGGCCCGTTCATAACATTGGAGAGCTTCCTCGTAGCGGGAGAGCCTGTTCAACAATCCACCTTTTTGCAGAAGCGCCGTGGTCGCCGAATCTTCGGACTCGATGGCGCGGTCATAACAGGCGATGGCCTCGTCCGTTTTCTCCATTTTTTCCAGGGCCGCGGCTTTTTTGATCAGTGCCTCGGCAAGCGTCGGCTGCATTTCCAACGCGGCGTCAAAGCAGGAAATTGCTTTTTCTGGCTTGTTCGTGTCCAAAAAGAGCTGCCCTTCCACGATCAAATCCGTCATCCGGCGCTCGTCGGGAGTTTCAGAAACCGTTGCGTGCGAATTATTTTCCTCCAAAGGCAGGCGCGCGGAATGTTCCAGTTCAAGAATTCGTTTTTCGAGGCGTTCAATCACGCCAAGCAGGCGGGCGTTGGAAAACTCGAGCGCCGCCCGGGCCGACGGCGGCAAGGCAGCCGGAGTTTCGACCACGGGCAAAGGGCGCCCGCCGTTCGCAGCGTGCAGCGGCGTTGAGATTGCCAATTCTATCAGTTTGGTCGCAGTGCGCAGTTGTAGCAAGACCATGGTGATGACCACGCCCATGGCCAGCATTCCGATCAGGGCTACGATCAGCATGGTTTGTTCGACGCGCTGGGCCGACTCTGTTTCGATGGCGATGTCCTTTTCAAAAACCCGAATGTCCGAGGCCAGGGCGTCGGCGTTTCGCGCCAGGGCCACAACGGTTTGCTGGCGGTTGCTCTCCACACTCATTTGCGTTTCATGGAGTTGCGCCTGCACCTGAAGCAAGGCATTCACGGCATCAGTATTGGACTGTGAAGAAAGATCGTTGGTTCCGTCCCCCAAAGCATGCGAGGCCCAAAAAACGATCGCGACAGACAATAGTTTCAGAAGCGTTTTGTTCATTCCGACTGGGCAAGTAGTATAAACGAAACGACTCAGAAGAAAAGAAAATTCAGATTGTGTGAATAACTTCCTGCTTGCTTGAAATCAACCGGCGTTCTCAAGAGGAGCGGCGGAAATCTCGAGCATCCTTTCGATAGGCAGGCGGGCGCGTTTGAGAATCTCAGCCGGCAATTCGATTCGTGGGGCCAGGCGCTTCATGCAATCGCGAACCTTTTCCAACGTGTTCATCTTCATGTATTTGCACTCACTGCAACGGCAATTGTCCGTGGGCAGGCGCATCACATCAAACGTGGGAGTGCAGACGAACTCCTTCCCCGGGCATTCCTTGCGCAAGCGATGGATGATCCCCGATTCGGTCACTACGATAAATCGCCGGGCTGGGTTGGTTTTGCAAAAAGTGATCATCTTTTCTGTGGATGCGACAACGTCAGCCATTTCCCGCACTTCGCGCAGACTTTCGGGATGGACCACGACTTTGGCGTCAGGAAACTGCGATTTCAGCGCCAGGATCGTGTCGCGGCGGTACTCGACGTGGGCATAGCAGTTGCCCTTCCACAATTTCATAGGCCGTCCGGTCTGTTCCATGACCCATTGGCCGAGGTTTTCATCAGGGACGAACAACAAATCCCTGTCCATGGGAGCGGCCCGAACGATTTTTTCGGCGTTGCCGCTGGTGCAAATGACATCGCATAACGCCTTTACGTCCGCGCTGCAATTGATATAGGCAATCGTCCAGAAATTGGGGTTGGTGGCCTGCAATTGGGCCAGTTTGGGCGCCGGACAGCTTTCCTCAAGCGAGCATCCGGCGTCTTTATCCGGCAAGATTACGATTTTGTCCGGGTTCAAAATCTTTGCGGTTTCGGCCATGAAATGCACGCCGGCGAAAACGATGACGTCCGCGCTGGTTTTTGCCGCCTCCTGGGACAAACCCAGCGAATCGCCCACGTAATCCGCCACGTCCTGGATTTCTGGGACCTGGTAATTGTGGGCCAGGATCACTGCATTAAGTTCCTTTTTGAGGGCAGCGATTTCGCGCGCGAGCGGCTCAAACCGGTCACGCAACATCGGCGCGCGAACCTGGAGATTGCCCAGGCGCGCCGGAGATTCAGCAACTTCCGTCATGGATAAAGCTTACACCGTTCAACGAGAAAGGAAAAGAGCGTTGGCGGAGACGATTTTCCACGCGCCTTGCGGCAAATCAGCGAGCCAAAGATTTCCAATTCGCACCCGAATTAGCCGCAAGGTCGGATGCCCAATCGCCGCGGTCATTTTGCGAACCTGCCGGTTTTTGCCTTCGACTAATTCCAGCGCAATCCAGCAATCGGCAACGCTCTTGCGGAAACGAATGGGCGGATCACGCGGCGGAATCAATGCCGGGCGAGCGGACATGTCCTGACCGCGGTTCGCTTCGGCAGCAACTGGCTGCGGCTCAATCATCCAGGCCCGGCATGGAAGGGTTTTACGGCCCTGGACCGTAACGCCACGTTCCAGTATTTTCAATTTCTCTGCCAATGGAATCCGTTCGACCTGTGCCCAATACTCGCGCTGATGGGCGCGGCTGGGATGCAAAATCTCCTGGTTCAAGTCCGGTTCATCACTCAAGAGGAGCAACCCTTCGGAATCAGCATCAAGCCGGCCGATGGGCCAGATATTTTTCGGGAAGCCGAATCCGGCTAGCGTGCGGTTGGGCGAGCCGTCACTGGTGAACTGCGACAGTACGCCGAACGGTTTGTTAAAGGCGAGGATCACGTGGACGCGTTGAACCGTTGAACCGTTGAAGCGGCCCAAACGCAAAGCGGAATCATTCTCATCGTCATCGTCATCCTCAAACGAAGCCAAAGCGTTTCGCCACCACCGAAAAAACGTCACGGCGATATCGTTTCTACGTAATTGTATTTCCCGTTTTTAACTTCGACGATGACTGCAGGCTTTGACGCGTTGCGGTTTTTGTCGATGGTGATGTGGCCGGTAATGCCCGGGAAATCCTTCGTAGCCGCCAGGGCATCGCGCACTGCTGGGCCTGCAGTTGTACCGGCGCGTTTAATGGCATCGGCCAGGATCATGGCGGAATCATAGCCGAGCGCGGCCATGGCGTCGGGCGTAGAATTGTAGCGCGCCTGAAATTTTTTCACAAACTCCTGCACGACCGGCGAAGTATCCTCGGGTGAAAAATGGGTCGAAAAATACGTTTCTTCCAAAGCTGCCCCGCCGATGGAAATCAACGGCGGCCCTTCCCATCCATCACCACCAAACAAGGGAATGTTCAGGCCCAACTGCCGGGCTTGAATCGCAATCAATCCCACTTCCGTGTAATAACCGGGAATAAAGATCCCGTCGGGTTTCGTGGCCTTGATAGACGTGAGTTGGGCACTGAAATCTTTGTCGCCGCCATTATACTTCTCGTCGGCAATAATCTTTCCCCCCATGGAAGTGAAACTGTCTTTGAAAAATTTCGCCAGGCCCATGCTGTAATCGCTGGTGACATCGGTGAGGACCGCGATGTTTTTCAATTTCAAGGTGTTGGTGGCAAATTCCGCGAGAATCTTTCCCTGAAATGAATCAAGAAAGCAGACGCGGAAGATGTCGTCGCCCACTTCCGTCACCTTGGGATTGGTGGACGATGGGGAGATCATGGGAATTTGATTTTGCTGGCAGATCGGCGCGGCTTCAAGCGAGCGCGACGACGCGACTTCGCCCAGCACGGCCACGACGCCGTCATCTGAAATCAGTTTGCGCGCATCAATAGACGGTTGACCCGATTGGGACTGGTCATCTTCGGTAATCAATTGGACCTTCTTGCCCAAAACTCCACCGGCGGCATTCAAGTCGTCAACGGCCAGCGCGGTGCCGTCGTGCGACGATTGTCCAAACCCCGCCTCTTTGCCAGTCAGCGAAGCGTATTCGCCGACCTTGATCACACCCGAGGCGCTGCCGGCGTCGCTGCCACCGGATGTGGATGTCGATTTGTTGCAGCCGGTGAGCAGGGATAAGGCCACCAAAGCGGCCAGAAAGTGCGCATGCCTATTCATAATAGTCTCGACCGAAGTCGCGTTCACGGGAGGATAATGGTTCGAGTTCGATGTTCAAGGCATATCGACGGATTTGTCACCCTTTGTTTCCAAAAATGCGCATCTTGCCTTGGACCAGTGAAGGCAAGTGGTGCCAAAAGGCTCTTTCATCTGGCCTCTCGAAATTCATAACTCGACCGAAAACTCAAAGGCCAGTCGGTCCGGCCCGTCGCTTGTCATATTCCATCGAAATTAAAATCGCAACTGATTCAGAACCGCAAATATCTCCTGCTTCGCCAAGAATTTCCTGGGTCCAGCAGGCCACCAGAGCAGGAATTGCTGCGCGAGAAACGGCGCGGGAAGCGTGAGAAATAGCCAACCGAGCCTGGCCAGCTATCTCAAATACCACATTGAGCGCCCTGACAACCTGCTCCTCCGGCAACGATGAAACCAGAATCGAAAGACGCAGAGAATCAAAATCGCTCTCGTCAGGATAAACCTTTCTGCCCCGTGCCAGAAACTCGCATTCAACTAACGTCTCCGCCTGCCATTGCTCAACACGGCCTGTCCTCCTCAGCCAGGCAAAGTCATCCTCGAAAACAAATCCCAGTGCCGCCAGCACAGGCCGAAGCTCCGTGATGGAAACCGAGTGTTGTCCGATCAGGTCGAACACCTCACGCTCATGGACTTTGCCAAGGTCGATCATAAGAACCTAACGAACCAATATACTCAAGAGGGCGTTATCTGTTTACCGAACGACTCTTCTATATTGGCGTCGCCGGGTCAAGCCTGCGGAGCGAAAGACAACCTCAAGTTTTTCCGATTGTAGGCCGTGTCGCCTGACACTGCCGTGCGTCTGATGGGAATCGCCTCATGTGGGCACGGCCTACAGGGACGAAATGGCGAAGTGGCGTGTCAGTCGTTAACGCGGGTTCTTTGGATAAAGGCAGCGGCGTCGGGCGGAATGTCAGAGCGAATTCACATTCGCTATGGAACAAAAGTCGCTGACGCCAGAGTTACACCGTGGAAACGAAAATGATGATTGAAGAGGCGATTTGAAAAGATTTTTCTTGAAATCGCCTCGAACGGGTGTAAATAGGAATCGTTCTTTGAAAACGGCGGAAGGTTTCCGCCACTGTTGCAGTCAAATGTCAGGGAACCCGGTGTGAATCCGGGACGGTTGCGCCACTGTGACGGCTACAAATTCCAATGCCACTGCGATCCCTCAAGATCGCGGGAAGGCGGAATGAGGTTTGAAGCCCAAGTCAGGATACCGGTTTGATTGCGCTCGTCTGCCCCGAACGTTTCGGGGCACTTCTCCGCAAAGAGAAGGATGAGGCCAGCCACTCGAACTGTTTTTCGATTGGATTCGTGAATGCCTTCATTCTCCGTTTTGCGGGGTTTGGAGGTTTTTTTATTTTCAAATCCCGCTCTGGTCTCTCAACCAAACAAACCCGTCGCCGCGAAATTTTTCGCGCTGACAATTGAAAGATCAGTAATAATGAAACGAATCCTAACGCCGCTGGCCCTGGCCGGCGCGCTCACTCTAACTCAGGCCCATGCCATTTCTCTGGACGATATCCAGCTCTGGGCCGGCTCGGGCACCAACCGCGCCGCATTGGTCGTAGAATGGAACTCGCCAGAAGTTCTCAACAACACGACCGTCCCCGCTCCCATCGCGAATAAAACCATGGTCTGGGGCTATCGCTTCAACGGCACAGCCACAGGCACCCAATTGATCGATGCCATTGTCGCAGCGGATCCGAAGCTCTACATGATGATCAACGATGAATACGACGCCACCATTGTCGTGGGAATCGGCTACAACCGCAACGGCGACAGCGTCATCGGGCTGACTGACGGCGTTACGACCAACTATTTCACAAATGGCCTGCTCACCAATAACGTCATCGCCGATTCAGTCCAGCCGATCAACTCCAGGGATTTGTATTGGAGCGGTTGGAACGGGCCAAATTGGCAGCTCTTTACTGAGGCCGGCGATACCGGCGGTTTTTTCACTTCCCCTAACCGCGGCTCCAGCACTTATTGGGACTCGAACACGTACAGCCAGGGCCAATGGGATTTCGCCGAGTTTGGCCTCGACGATTTAACTTTGACGAACGGCTCGTGGCTCGGATTTTCCGTGGGAGCAGCCGGGTACGATGCGACGAATTCGCTCGACCCGGTTAACGAAATCGCCAACGACGACGGACAAGCTCCCCCTGCCCCGGACGGGACATATGTCGCCTATGTTCCCCGTACAAACGATTTCGCCCTGCAGGTCGTCAGCACAAACGGCGTTGATTTAACCGCGCCCTATAACGACCCGACAGCGATCCTGGGCGCCCCCACACTGCAATTCATCGATTCTTTCGCAGGCAATGTGACCAACCGCGTGTCGATCATTAATCCGGCATTCAACGTGACACCATCAGGCAGCAATACGATTGTGAAAATTGATAACGGCGGCCAAATCACTGTGCAAATGGGCCGCAAAATTTACGCTGACCCGCGCCATCCTTATGGCGTGGATTTGATTGTTTACGGGAACACCTGTTTCGACGGTTTATCTACCGGGACGGGACCAGTCAGTGATAATACGGATCTTAGCGCCGTCACGTTTGCGAGCAGTGCCAAATTGGGACATGCGGCAGTCGTATCCGTGAGCCAGGATGGAATTACCTGGTTTACATTTACCAACGTGCAGACGGTCTTTCCCGATCAAGCGTATCGATGGAACGATACGAATGCTTCCTGGACGAGCGAGGAAATGAATCCAAACAAACCGCTCAATCCATATCTATACACAAATAATTTAGCCGGCCAAACCGTCGCGAGCGCGCTGGACCAGTTTGCTGGAGCAGCGGGAGGCAATGGATATAGCTTGCAAAAATTGGGCCTGCCCTGGATTCAATACGTCCGCATCCAACCCGCGCCGGGAGCATATTCAGTGATTGACGCGGTCGCGGCGGCGGACCCGGCGGTCACAGGCGACGCACTCTCCATTGCGCCCGACAATATCGCAGCCGGCAGCACGAACGTATTTTTTCAAAGTGCGGACGATTCGAGTGAGAACCAAGTCGCCATCGGCTTCGATTATGTGAGCGCCATCGCCAGAATTAGCGCCGTTAGTTTGAGCGATCTTTCGCCATTCGCGCCGGTGGAAGGAAACGTGTCCAGCGCGTATCAAATCCAAGCGCTGCCCCTGATTGGCGGGCCTGTCGGGTACACAGCCACAGTGGGATTGCGCGCAGGCAATAATTATAATGGCAATGGCAGCGACCTGCGCGTGTTCGAGTGGAATTCCACGAACTGGATTTCACAGCCATTTACATACAACGCGACGAACAATGAAGTCACCGTCCCGGGCGTCACTAATTTTTCAGCATTTGTGGTTTCGCAGATCGTGCCGCCGATTTTGACGACCGAATCGGCAACGAACCCATTTGCGTTCACGTTCACGCCGGTGCCAAATTGTCCTGAAACATTGGAGCGTTCCACAAACCTGGTGGCATGGACTCCCGTCCTGACGTTTACGGCCACGAATGCTCAGCCCATGACACTGGAAGATTCTAATGCGCCGGCGGACAAGGCGTTCTATCGTTTGCAATTGAATCCGTGATAACAAACATCCAAATTCCAAACGCCAGGCCCCAGGGAAACTCCAGGCTCCGAGCCCGCAATTTTGCGGGCTCGGCGCTTGAACATTCTCTGGCGTCTGGGCGTTGGAATTTGGAGCTTAATTCTTTCTCTCAATCGCAAATCGCAAATCGCAAATCCAAAATCGGATTCACTCTCGTCGAACTCCTGGTCGTCGTCGCCATCATCGCCATATTAGCCGCCATGCTCCTGCCTATGTTGAGCCAGGCGCAGCTGCGGGCGAAGCGTATTCAATGCCTCAATAATTTGCGGGAGATGGCCGCGGCGGCGCAGGTCTACACGGGCGACAACTCGGGGTATTATCCCATCGCTTATTTTTACGACAGCGTTCACAACATTTCGTACTGCTGGGATTTCACAACGTATGAAAGCAATTCGCGCGTGGTTCCGGGCGTGCTTTGGCAGGGACAAATGATGCCGCAGGTCCAACAATGCCCATCATTCATCGGCAGCGCCATGTGGGCGAACGATCCATTTACGGGCTACGATTACAACACCAGTTATATCGGCCACGGACAGGGCGAAGCCCACGAACAATCAGCAAAAGATTCCGCTGCACGGCATTCGGCCAAAACGGCGTTATTCGGTGACGGCCAGTATTCCGGCGGCGCGGATAAGTTTATGCGCGCCCCCTGGCCAGACGCGAGCAACGGTGGCGATAGTTCAGACGCGGATGATTTGCGCTCCGCGGGCACCCAGGGTTTTCGGCACAGCGGCCTGAGCAATGCTTCTTTTTGTGACGGCCACGCTGAATCGTGGTCCGCGTGCTATACGAACTATGCAACGGATCCGTATAATCCGTCAGCGGTTGCGCCGGGAACGGGATTTCTTTCGCCGAGCAATTCGATGTATAGCTTGGAATAAAAATGATCTCGCCCTGCATCAACGTTTGCAAACTCGATTCGCACGGCGTTTGCATGGGATGTCATCGCACTGGTAATGAAATCGCGCGCTGGACTCAAATGACCGAAGACGAACGGTGGCGCATCATTTCGATGCTCGCCGGTCGACGATCTCAGGTAATTGCCAGAAGCTGCTCCGCAGCTTTAAGATTCCATGTCATGGCCGATACCGTTTCAATTGAAACGGGCGCTCATTATGTTTTCTCCTTCTTTCCTGCGAGCCGTTGGCCCAATCGAATCAGCAAATAATAGACAACAGGCGTGGCAATCAGCGAGAGCAGGACGGAGATGAATAGTGCGCCGATGACGGCAATGGCCAGCGGACGGAGCATTTCAGCGCCGGCGCCGATGCCGTAAGCCAGCGGCAACATGCCCAGCGCCGCGGCGAGAGATGTCATGAGCACCGGACGGAGGCGTCGGTCGCCCGCCTGCACCAGGGCTTCAATCACATCCACACCGCGCTCCCGCAACTGCCGGAAATAATCCAACACGAGAATACCGTTCTTGGCCACGATGCCGACGCCGATGATTGCCCCCAAATACGAAATGATATTGAGCGAGGCGCCGGTGACCCACAGGGCCACTACCGTTCCGAATAATGCCAGGACCGAGCCGAAAACGATGGCGATGGGCTCGCAAAATGAGCGAAATTCGATCAGCAACACAGTGAACACAAGCAGGATGGCCGCAAGCAGGACCATGAGCAAATTGCGAAAGGACTCCTGTTGCAACTGATACAGTCCGCCGTATTCGACGGAGCCGGGCGGCAACCAGCTTAATTTGGCCTGAATCTCGCGCATGGCAGTGCCAAGATCAACGCCTTCGAGCCGCGCCGATACGATGTTATCCTGGCGAAGATCGTCCCGGTTTAATTCTGATTCAGCAGGCGCTACTGAAAGATCCGCGACCTGGTCCAGCCTTGCAACCACGCCGGATGGAGTGCGAATGGGCAACTCTTGCAACGTCGAGATTTTGTTTACGGTATCGGGCGGTGCGATGACGCGGAGATTTACCGTCCGATCGCCTTCAAGAACATAAGATGAAATCTGGCCATACAATGCCGTGTTCACCGCGTTCGCAATCGTCTGGACGTTCAAGCCAAACCGCATCGAATCGGCAGGCCGAACGCGCAGGTTGATGGACGGACCGGT
The DNA here is from genome assembly GCA_036269115.1 of Verrucomicrobiia bacterium. Classification (GTDB taxonomy): domain Bacteria; phylum Verrucomicrobiota; class Verrucomicrobiia; order Limisphaerales; family UBA11358; genus UBA11358. The sequence continues at coordinate 20,031 of DATAST010000207.1, read as the reverse complement.
TTCAGTCAGGCCATTAAATGTGTCCACGACGCCCGGAATCTGTTTAATCTCGTCTTCAACACGCGGGGCCGTTTGCCGCAGCCAGTTCATGTCGGGCGAGAATAAATTAATTTCAACGGGATCGGGCGCCATCTGCAAATCTCCGATCAAATCATCCATGAAACCGTGAAATACCCAATTCATCATGGGAAAGCGCTGATCAAAATCATGGCGCATTCCGTCGAGGACTTCCTCGGTGGAATGATTTCTTTTGGCCTTTAGTTTGACGAGATAGTCCCCCTGGTATGGCTCGGTGATAAATGGGCCCAGTTGATCGCCCAGGCGGCGCGAATAGCCTTCCACGTCCTCGTTGGTGCGAATGCATTGTTCCGCCTGGTCCAAAATGCGCGCAGTTTCGGCAAGGCTCGTGCCCGGGGGAGCGGTAAAATCCATGACAAAGCCGCCTTCATCGAAATCGGGCAGAAAATTCGTTTGCAACTGCCGATAAACGAAGATTCCAAAAATAAGGATCAGTCCGCAGGCCATCAATACCAACCATGGGCAGCCGAGCGCCCAGCGTACAACCCTTTCGTAAATTCGCAGGACGCGCCTGAACAAAAATCCCGCTTCCTGTCCGGTCGAAGCCGATGTCGTTCTGCCCCGGATCAGCCATCCGGCGATGGAAGGCGTCAATGTCACTGCCAGCAGTAACGATACGAGCAATGTCACGACCATCGTCAGGCCAAGCGCACGAAAAAAGACGCCGGGCATCCCATCCAAAAAAGCCAACGGCAGAAAAACAACTACAGGCGTCAGCGTTGATCCGACCAGGGCCGTGAAAATTTCACCAAGGGCTTCATGAATGCCCTGAACGCGCGGCCGCCCGGCGGCGATGCGATGGCACATGGCCTCGACCACCACGATGGCATCGTCGATAATCAATCCAATGGATGCGGCAATCCCGCCCAGGGTCATCATGTTAAAGCTCATGTGCATCAACTTCATCACCACGACCGTAATCAGGACGCACATGGGAATGGTCACGATAGCGGTCCAAACGCCGCCCCAGTTTTTCAAGAAGAAATAGAGAATGAAGATTGAGAGAATCAGGCCAAAAAAGATGGCGTCCCAAACACTGCCTACGGAATCGCGGACAAATTGCGATTGGTCATAAAAATAATTTAGATGCATGTCCGGCGGCAATTGCTGGCGCAATTGTTGCAGGTCTTTCTTCAAATCGGCGGAAATTTGGAGAACGCTGGCGTCAGGCTGGCTTTCGATGTTGAACAAAACCGCCTGCCGTCCCTGCGCTGTCATATCAACATAGGCTGGCGCCGGGCCGCGCTCCACTTTCGCCACGTCCGCAATACGCACGGGATGTTGATTACGGACGTTGATCACCAGGGCGCCGATTTCCTCAGGCGTGCTGACACGCCCATCCACGGTGGTCAAATAGAGATGGTAGTTCTCCTCAATCATGCCGGCGGCGGCCACCAGATTATTTTGCGTGAGCGCGTCGCTCACATCCTGCATGGCCAGGCCGGCGGCCTGCAATTTCAGCGGGTCCACGACGACGTGATATTCCGGTTGTTGCCCGCCCATGATTTCGACGTTGGCGACGCCCGGGATTCGCAGAAAAAGCGGTTTGACGATGTAGTTGGCCGTGTCCCAAACATCCATCTGGTTGCGCGTGGAACTCGTGAGGCTGAGGCCGACAATGGGATAGCTCAACGAAAAGGCGACGCGCGAAACGTCCGTGGATATCCCCGCAGGGAGGTCGTTTCGAATTTGGGAAAGCTGGCCAAGCACATAAAGTTCTGATTGGTGCATATCCGCACCCCAGTTGAAAAGCACGTTGATAATCGCTCCCCCCCGGCTGGTCGAAGACCGGACACTCACGACGCCGGGAATCGTTTTCATCGCTTCCTCGATGGGCCGCGTGATGGTGGCCATCATTTCGTTGGCCGGCATGATACCGTTATTGACCATGACGACGACGCGCGGAAAATTCGTCTCCGGAAACACCGACGATGCCGTGTTCCGGGCAGACAGGATTCCAGCTAAACATAGCACCGCGGCAATAAATGTAATCGAGAGCGCGTGCCGCGTGGCAAATTGGCCCATCCTTGAGGATTCTGAAGAGGATTGCGGATTCATTTAGCCGCAGATGAATTCGTTGTCTCGTTGGATGAGTTCAAATTTTTGATTTGGGTCTTGTCAGGCAGGCCGTAGGCGCCAACCGTGACCACCGAATCGCCCGCCTTAAAACCGGAAGATGTAATTTCAACCCAACCGTCATCGCGCAACCCAATCTCCACGTTCGTTTTCGTTGCCTGGTTGTCGTTCACCAGCCAAAGAGCGCTCTCGCCGCTTTCATCGGTCACAACGCTTTCGGTCGGCGCGGCCAGGCAATTGGTTCGGGTCTCGGTCACCACTTTGAATTGAACAAACTCGCCCGGACGCAACCCGCTGTTCGCCGGTAATAGCGCCACCGCCGGGACGGCGCCATCCGCCGGATCCACGGTGGAACCGACCCAGGACAACGACGCAGTGACCGGCGGTTCCGACGTGATTTGGGTTTCCTGCCCCACTTGCAATTGGCCGGCCTGCGCCGACGGAATTTTTACGCTCAGCGCCAGGCGGTCCAAATCAATGACCTCCGCGACCGTTGTCGTAGTATCCACGGATTGTCCCGGTTGGACATTCACGCTGGTTACTGTACCGGAGACCGGTGCGACGACTTGAAGAGACGCCAACTGCGCTGACGCGTCCTCTACATTTTTGAGCGACGTATTTTGTTGCTCGAACAGTTTCTTTTGGCGCTCCAATTGGGCGTTTGCGTATTCAAACGTCGCCGTGGCGGAATTGAGCACCATCAAAACTGTGCCTTTTTGCACGTGTTGACCGGCCACCACATTTATTTTTGCGACCGTTCCAGCCGAAGGCGCGGCCAGCGCTCCACCTGCCGCGGGTTGATTGGTTACCGCCGGCGCGGCCTGAATCGTGCCATATCCGTGCACGTAACTGTGAAGGGTAATATTGGTCAGCGAACCGACCTGAACACTGACGATGGTTGACTCACTATTTCCATTTTGAGCCGGATTTTCGTCGTCATCGCCATCCCCGCCAGCCGGGCCATGCACCGTGAAGATAGCCACAATGCCCGCCACCGCGCAAAGAAGCATGATGCCGCCGATTACAATGTATTTCAGTTTCATTGCGATTTGGATAAATCCTTTTGGGCTCTTTCAAGTATCTCCGGCGAAATGGTCAAAGGACTTTGCACCGCGTCCTCCAACGCGCCGAGCGCCTGTTGCGCTTTGATCAGGGAATTCAGGTGGTCTTGTGCGCCCGTATAATATGCCGCTTCGGCGTCAGCCAGGGTCAGGGCATCTGCCTCTCCCAATTTCGCCTGGGCCTTGACGGAATCCAATTGGCGGCGCAAGTCGCCTCGCAAAGATTGCGCCGTAGCGGATTCCTTTAGCGCGGCGTTGTATCCGGCCAGCGCGCCGTCAATTTCAGAAATGGCTGCGGCCTGCACCGAAAGAAAATGCGCGGCCGCCTGGGTGCGTTTTGCCTCCGCCTCGGCCACGGCACCCTGATTGTGGTTGAGCAACGGCAACGTAACCGTCAGGCCCAATTCCCATTGGTTATCCCCCGCATTCCCGTTGTTGTAGGCATAGCCAGGGCCAAGATGGATATCTGGATATTGATTAGCGATTTCGAGTTGCAGGGCAGCCTGGCTGGCCGCGTAGTCGGCCAATGCGGCACGGACGTCGGCCCGATTGAAAAGCGCCTGCCGCCGGACTTCCGGCCGGGTCAATTCGCGTGGAAACCGGTCCATCAGTCCAAAAGAAAGTTTCACGCCGTTGAGCGCGCGCAAAGGAATACCAAGCGCCCCGGCCAGCGCGGCGCGGGCCTGGTCCAGCTGGCCGATGGCCTCCTGCCGCGCCAATTGCGTGGTTTCGAACGTCACTCGGGCCTGCGTCACGTCGTAATCAGAAACCGAACCGGCGGCGCGCTGCCCTTCCAGGAGCCTCACAACGTTGCTCTGCGCAAGCATCTGTCCCGTTAGCAACGATTCAGTTTCGCGCGCCGCTTGCAAATTCAGCAACGCCGTCCGGACTTTGCTGCGCGTCTGCCACGCAACCGAAATAAAATCCCATCGCGCCGATTCCGCGAGTTGCTCGGCTTCCGCCATGCGCCTGCCGCGTTTGCCCGCCGTTTCGATGGGGATATCAAAACTCACCGGAATAATCCACGGCGTCGGATTGTCAGGAATCTGATTATCGTACGCCGGCGTAACCGATACGGAAGGATTCGGGCGTTCGCCGGCGGTGATTTCGGCTGCCTGCGCCGCGGTCCACGTCGCACGCGCCTCGGCAAAAGCCGGCTGATAGTAGAACGCGACGAGCGTCAGCGTCCCCAGGTCCCACGATTGCCTCGGCCACGGTCCATCAACATGATTGGTTGCCAAAAACGCCCGCAGGTCTTCATTGGTGAACGAACGCGCCTCGAAGTTGCTCGCTGTTTTCTCCGGCGAAATCGGACGCGGATGATATACGGCGCAGCCTCCCAATAAAACAATTCCAACGATAAAGAACAAAAGTCTCATCAGTGTTCCATGCCGTAAACTAAAATGCGCATTGTGCCGGGAATCATGCGCGGGCGGCGGCGGCGCTCGCCGCCGGAGGGGGAATTGGTCGAAGCCTCAAAATCGGCCGTGGCCAGGTAAATATTGTGAGTCACGGGATCCAGCGCCATAGTGCGCGCGCCGCGTTGCGTCTGAAGCGTCTGGACGACAGTCAACTTGTCCGGCGAATCTTCATGGGCAATCGTCGTCGTGCCATCGCCGCATGAGGCAAAGGCCAATTTGGTCTTCGGATCGAACGCATCGGCATCCACCCCTTGCCCGATTGGAACAGTGGCGACGACTTTGCCAGTTTGGTCGTCCATCATGACCATCATCTGATTATGGCAACCGATAAACAGGCGATGGTTCTTCACATCGATCGCCATGCCTGACGCGCTATCGCCCGGCGCGATTGGCCAATTCGTGACGACCGTGTGCGCGGCGCCGTCAATGACCGCGACTTCGCTTTTATCTTCGAGATTATTGTAAACGCGATTGGCCTGGAGATCCGCCTGCGCAAATTCGGGGCGCCCGCCCAGCGGAACAGTGGCCACAACCTCCTGCTCTTTCACATCCACGACCGTCGCGGCATTGGCACGTCCGCAAAACAAATACGCTTCGTGCGCAGCGGGATTATAGATCATTCCATCCGGGCCTTCAGAGGTGTCTACTTTGGACAACGTTTGCAGTGTCTTCAAATCCACGATCCCAGCCTTGTCCTCGCGGCCATCGCTCGTGACACCGAGCCCCAATTTTGGCGCCAGGGCGATGCCGTGGACTCCGGGCGTATTGGTGATCTCGCCGACGATCTGATTGTTTTTCAAGTCAATCACAACGATTTCCGTCGCGTGTGAGACATAAAGGCGATGAGCGTCCGGGTCGATGGACAGGTAATCCCAACCGCCTTTGCCGCCAATGGGAATTTTGGTAATGTAATGGTAAAGGTCGTCCGCCCGGCAAACACCGCAGAGCGAGACGGCTGAAACGGTTGCTAACGCCACAAGATTGAAGAATCTGGTTTTCATATAGTGCGGGAGACAATTAAATATCGATCCTTGCGCTCATTGTTCGCTCGAAATCTTTACAACGCAATATTCACCGGCGCGAGGAAAATCCGTCAAATGACAAAGAATTCATTTTGAGTTCATGGCCTTGTCATGGATATATGATGAAGTATGCGCGTGACGGACGCCGATGGAACAACCAATTCAAAATATACATATATATGAAAATGAAAATGACGAGGTTCACTATAACAACAACTCTGTGTTTGGGACTGGCTGCGGGCCTGCTGGCCGCCGGCTGCGCTTCCGAAGATGAAAAGGGTGAAAAAGGCGAAAAATCCAGCAGCGAGTCCCAGCTCCGGGCCCAGGCAAAGATTAGCAAAGAAGACGCCGAAGCCATCGCCATGGCTAAAGTGCCCAATGGCACCATCAAGGAAAGCGAATTGGAAAAGGAAAACGGCCATTTGCAATGGTCATTCGACATGACCGTGCCTGACCGAAAAGACATCACCGAAGTCAACATCGACGCCATGACCGGCGACGTGCTGAACATCGGCCATGAAGCGCCGGATGCGGACTAAAACTCCAAGCACCAACCATCAACATCCAATGAAGCACCAAGCCACAAATATGCAATTTTGCCGGCTTGGTGCTTGAAGATTCTCTGGTGCTTGGATGTTGGAGTTTGGATCTTCTGCCCCGAATTGATTTAACGCGCGAATCCGATACCCTTTCCCCATGCGCGTCCTGGTCGTTGAAGATGAAAAGAAAACCGCCTCGTTCATCCGCAAGGCGCTTCAAGGCGAAGGATTCGCGGTGGACGTTTGCCATCGGGGCGACGATGCCCTTGCGGCTGTCACTGCGACACCGTTCGATGGCGTCGTGCTGGATATCATGCTTCCCGGCCGGGACGGTTTGAGCGTGCTACGGCAGTTGCGCGAGCGAAAAAACCAGACACCGGTGCTGTTGCTGTCCGCCCGCGGCGAAGTTAATGAACGCGTCGAAGGCCTGGACGCCGGGGCGGATGATTATCTGCCCAAGCCCTTTGCTATTGCCGAACTCGTCGCCCGCGTGCGCGCGCTGGGCCGCCGGGGCGCGGAATCCAAATCCCCTCTGCTCCGGGTCGGTGATCTTACGCTCGACACCATTTTGCACCGCGCGCAACGCGGTGGGAAATTCTTTGATTTGACGGCGCGCGAATTCCGGTTGTTGGAGTTTTTGATGCGTTCCTCCGGGCGCATTTGCGGACGCATGAGCATCATCGAAAAGGTCTGGGACTACGATTTCGATCCCGGCACCAACCTGGTGGACGTTTATATAAAACGGCTGCGCGAGAAGATTGATGACGGCTTTGAACCCAAATTGTTGCACACGGTCCGCGGCGCCGGTTACGTTTTGAAAGAATGAAAATCCGCACTCGCCTGACTGTCTGGTATGCGACGATCCTGATCGTTTCGCTTACGGTTATCGGCGTAGGGACGTACAAAGAAATTGCCGAACAGATGGAATATCATCATCGGCATCATATATGGGCAGAAGCGTTTGATGAAACCAGCGAGATGATTTTTCCCGTGGGGTTGCCGGCCATTTTCCTCGGATTGCTGGGAGGCTGGTGGATCACACGCCGAGCCCTGGCGCCGGTGACCGCGCTGACCAAAGGAGTCGAACGGGTCCATGACGGCAACTTGCGCGAGCAACTGCCACGCACCGGCAACGGCGATGAATTGGACCGTCTAACGGAAGTATTTAACGCCATGACCGCCCGGCTGGACGGTTCCTTCCAGCGCATCCGCGAATTCACGCTGCACGCCTCGCACGAACTCAAAACACCCCTCACCATCGTTCGCGGTGAATTCGAGACAGCGTTAAGCGAGAAAAATTTCACCCCAGAACAAAAGGAATGGCTGCTAAATCAAATCGATGAAATCGAGCGGCTCGCCAAAATCGTGGACGGCTTGACCTTGTTGACCAAAGCCGACGCCGGCCAGGTTAATTTGAAATTTGAACCAGTTCGTCTGGATGACCTTGTCCGTGAAAATGTAGCCGACGCTAAAATCCTGGCGCAGACCCAGAATATCCAGGTCAATCTTGGCGCGTGCGATGAACTGACTATTCCCGGCGATCGCCATCGCCTGCGGCAATTGCTGTTGAACCTGGCGGATAACGCGATCAAATACAATTGCCCCAACGGCTCGGTCGCCATTTCTTTGCAACGCAACAACGGATCCGCCGAATTGAAAGTTGAAAACTCAGGCGCGGGCCTCGCGCCGGATTTGCAACCACGTGTTTTCGACCGCTTTTTTCGCGGCGATAGCAGCCACTCCAGCGCCGTGGATGGCTGCGGCCTCGGCTTGAGCATCGCGCAGTGGATTGCCCTGGCACACCGCGGAACCATCGAGTTTTCCTCCGAACCCAACAAACGAACAGTTGTGACGGTGAAGCTTCCGAGTTCGTGATAGGGTAGGGACGGCGCGCTGCGCTGTCCGCGCCGCGTTTAGCGGCGCAACGAGCGTCGTCGGACGTTGTACTGTCTATGTTCCGCCCGCTTTACGGGCGGTGACGCCGCAGCGCGGCGTCCCTACCAAATGCTTGTGAACGTCTTCCATAAACCGCTAAATTGATTCTGTGTCTGATTCTTTGGTCATCAACGAAATTTATTTAAGCCTGCAGGGAGAAAGCACTTTCGCCGGGTTGCCCTGCGTTTTTGTGCGCCTGACGGCCTGCGACCTTCGCTGTTCCTATTGCGATACCGCCTATGCTTTCAAAGAGGGCAAAAAGACGACCATTGCGGATGCGCTGGCAAAAGTGAAAACCCTGGCCGCGCCATTCAAACGGCCCGCGTTGCCCCTGGTCGAACTAACCGGTGGTGAACCGTTGCTCCAGAAAAATTCGCTGACACTCATGAAACAGCTCTGCGAGGAAAATTTCACCGTATTGCTCGAAACCAGCGGCGCGCACGATATTTCCAACGTCGACCCGCGTGTCCATCGCATCATGGACTTGAAATGTCCGTCCAGTGGTGAATCAGACCGCAATCAAGTCGCGAATTTGGGGCACTTGAAGTCCACCGACGAAATCAAATTTGTCATCGGCACGCGCGAAGATTACGAATGGGCCAAGGAACAAATCACGCGACACAGGTTGCAGGATATCTGTCCCCTGCTCTTTTCATGGGTACATCCGCTGGCGCCGGACCAGCAAAATCCGTCGCTGAAAAAAGTGCCAGCCGGCCAAACTCCAATTTCCCGGCGCGAACTGGTCGAACAAATCATCTCCGATGCCCTGCCCGTCCGTTTTCAGGCGCAGTTGCACAAAATCGTCTGGCCACCGGAACAGCGGGGAGTGTAGAGATTGCCGATTTTCGATTTTCAATTGCCGATTTTACTCGTTCCGGGCGGCTAAAAATCGCTCGGCATCAATCGCCGCTGCGCAACCCATCCCGGCGGCTGTTATTGCCTGCCGGTAAACATGGTCCGAACAATCGCCGGCCACAAAAACTCCCGATATGCTGGTTCTCGATCCTTCCTTGCGGGTGATGAAGCCGTTGGCATCCATCTCAATCTGGCCTTTGAACACATTCGTATTGGGAGCATGACCGATAGCGACAAATACGCCCGCGCAATTTAAAACGCTTTCCGTGCTGGTCTTGAGATTTTTCAGGCGCACACCCGTCACCGCACCGCTGTCTACGCCCAATACTTCCGTCACGACCGAATCCCAAACAGGCTTAATTGTTTGGTGCGCGTGAACCCGGTCGGCCATGATTTTGGACGCGCGCAACGTGTCGCGCCGATGCACGAGAAATACTTCCGAGCCAAACCGGGTGAGATATAGCGCTTCTTCGCAGGCAGAATCGCCGCCGCCCACAACTACAAGCGGTTTTTTTCGAAAGATAGGCAACGCACCGTCGCACGTGGCGCAATAGGTCACGCCTTTGGTCTCCAATATATCTTCCCCGGGCACACCCAGATGCTTGTGGCTGGCGCCCGTCGCAATGATGACTGTCTCAGCCTGCACGGTTTCGCCGTCCACGATCAACTCGAACGGCGATTTTGAAAAATCCGCCTTCTCCACGGTGCCAAAACTGGTCCTGGCGCCAAACCGTTCGGCCTGTTTTTGCATGCGCGTCATTAATTCAAAACCATCCACGCCTTCGGGAAAGCCCGGAAAATTTTCCACGATGCTGGTAGTCGTGAGCAGTCCGCCGGGCTGACAGCCCATGAGAACCAGCGGCTGCAAATTGGCGCGCGCCGTGTACAGTGCCGCCGTCCAACCCGCGCAACCAGAACCGATGATGACAACTTTGTGCATAAATAAAGAACGCAAAGAATGAAGTGTTTTGGCCGCGGATTCAAGACACAGATTGTTTGGTGTCCAGCCTTTAGCTAAAGGCTGGACACCAAACGCCTACCGCAAAAATTCTTTTTCGAGAAGTTCCATCAGGTGGCGGAAGGACTCCATTAATTCGCTGTGACGGTCCATAGCGTCGCCCTGAGACAAATCAATCGGCGCGCTCATCGCTTGGGAGTACGAATGCATCATCGCTTTCCCGACCGGATTTTGACCGAAGTCGCGAAGCAGTGTGCGCACCTTTTCTGCGCGGTGCTTTGCGTCGGCGATTTTTTCCAATGCGGTCCTAACATTCATTTTGCCGGCAGCCACTCGTTTCACTAATCCGCATTCGAACCGACGGCATTGCGCCGGCCTGTCCTGGTAGATTTTGCAATATATCCCGTCAAAGCAAGCGCAGGGTTGGGAGAACGCCAGTTTACGCCGTCCCTTTTTTGCGATCGTTAATCCCAATTGCGCGAGTCGCTTTGCGTTGTCGTCCGGACGCAACTCGGCGTCAGCGAACAAAGTGCTGTCGCAGCAAAGGCCGCAATTGGGGCAAAGTTGATCGATCGTTCGCATGAGAGCGGATTGTATCAAACTTGACGAAAAGACAAGAATCCGTGAGCCCATGGTCGAATATCCGCGTATGTTAGACTCTCCCTCACCCCAGCCATCTCCCGCTGGGAGAGGGAGAATTGTCGTCCGATGTTTGAAACGACGGGCTCCGGTGAAATCGTACGGTCAGGCTGGTTTCTCACCGAAGTTGATTGCCATTGCGCCGCCGACGAGATTAATAATCCGGACATTGGCCAGTTTCAGTTCGCGCATTTTTTCGGCGACGCCCCATTGTGCGGGATAATGTTTCAACGATTCAAAAATATAGGCGTAGGCATCGGCGCGGCCACAAAACAGCAGGCCCACCAGCGGCACCGAACATCTTAGATGCGCGAAATACAGGCTCCGCCACAAGGCATTGGCGGGTTTGCCGAAATCCAGCGCCACAATCCGGGCGCCCGGGCGGGCCACGCGCACCATTTCAGCCAGGCCTGTCCCTAAATTGGACAAATTCCGCAGCCCATATCCGACAGTTACAGCGTCGAACGAATTGTCCGGGAAGGGCAGAGATTGGGCATCTCCCTGCATCAATTTCAGACGCGTGCCCTGCGATTTTTCGAGACGATGAGCCGCCACCTCGAGCATTTTCTCGCTAAAATCGAGTCCCGTGACATCAGCGCCCTGTTTGGCCAGCGCCAGGGCGAGGTCGCCGGTGCCGCAGCACAGGTCCAGGGCACGATCTCCCGGCTTGACCGCTGCCAGGGCTGTAACGCGGCGTTTCCAGAGCCGATGCAGGCCGAAACTTTGCAAATCATTCAGCAAATCGTAGCGGCGCGCGATGGTGGCAAAGAGGTCGCCGACCTTCTCGGCGCGCCCTTCCCCCGGCACATAAAATGCGTTGCTCACCCTGCCAGTTTAGACTGCTCTCAGACCGGAATCAAAGCCGATAAATTCGGGTGCGACGGGCCTTTAGCCCCCGCAAAAGGCACGCGGCCCGATTTACCTAAACTCCGGCATTGTAATAAATTGGCACAAAACGCCGTTTTTGGTATGGATATAGCTTATTCGTATCTCAGAACGGGCCTAAAATTAAACATGAGTACAAATGCCAACACTGGTGCGCCAACGCCGAAAAAGGTATTGGTGGTGGATGACAACGACATCATTGTCAAAACGATCTCGGTGAAATTCAAAAGCGCCGGGTTTGAAGTCTTTACGGCGCTCGACGGCGCCGAGGCGGTCGCCCTGGTCCGCAAGCAAAGGCCGGACTTGATTGTCCTGGATATTAGCTTTCCCCCGGACGTGGCTGGTGTGCCCTGGGACGGTTTCCGGATTATGGAGTGGCTTAATCGCGTGGATGATTCCAGGAGAACTCCCATCATTGTCATTACCGGCGGTACTGACGAAAAGGACAGGGAACGCGCGCTCGCTGCGGGCGCTGTAGGATTTTTGCCAAAGCCAGTTGACCACGACGAATTGCTCAAGCTCGCTCGCGCTGCGCTGGCTGCGCCTGCTACAGCTCCGGCGCAATAGTGAGACGGGCATCCTGCCTGTCCAAACGATTTCCTGCGTAGGAGACGACGTCAGGAGACTCTGACTAATTCGCGATTCGCCCATCCCTCCCACAAATAGGTCCATACCTTCTCTTAGCCGCCCGAAAATTATTTATGCACCACGTACCACGCCGCCCTCACTTCAACGCTTCAACGATCCGCTTTCCCCTCCGCCCATCGCGCAAATAACCACAACAAATCCGCCAGCCGATTCAGGTAAATAATAATTTCCGGATTCTTTAACTGGCCGCTCTCATTTAATTCACACACACGCCGTTCAGCGCGACGGCAAATCGTGCGGGCCACATCCAGTCCGGCTGCGTTGTGGGTCGCGCCTGGCGTCGCCCAACCCTTGAAGCTGACGTTCTGCGCCTCGATTTCCGCCACCAATTTTTCCAATTCGGCAGTCATGGCCGAAGTCACTGCCCCGAAGCCATCCTTGCTGTAGCGCGGCAAATCCTCCGGCAACACGCCCAGTTCGCCCATGAGCGTGACAAGGTTCTTCTGGATGGACAGTATATTTTCCGAAATGAAGGCATCGGTTGCCGTTGCCCGCGCCATGCCGAGCGCGGCATTCAATTCATCCACCGCGCCAACAGCTTCGACCCGCGGATGGCTCTTGGGCACGCGCCGCCCGTACATCAACGCCGTCGTTCCCGAATCTCCTGTTTTTGTGACGATGCTCATTTACTTATTGTTCGGCCCGAAAGCATATTCATAATCGTTGCAGCATTGAAGCGTTAAAGAGTTTGTAGAGTAACCACTTGACGCCATCTGCCGTCTGTTGAACAGTCTGCTTTTTCGAAATGAAATCTAATTTTCCGAGACTCGCACGCTTCCTCCTTTGTCTCGCCGCTTCTATCCTTCTTCCAAATCTCCGCGCAGCGGAAACGATAGACGCCACTCGCATCAACGAAATCGCCGCCACGCTTCCGGCACACGCCGAGGGCGTCGGCCGCCCCATCACCGATCGTGCCGCGTGGAAAAACGTTCTCGCCCAATACTCCGAACTGGAGGGCGTCATCCGCCAGGCGGCCAAAGCCGCGGCCCGTCCAATGCCGGAGCAACCGGATTCATTGTTCCTGGAATTCTCGCACGATGGCAACCGCGACCATTGGCAGAACGTCGCCTTTTCCCGCCGTGCACGGATTGGCGTCTTCACGCTGGCGGAATGCCTCGAAAACAAAGGACGCTTTATCGCGCCGTTGGAACAGACTATTCAGGCCATCTGCGCCGAGCATACCTGGGTCCTGCCCGCGCATGACCCGAAGCTCCAAAATTTTTATGGCAAAACAGTCGACATCGACTTGGGCGCTTCAGCAGTGGCCGGCGACCTGGCCACCGCCTATTACCTGCTGGGTGACCGTCTCCCGCCGCAGACACGCGAATTAATCCGGCAAAACATGGAACGCAGAATTTTCACACCGTATCTGGCGGCCGTAAACGGCGACCGTCCCGCATTTCGTTGGATGCGCGCAATGTCCAACAACTGGAATGCCGTGTGTTACGACGGCGTCACTGCCGCGGCCCTGGCCATAATTGATTCGCCGGAACAACGTGCCCGGTTCATCGCCGTCGCGGAAAAGAACATCGGCAGCTATTTGGACGGCGGCTTTACGCCCGACGGTTATTGCGTGGAAGGTTTGGGCTATTGGGACTATGGATTCGGACATTTCATTTTGCTGGCAGAAAATATTCGCGAGGCGACACGCGGCAAAGTCGATTTGATGTCATTGCCGGACGCGAGCCAACCCGCCCTGTATGGGGTGCGCTCGGAAATCTTAAATGGTGTTTACCTAAGCATTGCCGATTGCAACCCGAATGGCGTCCCTTCCCCGTTGTTCATGAACTATGTGGCCCGCCGATTCGGCCTCGATACCTCCGAATCGCAAGTCCTCAAAGTAGATGGTTCACTTTACGAACAAGTTGCCATGGCATTTCTGCCATCGGACTTGCCCGCAATACCCGCCACGAATGGCAATTTGGAGAGCCTGCCCTGGCGAACCTGGTTTCCAGACTTCGGCGTTTTAGTTTGCCGCCCGGGACCGAATGCCGAAACGCCATTCGCGGCCGCCATCAAAGGCGGCAACAACGGCGTCAATCACGGCCACAACGATGACGGCAGCTTTAGCGTGGTAGTGGGCAAAAACATGGTTATTTGCGATCCGGGAGGCGAGGTTTACACACAGCGCACCTTCAGCCCGCAACGTTACGAGAGCAAAGTACTCAATTCATTCGGCCATGACGTACCCATCGTAGCCGGCCAATTGCAACGCCACGGAACCGCCGCCCGCGCCGTGGTACTCGCCACCAATTTCACCGAAACCGCCGACAGCATCGTATTCGACCTTCGCTCAGCCTATTCGGTACCGGATTTGCAAAAGCTGCAACGCAGCTTCGCCTATCAACGCGGGCGTGCGCCATCTCTTGAAGTCCGCGACCAGGCCGAATTCTCCACGCCGGACAGTTTTGAGTCAGCCCTCATCACCTGGGGCAAAATCAGTCGCACAGCGACCGATGAACTGACCATTTCCGACGGCTCGGGCGCCGTACGCGTAAAGATCGATACCGGTGGAGTTCCGTTTCATCTTCACCAGGAAACCATCGATGAAGATACCGAGAACAAACGCAAGCCGGTCCATTTGGGAATTGTGCTCGATAATAAAGTGTCCAGCGCAGACGTAACGCTTCGAATCTCTCCGATGGCTCAAGTGGCAAAATAAATCCACGGAAATCGGCGGAATCTGCGGATTAGAAGAATAGATGGACAAATCAGCGGCCCGATTACCAAAATTAATTTTCTGGAAACTGCCGTCATTTTAAGGCACTCTTTCCGTCTGTTAAAATTATGGACGTAAAACTTCCCAAACTGGGCGAAGGCGCGGATTCTGGCGTTGTCGTCAACATCTTCGTAAAAGAAGGTGAAACCGTCGCCAACGGCCAGGCCATTATCGAACTGGAAAATGAAAAGGCCGTGGCTTCCATTCCCTCCACCGCCGCGGGCAAAGTTGAGAAAATTTTTGTAAAAAACGGCGACCGCATCAGCGTGGGCCAGCGATTGATCGCCGTAGCCGGCGAAGGCCAGCCCGCTGCCGCTCCGGCAGCCACTCCTAAACCCGCTGCAAAAAAGCCAGCCGCAGCTGCCGCGCCCGCTCGCGAGCCCGAGGAAGTCGAAGAAGAAGCAGCCCCGGAAGATGAAGGCGAAATCGTTAATCCGGATCCCGTTGCGGCGCCGTCCGTCCGCAGGATGGCCCGCGATTTGGAGATCGATCTGCACAAGATTCGCGGAAGCGAATCCGGCGGCCGCATCACTGTCGCCGATCTGCGCAATTATATCCACCGCCTCATGGCCGCCGCGGCCAAAGCCGCCAAAGGCCGCCCTGGCACTCCCGCCAAGGCGCCAGCCGAACAGATTAATTTTGCCCAATGGGGCCCAATTGTTAAACGGCCGCTCACGCCGTTGCGCGAGGTCATCTCGCGCCGGATGCTTGAAAGCTGGAACTCCGTCGCGCGCGTCACGCAATTTGATGAAGCCGACTGCACCACGCTCAACGAGCTCCGGAAGAAATTCGGCAAAGGGTACGAAGCCAAAGGCGCAAAGCTGACATTGACGCCGCTTATTCTCAAAGCCGTCGCCGCGACGCTCAAAAAGCACTCGATCTTCAATGCCAGCCTGGACGAAGTCGCAAACGAAATCATCGTCAAAGAGTACGTCCATTTGGGGATCGCCGTAGACACCGACCAGGGCCTGATGGTCCCAGTGATCCGCGACGTGGACAAAAAGTCCGTTTTGGATTTGGCGAAGGAATTGGAACAACTGGCCGCCAAGGCTCGAGATCGGAAAATTTCCGCCGAAGAAATGAAAGGCGGAACATTCACGATTTCCAACCAGGGCGCGATTGGAGGCGGACATTTCACACCCATTATCAACAAGCCCGAAGTCGCCATTCTCGGCCTGGGCCGCGGCGCAATGAAGGCAGTCGTGCGTGGAGAGAAAATCGAGGCGCGAATGATGACACCACTGGCGCTCAGCTATGACCATCGCGTCATTGACGGTGGCGCGGCGGCGCGATTTATGGTGGATTTGGTGAAAGCGTTGGAGAATTTTGAAGAGTCGCTGTTATAATCATTGTCATTCTCATCGTCATCGTCATCGTCAAACATGAACCACCCCAGTCCTTCAAATTCGGACAAACGGCCGGCCAAATTTGACCACGAAAAACTGGAGGTCTATCGTTTTGAGCTCGAGTTTATAGGATGGGTAACGCCGTTATTGGATGAAGCATCGGCACTGGCTAAGGGGCGAACCCGCGAAGTCTGCGACCAATTGGATCGCGCGAGTCTTTCTGCACTGTTGAACACAGCCGAAGGCAACGGAAAACGCCAACGCCAAATCCGGGCAAAATTCTTTGATGATGCCCGTGGCTCGGCAACTGAATGTGCAGCTTGCCTGGATGCTTTGGTTGCCAAAAAGATCTTCTCAATTGAAAGAATTCAAAGTGGGAAGGATTTGCTTTTCAAAATCGTTTGCATGCTTGCCGGCCTGGTGAGTCGCTTCGATGGTTCGAGCGACGTACTACGCGAAGAATCGCCGGAGTATTTCGTCGGCACTGAAACATAAACAAGACATTCCTCATCGTCATTAACCTCACTTTTTGAGGATGACGATGAGGATGAGAATGATTTAATAAAATATGGATTCAATTAAAACTGAAATCGTCGTCGTCGGCTCCGGGCCCGGCGGTTACGCGGCTGCGTTTTACGCGGCGGACCTCGGAAAAAAAGTCATTCTAGTCGAGCGCGAAAAAGTGCTCGGTGGCGTTTGCCTCAACCGCGGGTGCATCCCCTCCAAATCTTTGCTCTACGCGACCCATCAAATCGTCAACGCCCGCGAATCGGCCCATCGAGGCATTGAATTCGCCGAGCCGAAAGTGGACCTGGACAAGCTGCGCCATTGGAAGAATTCCATTCTCGCCAAGTTGTCCGGCGGCGTCAGCACGCTCGCCAAAATGCGCGGCGTGCAGGTCATCCAGGGCCGCGGTTATTTTGAAGGCTCACAGAAGTTGCGCGTGGAAACCGACCAGGGACAGCAATTCGTCGAATTTGACAAGGCGATCCTCGCCGTCGGCTCCCTCCCCGCGATGCCCAAGACCTTTGACTTGGGAAATCCCCGCGTCATGACCTCTACCGAAGCGCTTGAGGTCCCCGATGTTCCCGAAAGCCTCCTCATTGTCGGCGGCGGTTACATCGGCATGGAATTGGGATTCGTCTATGCCGCGCTTGG
The DNA here is from genome assembly GCA_036269115.1 of Verrucomicrobiia bacterium. Taxonomy (GTDB): domain Bacteria; phylum Verrucomicrobiota; class Verrucomicrobiia; order Limisphaerales; family UBA11358; genus UBA11358. The sequence continues at coordinate 2,691 of DATAST010000207.1, read as the reverse complement.
CAGCAAGGTCGTCGTGGTCGAAGCGCTCGATACTATTTTGACCGGCGCCGACCAGGACCTTGCCCGACCCGTGGTCGCCAACGCCAAAAAGCTATTCAAAGAAATCCGGCTCAAAGCAAAGGTTTCAAAAATGGCCACCGCTGGAAAGCAAATCAAAGTGTCCATGGAATATAACGGGCAAACACTCGAAGAACTTTACGACCGCGTATTGGTCGCCGTTGGCCGCGTCCCAAACAAAGCCGACCAGGGCCTGGAAAACACCAAAATCCAGTTTGATGAACGCGGTTTCGTCAAAACCAACGACCAGCGCCAGACCGACGACCCAAATATCTACGCCATCGGCGACATCGCCGGCGGCATTTTGCTCGCGCACAAAGCCCATAAAGAGGCGCGCATCGCCGTGGAAGCCATCACCGGCGGCAAAGCGGCGTTTGACAGCGTAATTCCCGCCGTCGTATTCACGGACCCCGAATTGGCCTGGTGCGGTTTGACTGAAACCGAAGCCAAAGAAAAAGGGATCCAATACCAGGTGGCCAAATTCCCCTGGTCCGCCTCGGGCCGCGCCCTCTCGTTTGACCGGATCGACGGCGTGACCAAAATCATCGGCGATGCCAACACCGACCGCGTGCTCGGCGTCGGCATTTGTGGCGCGGGCGCCGGCGAATTGATCGCCGAAGCTACCCTGGCCATTGAACTGGGCGCGACTGTCGAAGACATCGCCGAAACTATTCATCCCCACCCCACCCTCTCAGAAACCGTGATGGAAGCCGCGGACGCCTATTACGGCCACGCGACCCACACGTTCACAAAGAAAAAAGAAGAGCAACCGAAGAGCTGACCATTGCCGATCCCTTTAATGGGTTGCTAGGGTTGCCGCTTCACAATTGCCCGATAAAATCGGCGCGGAAATTGTGAGAAAGAATCTGTGAATGTGTAGGGCGGCATATTGGTACAAACACACACCCAATTGACCATATTGGTTGAAGCCTGAAGAAGCGTCGGGTAAGCAGGGCAGAAAACCGTCACGTGAAAGGAACGGCCCACGGCCACGCCCTGGCATACAGGCAACTCCACCACACTGACATTATCCAGGCCAAATTCACTGCCCATGTCAGCCGCGATGTTGAAGGATAAATCTGTTTCAAGTTGCGAGGCCGTCACATCGAAGGTGAAATTCGTCCACCCCGAATACCATTGCCCCGGCCCGATTGCAAATGCCGAGAGCAAATTGTCGGAAAAACTGCCGAAATTAAATTCAGCGCCAAAATTATGGCCTGCGCCGTCTTCCGCCGAAAAGCTAATCCGATAGACAGCGCCCACGATGGTGGCAATATCCTGCGATAGAGTGTCATTGCCGTTCTGTTCGTAGGTAAACCGGGCATAGTACGGGTTGCCTCCAAAACCAGGGCTCACAACGTTTGGACCGCTATAAGGCCCCGGGCCACTGTGGCCAATTTGCCAGCCTTGAAAGCTCCCGCCATTGGCGTCAAAACTTCCGTTTTGAACTAAATTTTGGGAATAACTTGAAGAAACAAAAATAAAAATCGCTCCCGCTGCCGTCAAAACCGCGCTGCGACCCACACCCATAACACCAAGCCCAAGCTCCATAGGATGAAACTAACACCAGTTCTGCTTTTGTCAAATCGCCCGCTTTTACAGTACGATTTCACGGTACAAAATTCAAAATCAATCGCCAATCGCCAATCGAAAATCGATAATTCCCTACGCCCTCAACTGATTCTGTGCCGCTTGCCGCGTCGCCGCGTGATGCCGCAATTTCGCAAAATCACCCTGTTCACAAGCATTGACGAAACCTTCCGTGACAGATTTAAGCTCCTCCCAACGTGCGCGGATTTGGCGCGCTTCAGTAGGCGTGATGCTTTCGTCAGTGGTCGTGGTGGCAATGACGTGGAGGAGATCGGCAAATTCCTGGACGATTTGGTTGGTCGCAGGAATCAAATGATGCGGATGGGGCGTGTTTTTTGGATTTAAAATGAAAAATCCGCCTGCCCGCTCGCAAATCCATTGAACGAGACGATGGTCACTGGTGCTTTTGAGCAGCGCCTCCATGCGATCGAGCGGGTTGCCGACGCCGCTGCCCGCGCTATTCGGCTCGCCCCATTTGTAAATCATTGACGAAGAAAGACCGAGGTCGGCGGCAATTTCCTTGGGTTTCTTCTTTTCAAAGACTTCCCGGAACAATTCATGCGATTGCATGACCCAACGATGGGCAGATGGGATTTAAATTAAAAGCGAAAAATGAAGGCTATTACGCTGTCTGACAATAGTTCACAGTCATTTATAATAGACTTTTAAATTGACCAGCAATTCTAATTTTTGCCATCCTTTGACTATTGAAAGACGGTGCGGGTTCATCCGGGAACGTGGGCCGATTTATCACATATGTCCGAATCATATATCCAAAATCTTTTTGCCGACCGAATTGGCGGCAGTCAATACGGCAAATCTCAAAACATTTATAAATTTGAGAAAATCAAGCGCGCCAAACGCGCGGCAATGGCCCTGAATCCGGACGCCGAAATCTTTGACCTGGGCGTGGGTGAACCCGATGAAATGGCGTTTCCGGAAGTCGTGTTGAAACTGTGCGACGAAGCCGCCAAACCGGAAAACCGGGGCTACTCAGACAACGGCGACGCTGAGCTCAAAGAAGCGGCGGCGCGTTACATGGAT
>DATAST010000206.1:0-2175 GCA_036269115.1 Verrucomicrobiia bacterium | reverse complement strand
TGGTGACAATAAAATTACGTTTAAATTTGGGATTCCTCATTTGGGTTTTTTTCCGCGACCAGTGCGGACCATCTGCCTATTCTCGCGGCACAGTGCCCGATTTCAAGTTCATTTTCGAGGGGTGACCGGGTAGGGCGGACGTGCCGAGATTGTCTCAAAACTTTGTAACAGTTTTGGGGTTGCTGACGTCGAATAGAACGATGACACAACCGATTGCTCCTGACTACGGCCAACAGTTTCTTTTTCCACCGGCGCTTGAAGACTGGGTGCCGGGGGATCATCCCGCCCGGTTCCTTCGAGAGTTCGTTGAACAACTGGACTTGCCGGCTTTGGGCTTGGCCATGCCCGTGGCGGTCGAAGGTCGACCTCCCTATGCACCGAGTCTACTTTTGAAGATCTGGCTCTACGGCTATTTCCACCGCATTCGTTCGACCCGCAAGTTGGAGGCAGCCTGCACCGAGCAATTGTCGCTGCTGTGGTTGAGCGGTCTGATCGCTCCCGATCATAACAGCCTTTGGCGTTTCTGGCGCAATAACAAGGAAGCACTCCGCGGGATTTTTAAACAAACCGTGCACTTGGCGGTAAAGACCGGCGCGGTTGGCTTTGCCTTGCAAGCATTGGACGGGACAAAAATCCAAGCAGCCTGCAGCGGCCCCAATGGCTGGAGCAAGGAGTACATGGAAAAGCTCCTGGCCCAACTGGATGGGGCCCTGGAGGAGATCGAACTCAAAGTGGTTGAGGAAAATCCGCAAACCCAGGCGCCTGGCTACCGGCTGCCTGCTGGTTTGGCGCAACGCCAGGCTCTGCGAGAGGAAATCAAAAAAGGACTGGCCCAGCTTCAAGCCGATGGTCGCCAGCACTATCATCCGGTCGAACCGGAGGCGCGTCGCATGAAAGTTGGCAATACCAATCGCTACGCCTATAACGCCCAGGCCATCGCCGATGAGAAGGAAAAAATCATCGTCGCCTGCGACGCCAACCGACAGGAAACCGATGAGGGGCAACTCGCCCCCATGATTGAAGAGGCTCGTCAAAATCTTGGTGTGGCCGCGACTGACACCCTGACGGTGGCCGATACTGGTTACGGCAGCGGAGCCGACCTGCAAACCGCAAAGGACAAGGACTTGAAGGTGCTGGCGCCGCCGCGCGAAGGCAAGCCCCCGAAAGACAACCCCTACGCAACGCAACGCTTCAGCATTGATCCGGTTGGCCACACCGTCACCTGTCCGCAAGGCCGGTCATTAGATTACGAAGGTAAAACCACCAAAAATGGTCAAAGAGTGGAACGCTTTCGGTGCCATCATCAGGACTGTCCAGTACGGGAGCACTGTACGCGCGATGCCAAAGGCCGACAGATTGAAGTCTGGCCGCATCAGGCGGTGGTGCAAGCCATGCGCCAACGGCTGCAGCAAGCGATGCCGCTACAGCAATGGCAGCAGCGCAGCCAAATCATCGAACCGCGCTTTGCGCAGATCAAACAACACGATGGGTTCCGACGTTGGACAGTTTGGGGCTTGGAAAGCGTGCGAACGCAATGGGCGCTGCTCTGCACCACATTGAACTTGCGGGTGTTGTACAAAAGATGGCGTTCGGACCTCAGACCCAGCCTGAAAAAGGCCATGGCTTTGGTAGGCAACCTCCAAACGGACATTCAAAACCATTGGGCCAAATACTTGCAGGCCATGCAGCTTCTCCGGTTCCTATATTCAAACCCGTGAAACCTACGACCCTGCACTCTGCCAAAAACCTTTTGAGACAGTCTCTGCCCGTCCGCCAGGCGAGCGCCCCCGGCGTTCGTGTTTCAAAACATTCGGCGTTCAGCGTTGGGTGTTCGATGTTCGATGTTTCCGAAAATTCTCCCGGTGGCCGCGGTGCAAACCGCCTTGACGCCTCGGCTGACAGGGCCTAACTTTCTATCCATCGGGGAGCCAAACCCAGCCTTTTCATTTTTGAGTTTGGCCGCGTAAGGTTTAAGAAAAGGCTGGGCGCTGAGAGTTCGGCGCGGAAGCGCTGATGACCCGTTAACTTGAACCGGATAATGCCGGCGCAAGGAACACCTCTCCAGGCTCTTCGTGTTTAAATATATGATTGCATCGAAAGATTCGTTTGAGCCGCACAGCAGCGATCAACTGCCCAATTCAAAAAAGGTCCACGTGGCCGGAACCATCCACCCGG
>DATAST010000205.1:0-21587 GCA_036269115.1 Verrucomicrobiia bacterium | reverse complement strand
AAAGACAGTCCCACTGGCCGGCTCAAACCGGCTCTCGGTCACTTCCCAGTTCAGTCCCAGTCCCAATAGTTCATGAAATAGTTTCTCAGGCGTCATGCCCCAAGACTACACACTCATTCCACTCAAAACAGCGAAGAACCTTTTGTTGCCAGTTAACTCATTGACGCCCAACGATGTAGCCAGTGTTGCCAGTTTTCCGACGTCACATATGATGTGATGTAGCAGTCAGTCTGGGCGCGCTGCCACCTGCCGAAATCTCATCTACGCCAGCCAACATTTACCTGCTCATCCAACAATCCGATACTTTCGTTTCCCTAAATTCACGAATCCCCCTGTAAAGCCGCATAATTCGCCTCGTTTCCTGTTGCATTCCCAATGCCCACAAAATGTGCATGGGGAGAAAACTTGGGCGCAGCAGCCAACAATCCAACAATCCAACAATCCAGGCTTTAGCCCAACTTGGCCAGGGCCGCCTTGACCGCGTCGAAATTCGGCAGGTCCTTGGGCGTGGGCGTTTGTTCGCTGTATTGCACCACGCCGTTCTTATCGATGACAAACGCGGCGCGCGCGGCGGTGTCCCCTACCCCGGCCAGCATCGGAAACACGACTTCGTATTTCTTAATGACTTCCTTATTCAGATCGCTGGCCAACGTGACACTGATCTTTTCCTTTTGCGCCCAGGCTTCCTGCGCAAATGGGGTATCGATACTGATGCCGATGACGTCCGCCCCGGTGCTGGTATAAGCATTCAAGCCGCCGCTCAGATCGCACATTTCTTTGGTGCAAACGCTGGTGAATGCCGCCGGAAAAAAGAGCAGCACCGTGTTTTTCTTGCCGAAATTGTCGCTCAATTTTACGTCCACCAGGCCCGAGGCCTGTTTTGATTTGAGCGTGAAATCGGGAGCTTTGGAACCTGCTTTGATAGCCATAAATTTATTATTTTAGTTTCAGTTGCGGCTAAAGACTCTGAAGCGTGACAGTGGCCGTGTCAATGTCAAACGACGACGTGATTTGTTAAAACGTTAAAACGTTGAAAGGTTGTCGGCCTGATTGACGGTTGGACAGACCGGGCGGCGGCGGTGACCGAACGGATGGACCGCGAATAAATCAGAGCCTCCTTACGTCGGCTGCTACGGAGAGTGAAAATTGTAAATCGCAAATCCATTTGACATTTTGCGTTTTCTTACCTACCGTTCGGTAGGTATTATGGCCAAGCACGGTCCCGAAACACGAAAGCAGGTCCTCAAGGCGGCGCTCAAGCACTTCGCCAATGCCGGCTATGCGGCCACGTCCGTCCAACAGATCGTGAGCGACGCGGGCGTGTCCAAGCCTGCGCTATATTATCATTTTCGCGATAAAGCCGGATTGTTCGAGGCGCTGGTGAACGAAGCCCTGGACGAACGGTTGCGGTTGATGCAGGAGGCGGCGGCGCGGGGAGAGACTTTTCGCGAACAGGCACGAGAGATTCTGATCGCGTTGTTCGAGTATTTTCAAAAGAACCGGGAATTGACCCGGATCGCCTTTTCCACGGCCTACGCCGCGCCCGGCGAAATTCCGCCGGGACTGGACTTTGTCAAAATGTGCCGCCGCAACATGGAGTTCATCCATTCGCTCATCACACAGGCGCAACGGTCGGGCGAACTGGACCGGCGTTTCGACAGCCATGACCTCGCCTACGGTTTCTTCGGTCATACCAATTTTTATATCAAGGCCCCCTTGCTGATGCCGAAGTTCCGCGTCGACCGCAAAACGGTCGATCGTATCCTGGACTTATTTTTCAGCGGAGCGGCCAGGAAATGAAACATCACGATATCCATTTGAAAGAAACAGACCATGAGTGACAATACGACAGCCGCGCCCAATCCGGCGACACAGGCGCCGCAATCGCAGCCGCAGCCACAACCACAACAGGCGGCGCCGCCCGCACAAAAGCCCAACGGCGGCAACGGGCCGTCTCCTCTCGTTATCGGGGTTGGGGCCGTCGTATTGGCAGCGCTTCTGTTTTACGGATTGAATTATTTCGCAACCACGCTCACGAGTGAGAGCACGGACGACGCCTTTATTGCGGGGCACATTGTTTCCATTGCGCCGCGGATTTCGGGCCAGGTCGCCGCGGTACATGTTCTGGACAATGAATTTGTCCGGTCAAACCAACTGCTCGTGGAACTGGACCCTTCCGATTACAACTCGGCACTGGGACAAAAACAGGCCGCGCAGGACTCGGCCCAGTCCAATCTCAAAGCAGCCATCGCCGGATACAATCTGATGAAGGTCAAAGTGAAAACGGCCGAGGCGGATGCGCGGGAGACAAAGGCGGATGCAGCCGCGTCCGCGGCGACGGCGGCGCGGGCCCAGGCGGATTTTGAACGGGCGAAACAATTGCAGAAGGAAAATACCATTTCGCCGCAGGAATACGACCAGGCGAGAGCGTCCGCGGACGAAGCGCAGGCAAATTTGAATTCGGCAAACGCCAAGGCCGCCTCGGACGAATCCAAAGTGGACGAAGCCCAGGCGCAGCTTGCGGCAGCCAAAGCGGAGGCCGACGCCGTCCTGTCGCAGTTAGACGAATCGAAAACGGAAGTAGACTCGGCGCAACTGAACGTTTCCTATACAAAGATTTACGCGCCCTGCGACGGGTTGGTCACGCGCAAGCAGGTAGAGGCTGGCGATTATTTGCAGGCCGGGCAAACGATTTTCTCGATCGTACCGAGAGACGTTTGGGTGACTGCGAATTTCAAGGAATCGCAACTCGCCGACATGCAGACGAACCAAACCGCGTTGGTAACCATAGACGCGCTGGGAGGCAAAACCTTTCGCGCGCACGTGAATAGCGTACAAGCCGGCAGCGGGGCGGTCTTCAGCCTGTTGCCGCCGGAAAATGCCGTAGGCAATTATGTGAAAGTAGTGCAGCGCGTGCCGGTGAAGATTGTCTTTGATGAGGCGTTGCCTGCCGGCAAAACCATCGGGCCCGGACTCTCAGTCGTACCGACGGTACTGACATCCACAGTCAAAGTGCCGAAATTCCTGATGGCGATTGTAGCAATCATTTTGGCTGTTGCGGCTGCGGTTGGTTTTAAAACGGCGATGAAGAAATGAAATCCAACCGAAGGTGACGATGACGATGAGGATGAGAATGACAATGACCCTCGTAAATCGTAAATCGCAAATTCAATGACTCAGGAATGGCATCCACGACATAATCCCTGGCTGATCGCAGTCGGGGTGATGCTGGCGACGTTTATGGAAGTGCTGGACACTTCTATCGCGAACATCGCCCTGCCGCACATTGCCGGGAGCATGTCGGCAACCCCGGACGAGGCGACGTGGGTGCTGACGAGCTATCTGGTATCCAACGCGATTATCCTGCCGATGACCGGATGGCTCTCGAATTATTTTGGGCGCAAACGGCTCCTGATCATGTGCATCGGGATTTTTACGGCCACGTCGGCGTTGTGCGGGGCGGCGCCAACCCTGCCGACGCTGATCATCGCCCGAATATTGCAGGGCGTGGGCGGAGGCGCAATGGTGCCGATTGCGCAGGCGGTTTTGCTGGAAAGTTTTCCACCGCACAAACGGGGTGTGGCCATGGCGGCATTTGCTCAGGGCGTCGTGGTGGCGCCGATCCTGGGGCCGACGCTCGGCGGCTGGATTACGGACAATTTTTCCTGGCGCTGGATTTTCTACGTGAACCTGCCGTTTGGAATACTGGCAATGTTTATGGCGCAATGGCTTGTCGAGGATCCGCCCTATATCAAGCGTAATAAACACGCCACCATCGATTTCATCGGATTCGGGCTCTTGTGCATCTGGCTTGCCACCATGCAAGTCGCCCTCGACAAGGGCCAGGAAGCAGACTGGCTGGGAGCGGTTTGGATCCGATGGATGATGGTGATTTCCATTGTGGCGTTAATCGGGTTTATCGTGCGTGAATTCACCGCCGAACATCCGCTGGTGGATTTGCGCGTGTTTAGAAACCGGAATTTTGCGGTGGGCGTTTTTTTGATGACCGTGCTGGCGGGTGTCCTTTACGGCACCACGGCCGAGCTGCCGCTATTTATGCAAACGCTGATGGGCTACCCTGCCCTTCAAAGCGGACTCACGCAATCGCCGCGCGGCGTGGCGGCATTTATCACCACGTTTATGGTAGGACGCATCGTTGGTAAAATCCGGAACCGCTATTTGCTATGCTTCGGGTTTTGCCTTCTGGCGTATTCGGCATGGATGCTGAGCAGCATCAATTTACAGGTGAGCGCCGCCAGCGTGATTTTTCCAAGCGTGTTGAACGGCATCGCCATCAGTTTCATTTTTGTGCCACTCACCACGACCACCATGGGACACCTGGCGCAAAACCAAATTGGAAACGCATCCGGCCTTTACAATCTCATGCGCAATCTCGGCGGCAGCCTCGGCATTGCGTTTGTGACGACGATGCTGGCGCGCGGCGCGCAGAAACACCAGGCGCTGATGGTGGAGCACATGACGTCCACAGACCCGGGCTTTACACAGCAACTATCGGCAGCTCAGCACGCACTGGCACGACAGACCGACCCCGTCACAGCCACGGGACAAGCTTACAGTCTCCTTTACCAGACTCTCGACGCACAGGCTCACCTCTGGGCATTTGTGGACAATTTCCGGTTTTTCTGCCTGCTATCGCTTGCATGCGTGCCGATCATTTTCCTTTTCAAGCGCGTCATACGGCCGCCGGCCCGGGCGCCCGCGCACTAGAAATTAGGGAATGCGAATCCAAAAAAGTATTGCAAATCCACGGGAAACAGCGAACTTAATTACGGGAGCAATTTGAGCGAAAGTCAACTGTTTATGAAAAAGCTAATTTCGACAAGAATCATTTCGTTGGCCGCGTGCCTGGCGTTGTTTGCAGGGTGCGTAACCGAGCAGGCCCCGCCGCCTGGACCAGAAAGCCCGCCGCCGCCCGAGACGGAAGTTATCCCGCCCCAACCGAACGTGACGTTTGTCTGGACACCCGGTTTCTGGGACTGGCAGGGGCGCTGGATCTGGAGAAGTGGTTATTGGGGACCGCGTCCGCGACCGGGCGCCGTCTGGGTCCAGGGCCGCTGGGTGCATCATGGTCATCGCGACGTCTGGGTCCGCCCGCATTGGCAGTAACAGATCCCTGATTTCGTACTGGACGCGCCGCCGCTTCTTTGAGCAATATCCGCGACTTGCGAAGCTCAATGAAACGGTTCGAGAATAAAGTCATCGTCGTCACCGGCGCCAGCCGGGGCATCGGACAAACCATTTGTTCCGCATTCGCGCGCGAAGGCGCCCGGGTCATCGGTGTGGCCCGCGGCAGTTTGACCGAAACAGCCGGCTTGTGCGGCAGTGGCGAAGGTTTCATTCCCATCCAGGCAGACCTCGGGGCTACAACACAAAGCGCAGCGGCAAGTCTGGTTTCGGAAATTTTGGGGAAAACCGGACGCATCGACGCGCTCATTAACAACGCCGGCATTATTCGCCGGGCCCCTGCGGTAGATTTCTCTGAAGCCGACTGGAATGCGGTCATCGCGACAAATTTGTCCGCGCCGTTTTTTCTTTGCCAGGCGGTGACAAAATGGTGGCTATCCCAGGGCCGCGAGAAATCCGGGGCCGATGCTCGCCTCAAGATCATCAATATTGCGTCCTTGCTTTCCTTTCAGGGCGGCATCCTGGTTCCGGCTTACACGGCGAGCAAACACGGGATTGCGGGGGTCACCAAAGCATTGGCGAATGAATGGGCCAAAGAGCGCGTAAATGTAAACGCCATCGCCCCAGGCTACATCGCCACGGAAAACACGCGCGCCCTGCGCGAAGACCCCAAGCGCAACCAGGCCATTCTCGATCGAATCCCGGAAAATCGCTGGGGAAAAACCGAAGACATCGCGGGGGGTTGCCTCTTCCTTGCCTCGCCCGATTCAGATTACCTCAACGGTGCGATTATCAATATTGACGGCGGCTGGCTCGGACGATAATTCATTCCAGCCCGGTCATTCTGGCGCAAGAGCTGCCCCCGATTTAGAGCGAAGATTTCATTCGTCGTCGAGGAATCGCCGTGAAAATTCGGCGACCGACACATATTTTTCGGAAGACATTTTTAGCAACTCATCCGTCAGAAAACGCAAGTAATTTGGGTGCGCTTTGACTGCGAGCAAACGGTAGTGTAATAGGCATTCTAGTGGACGCGATTTTATGTTAATGTGCTCGGGTACAAATCCCCGCAGTTCAGCAGCAGGCTAATCATTTCGGGAATTATGAAATCCTTTTGCTTTTATTTCGCCTTATCGGCTGCGTTGTCAGGTGGGTCTGCCTCAGCCCAATTATTGAGCGTGGATATCAACGGCGCGGTGCGGTCCGATGTCACGGCGCCCGGGTTCACGCCATGGTATATGGCCAGCGATTTGAATGGCGCCACGGCGTCACATTCGTTTACCAATTACGTTTACACGTACGATCCCGACACAGGTTTGCCTGTCACCACCAATGCCGGGAGCGTCATCTCCTGCACGGTGACAATGACCGTTCCGCCAGTCGCCGACGCCACTCACTATCTGAACGCAAATTACGCGAACAAAAATGGCAATTCGACCAGTACGGATCCTAATTCGGGCTGGCGCCTCTCCACAGACGGCTGCTGGGCACATTGGAAAGATGACACACTCAAGGTGGATCAGCCCTATACCAACGGTGGCGCACTCAGCATGACCATCAATGGTCTTTCGTCCGGAATTCATACGATCACGACCTACCATAACGACCCGTGGGGTCTTAAGGGGGCATCCTGGCACACCAACGCCGCCAATATCAGCAAGTGCATCGTGAGCGTCAACGGAACGCCGGTCTTCACGAATACACCAAGCGAGGTGGCAACCAACGATAGCAAATGCGGTTTTGCGTTCTTTTACGTCACCAACAGCTACGATAACCAGCCGGTGTTGCTCAATTTTGATCCCGACCACAGCAGCTCCCTGGATTTTACAATCTTGAATGGATTTGAAATTGACCGGCCAAGTCCACCGGGCACGACGGCAACGACAATTTCTCCTGCATCAGGCGACGAACATGTGTTCGCCAACAACGATGTTCCTTTGCCAGAGACGGCCAACGCCGGGGGGCTGGCCTTGCAATGGCAACCGGCTGGATTTGCCATTTCCAATTATCTTTATTTCGGTACTAACAGTCAGACTGTGGCCAATGCCACGATAGATTCGAATGCGTTCCTGGCGGCCTCGTTGGCGTTTCCGGGAACGACCAACAGCTTTAACGTCACGAATTTAAATAGTCGATTCACGTACTACTGGCGCGTGGATCAAATGGACACCGACAACGGAGTGACTAATCTGGTAAAGGGACCGGTTTGGGAATTTCGCACACGGCACCTGGCCTTTCCCGGCGCGCAGGGCTATGGCCGCTGGTCGCGCGGCGGACGCGGCGGCGTGGTGGTCGAAGTAACGAATTTGAATGACAGCGGACCTGGAAGTTATCGGGCAGCTATCGGTGCGAGCGGGCCGCGGACAATCGTGTTTCGCGTGTCGGGAGTCATTTGGCTGGATTCATCGTGTGTCATCGGCAATGGCTATGTGACCATCGCCGGCCAGACGGCGCCGGGCGACGGCATTTGCATCGCCAATTGGCGGGCAGGCTGCAGCGGCCCGGGCGATGTCAACATGCGGTACATGCATTTCCGAGTGGGCGATCATGCCGAACAGTCCATGGACGCGATGAGTCCCGGCAGCGCGCACGACAGCATCTTCGACCACATCACATCGAGCTGGTCGCTGGACGTGGCATGCAATTCATTGCAGACGTCCAAAGTGGGCAGCAGTCTGTGCAACGTCAGCTACCAGCACAACATTATTTCGGAGCCATTGCGGTTTTCTTACCACTATAATGATGCGGAACGGTCTGCGACCGGCTGCACCAACTGTTACCAGCCGCACGCCTTTGCGGCATCCATCGGCGGCGAAATCGGCAGTTACCATCATAATCTCATCGCGCATTCAACAGACCGGAATTGGTCGCTGGCGGGAGGACTGGACCAGAGCAGTCATTACGCCGGCTCGCTCGATATCCGCGACAATGTCGTCTATAACTGGACGGCGCGCAGTACCGATGGCGGCGTGGCGCGGCTCAACTACGTCAACAATTACTACAAGCCCTACCCGAGCAACCCATACGTGACGTGGTTGTTGAAACTGGATCCCATCAATACAAACTGGGGCACGGAATATATTTACATGAATGGCAATGTGATGGAGGGTCGAAATTACTTTGCCAACAACTGGGCAGCCGGTTCATTTAACAACGGCTTGCCGTTGACGGGGTTGGTGACCAACGGCACGGAACTCTATCCGTCCTACGTGGACACTCAAAGCGCCACGAATGCCCGCGAGCTCGTGCTGTCCGATTCTGGCTGCAACGAACCGACCGAAGATCTGATCGACCAGCGGACGATTGGCGAGGTGCTGGATGGCACCGTACATTACAAAGGCACGAATGGCCCGACTTACACTATTAATGGCTACGTGCAGGACGACCCAGGCCCGGATTATCCCGGCATCATAGATTCGCAGACGGACGTGCACGACTATCAATCCACCAACCCGGCATTGCCGAATTACTCGGCCAACGCGCCCTGGCCGCCGTACTACACATACAATGTGCCGGTGGACACCGACCACGACGGCTTGCCGGATTGGTGGGAGCAAATCAAGGGACTGAACACCAACTCGGCTCCGGGAGATTTTTCGGACGCAAATATTGACCTCGTGGGCGATGGCTACACCGAACTGGAGCGTTATCTGAACTGGCTGGCCCAGCCGCATTATGATTGCGGCACCGGCGCAGTCTTGAATGTAGATTTGACGCAATACACGCGAGGATTTACCAACGCCAGTTTGAACTCAACCTACGCCGTGTTTGGAGCCGTCAGCGGGACAGTCGGGTTGAGCGGGCAAACCGCGCAATTCACTCCGACGATCGGCACGAATGGATTGGGCAGCTTTCAGTTCACGGTGATGGACAATACTGGCTTCTCTTACACCAACCTGGTGAATGTGCATATCATCGCCGCGCCGGTTAATCATGCGCCATTACTGGCAGCAATTAGCGGCAGCACGATCAATGTGGGGGTGAATTTCGTCATTACCAACAGCGCGACCGACTCGGATGCCGGCCAAACCTTGACTTACAGTCTGCCGATCGGTCCCACCAATGCGACCCTTGACGCCGCAAGTGGAGTGCTCAACTGGCGGCCGTTGGTGACCCAGGCCAACACAACCGATCCATTCAGGGTCGTGGTCAGCGACAACGGCTCGCCGAGCCTGAGCGCAACGCAAAGCTTTAGCGTGATTGTTAATCCTTTGGCGCTGCCAGGCATCACGCTGCCGCAAATTGCAAACGGCCAGCTTGGATTCTCGGTTAGTGGCCAGATAGGGCCGGATTATGCTGTGCAAAGCTCGTCGAATCTCGTGGATTGGACCACGCTATTGATCACCAATCCCGTAGCCATGCCATTCGATTGGAGCATCGGCACTGGCTTGGACCCGGCGCAATTTTACCGCATCGAAGTCGGCCCGCCATTGCCGTGAGAATGCTTCCGACATCACTTCTTTAATCTCACTCTTCTCAGCCAAAGTAGACCAATTGCAAGTGCACTGGGAACAACGTCCGACAGATTCTCCCTCACCCCAGCCCTCTCCCGCGAGGGAGAGGGAGAATAACCGTCAGATAATTTGATACGTCTAAGATAGCAGCGGTTCAGGTGTTCAATACGCGAATCAGCCTTTGGGGAAATCCGTCAAGATTTCAAGCTACAGCCCTGATGATGCGACAACGGCAGGCAGATCAAGCCGCCGACAAGCTCGACATACATATCGCATCCAGTATCAGCGAAATCTGTGGAATCCCAGGAGATCAAGGACTTATTTTTCCGACGATTACATATCCGATCACTTCAGAACCAGACCGCATCGGAGTAATCGCAAACGCCACATGATCCATTTGGAACAAACCGTCGGCAACATGCGCAGGCAGTGATTTCAAAATGCTGGCCATGACGTCTTTTTTCTGCAAAGCAGTATTCGGTTTGAAATAAGACGCAAAAACGTGTTTCTGACCGTCTAAAACCATGCCAAAATTCAAATATCCAGACTGTTTCAGCGATGAAAGAATGTCCTCCGCGCTGGCCTTGTCCTGAAATGCCAGCGGGCTGGCGGAAACCGCAGCAATAACGTGCGAAACAATCTTCGCTTCGTCGGCATTATAATTTTCCGAAGCAGGGCAAACGCTTGCGAATAACAACGATAATCCGATTAGCGATAGAGAGAGGCATGTTTTCATTCTGATAAATTATGTTTAATAATAACCCAATTTATCGCTGATTTCAAACTGCTATTTACCCCAAAAATAATTATGCGGCTCGCGTTTAAGGACATACTTGTGCGGCGGACTATCCGGAGGCGGCAACGGATCTTGCGTGCGCAATTCCCAGGCGAGCATGTCTGCAAGCAGTTCCATTTGCTGGCGCGCGTATTCGGGCAAACCGTATAGATTTTTCAATTCCGCCGGGTCACTGGCCAGATGATACAATTCGCCCCGGCCCTGAACGTTGAAAACCAGTTTCCAATCGCCCTTGCGCAAGCCGCGCAAAACGCCGCTTTGTGTCCAACTGTTCAATTCATCGAAATAACGCGGATGTTTTGGCGCGAGCGTGCCTTCTTTGTAAGGGTCCAGTTCTCTGATGCTATCGTAGTCCAGGCCACCCATCCCTTGCATCACGATCATGCTGGCGAATTCTTCCGCTGGATACGATTGTCCGCTCAGAAGCGGCCAAAGGCTTCTGCCCTGCACACCTTCCGGCAAGGGCACACCCAGCATTTCACAGATGGTTGGAAACATGTCCGTATTGGAAACATGCGCCGGATGCGGTGCGGCCTGGCGAACAACGCCCGGCCCGTGCCAAATCATCGGGATGCGCGTCAGGCATTCGGGAACTCCGGCGCCTTTTTTCATCATGCCGTACTCGCCCACGTAATCGCCATGGTCCGCGTCAAAAATAATCAGCGTGTTTTCGTAAAGGCCTTTGTCCTGGAGAAAAGTTACCAGCCGTTTTACCTGGTCGTCGATCAGCCGCAACATGCCAAAATAGATGCTGCGAAGGCGGGGAAGGTCCTTTTCCAAATCCGGATAGGCCCTGAGCATCAATTCTTTCAACTGCATGTACTTTTCCCCTTTTAACCGGATCGATTCCGGCCCGGACGCCAGCGGCGGCAATTTGTCCGGAGGAAACATCGAGTAATACGGCTCGGAAACCTGATACGGATTGTGCGGCTCGTTCATGGACAGATAAATGAAAAACGGCTGTTGTCCATCCAGCGAATCAATCCATTCCTGCGTGTCCGTAACCATGCGATAGGGCTGCTGCATTTCCACCGGAAAGGGCGCCGGCTCGAGGTTGGCGTAAAAATGCGTGTTTTCGAGAAATTGGTTAAATTTCTCTGTCTTGGCATCCTCCACGCCCGGTTCGCCCAAATGGGAATATGTTTTGAAATAATCGAATTGGTCTTTGCGCAGGCGCAAATAGGAATGAAACATTTTCCCGATGGCCGCCATTTTGTAACCCTGCGATTTGATCACCTCATCCATTCCGACTTTGAAATTCGGGAAACTGTCCAGGTTCGCGTTTGATTTGACGCCGGTTGCCGTCGGCCATCGCCCCGTCCACAAAGCATTCCTGCTGGGAACGCATGAGGGCGACGCGGCATAGGCCCGGTTGAACCAGGTACCGGTGCGCGCCAGCCAATCCAAAAAGGGCGTTGTGTCCAGGGGAAATCCTTCGCGTCGGCACACATCCGCGCGAAATTGGTCGCACTGAATGAATATGATGTTTGGCTTGCGTGATTTGGAGTCTGTGGCGGAGACGAAACCCGGCAGCATTGCTCCCATGGCCAATCCACCCATTGTCTTGACGGCATCGCGCCGGGTCATGTTAGTCAAATCGCTCATTGGCGGTATCTTCATAATAATTGGCGTTACACTCCCCGTTGCAAATCGGCTCGGACCCGTTACATTTTTGTAAATGGCTAATTATCAATGAATTAGGGGCGTTACATTTTGTCGACTGCGATGTTAAGCTTTTCAATAACATGTTCATCGCAGGAATTGCGTCAACGATAAAACATGACCATCGGGGTCCCGAAACCAGGCGATGAACGCACCGCTGGGCGCTTGCCAAATACCGTCGCTATCCTGGTTCATGCCCTGGAAACGCTCGAAGATAATCCCGGCGGAATTCAACTCACGTGCTGTCTTCCGAATATCTGAAACTGCCCAACCCAGCGCGGTGTATGGAACGGCAACGACACGTTCAACCTTTTGGATGCGCAACATCCTATCTCCGACCTTGAATACCAACGCTGGCGGCTCATCTGCCACAAATGTCAGGCCAAGTACCTTCTCATAAAACGATCGAGACCGGTCGGCATTGGCAGTTGCCAGGAAGATAACCGGATTATCGAGAGAGGTCATGGTGATGTCCGAAGGCTGAGCCATAACACGAATGACTACAAGCGGAAACAAATCCGAATCTTCGCTTCATCTATGCCTTATAAAAAATGTTACAATCAGGTTACGACAGATTCGTTTCTGGCAACTTCGCCGCATCACTGCTCTGAAACGCCTTTATTTGCCAGTTTAATTATCACCTCACTTGGGTTTGAGGCATGTCCAAATTACGGATACGAAGGTCTTGGAAGTGTAAGCCCAAGTCTGAAACGTTTGGCTAACATGGAAACGCTTCTGGGGTTGAGGCGAAGGCGGCTGACCTTCAGTGGCCGAATTGATCACACAAAAATGCAAATTGTCGCCAATTCATTTTTGAGATTCGCAGCCGCGTTAGCGGTGTGTGCGGTCACTGCGAGAGCTTCAGCGGCAATCACTTTTTCGGGATCGTCGGCTTTTGGTGGCACCGGCATCAGCGCCAGCGCAACGTTCAGCACGGATGGAAAAGGAGACTTAATCATCTCTCTAGCCAATACTTTTACCGGAGACACGCCTGACCAAAGCCACATACTGACCGCCGTATTCTTTTCGGGCGCAGACAGTCTGACTCCTGTTTCCGCCGTTGCCGGGGCCGGGAGCAAGGAATGGAACGAGGGCAAGCAGCTTTCGGTGGATAACGGTTCTGTCCTGGGTCAACAATGGGAATATCTCAGCGGTCTCTCCGGAGCACCCGATGGCGCGACTGCCGGTATTTCCAGCACTGGTCTTGGGATTTTCGGCAATGGAAATTTTGCGGGCAAAGGGGACACTCTGGATGGCTCGCCTTATGGGCTTCTTTCAGCGGGATACAATGGCTCGACCGGCGACGGACTCAAGACCCACGGGCCGTACATCCAGGATTCGATGACGTTCAAGCTTAGCGGATTCAATGGAAACCTGAACACGATTAGTGACGTGGTTTTTCAATATGGAACCACTCTCGGCTCCGAGCCTTCTTTCTCGGGTTCAGGTTCAGAGAACGGAAATCCGACGATTCCGGAAGCCAACTTCGGCCTCTGCGCTGGCTTTGTCTCTTTGCTGGCGTTGGGGTTCTCAAACCTGCGAAGCCAAAAACGCCGAACGCCGAACTCTCAACGCTGAACGCCCAACGCTCCTTCGATATTGGGCGTTTGATGTTTAACCAGTTCATCGAGACCTGAAAACGCCGTGTGAGGGCACACGGCCTACAATGGCGCAGGAATTGTTGTGGGTCCCGGTCCACGGAAAGTTTCGACACATCGCAAATCCAAGAACCTCGCAGGCAGGATGCCTGCGCCACTAGACAGTTCACGAAAATCCCGACAACCGAATGGATTTCTCGCCCGGAATCGGTAAGCTGCCCGCATGAAAGCACTTGTCCTCAAGGAATACCGCCGTTTTGCCATCGAGGATTTTGCGATGCCCGAATTGAAACCCGACGAGGTTCTCGTGCGGGTGCGCGCTTGCGGCATTTGCGGCAGCGACGTGCACGGCATGGACGGCAGTTCGGGCCGGCGGATTCCGCCGATTGTAATGGGGCACGAAGCCGCCGGAGAAATTGCGAAAATCGGTGGCGGCGGCACCGAGTGGAAAATCGGCGACCGCGTCACGTTTGATTCAACAATTTATTGCGGCGACTGCTGGTATTGCCGGCGCGGCAAAGTAAATCTCTGTGAGAATCGCCGCGTGCTGGGTGTGTCCTGCGCCGAATATCGCCGCCACGGGGCGTTCGCCGAGTTCGTCGCCGTGCCGCAACGGATTCTATATCGTCTGCCCGATCATTTAAGCTTTGAACAGGCGGCGATGGTGGAGGCCGTTTCCGTCGCGGTTCATGCCGTCAAACGCACGCCGCTGAGCGAGGATGCAACTGCAGCGGTAGTGGGCACAGGAATGATCGGGTTGCTCATCGTCCAGGCGTTACGAGTCGCCGGCTGTAAACGAATCATCGCCATTGATCTCGACGAAAGCAGGCTGGCTCTCGCGGCCAAGTTCGGAGCCAGCCAAACATTCACGGCCAGCCATGTCGATTTGCCGGAAAAAATCCGTTCGCTCACCGATGGGCGCGGCGCGGACGCGGCATTTGAAGTTGTTGGCCTGCCGCAAACCGTCAAGACCGCGATTGATTGCGTCCGCAAGGGCGGCAGCGTGACACTTGTCGGCAATCTGAAACCACAGGTGGATTTGCCGCTCCAGGCCGTGGTCACGCGCGAGTTGTCGCTCATCGGCACCTGCGCATCTGCCGGCGAGTATCCGGAGTGTCTCAACCTCATCGCCAGCGGCCAAATCAATGTGACCGGGTTCATCAGCGCCGCCGCACCGCTGGAAGAAGGCGCGCAGTGGTTCGAACGGCTCTACGCCGGGGAACGCGGGCTAATGAAAGTGTTGTTGAAGCCCTGATCAAACTTATGCGCAAATTAAAACCGGCCGAACACGTTAAAGCGTGGACACCGGGCACAAGGAATCTATGCGACAAATCAAAACGGGTTTGATTGGCTGTGGAAAGGTTGGCCACTCTCACGCGGTAGCGCTCCAAAGCCTGCCGGAATCCCGCTTCGTTGCCGTTTGCGCGCGAACGCCGGAAAAGGCAAATGTATTTGCGGAAAAATACGGTGTGGCTGGTTTCACGAAAGTTGACGAAATGATTGCCAAAAGCGGCGTGGAGGCAGTTTTCATTTGCACGCCGCATCCGCAACACGCCGCGCCGACAATCGCCGCGGCAAAAGCAGGCGTGCACGTGCTGGTCGAAAAACCCCTGGCTTCGTCCCTGGCCGACTGCGATGCGATGCTCGCCGCTGCGCGCGACGGCAAAGTCATTCTTGGAACGATTAGCCAGCGGCGATTTTACGCATCGTGCGAGCGCATTCAACAGGCGATCCAATCCGGCAAGCTGGGCAAGCCGATTCTCGGCACGGCGACTATTTTCGGCTGGCGGGATGAAGCTTATTATCGAAGCGATCCATGGCGCGGGAGCTGGCAGCACGAAGGGGGCGGCGTGCTGGTCAACCAATCACCACACCAGCTCGATTTGCTGCTCTGGTACCTGGGCGAGCCGGAGGAAGTTTTTGGCTATTGGGCAAACCTGAACCATCCGTACATCGAAGTGGATGACACGGCGGCCGCAGTCGTCCGTTTTAAAAACGGCGCGCTGGGAAACATTCTCGTGAGCAACAGCTTGAATCCGGCTCTCAATGCCCGTGTGTCGGTGCACGGCGCGAACGGCGCGTCCGTGGGTGTGCAAACCGACGGCGGCGCGATGTTCGTGGCCGGGATGACCAAAATTATTGAGCCGCCTTTTAACGACGTTTGGACAATTCCCGGCGAGGAGCATTTATTGTCGAAATGGAAGCAGGAAGACGCGGAGCTTTTCAAATCGGTGGACCCGACGGAACATTTTCACAAGCTGCAGATTCAGGATTTTCTCCAGGCGATCATCGAGCGCAGGCAACCCGCCGTCACTGGCGAAGACGGACGGCGCACGGTGGAGTTGTTCACGGCCATTTACCGGGCGACCCGCGAGCGCAAGCCGGTTCAATTCCCAATTTCGGCGCAATAATCAAACCGGCCTGATGCTTCCAATCGATCAGAAACCGACCTGCGTTCGCTACCGGGTTCTTGCGATGCTATTCGTGATGGTGGTCATCAATTACCTCGATCGCAGCAATCTCTCCGTCGCTGCAACCAGTCTGGACAACGACTTGAAACTCGATTCGTTCCATACGGGTTTGTTGTTGTCCGCTTTCGGCTGGGCCTACGCCGCCTGGCAGATTCCGGGTGGCTGGCTGGTGGATCGCGTCCAGCCGCGCGTTTTGTATGCGTTGATTTGCGGCCTTTGGTCCGTGGCCACTCTGCTGCAGGGATTCGTCGGCACATTTATTTTTCTCTTTTCTCTTCGAATCCTGGTGGGAACTTTTGAAGCCCCGGCTTATCCACTTTTAAACCGTTTGGTCACGATTTGGTTTCCCGCAAACGAACGCGCCGGCGCCATCGGCTGCTACACGTCCGGGCAATATGTCGGCCTCGCTTTCCTGACACCGGTCCTGCTGTTGGCCCAGAAATGTCTGGGCTGGCAGTCGGTTTTCATTTTCACCGGCGTGGCGGGATTGATTTGGGCGGGAATCTGGTATTGGCTTTATCGCAGGCCGGCGGAATCTCCCGCAATCAACCCCGCGGAAATGCAATTCATCCAGGCCGGCGGCGGCCTGGGTGACTCGAGCGCAAATCCGGTCTCTTCAGCGCCGGAAAAAATTCAATGGGCCGACCTTGGCCTGGTCCTTTCGCGGCGGAAACTTTGGGGCATTTACATCGGCCAATTCGCGGTGAATGCCACGCTCTGGTTTTTCCTCACCTGGTTTCCGACGTATCTCATTAAATACCGCCATATAGATTTTATTCGAGTTGGTTATTACGCGTCACTGCCGTTCTTCGCTGCGTTTTGCGGCGTTATCGCCTCCGGGCTGCTTTCCGATTTTTTGCTCAGGCGCGGCTGGTCCGTCACCACAGCGCGCAAAGTGCCGGTCATTTCCGGCCTGCTGCTCTGCACGAGCATCGTCGGCGCGAATTATGTGAGCCATCCAGTCTTCATTATTCTGTTTCTCGCGATTGCCGGGTTCGGCAACGGCTTCTCGTCCATCGCCTGGGTATTTGTGGCGGAACTGGCGCCGAAACAATTAATCGGTCTGACGGGTGGCATGTTCAATTTTTTCGGCAATTGCGCGGCCATTGTCGTGCCGCTCGTCATCGGTTTGTTGGTGCGTGAAAATAATTTTGCGCCCGGCATGGTCTTTGTGGCGGTTCTCGCGCTTATTGGCGCACTTTCCTATGTCTTTATGGTCGGCCGGGTGGAACGAATCAAGTAATCGGTCGCGGGTTGCGGCGTTGTCATGCAATGCGAACCGGAAAAAGGCGAGAAAAAGTCTTGAAAATCTGCCTAAAAGCAATACAATGCGACAGAAGGCGCGCGTTTCCCGATGGAAACGTCAGAAGATAACGCAAACTTCAAAACAGGATGAAAATCCAGGCTAAACGACTTCTGGTTGTGTCGGCGTTGTTGACTGGCATCCAGATGGCGGGTGCCCAATCCTCATTCATTCCGCTTTATTCCTTTACAGGTGGTAACGACGGCGCCAACGCCGTGGCCGGTTTGGCGCAGGCCAATGATGGCAATCTTTACGGGACGACTGAGAAAGGTGGCACCAACGGCTATGGCACGATTTTTCGGATCACTGTCGGCGGAGCTCTGACCCCGCTTTATTCCTTCACCGGGGGCAATGATGGCGCCCATCCTTATGCCGGTTTGGTGCAGGCTACCGACGGCTACCTGTACGGAACGACAGAGGATGGCGGCACGAATGGCTATGGCGCTGTATTCCGAATCACCACCAATGGCGCCATGACACCACTTTATTCCTTCACTTATGGTCGTGATGGCGCCAATCCTCGCGGCGGGTTGGTGCAGGCTGGCGACGGCTTTATTTATGGAACGACAACAGAAGGCGGCACCAACTTCGACGGCACGGTTTTCCGGATGTCTACGAACGGCGCCATGACCCCGCTTTATTCCTTCAGCGACGGTCATACCGGCTCCTTTCCTGAAGCCGCTCTGGTGCAGGCCAATGACGGCAATCTATACGGAACAACTTATGAAGGGGGCACAAACGGCTTTGGCGCTGTTTTCCGAATCACCACCAATGCCCTGATTTCGCTTTATTCATTCACCAATGGTCATGATGGCGCCTATCCTGTTGCCGGCCTTGTCCAGGCCAACGACGGCAATCTTTACGGAACAACAGAGGATGGCGGCACGAACCTCGACGGTGCGATTTTCCGAATTACGACCAATGGCATCCTGACGCCAATTTATTCGTTCACCGATGGTCATGATGGCGCCCTTCCTGAAGCCGGTTTGGTGCAGGCCGGCGACGGCAATCTTTATGGAACATCCTACGCAGGCGGCACCAACGGTTACGGCAGTATTTTCCAAATCATCACCAATGGCGCCCTGACGCCGCTATATTCATTCACAGATGGTCGTGACGGCGCCGTTCCTTTTGCCGGTTTGACCGCAGCCAACGGCATTCTTTACGGAACGGCATCCGGCGGCGGCACCAGCGGCAAGGGTACGGTGTTTGAGTTGACCTTATCTCCTCCCGCTTTAAAAATATTATTTGACGGCCATCAAAGCGTTCTCTCCTGGCCGGCTTGGGCAAACACTTACATTTTGCAAAGCACAACCAATCTGGCTTCGCCCAATTGGACGACCATTAGCAACGGCGTATCGGGCACAGCCGCCACCGTGACCAACTCGCTGCCTGCACAATATTTCCGGCTGGCTAATCCCTGAAGCCCGTCGCTTCACCGCGACGACTCATCGTGCCAGAGCAAACCGAAGAGTACCAGCGAGCACACGGTGCAAAAACAGATTAAGAATTCAGTTTCAGGTGACATAGTTTTCTCGTTTGAAGAACCGGTTTACTCCAGCCAGTCATGATCCGGCTTGTTGCCAATGCCGGACATCTCCGCCGTAGATTCCCAACCGCCGCCAAGCGCCTTATAAAGACGAATGACATTCTGGCCCAAATTGCGCTCGCTTTGGGCGAGATCGTCCTGAACCGCGAGCAGAGTCCGTTGCGTCTCCAGCACATCCAGAAAATCTTCGAGGCCGCTCCGATAACGTTCTTCAGCTAAATCCGCCGCCCGCCGGTCGGCCGCTTCAGAGCGGGCGAGCGCGTCGTGGTGTTCCAATTCTTTATTGCAGGCCACGAGTGAATTCTCGACTTCCTCAAGTGAGGCCAGGACGGTTTGCTGATAACGATCCAGGGCCTGTTCCTGCCGCGCATTTTGGACTTTAATATTCTGGCGAATCCGGCCGCCGGCGAATACCGGCCAACTCATGCTCGGGCCGAAGGACCAGATACCGCTTTCCGCGTCGAAAAATTTGCCCGCGCTGATACTTTGCAAACCAGTCGCGCTGGCGAGCGTAAATTTTGGAAACAAATCCGCTTTGGCCACTCCAATACGAGCGGTTGACGCGGCTACTTCCCGTTCGGCCTCTCGAATGTCCGGCCGCCGTTGCAGGAGATCAGACGGAATTTCCACAGGGATTGAGGGAATGGCCGATGGGATCGGGGCCGCTACACTAAGTTCGGACTCCAGTTCGCCTGGCTGTTTGCCGGTCAGAACGGCCAACCGGTGGATCGTGCTCTCAATGCTCTCTTCAAGTAGTGGAATTTGCGAGAGGGTGTTCTCTGTCTGCGCTTCAGCGCGAGCCGTATCCACCTCGGTGGCCAAGCCAGCTTTGAATTGGTCCTGCGTCAATTTCAAAGTCTCCTGTTGCAGGCGCAAATTATCCCGGGTGACAGCCAATTCCTTTTGCAAACCGCGCAAGTCAAGATAGTTCAGCCCCACATCTCCCAGCACCGTTACCAAAACGTCCCGGCCCGATTCCACGCTCGCGCCCACGTCGGCCCCGGCCGCTTCCAGCGCGCGGCGATTGCCTCCAAACACATCAATTTCCCAGCTTGCGTCAAAGCCGGCGGAATAAAAATTCTGAACCAGCGATTGTCCCGCCGCCTGGGCCACAAAACCGTTCGGGGTGTTTTTGCTCAACCGCTCGCGCGTATATGCGCCATCTGCGTCAATGGACGGCAGCAAGGCCGATTGCGCAATGCCCGCCTCGGCGCGCGCCTCCCGCACGCGCGCACCGGCGATGCGAATGTCGTAATTTGATACCCTGGCCTCACGAATGAGTGCATCGAGTTCCGCGTCGTGGAACAGCCGCCACCATTGATCGAGGCTCGCCTCGGCCGGGCCGTTCGTGTCCGCCAATTTTTCTCCGTAGGTTGACGGGACTGACGTCTGCGGCGGATGATAGTCCGGTCCAACCGCGCATCCGCATAATAAAACCACCGAAGACGCCACTAATGACGGTAACCATTGCTTGATGGGAGTTGCATTCATATTCACCTCAAATTAGCGCGCCGCTTGCTCTTCCGGCGCGGGCGCATCAATAAACACATCCATTTGCTGGCCGACGAAAAGGGGCAGCTTGTCCTTTTCGACCCGATAAATAACCTGCAAAACTCGCGTATCCACGCGCTCAGTGCTATCGCCAGTCAGGGATTTTTTGGGCAGGACAAACGGTTCGAATCGAACGAAAGTAAGTTGCGTTTTCAGGTTCGCATTGCCGCGAACCGTCGCGACCGCCCGGGCATCCGGCTGCACGCGCCACGCTTCGTTTTCATCCACGTCCACTCGAATGTTCAAAGGTTTCAAGCTACCAAGCAGAATCAGCGGCGTTTCGGTCACGCCCGCCGGAGCAAATTCACCCAGGTGCACTTTGCACTGGAGCACTTCGCCGTCTATCGGCGCTCGAATCGTGCTACGATCAATCTGCGTTTGAACACTTCCGGCCTCGGCGGTGGCGGCCGCGACCTGCGCGCGGGATTCTTCCAATTTTGCTCGCGCCACATCCACGGCGTGCGTGCGTTTGGAAAGTTCCTCGGAGCTGATGGCCCGTTTGTCGGAAAGCGATTCGGCAAAATCAAGCTGCTGTTTCACGTCGTCGTAAGACGCGGTGTCCACCGTTACTTGCGTTTGAGCGACATCCAACTCGGCTTTGCGCACAGCCAACTCCGCCTCAAGTTGCCGGTCGTCCAACTTAAAGAGAACGTCCCCTGCCCTTACCCGCTGGCCTACCACGACCGGCACTTCACTCACCACGTCGGCAATAGGAGTCCCGATGGAAATGTTTTCGCTGCTGGATTCGACGAGGCCGTCCGCAGCCACCGTATGGTCGAATGGGGATACGGGCGGCGGCGATGGCGGCACAGTTGCTTCCAGTTTTGGCTGCGATTTAACCATCGAAACGATGCCGAAGGTCAATGCGCCAAAGGCAATGAGAGGTAGAATATATTTTTTCATAAAGACTTTTCAGATTAGCGTCAAAATGGATGCGAAAAACCAAAAGGGGGGCTTTCGATGAACCAAGGAATATCTCCGTTTGGAGGACTCTCCCTCACCCCGGCCCTCTCCCGCTGGTAGAGGGAGAATTGTTGCCCGTTGGCGGGTAACGACAG
>DATAST010000204.1:0-52498 GCA_036269115.1 Verrucomicrobiia bacterium | reverse complement strand
CTGACTGTCAATGACACTGAGAAAGTGCGCGACTACGATCTCAATGAGATTAAGTATGATTCTGCTGCCGGTCGCGTGATTATCAACGGCGGAATACCTATCACGATTGAAATCAAGGTCAGTTCGCTGGAGTTGGTACTTGCGAGCAACAATGTCTGACAGTGGGCCAGCGATTTTGAACCTCACACGCCGACCTATACAGGAAATGCACCATGAAAGTTGACGCTGGCGCAGGGTGAGGCTTCCCAAGCCGCCACAAGATTGTTTCCCCAAATGGATGTTCATATTACGAACTGTGGCCTCGATTACGAACCCTTCAACCCTTCACGAGGAAGGAAAGCTCACCTACATCAAACTAAACAACCAAATGCCTTGCCCGCCTCGTGGCACTGTCCCGGTTAACCAGGGATGGTTCGGGGCCTTTTTTCAACTCACCATATCCGGATCGCTTTCGGTAATGGTTGCGACCGTTCCAGCTATGTCAGATTCGAGCCTGCCCAAACATGGCGTGTTCTGTCAATCCGGTTCGGCCCCCCTTTATCCTTTATCGGACAAAAAAGAGAAGAAATAATCCCATTGATTCATTGATTGTCCAAGCTGGCCGTGCCTTTTGAAGTGCTTTTCAAGATTACGGTCTCACCTTCCAGAGAATCAGAATCGGCGCGCAACCTGATTGTCCCGGATTGACCAGGTTTGCCGCGGATGATCGCCAGGCACAAACCGTTGAAGGCTTTGCGGTCGTGGGATGGAAAAGATTCCATGCTCGTTGGATCGCCGTTGTCGGTAGCCACGATTTCGCCCGGGCCTTCGATTTCAAAATGGACGACATTATCGGCGCAGGGGACCATGACGCCGTTTCTATCCTTCACGCTCACGGTTACAAATGCCAGGTCCCTGCCGTCGGCGTTGATTTTGCTCCGGTCCGCCTTTAAATCGAGCTTGGCCGGTGCGCCGGCGGTTTTCACCGTGTCAGTGGCCCATCGTTTGCCGTTTTTGTAGGCAATGACTTTGAGCGTGCCGGATTCATAGACGACATCGTCCCAGCGAAGCCGATACTCGAATGGTCCCTTCTTTTTGCGGCCGAGCGATTTGCCGTTGAGAAAAAGTTCCGCTTCATCGCCGGAAGTGAAAACATGGACCGGCGTCACCTGCCCTTCCCGTCCGGGCCAGGTCCATTGCGGCAAAATATGGGCCATTGGGAAATCAGGCCGCCAATATGATTGATACAAGTAGAGTCGGTCTTTCTTGAATCCCGCTAAATCCAAAATGCCGTAATAGGAACTGCGCGACGTGTCGTAGGGCGTCGGTTCGCCCAGATAATCGAATCCGCTCCAGACAAATTGCCCGGCGACATAGGGATTATGATCCTGGGCGGCAAACACCTTATCGGGCGAAGCGCCAAATTCAGCGGAATATAAGTCGTAGGAACTGACCTGGTGCATTTTTGAATCACCTCCCGCGTGGTCGCGAACCGGCGCGCTCATGCCTTTGGTTACGGGAAATAAATAGACGCCACGGCTGCTCACGGCGGCGGCAGTTTCGCTGCTGACAATCATTTCGTTCGGATATCTCGCATGAAACGCCGCATATTGCGGCGGCATGCGTATGCCTTTGGCGTTTTGGAATTCCGGCCCGTCGCGGATCCCTTCGCCCTGGTAGTTCAGGCTGATGACATCCATGGCGTTGGCAAATGGTGAGCCCGGCTTCGCAAGGTTCATCGACGCTGTGGCCGGGCGAGACGGGTCGGCATCATGGGCAATGCCGACGAGTTCTTGAGCGACTTTGGCGCCGCTTTCGCCAGTGTATTGCTCGCCCAATTCGTTACCAACGCTCCATAGAAAAACGGACGGATGATTGCGGTCGCGCTGAATAAATGCGCGCAAATCCTGCTCGTGCCAGTCCGGGAAAATCAGATGAAAATCATTCGGCGTCTTTTGCCGATACCAACAATCAAATATCTCGTCCATGACGAGAAATCCCATTTTATCGGCCAGTTCAAGAAACTCGGGGGCGGGCGGGTTATGACTGGTGCGGATGGCGTTGCAACCCATTTCCCGAAGTTCCTGAAGCTGGCGCTCCGCAGCACGCAGGTTGAACGCAGTGCCCAGCGCGCCGAAGTCGGAATGCATATTGACGCCCTGGATGCGCACGCGCACGCCATTCACAAACAGTCCGTCCGGCTTGCACTCGATTTTACGAATGCCAAATGGCGTTTCGTATTCATCCACGACTTTTCCATTTTCCGAAAGGGTCGTGACCGCGACATAACGGTTTGGCTTTTGCGCAGGTGGTGGTCCCCAGAGTTTGGGGCTAAGGATGACTGTGCCGCCTTCGGCCTGAGCCTTGCCGCCTGCCGCAATTTGCAACTGGACTGGCGCAATCGTCCCAACCGCGCGGCCACTTTTGCGGCCATTGCCATCGAGGCGGAAAATTTTGGATGCCACGCTGACCATTGCGCCGGCGGCGGAATCATTTTGCACGGTCACCTTCAAGGCTACCGAGGAGCGATCGGGTGAAACCTCCGGCGTCGTCAAATACGTTCCCCAATGGCCAATATGAATGGGCTGAGTTTTGACCAGCCAAACGTTACGGTCAATTCCAGCGCCCGGATACCAACGGGAGGAGTCGGGAGGATTATCGAGGCGAATTGCGAGTGTGTTCGTGCCACCAAACTTTACGAACGGAGTCAAATCCAGACGCCAGGACGCATAGCCGTAAGGCCAGCCGCCCACAAATTGGCCGTTGAGCCAAACCGTCGCATAGGACATCGCGCCGTCCACATCGAGGAAAATTCGTTTGCCGGAATCAGCCGCAGGGATGTCCAACGTTTTGCGATACCAACCGACGCCGGCAGTGGGCAACCGCCCCATTCCTCCGCCGCCCGCTCGCGAGAATGGACCCGCGATGGCCCAGTCCTGGGGCAAATTGATTTCTTCCCATGAACTATCGTCGAAGCCGGGCTGTATATATGCCAGTCCCTCACCCGGATTTCCTGGTGGCCGTTTGAACCGGGCTTCTGGCTCGTTGATGAATTCATTCCCTGTCGGCAAGACCCATGGTTTCAGGATTACGGTGGGCGCATTTGTTGAAGAAAGGTTTGTTCCTTCGGGCAAATCATAAACCACACTCACGGCGCGGTTGGACGGGTCGCCTTTGCTAAACCGCCAACCGTCATCAATGCAGATTCGTTCTCGAGCAAAGGCCGTCGCCTCCGCGCCAGGCAGCAGCAATACTGCGACAATTGCGAATATTGTAATTCGTTGTGCCATATCAGCGGGCTCAATATCTGACCGCTGCCTGCCGGCTCTCGGGGCGAATAAATAAATTTAGATTTATTCCATTTGCCATTGCCTGATAGCCCGCCGGGCTCAGATGCAAATGATCTCCTGAATCGTAAGCCGAATACAAGTTTGTGCTGTCTCGCGGGTCGCGCACCATCGCATCGAAATCAATCACGCCATCATACACATTGTTGGTCCGAATCCAGGCATTGACGGTTTGCCGCGCTGCTTCGTGGGAGGCCGTATAATACCCATTGCCCCCGAAGGGTGTAATGGTCGCCACGTACGCGAGCAGATTGTGCGCGTGGGCTTTCACGACAAATTTCCTGTACGCGGCGATAAGGTTGGTCGCAATGTTTCCCCTGAAGTCGCCGCCGATGTCATTGACGCCTTCAAAAACAATAACCGAACGGGCGCTGCTTTGGCCGAGTACGTCCCGATCAAATCGGGCGATGGCCGATGGTCCCAACCCGTGGAAAATGCCGTTTCCACCGATACCCATGTTCACAACCGCCAGGCCGGCGGTGGGCGCGTTGGCCTGGAGGATTTGCGCCAAATCATCAGGCCAGCGGTTGTTGCCGTCGGTTGTGGAACCGCGTCCGTCTGTGATTGAGTCTCCAAGTGTGATCAACGCTCCGGCAGACGTGTCAGTCCAAACGTCAACTCCGGTAATGATATACCAATGCGCGGCCTTGCTCGCGTTCGGCATGGAGCCAGCGTTGAGGGCATCGCCGCTTTGGATGAACGAGGTTGTGCGGGAGCCGGGATGGCCGCTAATCGTTGTGGCCGAAATGTCCGCGAAATAAATGCTGACGGCCAAATTCGTCAATGACGGCAAGCTGAAATCGAGCGGGTCAGAAAAGGCGGCTTCGCCGGGAGGGATTTTCACGGACGACGCGCCGTGAAATGTCAGCGCGGTGTCAGTGCCAGGTTTGATATTGCCGTTTGCGCCGCTGCCCCCGCCCAAGGCCAGCGCGACATGCACGCCACTTATCGAGACTACGTTTGTCCCGAAGGCATTGGACAAGCGTACCCGAAGGCGGTTTCCCCCTATGGAAACATGTACAAACTGACGGAGGGTTCGTCCGGCCAATGGAATAGGCGGCAAATTGCCAGGTTCGGTCAACTGCGGTCCACATCCCCAGGTGGTCACCCATTGACCTTCTTCTGCAATTGAATTGATTGGGGCGCAACCAAGGGCCAGTAGAAAACACATTCCTTGAAAAATGGCGGGGAGAAGCTTAGTGCTCATTTTTCAATCGCGTGAATTGCGCCCCTGAGTCGAGAACTGTTAGTAATACCATTTAGATGCACGCCCGTTAGTGCATGTAATTTTTCGAAGCGATGCTCTTCAAGGTGCCTGAAGGAATCCCCAAATCCGACGTTTCCTGGTACCAGAACCAGAGGCGAGGAACACCCCCGTTGCCCGTATATTGGTGGAAAGAATACATTGTGGCGTACCTGCACCATTGGACCGATGTATCCGTGAAAGCTTCATTTCCCCCCGCGGGAACCGCCGAACCGGAACGATGCGGCGGAACATTATACCAATATTTTTCTCCGCTGCTTTGCGCATTCAGGTCTCCCCAGGCGACGCCGTCCTCCACATTTTCATCCGCGGCGAGCGCCCAATACCCTTTTGATCGGGTGAGTTTAATGGGACTATGCGCGGGGAAAGTGCCACCCGGAGTGACCCAGTTCGTCATTCCGCCCATGTATTCGTATCCCACAACCCATTGGGCAACGTTGTTTCCGTTCGCAGGCGTAAATTGCGGAAGATTCCCGATGGCGTCCACTTCATCCGGGCAGATCCATATCGACGGAACCGCATTGGTCCTCAAGTTCAGTCCAATGTCCGATAAAGCCCCTGCGCCGGTTACGTTGAAGGCATTGGGCACTTCAACACCACCATCATTTTTGAGGACGGGGACATAGTCATTATTGTCGCCCGCGTACATGGTCGCGCCGGTGCCTATTTGACGCAAGTTGGAGATGCACTGCGCACGCTTGGCCTTCTCTTTGGCTTTGCCCAAAACGGGCAACAACATGGCAGCCAGGATGGCGATGATGGCAATGACGACCAACAATTCGATCAGTGTAAATCCCCTTTCAGACCGGAGATTCGCACCCCGATGGGTTTGCTTTTTCAACATGTCGGTCGATTTCATGGCCCGCAGCGGCAGTTCGCGGCTAATTTGTGTTGCTCAGAATATAGAACTGTTGTTTCGCGCTCAGGTTGACGGCGTTGGTTTCAGTCAGCGAGAAGCTGTTGAAGACGCCGCTGACACTAATCACATTTGTGGCCACCGGGATCCATTGCGGTAGCGGCAACGTCAGGTTAGTGCTTTCGAGCAGGTAATAGGTTCCACCATTAACACCATTTGTGCCGTTCAATACCACATTGGCGCCAGACAGGCTGAAGCCGGTAATCTTCGGCGAAACGGTTGGCACGATCGAGCTGGCCACAACCGTGGCCACGCCGTTGGTGGGATTGAATGACCAATTCAGACCAGAGCCGGGGGAACCGGTAATGTTGGCAAAGGTGCCGGAGAAGTGCGCATTGTTGAACAACTTGAATGCGGCGCCATTGGTCAGCGCGGTTACGCCGAGGTTGCTCAGTTGCAATGTTCCAGCGTAATTGTTCGTGCCAACTACGGTGATCACGTCGTTGCTGATTCCGGTGTCCAGGTCAACCTCCGCCGTCACAGTGCTACCGGCGGACAGAGTCAGATTGTTGCTGCAGATCATGGACTGGATATTGCCCGTCCCACCCGGGGTGATAATGGCGCCGGAATTGGCGACGACATTTCCCCGGATGAAGGAGCCATTGTCGCCGCGCAAAGTTTGATTCGCCAGCGTCAGCGTGCCATCCACGCGGCCTCTCACGTCCAAGGCGCCGGGCAAGGCCTGACTGGCAGTGATGCCTTGCAGCCAGATTTGGGCGGAATTGTTTATAGAACCGTTGCCTGCCAGCTTCAAGACGGACCCGTTATTCGTACCGCTGCCGGTGTTGCTATCGGCGACAACGGTGTTACCGCTGTAAGTATTGGAAGCGGCAAGGGTGGCCAGGCTTTGAAATTGCAAAGTAATGCCACCTGACCCGCTGATGACATTGCTGAAGATCATGCCGTCATAGAAATTGGCACTCAATGTGACATTGCCGCTGACCAGCGTGATTAAGCTATTGAACACGTTATTTGCGATGTTATAGCCGTAGAGGGTTGAATTGTTGCTGCAAATCAGCGGACGAACGCAATTCGCCGCGGCGGTTCCCCAGGCAAACCCGCCCCCACTGCCGACATAAATCGGCTTGGTCGGATCTCCCATGCCCAACGCGGAAGAAGATTCGTAACTGACGATACCCTGGAGAATGTTTATCGGGCCAAAGTTGGTGGAAACGGTAGCCAGATAACGGACGCGGAATTGGTCGGGGCCGACTTTCGTCAGGGTGTAATTGCCACTCTGTGAACTCAACTGCGGGCTGACGCCGTGGCGAATGTTGATGTCGCCAATGCCGCCAACGGTCGCATCTCCTACGAGTGTCAAATAACCGGCGTCCGCATTGTCATTATTGTTGGTATTGTTATTGACCAATGCGCCATTGCCGCCCACGCCCGAGCCGCTGATATAGACATTATAACCGTCCGGTCCGAAGGATTGGAAATTCGGGACCTGTACGGCATTGATATCCAATGAGCCGCCGTTGGCGACGGTCACGTTCCCGAGGTTATTATTCAGCGCGCCGCCGCCATACGGAAAGACATAGTTGGTATCCGCCAATTTCACCGTGCCACCATTAATAAAGGTGCCGCCGGTGAAATTGTTATTGGTGCAAGCCACGGTCAGGGTTCCCGCGCCATTCTTGATCAAAGCCGCGCTCCCGTTGATGCTTCCGCCTCCGGCATTGCTGAAGGTATAATTATTGGCGGCGCTGACGGTGACGCCTCCCGGCTGAACGACCTGGGCGAGGTTGACCAAAAAGTCGGAAGCGGTATCGTTGAAAATCACCGTCTGCCCATCCTGATAGGTGGTTGCGCCGGGTGAGACAGGGTTATTCCAATTTAACGTTCCAGTATCCCAGTTGGATGAAACGTTTCCGGTCCAGACAACACCGGTAGTGGTGACTGCCAGGTCGACGCTGTGGTTCGCGGCATTATCTACCAGCGTAGCCGATACACCGGCAGGCGGGGTGGCCAGAGAAAGTCCGCCGAACCCGGCGCCTCCAATGCTTCCACTATATTTAATCAACGGAAATTGACCCACGGAATATCCGGCCACAGGCGGAATGATAAAGCCTCCACCAGCAACTACCGTAAAGTTAGTCGCGTAGATTACCGGGTTCGCCGGCATACTGGTCAAGCGGGTGAAACTCAGGTTGCCGGGCCCGATGTTTTGACTGTCCAAAACCAGGCTGCTCATCGGGATCGTCGGGTTTCCTGGCGCTACGGCCACATCCAACGTGGCATTATCAACGACGTCATAAGCACCACCACTTTGGTTGGCCGTATTGATGAAAAGTTGAATCAGATTTGTGACCAGGGTGCCGCCGGTGTAGGAATTGTTTCCGTTGAAGACGACTGAGTTTCCGCCCTGATAACCATTCGGCAAATAGAATTGCGTGCCGCCCAGCACAACAACGCCGTTTGTGCCGCCGATGTTGCCGTTCACGGTAATTTTGCCGTAGGTATTTTGGTTATTGTTGTACTGATTGGCGGCAACGAACGCGACATTGGAGAAGGTAAGCGGCCCATTCAGCGTAATCGGCCCATTGAAAACATCGGCCGGCGGATGGTTATAGGGGAGGCGACGATTCAAAATCCAGCCGCTATTCACTGGATCACTGACGATGATCGGATTGTAAAACGTCAACCCGGCATACTGACTGGCCGGGTTCCACGTATCAATCGTTCCGCCATTGGTCAAAGTAATCGGCGTGGTGAGTCCCACGGAATTCGCATGGTCCCAAAACAACACACCGCCGCCGGCAATGACGAAATTGCCCAACGCGCTGACCGAGTTTGTTCTCAGATACAGATAGTTTACTGTAGAATTGCCGCCAATTTTAGTCAGGGTATAGCCGTTTCCAACGATGCCCAAACCGCTGTTGCCGACCTGCCAGTTGGCGGTCGCGCTCACAGTAGAATTGCCTGCGAGAGTCAGTGTGCCGATCCCGACATCGCCTCCGCCGGTGGTCAACCCGCCCGCGTTGTTGTCGATAACGCCCTGCGTGGGACTCACCCCATTACCATTGATCACAATGGCGTTGGTATAAAGGGCGTCCAGGGCCAGGCCGTTAATATTGAACGTACCGTTGCCCGAAACGGAGACCAGGGGCGTGGTGCCCGCCGGAATTCCCAATGCCTGGGCCACGCCGGGCTGAAACACACCGTTAGTGACAATCGTTCCGCCGGTATAGGTGTTTGTGACGGTCACAGTCACTGTTCCCGACCCGCCGTCGGTCACGCTCCCCGGACCGGCAATATTGCCGGCACCGGTCAGGGTGGTCAGGTTATAGTTGCTGCTGGAATTAAAATTTACGCTTCCGGGATTGACCACAACATCGAGCGTGAGCTGGTTGGTTGCGCCCAGGTCAGTGAAATTCACCAAGTCACCATCGTAATAGACGTCGCGATTGACACCGTTCAGCCAGTTGGGTGTGGTATTGATATCCCAAACATTGTTGGTGCCGTTCACCGCATCGCCTCCCCAAACAAGATTTGCCGCCGTGCCGCTGCTGGAAACAATCAGCACTACCCGATTTCCAACTGTGTCATATGAAATGGTATAGTTCTTGGAACGGGTGAAAAGGGCCGCAACCTTGAAATTGGCCGCGGTGCCGCCCAAGGTACCTCCAACCGTGATCAAGGGATATGTACCGACAGCGGGAATATTGTTGAGTTGGATAGTCGTGACCCCGCTCGGAGAAAAATTGCCGCTCACCGCTATGACGGAGTTGGTGGACGAAAAATAATAGGCATTGGTCGTGCCGCCGCTTAAAGTCAGGTTACCGTTAATGGTCAACGTTCCTGCTGCGCCGCTTCCGCCAGTAATGGTGCTGCCGCTGCTGGTCGTGACCGATCCAATCACCGTGCCGCTACCGGTCAATGTCTCATGGCTGGCCATGGACAATCCCGTTGCCGAAACGTCAAGCGTTCCGGCGCTGCCGACGGAAATTGTATTTGCACCCACAATGGAACCGCCGCTACCTACAACCAGCGAGCCCGCATTGACCGCAAATGTTCCGGTGAAGCTTGCCGCCGAATTGAGAAATAGAACGGTCCCCGCGCCGGTCAATTGCAGGACACCCGAACCGGCCAACGGTTCCAGGTTGGTAAGCGTTAACCCTGAAGTGACGCTTATTTGGCCGCCGAGCCGGCCCACGGTTACGCCCGCATTGGCATAGTCCAGCGCAAAACTGGCCGCCGGTGAAAAAGCGCCGCCATTTAAATACAATTGCGCAGCGTTAAAGGAAGGCGGGTTGCCGCCCATGGCTGCTTCGTTGGTCACGGTGATATTTCCCACTTCGAATGCGCTGGCTCCGCTGGCCAGCGCGCCGGTAAAGCCGACATTGTTTCCGCTATAGATGACCTGGCAATTATTCGAAAGTATCCCGGAACCGGTTATGGTGGAGGCGATGCCCACCCAACGCGGGCCGGCGTTGATGTCGCTCATCAGCACTGTGCCTTGCACATTCATATTTCCAGCCACCCAGCAAATTTGCCCAATCCCCTGGTTGTTCGCATTCCCGATTCCGCTGCCATCCAACATAAATAGATTTGTGACCGTGACCGTAGCTCCTCCGGACCCCTTCAGGACAAAGCTTGTTCCGGGAAACTGCGCGGTGGCCGCGTTGGAACATGTCAGAGACGTGCCCAGGAAAATATGAGGGTTGCCGTCGGCAGGTTCGCAAAGAAAAGCCCGCGGTAAAATTGGTCGTCGTGGGCCCGGGCGCTTCGTTCGGGCTCCAATTCTGCGCAAGCAGAAAGGAGTCCTGCCCGGAACCATCAGACGCGGTTAGCAGGCAATTATCAGCCCGTGAACACAACGGCATCAAGAGGGCAAGACCGGCAGCCATCGCGGGCAGGCGGAAACGAAACATCCGACTCGTGGGAATTTGGTAATCGGTATCTGATTTCATAGGTTGGGCTGATTAGTTGTTTACTTTCTAACGAAGTGACCGGAGACGAAGGTGGCGGGAAAACGATCCTTCCAGGACCGGCACCCGCAGGTTGAGACTAAATCTGGGGACATCCTGCATATCATTGCAAAAGCCCGCCGGGTCGGCTATCGGACAAATGTCGTATTCTGGATCCGACATGCCGGGCCTGCTTCGAAAGTATCGCAGCGTACTTTCGAGAAAATGTATTGCTCGCCTGACCGTTTAACAGGCTGTTAGCGGCTGGCCAAATGCGTTTGGCCCACCGCTTTGGCAGCGCCCGCAGCGGCGACTTCGAACGGCACTCTCAGACGGATTTTGTCCGAAGAACCCCCAATCAGAAGTTGATATTTGCCCGGTTCGACGACGTATTGCTTCGCCGCGGTGTCCCAATATCGGAACCGCTCAACCGGAATGTCCATGGTAATGCGGGCCGTATCACCTTTGGCTATGTGAATGCGAGTGAAACCGCACAGAGCCATATTCGGCTGCGGCACGGCGGATTTGACGTGGCGGAAATAAACCTGCGCAACTTCATCGCCATCGCGGGCGCCGGAATTTCTGAGGTCGAAGGAAACCTTCAGCGTATCCCCGGCAGTCAACCTGGGTTGGTCCAACGCTCCATTCCTATATATGAATCTCGTATAGCTCAGGCCGTGGCCAAATGCGTACAACGGATTGCCTTTGAAATAACGGTAAGTCCGGTTGGCCATGGAATAGTCTTCGAAGTCCGGCAGATCCGCCGTCGATCGATAGAACGTCACGGGCAATCGGCCAGCCGGATTGACGGCGCCAAATAATACTTCGCCGACGGCGCGTCCGCCCTGCTCGCCGGGATACCATGCCTGGAGGATAGCCGGCAGATGCCTGTCTTCCCACGGCATCGCCATAGCGCTGCCGCTGCAATTGACAAACACGATCGGTTTGCCCGTCGCGTGGAGAGCCCGGAGCAATTGCACCTGCACGGACGGCAATTCAATCTGTGTGCGGTCACCGCCGTAAAAGCCAATATAAGCATTGGCCTTCCTCGATTCTTCGCCTTCGAGCTGGGCGTTGATACCGCCCACATAAATGACCACGTCCGCCGCTTTGGCGTCCGCAACCGCCTGGGCCGTCGTTTCCGGCGTGGGCGTGTTTGAATTGTCTTTGGCCAGCGCCAATGGGCCGCCTCGCGAGTATGTGACCCGGATATCTGGTCCTGCCACCGCCTTGATGCCCTCCAAAATGGTCACCGGACGCGCAGGTGTTCCATTGTAATTCCCAACGAGAACAGGAACGGAATCCGCATTTTCACCAATCACCGCAATGCGTTTGATTCTGTGGCGGTTGAGCGGAAGGAGACCGTTGTTTTTTAGGAGCACCATGGATTCTTCAGCGGCTTTGAGCGCAAGCGCTTCGTGGTCGGGAGTATCATTCTGGTCAATTCCGACGTTCGACCAGGGAACGTCCTGGGGCGGGTCGAAAAGCCCGAGGCGAAAGCGTGTTTTCAGGGCGTAATAGAGAGCGCCGTCTACTTCCGGCTCCGTGATGAGTTTTTCCTGTACCGCCTTAAGCAGCGAGTTATAGGAACCGCCGCAACAGATATCGCAGCCCGCCTTTACCGCAGCCGAAGAAGCCGCGGGAAGCGAATCGGCGAAATGATGCCCCGAAAAAATATCGTGCACCGCGTCGCAATCAGAAACGATGTAGCCGTCAAAACCCCATTGTTTGCGGAGAATATCGGTCAGCAAAAAATAATTGGCGCAACAAGGCACTCCGTCCAGCGCGCTGTAGGCGCCCATCACGCCGCCGACATGACCCTGGCGCACGGCCATCTCGAATTGCGGCAAATACGTTTCATAAATATCGCGTTCGGGTGGCGTGGCGTTGAACTCATGGCGCAAGGGCTCCGGGCCGCTGTGGACCGCATAGTGTTTGGCGCAGCCCATGGCTTTCATGTATTTGGGATCGTTGCCTTGCAATCCATCAATGAAGGCAACGGCGAATGAACCGGTCAGGAAAGGATCTTCACCATAGGTTTCCTGGCCGCGGCCCCAGCGCGGGTCACGAAAAATATTCACATTTGGCGACCAAAACGTGAGGCAATAAAACCGTTTGCTGTCGCCGTTATGATGGTTTGCATAATCATTGAATTTCGCCCGGGCCTCGGTAGAAATCACGTCGCCCACACTCTTCAGCAACGGTGTATCCCAGGTCGCGGCGTTGCCGATGGCTTGCGGAAACACCGTAGCCACGCCCGCAAAGCCGACCCCGTGAAGCGCCTCACTCCAATAATCGTATGCCGGCACACCGAGCCGCGGTATGCCCGGCGCGGTGTTGCGGATTTGTCCGACTTTCTCGGCCAGGGACATGCGGCTCATGAGGTCATGAATTCGGTCATCCATCGGTTTGGACGGGTTTTTCCAAATCGCGGGGCTGTTTACCACTGGCGGCTTGTTTGCAGCCGCGGTCAGCGGGTCCGCCAGATCGGCGGCGTTCATGGAAACCAGCGAATTGCCCGATGCGTCCCGGATTTCCAGAGTATTGAACTTGGCGCGGTTCTTGACGGCGCTAAATGTGAGCGTCAGCGGACCATGATTGGTTTCCGGCGCGTGATTTACCTGGGCGGTGATCGTACAAACTTTGTTTGGACTTCCCGCAGCAGCCACAATGTCAAAATTTTTGGCGAGCGTCGTGCCGTCACACGTCACGTCAAATACGCGTTCACCGGGATGCTGGAAGAATGTTTCCGCCTCGCCAATGGTGACGGTGAGTTTGCCTGCGGGCAGGCGCGAAATGGTAATCGTAAAATGATCTCCGTTCACCTCCTCACGAAATGCGGCTGCTTCGTTGGGCGTGGCGCCTTGAATCTGCATATCGTCCGCGCTCTTGTAATGCTCGAATTGCCCGCTGGCCTGGACGAGATGGTCGCAACTGGCGCACGTTTCGTCATCGGCACGGGCCGGCGCGACCCAAATCAATGTGTTAAACGCGAGCAGAAGGACGGGAATTACAATACGCATATTCATTCAGTAATGTTAGGCAACGATTGCAGAGTATTCTTTGTGGAACGGAAAGCGCAAGCCGCGGTTTTTCGCCCCGGTGAAACATGGTCAGAGGAACCGTCCATTGGCCAGGGTTTGCGTCAGGGAAACGTGCCTTTGCCGGTTGGCCGCATACTCCGACGCGAGGCGCGGGTCCGGTTCGACTTTTTCGGCCGGATTTGTTTTTACAATTTCGGCTGCCCACTCGGCAATGGACTTTGATGTTTGAGCCGAAGCCAAAGCCTGTATAGCCGCGCCCAGGGCAGCGCCTTCAGATTCGGCCAGCGTTACGACGGGACAGTTGAAAATGTTGGCGCAGATTTGCCGCCAGACGTCGCTTTTGCTGCCGCCACCGGTGAGCCGGATCTCGGACGGCGCGATGCCAAGTTCCCTCATGCGTTCCAATCCATAAGCCATGCCCTGTGTCACGCCCTCCATAACGGCTCGGGCCATGAGCGCGGGTTTCATGTTGCGCATATTCAGTCCGTGGAAAACACCACTGCCCCCCGGAAGATTCGGGGTGCGCTCCCCGTTTAGATAAGGAAGAAAGAGCAGTCCATCCGCGCCCGG
The DNA here is from genome assembly GCA_036269115.1 of Verrucomicrobiia bacterium. GTDB lineage: Bacteria > Verrucomicrobiota > Verrucomicrobiia > Limisphaerales > UBA11358 > UBA11358. The sequence continues at coordinate 38,468 of DATAST010000204.1, read as the reverse complement.
AGGCGCGTCCGCGATGGCGGCGTCCAATTGCGCCACGGACCAGCCGAAAAGATTTCGCACGGCCTCGGTTGCCACAGTGACGTTCATGGTACACAGCAGCGGCATCCACGCGTCCGTGCTGTCGCAGAAGCCGGCAATTTCGCCTTTTGGGTCCACAACGGGTTTGTCGCTATAGGCGTAAATGGTGCCTGACGTACCCAGGCTGGCGGTGACACGGCCGGCAACAACATTGGCCGTCCCAATCGCGCCCATCATGTTGTCGCCGCCACCGGCGCTGATGACCACGTTGGACGAAATTCCCCAGCGATCCGCCAACTCCTTCTTCAATGTCCCGGCGGGGTTGCGGGAGGAACCGACTGCAGGCATTTTTTCCGGCAGGGCAGGATCAATAAATTCGAGAATTTGCCGGTCCCACTCCCGGCCCCGGACGTTCAGCAAAGCGGTCCCGGACGCATCGCCATATTCCATCCGAAATTGGCCGGTGAGATAAAAATTGAGATAATCATGAGGCAACAGGACCGTGGCCAATTTCCTGAAGTTGTCCGGTTCATGACGTTTGAGCCACAGAATTTTCGGCGCGGTAAAACCCGGCAGCATGTCCAACCCGACACGTTCGATAAAGAATTTCGAGCCGCCAAAATGTTGCCGAAACGAATCGCATTCCGCCACCGTGGACGTATCGCACCAAAGCTTCGCCGGACGAATCACGCACGCTTCGCCGTCCAGCGGGACAAATCCGTGTTGCTGTCCTGAGATACCGATGCCGGTGACTTCCTTTTTCCGGCCATCCAAATCCTGTAACACTTTCTGGACGGTAGTGTCCACCGCCGCAATCCACGTCGCGGGATTTTGTTCCATGTGCCCGGCAGGCAGGCCCGGCAGCACGTCATATTGGAGCGCGGCGGTGGCGACGATTTTCCCCGTGACACTATCAAGCGCCACGGTTTTCGTGCTTTGCGTGCCGCAATCTATACCCAAACAAATCATTTGCTCAGACCACTCAGTAAAGGCATTCGGCCAAATATCCGGCCAGGGCAGTATAACGCTGGGTCGCCCGATACTCAGCGATGCGTTTCCGATCCACCTTGAGCGCTTTGGCCCACAAGCGCTGCAGGTTGGCCGCGCTGGTGTGAAGAATGTCCGCGATGTCTTCCTGCCGGTCCGTCCTGGGCGCCTTGACGTCAAAGGCCAATATTCCGGGCCATTTCGCATCCTGCAGGACGACACATAAAGCCAGATCTTTGACCGGTTCGACGTAGCCAAAAGGCAGGTCCTGGTCATATCGGGTCGTGTCCTGGGCATTCAGGTGTATGTGAAATAATTTGCCCGCCTCCAGGCACATTTCGACATCCCACAAATAATCCAATCCGGCCATGCGGCTGTGCGCCGTTTCCGGATTCACGCCGAAGAGCGGCTGCACGGCAGGATCCAAACGGCTGATGAGATAAAGCACTTCCCCAACGTTGCTCAAGTACATATTCGCGCGCGGCTCATTGGGTTTCGGCTCGAGGGCGAAGCGCGGGGATTTTTTGCCATATTTTTCAATGGCGTATTGGCCAACGGCGTTGAAGCCCTCGACCATGCGCCGAAATGAATCCTGGCCGTCTTTGGCCAGCACAAAATCAAATCCCTCGCGCCCGTTCCAGAACACCATGATTTCCGAGCCCAGCGCGACCGTGACATCCACGGCCTCTTTGGCATTGAGCAATGCCTGTTTGCGCACCGCCTTGTCGTTGCTGGTCATGGCACCGTCCTTGAAAATGGAATCGGCGAAAAATGACGGCGTGTACATGCCCATCTTGAGGCCATGTTTTTTCATCAATTCTTTGGCCTTGGACACATCGCGCGCGGGAATTTCAACATCGTGCGCCTCGATGTAGGTGATGCCGGCGTTTGCCAGCAGGGGAATGCGTTCCAGGACCGGGACCTCCGGGCGCGTGGGTCCGCCAAACGGGTCGCGGCCCGCGCCGAGGTTCCACACACCCGCGCCGACGCCCTGCTTGCCTTTTTTAGACGAAATGATGATTTTGCTCATGTGCTTAAAATTCTTTGGCCGTTTGAAATCAAACGTTCGCCGCAACGGCTCCGGCCAACACGAGTTTGCCTGAAGGTTTTGGACTTGTGAACTGTAACTTTAAGGGACAGTAACAGGCGGGTCTTGCAAGGAATCACACCGGTAAAAAGTACACGCAAGTAAAAGCTCCAAGTTCCAAGCGCCAATACCCAGAGAAACCAACTTCCAAGCCGCAAACTTTGGGTCAAGTCCGGAAATAAATTTGTCACTTTTCCCCGAAGCGGCTCGTAAGAAAACCCCTAATTCCAAGGACCAAGCACCAGAGAAGCTTCAAGATTCAAAGCTCCAAAGTTGCCAACGCGCTCAAATTGTCGGGAGATCAGGCTCAGAGCCTCCCCTGATTTAGAGTTAATTGGACGTCGAGTGTTGGATGTTGGATCTTCTCTGGCGCTTGGAATCTTGGAATTTGGTGATTCCCTGGTGCTTGGAGTTTGGATTTTGGGGCTTTCTCTTCGCCATCTCACACGTTCTCACGCCTTGCCGCACCGTAGCCTCTTTATTCAATCGATTGAAAAAAGAAAGTGAACGTCATAATATAAACCCGTGACCCACGCCCGGCATTTCCCTCGAAAGCCGCGCCATTTCCCCGAGTTATTCGAAGAGTACGGCAGTGGCAGCATCGCCCGGCTGCCGGTGCATCAAAATGGAGGCTTCGAGGTCCATTATATCGCCAAGGGCCACTTGCATTGGGAAATCGAGGGCCGGCCCTTTTTGGTCGCTCCGCACTCGGTCTTTTTCACATTCCCATGGGAACGACACGGCAGCTGCGTGGACTTTGAACCGGGCCATCTTTTTCACTTTGTCGTCTATCGCCTGAAAGACGCGGGCGACGGCAACGCGATCGGCCTGCGGCTGGCTGACGGATTTGGCCTGTCGGACTCGGAACAAGCCGGTATTTTTCGCGCACTTTCAGCAGCCGGTACCCGGTGCTTCATGGCCAGCGCGGATTTTGCCTGGGCGATGACCCGGCTGACGGCGGAATTGGAAAAACCGGGGATCCTCGCGCGCACCAGCGTGGTCGCATTGTCACGGACGGTGCTTTGCGAACTGGTCAGGAGCATCCACCATACGAAGAGTCAGAACACGGAAAACTCGGCGAGCCAGCGGCGGGTTCTCGATTTTGTGGAGGAACTTCGGGCGCGCTGCCCGGAGCCGTGGACCTTGGATTCAATGGCCGAAGCCTGCCGCCTCAAACGCACGCAGTTCGAAACTTTGACCAGGGAATTGACTGGTGACGCCCCATCGTTCCTATTGAATCGGTTTCGGGTCCGGCAATCGCAATTGTCGTTGAAGAACAACGACAAGAGCATTACCGACGTTGCATTCGAAGCCGGCTTTGGTTCGAGCCAGTATTTTGCGCGGGTCTTCAAGGGCCTGGTTGGAATGACACCTTCGGAATATCGCCATCAGCGCGGAAATATGGCGCGCTATGACCGGCACTTTCTCCGGGCGCTGGCCAGGCTCAAGAGCAGCACCGGCGACAAATTGCCCATCAGATAAATAAATCGTCCGCAATCGTACCTGGTAGGGGCCGGCGCGCTCGCTCTACGCGCGGCGACGGCGGTGACAGTGCCACTTGCGAAGAGCGCCGTCCCTGCCTCAGAGGAAGCCTAACAAATGCTTGCTATGTATGGTCAATACGCCTTGAAGCGGCAAATGGCGCGATGAGGGTCCGACCATAATTTGGTAAGGGCCGGCCAAAACCTCCCATTTGTGTTGTCGGTCGCTCCAGCAAGAGAGGGCCTGCTTATCCAGTTCGAACTGCACGTGGCGGGTTTCTCCCGGCTGCAACAATACTTTGGCAAAGCGTTTCAATTGTTCAGGCGGTTGTGGAATGCGGCTCGTCGAAGGCAGGCCCACGTACAATTGCGCCACTTCTTCTCCGGCCCTTTTTCCGGTATTGGTCAGGTCGAAATCAACGGTCACCAGGAAAGGTTTGTCATTTTTTACTTTAGCGGGTGAGACAGACAGGTTGCTAAATTGAAAAGTGGTATATGAAAGCCCGTAGCCAAATGGGAACAACGGCTGGATGTGATTCTTATCGTAATGCCGGTATCCCACGAAGATACCTTCAGAATAGCGGACTACGCCCTGGACACCCGGATATTCCCATTCCGTGTTGGCAGGCAAATCAGCCAATTGTTTCGGGAAAGTAATCGGCAATTTGCCGGATGGGTTCACGTCACCGAACAACACAGCCGCCACAGCATTGCCATCTTCTTCACCCGGGTACCACGCTTCTAAAATCGCCGGGACTTTGTCCACCCACGGCATCAGAACCACTGAGCCGCTTTTGAGAACAACCACCGTGTGCGGATTGGCCGCCGCCACAGCCGCAATTAATTCGTCCTCATTCCCCGGGAGAGTAATCGGATGGTCTTTCCCCTCAGTCTCTTGATCGCCAACCATAACAATCGCGAGGTCCGCTGATGCTGCCAGCGCAACTGCTTTCCGAATGTCCTTGCCGTCCGCAAGCTGGACTTTGGCCATCGAGCCGGCGCGGCGCTCAATGCCTTGCTGAGGACTCACTGAGTAAAGCGGCAACACATGTGAACTGCCCTCGCCACCGGTCATGGCTTTCATGGCATCGGACCCAATCAGCGCGATGTTGTACACTTTGTCGGTGTTCAGCGGCAGCAGGTTGCCTTCGTTCTTCAGCAGCACCATGCCTTCCTCCGCAATTTTCAGCGCTTTTTGGCCGTCCTCATATTCCGGAATCGATTTCATCGCGCCAGATGGGTGATCAAACAAACCATATTGCATCATTGTCCGAAACCGCCGCACCAGCTTGTCGTCAATGACTGAAATCGGCACGTGGCCCGATCCCACTGCCTGTGCAAGGGCATCGCCAAAATATTTTCCCGTGGGCATCTCAAGGTCCAGTCCCGCCATCGCCGAAGGAATAGTACTGTGGACCGCTCCAAAATCCGACGTGATGAAACCCCGGAATCCCCATTGTTTCTTTAGGATTTGGTTCTGCAAAATTTCATTCTGGCAGCAATACTGGTCGTTGACCTTCGGATACGCCGACATGACTGACGCCACATGCCCCTCTTCAACAGACGCCTCAAAAGCTGGCAAATAAATCTCGCGCAAGGCGCGTTCGCCAACCAGTTCGTTGACAGTAAAACGTTCAGTTTCCTGGTTGTTTGCAGCGTAATGCTTGACGTTGGCAATCTCGCCCTGGCTCTGGATGCCCTGAATTTCCGCCACGGCTATTTGCGTAACTAAATACGGGTCTTCGCCAAAGGCTTCAAAGGTGCGGCCATTTTGCGGGACACGCGCGATATTGATGTCCGGTCCTTCAAGCAGGTCATCATCCAATGCTTTCGCCTCCAGGCCAATAACGACTCCATATTGCCGGGCGAGGTCGGGGTCCCACGTAGCCGCCAGGTCGATAGGCGCAGGTAGAGCGGTGGCGGGTAATTGATGATGTTCGTCTCCCGGGCCGACGCCCGCCGGGCCATTGGCGATTCGAAATCCGGGAATGCCCAATCGCGGTATCGGCGGCACGTATCGTTGATGCACCGCGTCGTGGATGCCGTGGAGTTCCGTAATTTTCTCCTGCAACGTCATCTCGCTGACGATTTGGCGGGCACGGGCGTCGAAATCGTTTGTCTGATCTTGAGCCAGCGCGACCGCGGCGCCAGCCGATAAAAAAATGATGCTTCCAACGGAAAGAGCGCAGACCTTAAAATTGATTGCCATGGTATTAAATTGTTAAAAAGCCCAACAATCGTAATTCAATCATTCTTATTGTAAAGGCAGTTCAGGCAGGTTCACTCTAACAGCCCGTTAACTGGCGGAAATACTCCACGGGGACTCATTTCTCGTCCAGAAAGGTCAGTTTCACTCCTTCTTTAGGCTTCGAAAAACTGTCGAGAAGCGTCGAGCCGGTGGCGGGAGCCGGAGAAGGCTTCTTGCTTTCGGCGGATGGTTCAAGAGCCGAGCGCAGTGCGCCTTCCACAAGCTGGGCGCAATGGATTTTCATCGGTGGCAACGGCCCGAGTTCGCCCGCGAGCTCCTCGGTTTTTAACGCAAGGGCTTCATTCGCCGTTTTGCCACGAATCAATTCCGTCGCGAGGCTGGCGACGGCGATGGCCGTTTCGCAGCCGAATGACTGGAACGTGGCGCGGTCAATGACCTTTTTGCCGTTTTCCTCCTTGAACTTCACCCAAAGACGCAGCATTTCGCCGCAATCGGCATTGCCCACCGTGCCCACGGCGTCGGCATCCGCCAATTCGCCCATGTTTTGGGGATTGGCAAGCGCCGCCTTGATTCGTTGTTCTAAATTTTTATCCATTTATTCGTCAATATTTCGGCACGCTCGGATCAATTTCCAAAGACCAGGCATCAAGGCCGCCCTTGACGTTTTTGACGTATTTGAATCCCCGCTCCTGAAGATAATCCACAACGTCGCGGGACCGTGCGCCGACTTTGCACAGAAAATAATACTGCGAATTCGGGTCCAACTCGGTAAAGCGGCTCTGAATCTGACTCATCGGCAACATCGGCACGCCTTCAATGCGAGCAATCTCAAATTCGAACGGCTCGCGCACGTCAATGATTTTGATGCCCAACGACGGATCGTCCAACGCGCGCTTCATCTCCTGCACCGTGACTTCGTTGGGATCTCCATTCTGACTGGGCGGCTGAATCCCGCAGAACATTTCGTAATCAATCAATTCTTTCACCGACGGATTTTCTCCGCAGACGGGACATTGCGGGTCCCGGCGCAGTTTCAATTCGCGAAACTTCATCTCCAGCGCATTGAATAGCAACAATCGGCCCACGAGCAAATTGCCTTTGCCGAGCGCCAGTTTCAAAATCTCCGTCGTCTGGATGCAACCAATAATCCCGGGCAATACACCCAACACTCCACCCTCCGCGCAACTGGGCACTTCGCCCGGCGGCGGCGGCTCGGGATACAGGCAACGGTAACAGGGCCCGCCCAAATGGGGAGCAAACACACTGGCCTGGCCCTCGAAACGGAAGATCGAACCATAAACGTTCGGCTTTTTGAGGAGCACGCAGGCGTCGTTGGTCAGGTAGCGAGTCGGAAAATTGTCCGTGCCATCTACGACGATGTCATAGGGGCGAATGATATCCATCGCGTTCTCGGACGAAATGCGGGTGTTATGGATAACGACCTCGCAGTTCGGATTGAGGCCGTAGATGGTTTCTTTGGCGGATTGCGCCTTGGGCCGGCCTACGTCGGCGTCCGTGTGCAAAATCTGTCGCTGCAGATTCGAATAGTCCACGACGTCAAAATCCACAATGCCGATTTTTCCGATGCCTGCGGCGGCCAGATACATGGCGATGGGCGAGCCCAGCCCGCCTGCGCCGATGCACAGGACGCTGGCTGCCTTGATACGTTTCTGTCCGCCAAGACCGACTTCGGGCAAAATCAAATGCCGCGAGTACCGCTTAATCTCATCATTGTTCAATTCCATAATTTTACTGTCAAAGGGAGATTATAGTAATGCAGTGGAAGGAAAAAGCAAGGGGCTGAACTCGATGCACACGTCCGAAAAATCAGACTCGAAACAGCGAGGCGTGGTACGTGTTGCGTCAAGTACTGCTGGGACGGCAATGGTGAAATGCCAGGCCATCGAATTAGGAACCTCATCGGCCACGCAGTTCGTCCGTCGTTTTAGCGTGTTCCAAATCTTCCAGACCTTCATCCAGCAAGCGCTCCAATTCTGGAGTCATTGCCACAGCCACGTCCTTGCGCCTGAGTTGCTGTTCGCGCAATGCTTCTGAGGCTACTTCCTCGGGACTTTTAAGGAACGAAAGAAAATAGCCTGGCGGTATTTTACTTCTTCTTCCCGTAAATTTCCTCCGGCTTTTGCAACCGTTCTTCCGTGACTTTGACGTCGCCGTTGTTGACCGAGCGGAAAAAGCAGGATTTATAGCCCTCGTGGCAGGCTGCGCCGGTTTGCTCGACCTGAATGAGCAGCACATCGCCGTCGCAATCAAATGCGATGTCTTTCACCACTTGTACGTGGCCGCTTTCCTCGCCTTTCATCCAAAACTTCTGCCGTGACCGGCTCCAAAAATGCGTTTTGCCAGTCTCCACGGTCTTTTCCAGGGAAGCCCGGTTCATCCACGCAAACATCAGGACCCGCCCCGATTTTTGTTCCTGAATGATGGCCGGAATCAAACCGGCGGCGTCAAACTTCAATTGGTCGTAAAAACTCATATCGCTATTTCAGCAGAAACCAGCCGTGCCGACAAAGCCGAAATTGCACCGCACTGAGAATGAATTGAGACAATGATCGAATTTTGTCGCTTGGCATCATAAAATCGGCGAATTGTTCTCCCTCTCCCAGCGGGAGAGGGCTGGGGTGAGGGAGAGTCTTGCGAACGACGATGGTCCGCCGTTTCTGGAATGTGGCGCTGCCACGGTGGCCCGTGTACAAACACCGAATCTGATATGCGGTTCCCCCTGCTCAGTCGAGTCGACGACTTTGTCTGGATGTCATGGTTTCTTTTGGCCGGGCTCGGCGGGCTCAGCCTCAACATTGTTTGTTTCGCGCCACAGGATGCTGCGATTGATTCGCCGCTTCAGGTCGTCGTAGGCGGCATTGGTAACGGTGTCCAACTGCGCCTGCGCCTCGGAATATCGCCCGGCCAGCATTTTGACTCGCGCCAGATGAACATATACCGCCTCACGCTCCATATCGTTTTTCGCGATTTTCAGTGTGTTTGTCCAAGCCACCAACGCGTCGTTCGTGCGCAGAGGTTTGATGCCGTAATAGCTTTCCGCGTAGTCGGTCATCAGCACGATGTTCTCCGGATCAAGCTTGATCGCTTTCTGATACAGCGCGAGCGCTTTGTCGAAGACCTGCCCTTCGTTGATGCCGTAAAATTCCCGAGCGTCCTTGCGAAACAGATAAACCGTCGTCGCCCAATTCTCGTAATACACCGGCTCAGACGGGTTCAACTCGACGGCCTTGGCATAATACACGAAGGCATTGGTGATAGGTCCGTTTTCGCCATAATAATTCGCCAAATCATTCCATACAGCCGGATTCTTGGGGTCCAATTGCCGCGATTTTTCGTATTCAACGCTGGCGCCTTCTTCATCGCCAATGTCTTCCAGGAAACTGCCGAAAGCCAGGTACGCCGAGGCATTCGTTGGATACTGCTTGAAATAATCCCGGTAACCCTGGCGCGCGACGTCCAGACGTGCGCGAATCCGGCGGTTCAATTCGGCCCTGGATTCCCCGGCGCCTTTGGCTGCGAACGCGTTATTCTCTTTAATCCATGAATCCACTTCATCCATTGCCGCGTCGTCATCCTGCATCACCTTCTCCAGCGCCTCCTGTTCCGGATTGTTCGTTTGGGAAATGGAAATGTCCGCCTCGGACGCGCGCGAATCCGCATTGGTATTGGGTTGGGGCGATTGGGGCATGGCCGCCGCCAGCGTCCCGCAGATAAACCCCAATAAAATCGAATGCATCCGGCAACCTAAGCGCAATCACGGCTCAAGTCGAGGCGCAAGGAAAAGCTCGGATGGATGGATCTGTGGATTTCTGGATTGTTGGCGGATTCACCTTTCCAACATCTTCCGAATGGACTGCAACTCTTTCTGCCGGTCTTTAGTGGTTTCGGGAAATTTCAATTTTAGACTCCTTAACGTCTCCAATACGACCTGCGAAATGATTAGCCGTGCGTTATGCTTGTCGTCGGCCGGAACGGCATACCACGGAGCGTGTTCCGTGCTCGTGGCGCTCAAACATTCCTGGTAGGCGATCATGTAATCCTTCCACAAATCCCGCTCACGAATGTCGGCCGGGCTCAATTTCCAGTTCTTGTGCGGGTCTTCGATTCGAGCCAAAAACCGCTTCCGCTGTTCCTCCTTCGACAGATGCAGATAAAACTTCACGATGCGGGTGCCATTGCGGTGCAAATGTTTTTCCAGGTTCAGGATGGATTGAAAACGATGCTTCCAAATCTTTTTTCGGTCCACCAACTCTTTCGGAATCCTTTGTGCATCCAACAGTTCGGGATGGACCCGCACGATCAAGGTTTCCTCGTAATACGACCGGTTGAAGATGCCGATGCGCCCGCTTTGAGGCAGGCAGGCGTTGGTGCGCCAGAGGAAATCGTGTGCCAGTTCTCTCTGGCTTGGCTGTTTAAAACTGTAAACCTCGCAACCCTGCGGATTGATGCCTGACATCACGTGCTTGATCGCCCCGTCCTTGCCACCAGCGTCCATGGCCTGAAAAATCAGCAGCAACGCGTACCGGTTATCGGCATAAAGCAGGTTTTGCAGCCTGCTCATTTCCTTGACGTGCGCATCGAGAATCTCCTTATATTCCTCCTTGGATTGGTAGAATGGATTGACCGCCGTCGGCCACTGCTTGAATTTGATACACTTGTTTTCAGGAACACGAAACTGTTCAGTTTTGATTTTCATGGGCAGCGAGGCGCAGCATCCCATCCTCCGATGCGTTTTTCAACATCGGTTTGGCAATGTCCGTTGACGGCAGGGACAGCGCCGGCAGCAACCTGCCCGGACGCGCTGCCCTCGCCAATTTTGATCGATCAGGCGACTTTGCGCATCATGTTTTGCCCGCCGAAGGGGTTGGGCACGCGCATGCGACACTCAGGGTCATCGCGCCATTCGCCGTCCACGAGAAAGCGATAATGATGTTCTCCCGGAGTTAGCGGTACCGAAGCCCGCCACAGGCCTCCGTCCTCTTTCTTGAGGCTGATCGGCTTTTCCTGCCAATGCGTGAAATCACCCACCAACTGCACGCTTATTGCCTCCGGCGCCCGGAACGAAAATCCCTGCGCCCGCTCACTTCCGTCTATTTGAGTCACCTCGCTCTTTTGAATTACCCCACTCTTTGCACTCGTCTTTTTTGCCATACTTTTTCTCCTTTCAGTGTCAAATTGGTTTCAACATTTTAACCGACAACCCACAAGGCAAATTAGCTCAAACTTTCTTAGGCGCAAATAGAACTAGAAAAAAATCTGATGGGCCGACCCCGGGGAGCGTCCTTTTAGCCAATCTCATGCTGAAAACCGAGCTGTCGCAACGCCTCAAACAGGACCAGCGCGACGCAATTGGACAGGTTCAAGGAACGGGATTGCGCATTGAACATGGGAATGCGCAGCCATCGGTCCCCGTGGCCTTCCAGCAGGGTTTTGGGGAGACCGGCTGTTTCACGCCCAAAAATCAGGTAATCGTTCGCTGAAAAATGGACTTCCGTATAGATTTTCGGCCCGCCGGATTCTATCAACCAAAGCCGGGCACCCGGCTGAAGCTGGGCTTCGAATGTTTTCCAGTTTGACCAGCGATGCCACTCGACATATTGCCAATAATCCATCCCGGCGCGCTTGAGCTGAGCGTCATCGAGCTTGAAACCAAATGGCTCAATCAAATGCAGTACCGTTCGCGTAGCCGCGCAAAGACGAGCCACATTTCCCGTATTCGGCGGAATTTCCGGTTCCAAGAGAACAATATTCATATTTTCATCCAGATTTCCGCGCTGAAAGCGCAACCCCACCTTAGCCGAGGGCAGCGCCCTCGGAAAAACGACAAATGGCCCCGCGCCCTGTAAGGGCAATCCAAATCCACCGTTGTGCGATGCATTCGGCACATAAAATAATCGGCCCTCAATAGAAAACCTTCCAAAGCACCAGCCCATGAGCCGGCGCAGTCATACCGGCAACGCGCCGGTCTTTCTGGGCGAGCATGGTTCGGATTTGACCGGCCGGAAACTTCCCCATGCCGGCCTGGACGATCGTGCCGACCATTCCACGACACATTTTGTAGAGAAAACCGTCGCCCTCAATGATAACCGTGATTTGCGGCCCGGACTTTTTGATTTCACATTTTGAGACCGTTCGAACGGTATCTTCCTTTTTGTAACCGGGATTTGCCGCAAACGATTGGAAATCGTGTTTGCCGACAAATAGTTTGGCCGCTACGCGCATTTGGCGGATGTCGAGCGCAACTGGAACCTGCCACGCAGTGCGACGCAGCAATGGATTCATAGCGGGATGATTCCAGATGCTGTAACGATATTGTTTACCAACCGCATCAAAACGGGCGTGAAATTTTTCAGGAGCGCGCATGGCGGACAAAACCCGAATATCCTCCGGCAACCAGGCATTGATCGCGAGCGGCAGCTTGCGCAGGGTCATTTTGAATTCCTCCGGCGGGATTTCAAAATGTGCGGCCATGCCGAACGCATGGACGCCGGTATCCGTGCGGCTGGAACCGTGCAAGGCGGGTTTGCTCGGAAACAGTTTCGCCAGCGCGTTTTCAACGACCTGCTGGACGCCCGTGCCGGTCTTTTGCGTTTGCCAGCCTTCGTAACCGGCGCCGTCATAGGCAATGATGAGTTTGAATTTCATCTGACCGGAATCATTGTCATTCTCATCGTCATCCTCATCCTCAGATTTTTATCCGCAGATTGCGCCGATTTTCGCAGATTAAATAATCAAACACCCGCATCCAGAAAGCTTTGCAATAACAGTGCGGCGGCCATTTTATCGACTTTGTCCTTCCGCTTATCGCGCCGAACACCGCCTTGAATCATCATCTTGTTTGCCTGCAGCGTGGTCAACCGTTCGTCGCGCATTTCAATGGGCACTGTTATGGCAGCCCTGAGCGCGGCGGCGAATGCCTCGGCTTTTTGAGCGGCGGGACCGTAAGTGCCGTTCATATTGCGCGGCAGGCCGATGAGCACCAGGTCCACTTCCTTTTCGATGAGCAATTGCTTGAGCCGGTCCAAAAAAGCGGCAAACGGCTCGGCGGGAATCCACTCCAGCGGCTGGGCGATGGTTTTGGTTTCATCGCTCACCGCCACGCCGATACGTCTGGTTCCAGGATCAAGGGCGAGAATGCGCACGGGAGAATTAAAAATTAAAAAGGAAAAATTAAAAAGGAAATTCAGCCTGTCCTTGGCAGGGACAGCGCGCTGCGCTGTCCGCGCCGCGTGTAGCGGCGCAACGAGCGTAGTTGGACGTTGTATCGCGGGCGGTTCCGCACGCGGTGACGGCGCAGCGCGCCATCCCTACCATCGCCAAGAAAATTAGGACGGTTCCAGGATGCGCCCACCCAACGGCGGTGCTGCCGCGCCGCCAAAATCCACCAATTCATCTATCCAATCAATTTGTGTCGTGATCAGCCTGTTCTCGGTTGGATTTTCTTCTATGCATCCCTCCATCAATCGAGAATTGATCTTGAGTCGGCTCATTCGGTTTATTCTGTCTAAAACCATTTTCTCAGTCCACCGGGGCGTGTTCAACGGGTTTATTTGTCACTTTTGAGACCTTTTGGGAACCCTCACCCGCAAAGCGATCTCGTTCTCAAACAGCGCCAAATTGGCGTTTTTATAGTGCGGCGCCAAATTTGGCTCAAATCCGATATGTCTATTTCCGATGCGCCGAAAGCCACAAGCGATGTAATAATTCAGAAGCCGGGGATTATCGCCCCACGTGTCCATCCTGATGAATTTTCGACCGACACCGGCCGCAAATCCATAGGCCCAGGTAAGAATCGATGCAGCCAGGTTTTTCCCCTTGCACTGTGGATTAACGCACATTCGGTGAATGTAAATTGCATCCCCCTGCTCTTTCTCCTGCCAAATCACCTCATCGGAAAGAGCCAACGAGAAATAACCAGCCAAAACGTCATCGGTCAAAAAAGCCGAATAATGAAGACCCGCCTGAATCTCGCCTTTTATTTTATCGGCCGGGTACGGTGACCAAAGCGGCATCCCCGCCGCATTCTGAAATGACAACGCGGCATCCCAAAAATCGCGAAATTTATTTTCCGAGGACAAAACACTGCGAACGACTTTCATGACGGTGCATGACTCTAAATCAGATTGTTTCCGCGTTGAACAAAAATTCCAATCTTTGCGTAGCAGCCCCGAAAGCTTTCGGGGCTCTGACTAATTCGCAGCTTACAAAATCTTCTTTTGCCAATGGCCGCGCTCGAAGTATAATAATTCAACGGATAAATTAACTTAATAAATCACTTGGCGAACTTTGAAATTCATCTCGTAAAGCTGGGCAATGCCAAGGCCGACGAATCTGCCGTCGCAGCCCGACTCAAGGAACTGTTCGACAAAGTGATCCATGACGGCCGTGTCAGCGCGTATCAGGAGGCCCATATTCAATGGCCGCAGAGTTGCCCGGTCTCCCTTTCGCCGGATCAATTGTTGGTTTATGTGCTCCAGGATGCAAACGATTCGGTGGTACATGCCCATTTCCAACCCCACGACTTTGCGGAAGGAGGAGGCTATACCACATGGAACAACTCAGTCACTGCATCTGAGGTGTATATTTCGGGATGCGACGGAAATGGAGCCGGAGTTGCGAACATGATCTTTCATGAAGCCATGCACAACAAAGGACACTGGTCGAACGCCCTCCTCCATGGACCTTTCGGCGGTCTCGGACTTGCCAGTGCTAACATTGCCAAAGACACCAGCCTTACCGCGGTCAATATACAACGGATGGCGGCTGTCCTGGCGGCAAGAAATCCCCAATGGCTCGGCGGATGCACTTATTTCTACGACCCGCTGCGCCAGGCACACGTGTTAAATTCGCTGTCGCCAGCAGGCACCTATGGCTTCGGCGTGGAGGGTCTTAATCCCGCCTTGAGAAGGCGCAGAAAGGGTCCCGGCCCGCTTGGGCTGGGGTAAGATCAGGAATCCATTTTAATGGCAGTGGCAATTCGATGGCAAAAAGACTGCCTTTGTCACGTCCTTCGCTCGAATCCCAAATCCGACCGCGATACTCCGCAAACGTTTCAACGCCCCGTTGACATTTCCTTTCATATTGGGAAATTGCGGTAGTGAAAGCCGCATACATCAACGAACACGGAGGGCCGGATAAAATCATTTACGGCGATTTGCCGGAGCCAAAGCCGGGGCCGAATCAATACCTTATCAAGGTCCACGCCGTGGATATAAATCCGGTGGACTTGTATATCCGGAGCGGCGCAGTACCCACGAAAATGAATTTCCCCTATATCCTGGGCCGCGACCTTGTGGGGAAAATTGCAGCCGCAGGTTCAAACGCAAGCCGCTTCAAGATTGGCGACCGTGTATGGTGCATCGGCCAGGGCTGGGACGGCCGGCCCGGAACGTTCGCGGAATTTGCCGCCGTAGATGAAATTTGGCTGAACCCGATCCCCGAAGGCGTAAGCGACGAAGACATCGCCGCCATTTCATTGGTTGGCGTTACGGCGCATATCGGTCTCATGGCCAAAGCCAAAGTGAAAGCAGGCGAAATTTTATTCGTCAACGGCGGTACCGGCGGCGTTGGCTCCTGCGTGGTGCAAATGGCACACATCCTCGGTGCGCGCGTTATCACTACCGCCAGCACGGACGAAAAAGTTGCCCGGGCGCGCGCATTGGGCGCTGATTGCGCCATCAATTACAAAACGCAGAATGTAGCCGATGAAGTGAAAAAGTTTGCGCCCGATGGCCTCCATGTCTGGTGGGAAACACTGCGCGATCCGGATTTTGACAAGGCCATCTCACTGCTCGCACCGCACGGACGAATAATCGTCATGGCCGGCCGCGACGCGCGCCCGCAATTTCCAGTTGGACCATTTTACGCGAAAAACTGTTCGTTGTTCGGCTTTGTGATTCTGAATAGCCCGCCCGAAGAATTGCGAGCCGCGGCGGATGACATCAACCGCTGGATAGCTGAGGGGAAATTGCGGGCGCAGATTGATCGGGTCTTGTCGCTGTCACAGACGGCGGAAGCACATCGGCTCCAGGAAGAAAGCACGATAAAGAAGACGAGCGCGTTGGCGGGGAAGATTGTGTTGAAGGTGTAATTCGTTGGCAATATGGCATTTTTGATACATTTGATTTCAAATGAAGAAAAGCTCACAACTACTGCCGGCGGCGCATAGGAAAACCGCTCGGGCTAAAATGCCGGATGTTGGCGCGCGTTTGCGAAAAGCGTTTGGGCGCAAAGTGATTTCCGATAAAGCGATGAAAGAAATTTTGGACGACGGTCTGGGGAACTATTGACGGCCTGCGCAGATTCCAGTTTTATTGCCGCCATTTATTTGCAGCCGCAAAGCTCGACCACTGCCGCGGCGTTTATGTGGCGGCATGGCACATCGCTACCATTCGTCTGGTAATTTTGTATTTGCTACATAGTGTGCGCTTAGCTGGTCGGCCTAGACTTTCACGCGCGCATTGATTTGCGCTCTGCCGCCCATTGCGAAACATCCTCTTGCCGGTATTCCTCGATTTTTCCTTGTCCAAGGTTATGGATGGCGGAACTTATTTTGATGGGAAGCAGCGTTGGCTCCTGCTGCAGGGCGTCCCGCAAAAAATTTTGCAGAAACTGCCTCTGCCCGAATGACAACAACGAAAACATTATTTTTTCGTCTGCCAAACGCTCTTGTAAAATGCGCGCACACTCCCGGTCCAACCGCCTCTGCTCCCGCTTAAGCTCATGCCCGCGTGCCTTTGATTGATATTGATAATCTGAGCGCGTTAAGCGCGCTGCTATGCCGTAGACAATGCAATACCTTGTTGCGGGGTCATCTAAAACCAGCTTCATCATTCCGGGCAAAAAATAGACAAATGCATCGGCGCTTAAACAAGAAATGGCCTCATCGACTCCACCTTGAGAATCAAGATCCTTGATGGTCAAATCATGCCAATCCTTCCCACGCAAGGCGTCATAAACATATTCCTACTCACTTGGCCGCTGCTCGGCAGGAAAGCCGTTTTTCGGATACTTCGCGGTTCCAAAGACGGCTTCTATGTCGGCGATATTCATGAATTATTTATTGCTGCCTACCCTCCAAAATTCGATTAATGATAACTTCATATTCGTTCGCGTGCCAGGTTGCAAAATCGACCGCCCTTAAAAACTTTTCACTTAATTCGCTTCGATCCCTCACAGACCAAGCACCAGCCCCTATTCCGAGAGCCATGAGGTAATGATCGTAAAAGCGAATGCGGTCTCCAGTAGCGTTATAGAGACCCATTCTATAGCTCAGGCTCGGTGCGCCCCCCAAATTGATTGAAATAACGAAGCGGCCCCAATTCCTACGACCAATGAGCCCCCATTCCCCGGGTCCAGACGTTGCCAACTCCAGATCTTTCTGTTCCCCAATTTCTCGGTGAATCTTTCTTCCGTCTTTAACCAGTTCCTTAATCAACTTCCCGTGCTCCGGGTTGCGTCTGTGATCCCACTTTTTCTGTAGTAGTTTCTGGAAACTTCCGTACTTTTCCGAGTTGTAGTCAGCAATCAATTTTTCCACAGCCGTGCGCTCTTCAGCACTGAGCTGGCTTCGTTTTTCATGCGCGTCGGGCGTTTGCCAAAAGACTCCCAAAGGTAAAACCCGGGCAAGAATGGCCAGTTGTTCCGGCGACTGCCTCCGTAATAGCGCAAGGTGTTCTTTTGCCCGTGAGCCATCAAATTGCCGAGTCCTTTGAAAATCCGACTGAATCTCCTGATCGAATTGATTTCGAGCCCAGGCCAGGGCCGGCCCGTCAAAGTCTTGAATCGTGATGATTTGCATCTAAGGTCAATTCGCCGGTTCGCGCTTCCTTGACATTTTTCAGAGATTGGATTTGGGCCGATGCGAATATACCAGATGGTCAAGTTGCATTGAAGTCTTCGTTTTTCTGTAAAACTATTAATGTCCCGGTCACGGATGGCTCACACGGGTAGCCGCGACGGTGGACCTATCCACGTAGCTTCACTAAGGCGGCTTTGCTTCCACCCACACACATTAAAACCTCTCAATTTCCCAATAAAAACGCTCGTTTTTGGCCATTTTCTCTGTTCGTTTCCTGTTGCATTTCCTATACTCAAAAAATGTGCAACTGCCCGGCAGAGCCGGCCTCTGTGGGATGAAGGAGCGGTTTACGGCTCACGCATGCTTGGCCGGCTCCGCTTGGTGGCAGCGCCACTTACCGGAACATGAGACTTACCCACAATTCGAAATCTGTTTACGCTCGAACTTGTTGCTACCCTGTTGCTGCTTTGTTGCCAGTTTTGTTGCCACTTTAATCATTGAACATCAACGATGTAGCCGATGTTGCCAGTTTTCAGACTTCATATGCCAATAATGGCACGTTTGCCCACATATACAGACTTGAGGACAACGATGACGATGAGAATGATTCCCCAATGCCCGGGTCACAGAAAATAATCGAAATCGTGTTCAGTCCGGGTATACCGGCGGAGACGGAGGATGTGAGCGGGAAAACGATGCGGGTTTAGTTCCACGTAGTTTCGATTGCCGTGCCAGAAGAAGCGGGTATCGGTCAGCAGATCATGCATCTGAAACGTGCGGTGGGTGTCGATTTCGAATTCATCCAGCGGAAGGTCGATCCAACCGCTGTGCGTATAATAGGGGTTCAGATTCATGACGACCAAAATGAGGTTCGATTTGTCCGGCGTCATTTTGGAATATGCCAAGAGCTGGTCGTTGTCGGTACGATGAAACCGCAGGCCCGTGTCCGATTGCAGGGCGGGATTTTCGCGGCGGATGCGGTTCACGCGGCCAATCAATCCGGCGAGACTTTGCGGGGCGCTTAGGTCCCAGCGGCGAATCTCGTATTTTTCGGAGTTTAAATATTCTTCGCTGTCGGGCTCGCGCGGCGCGTTTTCGCAGAGTTCGAACGCCGGGCCGTAAATGCCGTAACTGGCGCCGAGCGTGGCGGCCAGGATTAGGCGGATCATGAAGGCCTCGCGTCCGCCGCTCTGCAAAAATTGCGTGAGTATGTCCGGCGTATTGGGCCAAAGATTGTAGCGGAGAAAATCCGATACGGGCGGGCGCGTAATCTCGGCGAAGTATTCGGTCAATTCGTACTTGGTATTGCGCCACGGGAAATAGTTGTAGCTCTGCGTGAAACCGAGTTTCGCCAGGCGATACATGACCCTGGGCCGCGTAAAAGCCTCAGACAAAAAAATCAGGTCCGGATTTTTCCGTTTCAATCCGGAGATGCACCATTCCCAAAATGCGAAAGGTTTGGTGTGGGGATTATCCACACGAAAGACGCGTATCCCCTGCTCTATCCAAAATTCAAACACGCTTTTCAGCTCCTGCCATAGGCCGCGCCAATCGTCGCACTCGAAATTGAAAGGCACGATGTCCTCGTATTTTTTCGGCGGATTTTCCGCGTATTGAATCGAGCCATCCGGCCGTTTCAAAAACCATTTGGGATGTTCCTTGATGTAAGGATGGTCCGGCGCGCATTGGAACGCAATATCCATGGCGAGTTCGATTTTATTCTCGCGGGCTTTTTCGATCAGGTGGCGAAAATCGTCGATCGTGCCGAGCTCCGGATGGATTGACTTGTGGCCGCCTTCGCTGGAGCCGATGGCCCAGGGACTGCCGGGTTCGCCCGGCTGGCATTTGGGATTATTATTTCTTCCTTTCCGAAACGATTTGCCGATGGGATGGATAGGCGGCAGGTAGAGAATGTCGAAACCCATCTCGGCAATTCGCGGCAGGGCGGCTTCACAGTCCTTGAACGTGCCGTGTTTGCCTTCCGCGCCGAGTGAACGTGGAAAAAGTTCGTACCACGCGCTGAATCGCGCCAGCGGAGGATCCACTGTGACGCGAAGTTCTCGGGTATAAACGGTCGCAATACGACGGTCGGGATAGCCCGCCATCAAACCGGCCATTTGCGGATCCAGCGCACGTTCGGGGCTCGTTTTTTTTTCGCGCAATATTTTGGCCCAGGCCAGCAGTTGCTCGGCATCAGGGCCTTTCGCCTTTTTCGCGGCAGCCTCGACCATTTCGGCGCCGACAAGCAGGTCTACGGAGACGTCTTGTTTGGCATCCAGCCGTTTCTTCAAATCGCGCCGCCAGGATTGAAAATGGTCTATCCAGGCTTCGATGGTATAAAGGTGAACGCCAATTTCACTAACGGAAAATTCACCGCGCCAACGGTCGTTGAGAAGGAACGTCATCGGCATTTCCTGCCAGTCCGGCGACTTAGCGGCCCGAAATTTTAAAATGGCGGAAATGACATCGTGGCCGTCTCCGAAAATATCTGCTTCCACGGTTACCCGTTCACCCATAGTGCGTTTGAGCGCGAAATGTCCGACGTCAATTTCGGGTGTGACGTTTTCGATGGCGATACGACTATTTTGTTGAGGGAATGCGTTTTCCTGGTCTGTCATCCAACCTCCGTGGCATTAACATAAACTGAATTTGCGATTTTTCACGGAAATTTTTTGAGGGGATGAAAACTGAACAAGCCCAGGGCTGAAAGCCAGCAATGTGACAGCCCGGCCTGGAGGGCCGGGTATAGCGTACCACAAATCTCAAAAGCCCTGTAGGGGCGAACCGATTACGTCTCAATCCCTGGCCAACTATCGTTGTCCAATCCATACTGGCCGTCAACTCCTTGTCCAAAATTGTCCGTCCCCGCATGACCATTTTTTGAAAATCAGGCGTTGACAAGGTGGGAGAATCTGATTTAATGTCAGACCCTTTGCGGGAAAATTTATGTACGCAGTCCTGGAAACCGGAAGCAAACAGTATCGTGTCGTCGCGGGCGACACGCTGGAAATCGAACGTCTCGACGTCGAGGCGGGCAAACCTTTCACTTTTGACCGTGTCCTCATGGTCGGCGGCGACAAAGTCTCCGTGGGCGGCCCTACGGTGGCCGGCGCGAGCGTCATCGCTGACGTGGTGGAACACAAGCGCGGCGATAAAAAGCTCACGTTCAAGATGAAACGCCGCAAAGGTTATCATAAGACCATCGGGCACCGCCAAGAGCTGACGGTCATCAAAATCAAAGAAATCAAACTGTAATTGCCGGGCCCGGCGTAAGCCGCCCTCGCGAAAGAAGAATTTATGGCACATAAAAAAGGTCAAGGCAGCGTTCGCAACGGACGCGACAGCGTCAGCAAACGGCTCGGCGTGAAAGCATTCGGCGGCGAATTTGTGACCGCCGGAAGCATCATTATCCGCCAGCGCGGCGCTAGATTTGTGGCCGGCAAAAACGTGGGCATCGGCAGCGATTGGACGCTGTTTGCGCTCAAGGACGGCAAGGTTCAGTTCGATAAGAACGGCAGCCGGGTCAACATCCTGGCCGAGACGGCCGCCGCGAATTAAGTTCGTCCGAAGAAGATTTCAAAGCGAGGCGCGAGCCTCGCTTTTTTGTTTTCGGCGATTTGACCGTTGTTTTCCGGAGCGCGGCTGTGTCGAAGACCAGCCGCAGCAGGTCCAAACTTTCGAGAGTGCTGCCCAATACACAGTCGCGCTTGTACAACAATCGGTCCAGGGATTCAATGCGCGGGACGCCCTTGCGAAAGGCTTTAAAACTTGTTAGAGAATAATGTTTTGTGGGATATTTTACATAAATGAAACCGACTACTAACCTTGGACCACTCCAAATCGGGGAGATGCCCTATGTTGTCGGGACCATCACGTCGGCGGCTTTGCTGAAAACTTTTACCAGCCAGGGGAAAGAGTTCTGCGATATTGCGGAAATTCGGCTGGACCAGGTGGGCAAAGATGGGGATTGGCTCTCACATGGCCGGGAAATTGAGGCTTCGGGCACCCCGGTGATTTTAACTACGCGCGTTCGCAGTGAAGGCGGCCAATGGCCCGAC
The DNA here is from genome assembly GCA_036269115.1 of Verrucomicrobiia bacterium. Classification (GTDB taxonomy): domain Bacteria; phylum Verrucomicrobiota; class Verrucomicrobiia; order Limisphaerales; family UBA11358; genus UBA11358. The sequence continues at coordinate 16,807 of DATAST010000204.1, read as the reverse complement.
GATGACAAATCCCGTTTATACGTGATTCGCGAGACACTGCAACATTTGGCCGCGGTAGACGTGGAATTCAAAAGCAATTTAATGACACAGGTGTGCGCGGAAGCTAAAGCGCAAAAAAAAGCCGTTATCGTTTCGTTCCACGACTTTGAAAAAACGCCGGCATTCGCGGAATTAAGAACGATTGCGACCAACGCCGCAAAACACGGAACCATTGTTAAAATCTCCACCATGGTCAAAACCAATGACGATCTTGCCATTCTCCAAAAGCTTTTGGGCTGCGAATGGGATGTTCCGTTGTGCGTTATCGGCATGGGCGCTTTCGGAACTAAAACGCGCGTCACTTTTCCGGCGCTGGGTTCGTGCCTGACCTACGGCTACCTGGATGCGCCGTCGGCGCCCGGGCAATTATCGGCGGAAATGTTGACTGAGCAATTGCGCGCGATTTCCAACTAAATGTTCATTGATGAAATAAAGATTTACGCCCGGGCCGGACATGGGGGCAAGGGCTGCATCGCATTTCTTCGCGAGGCTTATGTGGCCAAGGGCGGTCCCAGCGGCGGAAACGGCGGGCGCGGGGGCAGCGTGATTTTACAGGCGGATCATGACCTCAATAACCTGATCGCCCGATACTATCAGCCGCGCCTCATCGCGCAGAATGGCGAGGCCGGCATGGGCAAAGGTATGGACGGTCACGCGGGAAAAGATTTAATCATCAAAGTTCCGTGCGGAACGCTGGTTTGGAAATTGCCGGGCGAACACGTGCCTGCGGAAGAAAACGAGACCGAAGAGGAAACCCCCATTTTAAAGACCGCCACAGGCAAACGTCCGTTAATCCGGAGCGCGAGCGGCGCTCTCGCCCAGGAAATCGATTTGAGCAGCGAAGACGTCGACAAATCGTCCTCTGACAATTCCCACAAAGGCGAATTGGTGGCTGATCTGACGCAACACGGGCAGCAGTTTATCTTGTCCAAAGGCGGGCGTGGCGGTCTGGGCAATCGCAATTTCGCCACCGCCGCGCGCCAGACGCCGCGCTTCGCGCAACCCGGCGAACCCGGCGAAGAAGGCGATTACCTTTTTGAACTTCGCATCATGGCGGAAGTGGGCCTGGTGGGTTATCCAAACGCGGGAAAGTCCACGCTGCTCACGGCCATTTCCAAGGCGCGCCCGAAAATTGCGCCCTACCCTTTCACCACCCTCCACCCGCAGATTGGCATAGTCGAATACGAAGATTGGAAGCGGCTCACGGTTTGCGACGTCCCTGGATTGATTGAAGGCGCGCACATGAACGTGGGCCTTGGCCACGAATTCCTGCGGCACATCCAACGCTGCAAAATTCTCGTCCTCCTGCTGGACATGGCCGGCACAGACGCGCGGGCGCCATGGGATGATTATAAGAACCTGCTTCGTGAGCTGGAACTTTATGATTCGGCGCTGCTGGAAAAACCGCGAATGGTGGTGGCCAACAAAATGGACGAAGCCGTGGCGGAAAAGAATTTGAAGGACTTCAAAAAGAAAATCAAAAAGGTCACGGTCCTGCCTATCTCAGCGGCATTTGACGAAGGCGTTGAGAAGTTTAAGAAAATGATTCGCGAAGCGGTGGAAGAGGCCGCGGAATAGCATCATCCATTTCAGGCCGTCGCGCGTTGCCAATCTCCCCGGGTATTGACGTTTTGATAGAGCAGGCTTTCAGCCTGGGTAACACCATAAAAACAGACCCGATTCTGGGCGGCCAGATGCAGGATGAATCCGCCTAAAGAAACGTCTTCTTTTGACAGGGCGATACGCGCCAGACTCGCGCCTTCCACGGGGTAGATCGCACAGAGCGGTTCGATGGGCCCGTCATTTTGCGGAATAATACCGACTCCCGGCTGTGCCAGCGCCCAAAGTTTTTTCATATGTGCGCTCGTCATTCCAGGCAGGTCAACCGCAAGCGCAAACAGGTGGGTTGTTTGGATTTTCCCAAGGGCGGCGGCTAACCCGCTCAATGGACCACGAGACAGTGGTTCGTCCAATACCACTTCCGCATCTTTAGGACACCACACGGGCTTGCTTCGGGCTGAAATCATGACCTGCTCCGGATGGAGTTCGCGCAGGATGCGAATCTGGCGCGACCAAAGCGGCTCGCCGTTCAAGGCTAACGTCGCCTTGTCCGAACCCATACGGCGGGATTCGCCGCCGGCAAATAACACCGCGGTGAGTGTTTTCATCTTCCTGCATGCAATCTACCATCGGTCATGATTTGCGCGCGCAAACCGCCGGAGTTTTGCAGAAATTGCTCCGCGCCCGGCGCGAATGCGTGGTCCATCCAGTGGCACGGTTTGCAGTGCGCCATGCCACGAAACTTGACTCCCTGAAGCTCAAATTCCGCGCCGATAAGCGCATTCAGGTCCGCGCCTTCGGTCACGACGTTGCGTCGCGCGGCGCCCGGCGATTTTTTAGAAAGGTTCAGCACGGCGCACATTGAATCGAAGACTTCCTTCGAAAAAAACGTGATTTGCCCCTTGTAATTCTCCTTAAAATTAAAGAAACGGTCTCCTTTGACGCCGCAGCCGGCAACGCATTCAATTCCGGCAACTTCAACGATCGGATGATCGCCGGGCAACCGCCCGTGATGACCAAAATAGTTGTGGCCGGGCGAGATATATAGGTGGCAGATTTTCATATCGTTCCCCTTGGAATCATTGTCCCTTGTTTAAAGCATCCGCACAAATTTGCACGAATAATTCGTTGATATACTGGCACTGTCCGATCGCCCCGAACGACGAAGCCCTTGCGCAAAAAGATCGAGCAAACACGACCGATCCAACCGCATGGTCACGGCTAAGGCTTACCTTGCGCGCTTTTCGTTTCAAAAAAGCGCATCACAGTGTCGCCGTGCTTGAGCATTTTAACTTCGTGCCAAACCTGCGGAAATTCCAAAGTATCGCGTTTTGTATGGCCTAAAATGAAGCGGCCACCCGGCGCGAGAAGCTTTGGCAGGTTCTCATTATCAAGGAGCTTCTGGGCGAAGGATTCGGAACGGCGTCCCACATTTTTTTCGCCGTAGGGCGGGTCTGCAAAAATCAGGTCGAATTGCGCGTTTACTGAAACCAGTTGCGCAATGGCGGTGAAAACGTCCTGGGTACGGGCCTGCAAATTCGCATTGGGCAGCGCCGTTGCATTGTGATGAATGAAATTGGCGTGCTTTTGCGATTTTTCAATGCACAGGGCCGAAGCCGCGCCGCGGCTCAAACTTTCCAGGCTCAACGCGCCGCTGCCCGCAAATAATTCCAACACCTTCGCGCCTTCAACCCGCGCGCCAAGGGAATTGAAAATGGCCTGTTTGACCAGGTCCGGTGTAGGGCGAACATTCAGTCCTTTGGGGACTTTGAGAATTCGCCGGGCCGCGTTGCCGCCGGTGATACGCATAAGAAGTTTTCAGTTCTAGGACCTATGCATCTTGACGATAAAACGATGCGATCATTGTCGTCACCGACAAACGGACGACAATTCTCCCTCTCCCAGCGGGAGAGGGCTGGGGTGAGGGAGAGCCTTCCGAACGCAGATATTCGCCCCCCGATGCATGTTGAGGGAGAATCGCCCGAACGAGAATGTCATACGGTTCATCGAAAAGTTTGTCACCCGCTCATTGATTAAAAATTTCGGCGAAGAAATTCTTCATCGCCTGCCATGACCGTTTATCGGCGCTTTCGTTGTATTTGGCGCCAGGCAGGTTGAGCTTGTCAACGTCGGGTTGCGTAAAGGCGTGAACGGCGCCGCCGTAGAAGGTAATTTGCCAGTCCACTTTGGAATCCCGCATTTCCTTCTCAAACGCCGCAAGGTCCTCAGGCTTTTGAAACGGGTCATTCGCGCCTGCTTGAATCAGCAATTTGCACCGGATGTTTTTGCCGTCATCGGGGCTTGGCGAATCCAATCCGCCGTGGAAACTGACGACGCCATTCAATTGCGCGCCGCTGCGCGCCAGTTCAATCACTGTGGTCCCGCCGAAACAATAGCCGATGGCGGCGACGCGGGCGGGGTCCACATATTGATTGCCTTTGAGTTCGTCGAGGCCCGCGTTGACGCGCGCGCGAAGCAGCGTGCGATCGCTTTTATATTTTCCGGCTTGGGCGCCGGCTTCCTGGAGGGTTTTGGGCCGGCTATCCTTGCCGTAAATGTCCGCGCAGAAGGCGACATAACCCATCTCCGCGAGCATTTTGGCGCGCATCTTTTCGTAATCAGTGATGCCCTGCCATTGGTGGACGATGAGCACTCCCGGGCGTTTGCTGGAAATGGAATCGTCATAAGCCAGATAACCTTCAAGCGTGGCGCCGCCCTGCTGATACTCGACCGTCGCAGTGCGAATCGCCCCCTGCGCCTTCATGAGCAACATTAAAAGAGGAATGAGAGAAAGCAAATGTTTCATGCGGGAAAGCGTGGTGCGTATTGCGTGTTGCGTCAAGTATGGTTCGGAAGATTATTTTAGAGCCTGAACCTCTCAAAATTTTGTGTCATTTAACGACAATTGCGGCAAGATTTAAACTTTACATGAAACCGGTCCTGGACATCTCAAACTTGAAGATCCAACGCGGCGGCGTGACGATTTTGGAAGGCGTGAATTGGCGCGTGGAACGCGGCCAGCACTGGGCAATTCTTGGGGCAAACGGGTCGGGCAAGACGTCGCTGTTGAGCGCGCTGACGGGTTATCTCATGCCGACGGCCGGCGACATCGTTTTGCTTGGCATGAAATATGGACAGGCGGACTGGCGTGAATTACGGAAACAGATCGGGATTGTCAGTTCATCGGTGCGGCAAATGATGGCGGATGAAGAACCGGCGTTGGAAACGGTGGTCAGCGGCAAATACGCGATGATTGATTTTTGGGGCGAAATGTCGCGCGCGGACAAAAGCCTCGGATTGAAACTGTTACGGCAAATCGAATGCCTGTATCTGGCGGAACGCCAATGGCGAGTATTGTCGCAGGGCGAACGCCAGCGTGTTTTGATTGGACGGGCGCTGATGACCCGGCCGCGCGTGTTGATTTTGGACGAGCCCTGCGCCGGATTGGATCCGGCGGCGCGTGAGCATTTTCTACAATTCCTGCAACGCCTGGGCTCAGGCCGAAACGCGCCGGCGCTCGTCCTGGTGACCCATCACGTCGAGGAAATCATGCCGGTATTCTCGCGCGCATTGATCTTGAAAAACGGAACGGTACTCGCGGCGGGAGAAAAGTCCGAAACATTAACGGAAAAAAATCTGTCGGATGCTTTTGAGGCAAAGTTAAAACTGCGGTCTCGCAACGGGCGTTTCGAGATGAGCGTGCTGCCGAGAAAAGGAGCGGTGGTTTAGAAATATCTTTTATCGTCGCCGCCTCAATTGCGGGCGAATCGGCGGAGGCCGCGGAATCTTTGGCGGGACTTCTTCGACCACTTCGGACACCTTTTCCAACTTTAATTTCGCGTAATCTGCGGCCTGTTTCGCGGCGGCCTCGACGGACTCTATTTTGTTTGAAACCCATTCGCCGATTTTCGTGTCGGGAAATTTCATTTCGCCCATCTCGAAATCCTTGAGTGAACCAGATCCTCTCAACTGCGGAAGGGTCGTGGAGGTCTGGGGTTGCGGCTGCGGTTGGTTCAGTTTTTCGTATCCGTTTACGACCCAATCCAATTTGCCGGTTTCAATGTCGGTGAGGAGTCCGTGGACTGGAATGGCGGGCCCGATCAACGGGCTTTGCCGAATGAAATCGCAGGCTTTAATGACATTTTGCCGTTCGCTTGCAAACATGCCGAAAAACTCGTTCAGATTATCCGGCAAACGGCTGCGGTCCACGCCCAACGCCTTGAATCTTTCGAGCAATTGCATGGTCGTCGTCCGCGCCACCTGACAGTCGGTGTGGCCGATCACGACGATTTCTTTGCCACCCTTAACGGCACAGCCCAGCGCCAGCGACCGCATGGTGCTGCTAAGCGGTCCGGTAATGATATTGCCCGCGTTCCGAAGCCAGATGAATTGTTCCGCCGGGATGCCGAGAATATTCGGGAAAAACGCGTTGAGCCGTGGATCAATGCACGTGAGCGCGATAATCGGCAGTTCTTCGGCAAATTCGTCCGGATGCAATCCCGCCGAAGTATCGCCCGCCACAGCTTTGTGGTTGGCTTCGATGATGGATTCGAGAAGGTGCATCGTCACTCTTTCATGCGGGCAAGCGCTTCGACGGTAGGGTAACGTCCAGTTATTTTCAAAAGCCCCCGCTCCTTGAGGCGCGACTCATCATTGAACTTAAGCAGCCTCGATGTTCCAGCGCCCACCCTGTTTAGGCCCTCAATTTCGATTCCTTGTAAAACAAAACATTGCGACCAATTGTCGCTCCGCGGATGAAACAGCCTCGTTATTGCAGGCGGCTCGCCCGCAAGTGTGGCAATGTCCGTTCCTTTGTGGCGGTTGCAGCAAATGCACGCCCAGGCAAGATTGTCGAGAGCGGTCGGCCCGTCATGCTTGCGGCTGATGATATGTTCCAATTCAAATCCCCAAAAGACGTCCCCCTCATGAATCAAACAATATTCGCAAACGTGATAGGCGCGGTCGGCAACCTGTTTGCGAAGTTTGTGGTTTATGTCAGTGCTCATGCGCCAACAGTTGATGCGCTCGCGCTTTGGCCAGCCGCATTAAATGCTCCACTTCCATGTAATGGTCCAACTCGCGCCTTTCTTCTTCGGAAAGGGCGGAAGTTTTCTCGCGGTTGATCAGATCCCATACCCGTCCACGGGCGGCCTCCGACGGCTTGAACTCGATAACATCGCGCGGATTCCTCGTCGCGATAAATTCGACAACTTCTTCGTAGGCCTTCATTGTGTTCAATTTACATCCGCCAAATTAAAAAAGCCAGAGCGCGCAACCCCCGCCGACGTATCGCCCGCCACGGCTTTGTGGTTGGCTTCAATGATGGATCCGAAAAGCTTCATAACATTTCAGAGCTTTCCCGATACAGGGGACAATCGAGCCTTTTGGCATTTTCAATTGGTCCGAAAAGAATAAAGCCTCAGTTCCTTTGTATACTTTACGCGCATTGTATTGCAGTTTGTAACGAAAGTGTCTTCTATTCGAATAATAATTCAGAATTTGCTTAACGCCATCGTAAGAAACAACCCAAGACTGCTTTACGTTTTGCTGGATGAATTCGGCGATACGCTTGTGGTCCTCGGGGGAATAATGATTATAATACAGACCGTCAGCTTTATGAAAATACGGCGGATCAAAATATACTAATGCCCTTTCTGGCAGGGTTGGAAGATGCTCTTTGATAAAACGTTCGGCGTCCCAGTTTTTAAGGGTAATCGAGCCATGCTTTTGACCAATAGCTTCAATTCGTTGGCTTAGTTTAGCCCTGTTATATCGAGCGTCCATTTTCCACTTTCCAGACTGATCGATGCCGCCGATCAATCCGCCGCCATGAATTATTCCCGACCGGTTGCATCGATTTAAATAAAACACGCTAAAACCGACGTCAATTTGGTCAAACTCCCAGGGACGCGATAAAATTTCTTTTTGCCGCCGCCATTCTTCAACTGTCAGAGAGACCGAACTTATTCGCCGACAAAATTCCTCCGTTTTATAAACAACAGAACGCCAGAATGCATGAATCGGGTACCATGAGTCATTCAGGTGGATATGGCTGACCTTGCCAGAAAAAAGCAACTCGAATGCGATGCCCGCTCCACCGGCAAAAGTTTCGGCATAATGTCCGCCTTCCAAATCATTTTCCGAGAGAAGCTCAGCGATAAATGGAGCAATCTTCTGTTTTCCCCCTGGATAACGCAACGGTGTTCTATATTGTTTCATACATTACAAGCTCTGCTCCAATTGAAAATGTTTGAAGCAATCGACCAATTTATTTTCCAATTTGCCAAGTTGGTCGTTAGTATAATCGATGATAGTGCGATGCCCCAGATCAAAACAATGTTTTGTGGCGAATTTATAAGCGCTATGTTTGCCAGAATTATCGGCGATCAAAAAACAATCCCTTAGGTTAGCTGTCCCCTCATCTGCACACCGTATTGAATACCCAACTTCAAGGGCGACGTTAACATTGAAAGGAAAACATTTTTGAAACACCTCTTCTCTTTTGTCGGCAGGGATCGAATCATATAATTCCTGCTCTTTACTTCCCATCGACAATATTCCAACGACAATTGTTGATGAACTAATATTTTTGGAAATTTTTTTATCGATCAATTCCTTGCTGCCTTTGCTTTTGTCATCATCTTGGTTATAGATCTTCGCCCGAGTGCCAAACACGCTTCTCCAGGCCGACTGCACTCGCTTATAAACGTCATCCAAACCAGAAAGCGGCATGACGACAAAACACTTTGGATGAACCTTCGGATGAACCTTTGCCTTCTTAGACTTCTTTTGTTTTTTCTTTTTTTGAGCGATAGCTTGCTTTGAGAAATTTTTCGGATCTAAAACCGCGAATACATATTCTCGTATCCATTCTTGAGTTGCTTGTGCCGGAACCTTGTCTGGATCAATGATATAAGGAATCAATGCCTTCAGACTTTTTTCATGGTCTTTTGGCTTATTGGCAACGACTTCACCGGCATCGGTGACCAAATAATCCAAAAATTGTTTTCCATTTTTGCTTATTACGAGCCGGTCAATTTTGTTAAAACCTGAATTTAAAAGCTCTTCTTCCGCTTCCGGACTATAGTTCGAAATCGTTTCAAAAAAATGTAGCGTTGCCAATTGGTTTCGAAAGTCTCCAGCGCCAAGGCGGTATTCTGCTGCAGCTTCGTCCACAGTGTATTCACCATCATCGATGAGATTTCTATACATTCGCAACTTTTGCAGCACCTGCCATGGCTTTAAAAGCGGATTTACATGGATATCCCAAATCTCTTTCTCCGCGGCCTTTCGTGAAGGTGCGATTGTTACTTTAACTTCGGCGAATGTCGTTTTATCACTCTGCTTGCTAAGTTTTTCAAAATGCCTCCTATGCGCGGGCGGCGAGAGCGCTGGGTTTAGCAACAACTGACATGCGGCTAATCTGCGATTTCCATCCAATACAACCAATCTGCCCCCTTCCTCACATACGATGGCTGTTGCGCTTCGATGATATCCAATATCCGCAATGCCTCCCGCTATTTCTAGCACGTCCGTCTTTTCAATCAGATAATTTCTTATTTGGTCAACGTCGTTCGTATCTTTAATATGCTTCGGCACTCTCGGATTCTGTAAATCCAAATTCAGATTTCCAATTTTCTCCGTCCGATCTACCCAATCTGCTTTCATAGAATTTTAAATCATATTTTCATGTCAACTTCACTTCGCCGGTCATTCTTCTTTCACCTTCTAATCGTCCTGTCTGGCTTCTTCAATCATCAAGCTTCAACGGTTGATCGTCCTTGCCCATTGCCTTTTTGAGCGCCGGGACTTGTTCGAGCAATTTTTCGAACTTCACCCCGGTTAGACTTTCCAGGATCGGCGGCAACTGGCTGATGATGGTCGTCACGTCGGCAGTCACCTTGCTGGCGCCGCCGCCCGGACCGTTGCCGGAATTGATAATGACCATACGCTCCATCTTTGATAGCGGTTCACTGACCTTGCCCGCCACTTCGGGCAGTATACGCACAATCATTTCGATGACCGCGGCCTCGTTGTATTGTTTAAACGATTCCGCTTTCACGCGCATCGCTTCGGCGGTCGCCTTGCCTTGCGCCTCGATGACTGCGGCCTCGGCCAAACCACGCGCTTTGTTTGCCTCGGCCTCGGCGATACCTGTGGCCTTCGATACATCCGCGCCTGCAAAACCCGTCGCCTTTGTGGCCGAAGCGGCGCCTGCCGCTTCCGTTTCCAACTGGAATTTCCTCGCGTTCGCCAGGGTCTCGACTTTGTAGCGTTCGGCGTCAGCCGGCTTCTGAACTGTCGCTTCGAGTTCGCGTTGTCTGCGCAAAATTTCCTGTTGCTGCAACTCGATTTGCTTCTGCTTCTCGATGATGCTGACCTGCACTTCCTCCGCTTTGACAAGCTGACCGGTCTTGAATTTCTGCAAATCGTAAGCCAGGTCCGATTCAGCCTTTTTCTGATTTACTGCAGCCTGATATACCGCCACGTTGGATTGATAATCCCGCTGCGCCTCGGCGATTTTCGAGTCGGCCTGAAACTTGGCTTCCTGTCCGGCCTGGTTGGCTTGCGCGGACCGGATAGTGGCGTCGCGGTCGGCCTCGGCCTGGGCGATTTGCGCGTCACGTTTGACCTGGGCAATGCGGGGTTTGCCTAACGCGTCCAAATAACCCTGAGAATCGCGGATATCGCGGATGGTAAAACTGACAATCGTCAGGCCCATATTCGCCGTGTCACCGGCGGCGACCTCCTGCACCCTCGAAGCGAATGCGTCGCGGTTCTGATAGATTTCTTCCACGGTCATCGTGCCCAGGATGGCGCGCAAATGGCCTTCCAGAGTCTGCGTTGCAATGTTCCGGATTTCATCCGTTGCCTTGCCTAAAAACTGTTCGGATGCGGTTCGGATTGAAATATCATCGCCCTTGACCTTGACCTGGGCGACGCCGTCCACTTTCACGGGCACGCCTTTGCTCGTATAGACTTCGGGCGTTTGCACATCAATCGTCAGTAGTTCGAGCGAGAGGATATCGACCTTTTCAAAAATCGGCCAAACGAATGCACCGCCGCCTTTGCGGATACGGAAGCCGACTTCGCGTGCGGTCCCATCGGGATCAATGACCTTGTGTTTGCGTCCTGAAATTACCAACACTTGGTTTGGCCCCACCTTGGTGTATCGGCTCAACACTGCGTAGACCAACATGAACACGATTAAAGCCCCAATGACCGAGACGACGATAATGGTGGTGTCCTGACCGAGGCTCATTTGAGCCAGCATAGGTACGAATTGCATAATTGTGACTTAGGATTGAGTTTTGAGTTATTTGGCCCTTTTCACGTAAAATTGGCTGCCGACGATGCGGACAATTTTGACCGTCTGCCCGTTGTCGATCAAAAAGCCATCTTCGGCCCGCGCAGGCGCGGTATAACGCGTTCCGCCCACGACGTAGGCAATTTCACCGACGCCGTTTGGTGAAATTGGCGTAACGACGGTGGCTTCGGTGTTTAGAAGTTCCCCAACGCGCGACTCGCTGGAACTTTGGGTATGCCGAAAGAGCGCGCTAAAAAAGAAATACATCGCTCCAGCCACTACCACGGCGCCGAGAATGGAAAGAGGCGCGCTGATAATGCCAGGGGTGGTTGCGGGGAATTGCGAGAAAATCAGGCCAAAACACCCAAATGCCGTGACGAAGGCGGCTATAATAGTCGGGCTAAAAATGGACATTCCCGGCGCATCGCTACTGTCGCCACCCGCCTCAACGTGGCCGCCACTGCCCACCACGTGCGCGCCGCCCCCAAAAAAGTGCCCGAACAATACTGAGACAACGGTAAAAACCAAACCCGTCAGCAGACAGATGCCATAGATGATCATAAACGCGCTTTCCGAGTTCCTGTGACGAGGACGTTAAAACCCGCGCCTTTCGCAACGCAAGCAGTAAGTTGGACTGTTTTTCTTGCCTTCTGCATGACCCTAACAAACACTAATTGTCACAGTCCGTCATTTATAATTTGCCGCGAAATTTGGAATTGATGCGGATTTCGCGCGAAGAACGCGAAGGCTGCGAAGGCAAATCCTTTTCCCCTTTTGGCTCTTCGTACGACCCTGACACATTTTTTGGGCATAAGGAATGCAACCAGGAAACGAAACCGAAATTCGCGGTTTTGCTGGGAAATTGCGGGTTCTAAAGGTAACGAGCCGCGTTCGCCGGGTGAGGGCGCTTATGCGTTAAATCGCTCGCGGATGCCGTCAAGCGGTTGGTCAGAGTCCACAGTCCACGGTCAGATGCCAGGAGGCTCGTTTCCATTTTTGTGCCTATAGCGCGGAAACGGGAAACGAGACTGAAAAGCAGGTCGAAATTATGCGTTTTTGTTGGGAATTTTAAGGTTATTGGCCATTGGCGATTGGAAACGGAAAGCCCGCTTTTTTTCGTGGTGGAAACGGCGGATTGCACTGCGGTCGGGAAAGTGGGCGGATCTTTGTTACCCGCGTAATAGACGGTACCCGGCGCTGAAACTATGGGAAAATCGTATGTGTAGTGTGAAAAGCCGCAATCCCGAATGCTTTCGGGACTACATCGTTGCATGTCAGTGACTTAAACCGCAACCCCGAAAGCGTTCGGGGCAACAAATCCGCAACAGGGTTGCAACAACACGCGGGAAGGCCGAAGCGGGAATGCAGGATGAAAGAGAACGTGTCCGGGGTCCATCCGTCGCCGCCAAAGTAATGGCTCGGGGAGGCTATCGGGGCTTTTAGAGTTAGAGTCTCCTGACGTCGTCTCCTACGATTGTGAAGCGGTCCCGCATAACCGCATTTTTTGGTTATTCAGGTTAAGCCACCCGCGCTTCGCCTTTGCCTTTTACAATTTCTCCGATCACCCAGGCATCATGCTTCTGCGCGCGGATGAATTTCAATGCTTCGTTCGCTTTTTCCGCCGCCACGATGGCCACCATGCCTATGCCCATGTTGAACACCTGATACAATTCATCGTCCGGCACGCCCGATCGCGTCTCGATCAATTTGAATATCGGCAGCATGTCCCACGAACCTTTGCGAATGACCGCGTCACACGTTTTGGGTAGTACGCGCGGAATATTGTCCACGAACCCGCCGCCGGTGATGTGCGCGAAGGCTTTAATTGGCAATTTGGGCTTTTTGGCTTTTGAGTTGAATCGTTTCAAGAGCGCCTGAACCAACGGTCCATAACTCACATGGACTTTCAACAATTCATGGCCGATCGTGTTTTTTAGCCCAGGAACGCGGCTGTCAAGCTGCAAGCCCAGTTGCTCGAAAAAAATCCTTCGCCCGAGCGAATAGCCGTTGGTGTGCAAGCCACTTGAGGCAACTCCGATGATGGCGTCGCCGGCCTTCACCGTTTTTTGGCCATTCAGCATGCGTGATTTTTCGACGACGCCCACAATGGTGCCGCTCACATCGTATTCGCCGGCCTGGTAAAATCCCGGCATCTGCGCCGTTTCGCCGCCAATCAGCGAGCACCCGTTTTCCGCGCACGCACGAGCAAAACCTTTAATCACTTCAGTGAAAACATGAGGCTCCAATTTGCCGGTGCCGAGGTAATCGAGAAAAAACAACGGCTCAGCGCCCAGCACGGCAATGTCGTTTACACAATGATTCACCAAATCCGCGCCGATGGTGTCGTGTTTGTTCATTGCGAAGGCGATTTTGAGCTTTGTGCCCACGCCATCGACTGACGAGACCAGCACGGGCTCGCGATATTTTCGGACGTCCAGCGCGAATAAACCGCCGAAGCCCCCCACCTTACCGAGCACTTCGCGCCGATGCGTAGAGGCCAGTAATTGCGGCAACGTGGATTTCACTTTGTTGCCCAAATCAATATCAACGCCCGCAGCGGCGTATGCTTTTTGTTTCATGCGGCGGAAATTAAAGAGGCAAAAGTCACGGCGGGCGAGACAAATTTGCCGCGATGGGAGGAACGACGCGCTCTTGATAAAGTCGGTAGGGACAGCGCGCTGCGCTGTCCGCGCCGCGTGCAGCGGCGCAACAAGCGTAGTTGAACGTTGTATCGCGTGCGGTTCCGCGCGCTTTACGCGCGGTGACGGCGCAGCGCGCCGTCCCTACCCACCGACTGACAAAGCTGCGCCAAATCGGCCCATTGACACACCGGGTTGTTAACTTATGGCGCACTTTAGTCACACTTTCTTGCGGCGTGATTTTACGAATCCCTTATTTTTCACGATTTTTGCGCTTCAACGCCGCTGGTATGCCGGTTGCATAAGGAGTCTCAACACATGTGGGGCGCGATCGGCCAGGCAGAACCGGTTGTAGTTCCGTAAGCCTAAACATTTCTGCCAAAAAAATAAACTATGAGCACAATAACAAGTTGGAATCCCTTCCAGGAAATGAATGAAATACAAAGGCAAATGTCCTCTCTTCTCGAGGGCAACCTTTTTCGCCGCGGCACCGTGTCCAACGGCGAAGAGAACAAGAACGCCCCTGAATGGTCGCCCCTGGTCGACGTCATCGAGGACCAGAAAGAGTACCTGATCAAAGCGGAGTTGCCGGAAGTCCAGAAGGACGACGTGAAGGTGACCGTGGAAAACGGAACACTGGTCGTATCCGGCGAGCGCAAAGCTGAAAAGGAAGAGAACGGCCGCACATTTCATCGTGTGGAACGGCGCTATGGCAGGTTCGAGCGTTCGTTTGCCATTCCGGAGGACGCGGACGCGGGCAACGTAAGGGCCGAATTCAAGGACGGCGTTTTGCGGGTGCATGTCGCCAAGAGCGAAAAGGCGCAGCCGAAAAAAATCGAAGTCACGGTCGGCTAAACAGGCTCGATTGACAGTGACTTTTCTACAGATCACGTTCCTGTTGGGTAGGGGCGGCGCGTTGCGCCGTCCCCGCCCGTATACCGGGCGGAAAATGTGTGGTTTGATATCCGAGTGTAGTCGGACGTTGTATCGCCGGCGGTTCCGCGCGCTTTACGCGCTGTGACAGCGGTGGCAGCGCCACTTGCGAAGATCGCGGTCCCTACCCAGGAAGGTATTCCAGCGAACGTCTGATTTTTGATGGCGCAGAGGCGCGCAAGCAGGGTATTTTAGACGGTCTGACAACATTGAATTTACGAATGCAAAAAGAATCACATCATTTTCAAGCGGAAATCCAGCAACTCCTGGACATCGTTATCCACTCGCTTTACACGGACAAAGAAATCTTCATCCGCGAGCTCATTTCGAATGCGGCGGACGCCTGTGAAAAATTGCGGTTCAATCAGTCGTCAGGCCGGGCCGTTTATCAACCCGACACAGCGCCCGCCATCGCAGTCACCACGGATGACAAGACGTCCACCATCACCATCACCGATACTGGTTGCGGCATGACCCATAGCGAACTGGTGGAGAACCTCGGCACCATCGCGCATTCGGGCACCAAGGCGTTCCTCAAACAAATTGCCGAGAACAAAAAGCCCGACGTCAATCTTATCGGGCAATTCGGCGTCGGTTTTTATTCGGCGTTCATGGTCGCAAAGAAGGTAACCGTACTGACCCGTTCGTTTGCGCCGGAAGAACAGGGATTCCAATGGACGAGCGAGGGCATGGGCGGTTATGAAATTGACCCCGCCAATGATTTACCCCGCGGCACCAAAATCACGATCGAACTGAAAGACGACGCGAAAGAGTTCGCCAATGACGCCACGGTGGAGCGCATCATTCAGCGTTATTCCAGTTTCGTGCCCTTTCCCATCGAACTGAACGGAAAGCGCCTCAACACCGTCCAGGCCATCTGGGCGCGGAACAAAAACGAAATCAAAGAGGAAGAGTATAACGAATTCTATACGTTCATCGGCCACGACCACGAGAAACCGCTGTTCCGGCTGCATTTTTCAGCCGACGCGCCCCTGGCGATTCAATCGCTGCTGTTCGTGCCGCAGCAAAACTTCGAAACGCTCGGCATGGGCCGGATCGATTCTGAAGTGAACTTGTATTGCCGCAAGGTGCTCATCCAGGCCAAAGCCAAAGGGCTCTTCCCGGACTGGCTCCGCTTTCTCAAAGGTGTCGTGGACAGCGAAGATCTGCCCCTGAACATTTCACGCGAGACCATGCAGGACACCTCGCTCATGCAGAAGCTCAATAAAGTCCTCACCACGCGCTTTTTGAAATTTCTGGACGAACAGTCCGAAAAGGAACCCGATAAGTACGCAACCTTTTACACCGAATACCAGCGATTCCTCAAAGAAGGCGTCGTCACGGATTTTACGCACAAAGAGGCGCTTGGCAAATTGCTGCGCTATGAATCGTCCGCGCTGGACGCTGGAAAGTTTACGTCCCTGGCCGATTACGTCAAACGGATGCCGTCCGACCAAAAAGAGATTTATTGCCTGCTCGGTGCAAACCGCGCGGCGGCGGAGGGCAGCCCGTATTTCGAGGTGTTCAAGGAACGAAAATGGGAAGTTTTGTTTCTCTACGATGCATGGGATGAATTTGTCATCGAACATCTTCATACGTTCGACGGCAAAGCCCTGCGTCCCGCCGAAAAAGCCGACCTGGGGTTGAGCGCCAAAACGAATGGCGCGCTGAGCGAAGACGCTACGAAGGACCTTGCCAAATGGCTGAAGGAAACACTCGGCGACAGCATCAATGAAGTGCGCGCCTCACAACGGCTCGTGGACAGCCCGGCGGTGGTCGTGGACTCGGACAAACTTATGACTGCCGGAATGCGGCGCATGATGAAGGCGATGAAACAGGAGAACGTGCCGACCGCGAAGTACGATTTTGAGATCAACCCGGCGCACCCGGTCATCGCGCGCCTGGAGGCTGTGCGTCAAAAAGATCCCGGCCTGGCCGGCTCCGTGGCCGCACAACTGTTGGACAACGCCCGCGTCGCCGCCGGGTTGCTCGAAGATCCGCACGCCATGCTTGCGCGCATGAATTCGCTGCTTGAGAAAGTGCTGGGCTAAAAGGTTGCGCCAGTCAGAGAAGTAATTCCAACGCTCCATCCGGGAGCGACAATCTTCTGCAAACGAACGTCTAAACGAACGTGTGTACAAGTGAAACAAGCAGATGATGCCGCTCCGGAACGGAGCTGGTCATTCCATTAGAGCGGTTTAAAAAATACTGTGGCCATTCGGGAAGAAAAAGAAGGGGAAGCGGTCTTTTTGGGTTTTGGCGTCGTTTCAGCTTCAGTCACAGGGTTTTCAAACATGCTCCTTCGCTGAAGCCTCGCCAAAACACCAAA
>DATAST010000203.1:0-2643 GCA_036269115.1 Verrucomicrobiia bacterium | reverse complement strand
CCTCGATCGGAATACTCGTATCGTCCCGCAAAATCGCGATCACCTCCGAATTATTCGCCGAATACAACGCCGAAGCGCCGGGCGTCTGAATCGTAATCATCGCGTTCGCGCTGTTTCGGAATGTTGTCCCAAAAGTGAAGTCATTGGAACTCCCGGCATCCGGCGCGACCGCGCCGGCCGCGTACAAAACGTTGGAAGAAACCGGCATCCGGCTGTATTGCGAGTAATACGCGCTGATGGCCGCAACAAGATTGACTTCCTCCGTTGCGGCGATTTTTTTCTGCGTGTTAATTTTCGCTTCACCAAGCGCCGGCAGCAACAACCCCGCCAACAGCGCGATGACCGCGATGACAACCAACAATTCGATCAGCGTAAACCCGGCGCCCCGCCGCGACAACGTTCGTGGGCATGAAATGGAATGACGTGGATAATGGCGCATAAATGAATCTCATCCAACAAAAGTGTGAAAACCGAACATACTCCTAACCTCCGACGCAAATATCCAACTTCCCCCTACCCACGTCAAGCCAAAAATCCGTAAAATTCAGAAATTGTGGTTCATCCGAGAAGTTCGTGTCTGGAATGATGAAGGCCATAGAGTTTGAGAACGAAGTAACGCTGGTCTCGCAGTCCGTAGGTTTGTCGGAGAAGGGTTTTGATTTTGTTGTTGATGCCTTCCATCCGGCCATTGTTGATCCGATGTTTCCACCACGAGAGAACGCCGCTTTTATGAGTCAGAAGGCTCTTACCCAGTTGCTTCATCTGACGCACTCCGGACTCAGCGGCCCAACCGCACCATTGGTGAAGGAAGGACTTCATGCGCTGGTAGGAAGGCTGCTCCCAGAGCAATCCCAGGGCTTCCTTGAGAAGATAGCCGATGGACAGCGGTTCGTTGTGTTTGAGCGCTTCCTGCAGGCGGGGCAGTTTTTCCGCCTCCACATTTTCCCGGCGCATCAACAACAGGTAGCGGATGCCTTTGACGGTTTTCTTCATCAGACCTTGGGCCTCGCGCACCATGTCGCGCCGCAGATCGTCGAGCTTCTCGTTGACCAGTTTGACGATATGGAAGCGGTCAAAGACCACGGCCGCGTCGGGCAGATGCTCCATCACCGCCGACCAATACGCCGGACTCATGTCCATGGCCACCGCTTTGATCTTGGCCTTGCTCAAGCGCAAGGCCCGCCAGAATCGGCCCAAGGCGTCGCCACCGCGTCCGGGCGCGGCCCAGACGATGCGTCCGCTGTCCAAGTCGATCACCAAAGTGTAAAATCGGTTTTTCCGTCCCACATAAATCTCATCGATGGACAGGTTTTGCAGGTCCTTGAGATGGGGGCGTCCGAAGTCCTTTTCCAGCTTCGCCTTGATGATGTTCTTGACCGTGTCCCAGCCCAGCCGCGTGAAGGCGGCCAGGTCGCTGAGGGTCATCATCCCGCGCAAGTCCTGGACGAACGTTTGGAGCCGGTGCGTGTAGCTGACATAGGCCGGGGCAAAGGGGGGGACACCTCGAAGGTCTGGCCGCAATCCCGACACTGGCACTTGGGCACCTCGGTCACTAGAAACACCGGCTTGAGGCCAATGGGCACCGTCTGCAACTGGCGGAACCGTCGCCCTTTGCGGTTGACCTCCCGGCTCTGGCATTGGGGACAAACCAGTTGCTCGGGCTTGGCCAACAGAAAAAACCGCACACAACCGTCCTGGTATTCGGTCCGCCAATACTTGTACCCTTCCCGCACGCCAAACGCATGATACAAAAGACTTTGACTCATGTCTCATACTACCAAATCCTTATCCCAGACTCCAACTTTCCGGAAGAACCCACTTTCGACACTCGGAATAATAGAGCCAGCAGCTGACAAGCTGAAATCGATTCCCCCGATGGCGCGTGCTGTCGTCTGGGATTGGTTCCAAAGGGACTGGGGTCGTAAAAGACTGAGGTTTGATCTCTATTACGACTATCGCGCTTACGGCTGTGGGGCGCGATGGAACCGGCAATATATAGAATGGTTGGCGTTCTTTCGCCCTCCGGACGATAAGGCCTTAGTACCTCAGGTGATAACGAAAGGACTTCTGCAGGCTGCTCTGGAATCGCGAGGAATCTCCTGTAAGAAATCGGATTCAAAGAAAGTATTACTGGAACGGGCTGTTCAGGTGCCAGGGCTTATCTCCGCTTTAATGGCCAGCACTTGTCCTGAATTCCAAGATATCAGACCAGAATGGCAGGAGCCAGTGTCGAAGTGGGTAGGGCGCGTACAAGCTATCCGGCCTGTTGGTGCAGCCATGCTAAAATTTTTAGGATTGACCGCCATCTATCAATGATGATGCATATTTTTTAATGGACCGTTGACGTAGAAGGTTTGTAAATAGGATTTATTCCTTTCCGATTGAGGTAATTGGATAGATTAGGGCGGTTTCGGACGTATTTCGCAAGTTGCGCATTCCGTATCCAATAGCCATTTAGAACCCGGAAATCCCCGCCTTCCGAAATTCCTCCAGCGAAACCGGGGCGAGATACTCGTGCAGCAGACTCCGCCGCCACCAATCTCCTGACTTTTCGCGTTCCGAGCGCGACGTAAAATGATATTCGTACAGCAGCGCGCGAACATACTTCGGCGGCGCATCGGGAAACGGATTTTTTTCGAGCAA
>DATAST010000202.1:0-1508 GCA_036269115.1 Verrucomicrobiia bacterium | reverse complement strand
GTAAAGCATAATAAAACCGAGGACGGGACCGAGCGTTGCCACAAAAAACAACGCGGCGAGGGCGATGCTCTTGCCAATGGTCCGGCGTGTCATCCAGATGGCGGCGATTACTGCCGCCGTTGGCAGCAACCAGAGATATGCGGAGGGATCGGAGGCGGAGATCGTCCAGCGCGGGTAGCTGAACGTCAGATTGGCGGGCCAAAGCAGTTTGCCGAGGTAAAACCAAATTGCGCGGGTGGCGATGAGAAGGCGTTCGAGCGGACCAATGACAAAAAAAGCGCCGCGCGTTCCCTGGTGATAACGCTCCCACCAAATTGTGAGAACTCCCATTCCCGCGGCGAGAGCGGCGAAAGGGGCGATCTGCCCGAGGCGTTGCCAATTGGTGGGGATTCGTTTCAGCCACAAAATCAAAATGAGGGCCACCGGCAGTGTACAAGCGGTTGTTTTGGCGGCAAGCGCCAGCACGTAAAGAATCAACGCCGCAACGTAAAATCGCCACCGGCGAAGGTTTTTGGTGTCGATGAATTCAACCCATGCCCGAAGAGTCAATAAAAAGAACAGGCCCATCAGCACGTTTTTGCGCTCGGTTATCCAGGCGACGGATTCGACTTGGACGGGGTGCAGCGCGAAGATGGCTGCAGCGAGCCACGCCCCGGGCAATCGCAACCGGGCGAGCAAGCGCCAGAGCAGGAGCGCATTGACCGCGTGCAGAATGATGTTGACCCAATGGAACCCGGCGGGCCGGAATCCCCACAGCGCGCGTTCGAGATAAAAGGAGGTATAAGTCAGGGGAAAATATTGCGATGGGGAGTCGAAAGAAAACCAGATGCGCCGCAAGCCGTCCGAGGCGGTCAACAATGGGTTGTTCGTGACATAGACATCGTCGTCCCAGATGAAACCGGCGTGCCAGACTGATTGGTAAGCGAACAGTGTGGCGGCAACGAGGATGATGCCTAAAACCCAAGACCCAGTCCGGGACATTCCCGGTGACCCATCTGTTTTTCGGTTCACTCAGCTTGGGGAGTCGATCACTTCACATCAGAGGCTGGGTATTTAGGGCATTGGTGCCAAACTTCCAGTTGACTGTTTGGACGTGGCCATCAACAAGCCCGACGTTGGCATTGCCGTCGTGCCGGATGGTCAGCCAGTTTCCTCCGTCGCCGGGACCGATTTGCGGCACCCAACGGCCGTCATCGATCATCGCGTTGTCCTGATCCGGCGGCGGTGCATCCCCTGGGTTTGCGGGCAAGGTATCTTCTTCGGCAAAATTGATAATGGACGCCGGACGGCGGACCGCCGTGTTTTTGAAAGGGTACCATTGAGTGCCGTTGTTTTCCATGACGGAAGTCAATCCCAGGTTGACATTCGCCCCGTTCAAACCATTGCCGTTCATGCTATAGCTGTACCAGTAAATTGGCCCTCCTTCCTGGTTCTCGGCCACAGCATATCGATCCCGGTCGTTGATATCCGCCGGGCAGCGGAAGAGATTGGTGCTGGTTTTCGTGCCG
>DATAST010000201.1:0-8902 GCA_036269115.1 Verrucomicrobiia bacterium | reverse complement strand
TCAAGACTATTGCCGAATGGTTCCCCAAACGTGAGCGCGCGCTGGCTACGGCCATATTCAACGCGGGTTCAAATGGCGGCGCGATGATCGCCGCCTTGTTTGTGCCGTGGTGTATGATTCATTTCGGTCATGAGCTCGGATGGAAACTGGCGTTTATCATCACAGGCCTGGGAGGGTTGGTTTGGCTCGTGTTTTGGTTCTGGCTCTATGATCCCCCCAATAAACACCCCCGGTTGTCGAAAGCAGAATTCGATTATATCCATATCGACGACGAAACCCCAAGTGACGCAAAAACAGGTGACAAAACGGCAAAAGTTTCCTGGCCAAGGCTCTTTGAATATCGCCAGTTGTGGGCGTTCTTTGTTGGCAAATTCATGACCGATGGCATTTGGTGGTTTTATCTGTTCTGGCTGCCTGACTACTTGCACAAACAATTTGGGATGACGGATCGCCAGATAATGATGCCCACGTTTATCGTTTACGGGGTATCCATCGTTGGCAGCGTCTACGGCGGCAGCATCCCGTTGACCTTCATCAAACGCGGCGTTGCGGTCTATCATGCGCGTTTGATGACGATGTTGATCATCGCCATCTGTCCGCTGGCAGTTTTGCTGACACAATATTTTGGAGATACCAACCGGTTTGGCGGTGCTGCGGCGGTTCTTGCGATTGCAATGATTTGTATTGGCACGACGGCCCATCAGGCGTGGTCGGCGAATTTGTTCACCACGGTGTCGGACATGTTCCCCAAAAAGGCCGTTGGCAGCGTTGTTGGCATTGGCACCGCAGCCGGCGGTCTCGGTGGCGTCATCCTTCAGAAAGTTCCCGGCTGGCTAACCGACCACCTGACGACACAGACCGCCTATTTCATTATGTTTGTCATTTGCGCGGTTAGCTATCTGATCGCCTGGATCCTTATGAAGGCGCTGGTGCCGCGGCATAAGCCGATTACGGATTTATAAGCTAATTAACTTGCTCGCCACTTCACGGCATTGTTCGTTGCGCCATCTTTGTAAGCGGCCATCTGATTCGCTTTCGAAAAATCGCCGCCATCAATCACAATGTTTTGGCATTGGCTTCCCTCGGCTTGCAGGAAAACCGTTGCCGCAGATAACAGGCGGGTTGCAGTCATCAAAATGTCCTGCGACTCGATGAATCGCAAAACCGACTCGGCGTCTTTCTGGCCCTGGACATTCAAACCGTTCACCGCGGCGTCAAGGACATGATCAAAAATCATAGCCGGGCGCAAATCCGGCGCCGCCATCTCGAAACGCACATTGTTTAGCGTCAAACCGTGAACATTGCGGGCGAACAACGCGTAGGAAGGCAGCACGCCGTTGCGAAAATATTCATCGGCTATTTGCGGGACAGCGCGATTTGCGCCTTGCTCCCGGCTTCCGCCCCCAGGAAAAACCACGTGCACATCAGTTAATCGGATATTTTCGAGAAAGGCCGGAGCGACGCCGTTGAGCGCGATGCAGGAAAAATTTTCACCAGGATTATAGGCGCTTGTAACCACTGCGTCCGCTATTTGATAGGGTTTGCTGACGATCGCGTAGATGCCATTGAAGGAAATGTTCCGGCAAATGCCGGGAGCATGGGGCGGCTCGCTCGGGTTGGGAAGTTGGGCCGGTTGATTTGTTGCTGAGAGAGAATTGGTATTGGCGTCCGCGGGCCGGCGATGCATCGACAAACCAACGCCGATGGAGATTGGCCCGGTGACATCCCTCATGACGAGGTTGGAAAAGGAAATGTTTTCAAAACGCGATCTTGAATTGCACTGCATTTTGATCGGACAACCGAACACTTCGTAAAACAGGCAATTTGAAATGGCGATGTCCTTTGCATGTCCGCCGCCGAAGCGAAACACGGACCAACGGGTGCTAAATTCGCAATTGGTTACCGTCACATTTTGGCAACTGCCAAAGAGAGCGCAGGCATCGTCCTGGCTTTCCACGGTGCAATTGCTGATGTGAACGTGGGTGGCGCTGATAAAATGAAATCCATCGTTGTTGCTGTTGACGCGGCTATGGATGTGAATCCCGGTGAACCATGCATAGCTGCTTTGGATGACCCGAATGGAATGGTATGCGGAGTCCTTCAAAAAAATGTCCCGGACGCGTAAATGGTTGCACTGGTAAAAGAGGAGGTGGTAGGGCCGTTCGTGGCTGCTTAGTCCTACGGGAGACGGCAATCCGTGGCGTGGACTGTGAAACTGCGCGCCGTTTCCATCGATGGTCCCGGGTCCTTCGATCGTCACATTTTCCGCGCCCACGGCGAAGATAAGGCCGACGTTTCCGTCCTCCAGGGTCGCGTCACCCTCCAGGGGAATTTTGTCAGCCGCATGATATTGGTTCTTGTCGGTTGTGCCGAGCAACGTTCCTTGTGCGGCCACGTGCAGCGTCACATTGCTCTTCAATTCCACGGTGCCAATCACAAAGACCCCTGCAGGTACCATGACAGTCCCGCCCTGGTCCCGATTGCAGGCATCGATCGCCGACTGCAATGCTGCGGTATCCAGGGTTTTACCATCGCCCTGCGCACCGTAATCCCGAATGTTGTAGGTCCTCGCGCCAATCAGGCGGTCCTCTCCCGCCGATGATCCGGTCGACGGCTCACCGGCGATTGCGCGGTCGGCCAAAAGGCCGCTTCCCAAAGAAGCTGCGGCAATTGTCGGAGTCAATCCAAGCCATTTACGGCGGGATAAAGATGGGAAATCAGGCTCGGATGCCATGGAATGAAATTGGTTTCCTGAAAAATGACAAAATTTTGCTTCGCGTAAAACTAAAAAATCCGATTAATGGATGCCTGCCACGGTGTGACAATTGGATGACTTTCAATTTATGATTAATCGGCGGGCAGCTGGGAGCATGACAAAAACTATTGCAGTCAAGGGAGTTAATTGGCATCATTCCTGGCAATGATTCGGGTGTTAACTCTGGTATGGGACCCTGCGACGGTTTGGGATGATATCGCAAGGGACAGGAAAAGTTTGGGAAATGTCTTCATAGGGTATTTTCTTCCGGTGATATTCATAGCTGCCCTGGGCGAAGGCGTTACCCTGGCGCAGTGGCGGATGTGGACGGCCGGACAGCACGGCCTGATGCACTTTGACACCGGGCAAATCGTTGTCTTCGAAGCTTTGCGATCGGCATTAATGTGCGTGATTGTCAGCATCTGTTCGTACGTCATTTGGCTGCTGCGTGAGCCGTTCTATGGCCGCTATAATTTTGCGCAGGCGCTCGTGCTCGTGATGTATTCGTTGGGACCGCTGTTCTTGTGCCAGGTTCTGACGGGCATTCCGAGGATCAATCTATGGGTGTCCTGGGGCGTGGGGGTATATTTTTCGTTGAGGGTTTTCTATCATGGCGTAGGGACCATGGCAAAAACTGATCCAGGCAGCGTTGTGGGATTATACGTGATTAGTTCTGCTGCGATTATCGGCCTCACGGGCGCGCAACGATTAATGCTTATCCAATGCCTCACCGGCCATGGGTCTTCGATCAATAATTTTATCTACGATCTCGCGGCGAAACTTTGAATGAGATTTCCCCGAAGGCCGGTTCGCGCATTAAACCTCTGAACCACCTTCACCTTTAGCCGTATCAAATAGTCGGACGATTATTCTCCCTCTCCTTGGGGAGAGGGCAGGGGTGAGGGAGAGTCTTACTGACGGCAATGCCCTGCCGGTTCATGAAAAACCCTCCCTGGATTTTTTTCAAGGAAAGTTGATCAAAGAATGCCAATTAGCCGACAAACTTTTTAATTTTTCTTTTTTTATATTTAATTCACTCTATTGACCTATGAAAATCCATCTTCCCGTCTTTGCCATAGCCTTCGGGTTATTGCTGGCCGTGCAGCAGCTATCCGCGCAGTCGCCGGATGTTTCCACGTACCCCACCAACACCGCGCTGTTGCCGGGGAAAGGACCCGCGTCGAAATGGGGCGGCTTGCCCAAAGTCTGGGCCGCCCGCCATGCTGAATGGGCAAAAACAGCCGACAACGACCACAACGCCGTCGTTTTCCTGGGTGATTCCATCACAGAAAATTGGAAAACTCTTCCGCAGGATTTTCCAGACCTCAAAGTCGCCAATCGCGGCATCAGCGGCGACACCACACGCGGTGTGCTTTACCGCCTGAATGCCGATGTTCTCTCGCTCGATCCCAAGGCTATCGTGCTGCTCATCGGAACAAATGACGTTGGTAACGGGGCTGACCCGCGGGAGGTCTCAGCGAATATCAAAGAGATTTTAAAGAGAGTACGAAAGAAATATCCCAAAATGCCGGTAATTGTGTGTGAAGTAATGCCGAGCAGCGAAAAGCAGCATCGCCCGGCCGCCACGATCGAGAAATTGAATGCCCTGATTAAAAAGGACGTGAACCACAAATCGAACTATCTATGCGATACGTGGAGCATTTACGCGCAGGCCGACGGTGATTGTCCGCAGGACGAGTTTCCGGACCTGCTCCATCCCAACGCGAGCGGCTATGCGAAGTGGATCGCTGCGCTGAAACCTTTGTTGGCCAAACTGAACCTCACCACGACGGGACAAGGCTCCGGCTCGATGCCGTAAGGCTTTACTTCAGTTCGTATCCAAAGGCCCGGCAGTAGGGCGCGAGGCGTTGTTGCACCGGCTCAAGTACGGACGCATAATTTCGCCAACGATCAACTTTCTGTTTGTAGATCGGTTTGGCGGCTTCAAAATACGTGGGGGAATGAAGGATTTTTTTGCCGGCTATTTCACTGTGGTGCGCCTGTTGCGGATGCCATTGGAGGCCGAGAAATTCCGTGAGGCGCCGGCCTTCGCCTTCCGGATTGGCGACCACTTCATGGTAGCGCATTTCAATCCAGTCGAACCCGCCCAGTTCACGCAACCGAGTCCAGACATCCATAAGGTCAGCGTAATGTTTTGTGGTGCGCTCGATGGAGAGAAAATTGGCGGTGGCCGGATTTAACGGCAGGTTTTGGAGGTAACAGCTAAGCACCACGTCGCGCGGGTCGCGCAGGGCGATGATGACCTTTAATTCCGGGAACAGGCGCAACCACAAGTGCAGCGAGTTTGTGGGGGAAGGGTTTTTGTCGAGCAACAGCTCTGTGGCATTTCCACCAGCCACTTCGCGCATGAGGCTTTTGAAATAACGGCCGCGCAGGCCGGTCCGTCGCGTGGCGGACAGCGCGCTGAGATCAGAGAGCGTCAGCCCTCTTGTGGTCTGGGCGGGGCACAGGACGTTCAGCACTTCCTGTGGGAATGCCTCTGGTTCATCAAATGCCCGGATATCCGGGTGCGCAGCGAGGATTTGTTCCATGAGGGTGGTGCCGCTACGCGGATGTCCGCCCAGAAAAGCCATTCGCGCCGGGCCGTTGGATTCCGCCCGCCAGACACGGATGGTTTCCGGCGTGAGAGTTGCCAGCAAATCGCGCCGCCAACGATCCCATTTGCTGTAGTCGCGAAGGAGCGCATCTATGTCCGTCATTGATTTGGCCAACGCCTTGGCCTCGCCGAGCATGAGCCAGGCTTCGTCGTATTGCCCCAGGGCGTCCATGACCACGCCCAGCAAATGGTTGATGGACACTTTGAGGTTCGTGTCAAAGTTCCCGCGTTTGTTGAGTTCGCTTAAGGTGGCGGCAGCGTCATCATTCCGCTCCTGGCGATGCAGAAGGAAAGCGCGATAGTAGAGCGCCTGCGGTTCTTGTGGATGCCGGGAGAGGCAAGTTTCGACGCACTCCATGGCATCATTCAATCGCCGTTCGCGTTCCCACCATGCGGCCATGCTCAGAAGGGCATGGACCGAATCCGGTTCAGCTGCCACGGCGCGTTGAAAACTGGCCCGTGCCCGGTCAAAACGACGCAGCCGGAAATATTCCTGGCCAATGAGCACGAGCAGGGGCACGTCATTTGCGCCGGCCGTTGCCGCGTGTTCCAGGGCGGTCTCCGCTTCCGCGAAATTCAGGTCGCGGCCTTCAGCCATGGCCGATTCGAACCAAAGCTGGGCCACGCCGGGATATTGCTTGAGTAAATCGTGGTAGGCGGAGAGCGCCGCGGCGTAGCGCCCGGCCATGAGCTGTTGCTGGGCTTTTTGCCACCGTGCGATTTCTCGCGGCTGGCGTTGCAATTTGGCGAGGTCGGTCATTAGAACGGCGCTTTCAATATTCATTCAATACATCAATTAACTGCCTCAACCGTCCATAGTCCCGGCGGTTGAATGGAAACGCGATGCGAGGCAGGTCGAGGTTGTCGTTGTCCTCCACTTCGTCTGGCATCGGCTTAGTCGCCTCAATTTTGCCGTCTACGATGATGTCACCGAAATCATTGGTCATTGCGGCGAGAGCGGAAGACGGCGGGGTTCTTTTCAAACGGATGACGAGCACGTCTTTGACGAAACGCGTTGATTGAAAATTATTGTAGAAACGGTTGATGATGTTTACGGCCTCATCCACGTTGTCAGTGATCTGGTAGAGGCTGGTATCCTCTGGCGAAATCAATTTGGATTTGAGGAGTTGACCGCGAACCGTGGTGTCCCAGGTTTTCCAGAATGTGCCGCCGGGTTTGTCCACGAGCACGAGTGGCATGAGCTGGCTTTTGCCAGTTTGCATGAGTGTGAGCGCTTCGTAGCCTTCATCAAAAGTGCCGAAACCACCGGGGAACAGGACGATGGCGTCCGAATGACGGATAAAAATCAGTTTGCGCGTGAAGAAGTAGCGAAAGGTGACGAGCTTTTTGTCTTCGGCGATGACCGGATTGGCCGCTTGCTCCCAGGGAAGCCGGATGTTGACGCCGAAACTTTTCGCCGGCCCGGCGCCTTCGTGGCCCGCTTGCATGATGCCGCTGCCGGCTCCAGTGATGACCATGAAATTGGCTTGCGAAATTTTTTTCCCAAATTCAACCGCCTGCCGGTATTCCGGCGCGTCGGGCTGCAGGCGCGCTGATCCAAAGACAGTCACTTTGCGTTTGCCGGTATAGGGCGCAAATAGGCGGAACGCATAACGTAATTCGCGCAGGGCGATTTTGATGATGCGCACGTCGCCGGAATCCTTGACGTCGGTGAGCAATTTCAAGGCGTTCTCGATAATGTCCGCAACGTCTTCTTCATTGTAACCGCCGCCTTTGTATTGAATCAGTTCCTGAATGCGTTTTTGCAATTCAGGATCGGCGACGGGCTTTTTTCCGTTCTTTGGCTTCATTCGGCTGGCAAAATAGATTCGGGACGCCACAAATGCAAGGAGCGGCATAAGTGCGGCACGATAAATTATATTGCGCGCCAGCGTCCTCTTTTCCGTCGTTTCAACGTCCCCAGCAGGTAGGGCGGACGTGCCCGTCCGCCAGCGGCCCGTTCCCGACGGGACGCAGTCAGAAACCGTTCAACATTTTCCAAAATATACACTTGACAGGCAACCAAAAGGTTGCGTATTATATTCCAGATGGACGCAGTGTTCAAGGCGTTGGCGGACCCCGGACGGCGGCAGTTGCTGGACGAATTGCGCCGGAAGAACGGGCAGACCCTGACGGAACTGCGCGGACAGTTGGCCATGACGCGGCAGGCTGTTTCCAAGCACCTGGCGGTGCTGGAAAGGGCCAATCTCGTGGCCAGCGTTCGGCGCGGGCGTGAAAAACTGCATTATCTCAATCCGGTGCCGTTGCACGAGATCTACGAGCGCTGGATTGGCAAATACGAACGCCATCGCCTTCAGGCCTTGAGCGATTTGAAAAAGAGTCTCGAAGAACGGAAGGAATGAATTATGAAAACCAGCAAATTTGTCTATGTGATTTACATTCGGACCACGCCGGAAAAGTTGTGGCAGGCTTTGACCGATCCAAAGTTTGTTCGCAAGTATTTCTTCGGCGCCGTTCAAGAATCGGATTGGAAACCTGGCGCTTCATGGCAGCTAAAGACTCCTGATGGGCGGGTGGCTGACAGCGGCGAGGTGCTTGAGATTGAACCTTGCCGGAAGCTGGTCCTGAAATGGCGCCATGAACTCAGGGCGGAGTTGCGCGCGGAGGGACATACGCGGATGACGTGTGAGATCGAAAAATCCGGCAGTTCGGTCAAACTGACCATTACCCACGAAATGGACCGGGCCCGGTCGAAGTTCATTGACGGTGTGTCCGAAGGGTGGCCGCCAATCCTGTCCAGTCTCAAGAGTTTGATCGAGACGGGAGAATCCCTGGAGGAAACACGCACCTGGCCCGAAGAGCTTTAACAGCCCAAAAATCAAAAACCATAACCGTACAAAAATATGCAAAATACCAAATTCATTTACGCGACATTCATCCGCACGACGCCGGAAAAGCTCTGGGAAGCGCTGACAAACGGCGACTTCAGTCTCAAATATTGGATGGGCTTTCGAATCGAATTGGAACAAAAGGCGGGTGGTACCGTGCGAATTCTACCGCCAAAAGGAATGGAAGGTCATGGCGACCACGCCGGAAAAGTTGTGGCAGGCGAACCATATCGAAAGCTGGTTTATATCTGGAACCCAAAGGATACGCCGAAGTTGCCGGCAAGCGCAAACATGGGCCGTCGCAAGTCACCTATGAGTTGACCAAAAAATGGGGCCTCAGATGAAGTTTCGGCTGATTCATGAAAACCTGGTGCCCGAAGATACCGAAGCCGACCCAAATAAATTCAAGGGCATCAATAATGGCTGGCCGGCCGTCATTAGCAGCCTGAAGAGCTTGCTGGAGACAGGTGAAGCCCTGGCGTTTCATGCGACGTGTTGATTTCTCTGTGTCCTCAAATCCGCGCGCGCTGGTAGGGCGGACGTCCCATAAGCGTTAACCTAATATATTCGAAAAATGCGGGTTAGTTTGGATCTCTGCATTTTGCGTCGGCGGCGCGTTTGGCGCAAGCCGTGTGCTATTTTGCTGCCCCGTTGCAGCAGCTTTCGCAGAGACAGGGCCGG
>DATAST010000200.1:0-1537 GCA_036269115.1 Verrucomicrobiia bacterium | reverse complement strand
TGTCCGTCCCCGATAAGTACTGAATCTGGCTCGTCGCTTCGGGCGTTTGGGTGACAAAGGACTGAGAGGGCGTCGCAAAAACGGTTCCCACTGAATTGGCAGCTTGCGCCGTGTAATAATAGGTTGTATTGGTGAGCAAGTTTAACGCGGTGTAACTAAAACTGCCGCCTTGCTTTCCCAAAACAATGCTCTTATTCCACGCAGCAGAGTTTGTCCCTCCGTCGCTTGTGCCATAATAAATAGTAACATTCGGGACTTCATTCCCCGTTGAAATAATGCGGCCATTCAAGGTCGCACTCGTTCCCTGCACGTTCGATACCGGCAAGTTCACGACCGCCGGCGCAGTAGTCACAGCCGCGCCTATCGTCAAAGTATTCGTGCCGGAAAGATCCACCACATTTTTGTTGCCAGTCAGGGCATTAATTTGGCTGGCCGTATAACTATTGCCTTTGGCAAGAGCAACGCCATCTATGCTCGCGGCCGCAAAGCTCATGTTGTTATCAAGCAATAAAATGCTGTTCCCATCTTGTATCACCAAGGTTGCCGCAGGGTCATTGAACGGCACAGTCACATCAAACTGTGCCGGACCTTCCACGCCGTTGGTGCCGGTTCCTCCCACAATGGTAATGGTATTGCTGGCTCCCAACGCCCCCGGCGCGCCAGCTTGTAGCCAGCCGGCCGTTACCGTCATGTTTCCCTGATAAGCATTGTTGGAATTGGCAAATACAAAGTTCGCATAATTTGTGGCCGGAGGTTCGCTGGTGCCGTCCGCATTGAACGCCATGATCGCGTTTCCCAGCGTCAAATTATTTGTGCCGGAGAGAGGCCCAGTGAAGATATAGGCGCGCACGCCCGAGGCCGCACCGGAACTTAGGCTGTTCGCCGTCAATCCATCCTGCGCCGCCCAGATAAACGAATCCGCAACTACGCTGACTGGCCCGCTGATCACCGCGATCACATCGTCGCCATTGGCCAGGTTGCCGCCGCTAAGAATTAATCCATTGGAACCGAAACTATAAAAATCAGTATCGGCTTCAATGCTGGCATCACTCTGGCCATCGCCCTTGAGACGCGTATAAGCGCCCGCGTCGAGTTGTAATGAATCACCAGTAAAAGGCTGGTTGGTGCTGCTGTTGGGCGAACGCAACAAAGCGCCGTTTAACGCTTCGTAACTATTGCCCGCGCTTGGTGCGACTCCTCCCGGATTCCAAATGGCTTGATTCCAATTTTGTCCCGACGTTTGGCTGACGTCGGTCGTGAAAGCCGCCGCTAAACCTAATCGGCAGGATAAAAGAATTCCCACCACCAGCGGCGTCAACCAATGCCTGTTGCCGCCGCTGGCGCTGGAAACCTTCATGCAGGTTTCAATTTTCGACTTAGATTCTGTTTGAAAACACCACGCGCGTACGCGCGAATGTTTACCGTTTGGACGATCATGAAACGCTTTCACAAATATACGACAAATAGACTCAATGCGGGTTTGGCTTGAAAATTATTATCGCGGACGTAAGCCGGTAACTTTATATAGCTTCAAGTT
>DATAST010000199.1:0-84135 GCA_036269115.1 Verrucomicrobiia bacterium | reverse complement strand
AAGATCCATAAAGGATATTCTCCTTCGTCGCGCCTCGTCGGCGCCCGGTTTTTGAGCAAACGGCGGTATCCATAGTTTTTTAACGGGCTGCTAGACGGGAACGATCAGGACGTGTGTTTTCTTTCCTTTTTGGAGCTGCACAAATTTGTCGTACTGAATATCGGAAACGGTAATTTTTCGGTTGATGTCGGTGACGCGTTCGCCGTTGACTTCGACACCGCCGCCGGAAATCAGCTGGCGCGCCTGCGATTTGGAGGTTGCCAGCCCGGCATGGACCATGAGGTCCACGAGGACTGCACCATCGCCGGCCAGATTTGCTTTTGGAAATTCCCTGGTCGGGAAATGGTTGAGCAAATCGGGGCCGGAAATTTTTCCGGTGTAAGCGTCGATAGCGTCAACCTCGCGTTTGGCGACATCCGGTCCGTGGACCAATCCGGTGACCGCCTTTGCCAATTCGCGCTGGGCGATGCGTTGTTCCGGCGCTTTCGAATGTTTTTCGATAATTCCCGCGATTTCCGGTTCGGTCAGGAACGTGAAGAATTTCAGGTAACGTTCGACGTCCCGGTCATCGATGCGCATCCAGAATTGGAAGAAGTCCTTCTCACTCGTCTTGCCTGGGTCGAGCCAGACGGCGCCGGCTTCGGTCTTTCCAAACTTGGTGCCATCGGAGTTTAAAATGAGGGGCAGGGTGAGGCCGTAGACGGATTTGGCCAGTTTTTTGCGGCAGAGATCAATGCCGGCGGTGATGTTACCCCATTGATCACTGCCGCCGATTTGCAATTCGCAATTGGTGTCACGCGCCAGGACAAAAAAGTCAAAGGCCTGCAGGAGCATGTAACTGAATTCCGTGAAGCTGATGCCGGTCTCACGGTCTTCCATTCGGGCGCGCACGCTTTCCTTGGCGGCCATTTGGTTGACGGAAAAATGTTTTCCAACGTCGCGCAAAAAATCCAGGAACGAAATGTTTTCGGTCCAGGTCGCGTTATCCACGAGGCGCGCGGGATTTTGTTTGGTTTCGAAATCAAGCAGCTTTGCCAGTTGCACTTTCACCCGCGCGATGTTCGAGAGCAAAACCTCCCTGGTCAGCAATTGGCGCTCCTGGGTCTTTCCGCTGGGATCGCCGATCGAGCCGGTTGCGCCGCCAGCTACGGCAATCGGATGATGGCCGAGCAGTTGAAAGCGGCGCAAAGCGAGCAGGGGAACCAGGCTGCCCACGTGAAGGCTGTCCGCGGTTGGGTCGAAGCCGCAATACAATGTCACCGGCGCGGAAACTTTTTTTGTCAGTTCAGCCGTGTCAGTGCAATCGGCAATCAGGCCACGCCATTTCAGTTCGTCCAGGATGCTCACGGGGAAATTAAAAATTAAAAAGGAAAAATTAAAAAGGAAAAAGCCCGGGGATTTACGATTTACAATTTTCGATTTACGCGGTTTATGAGCCAGCGTAAGCGATACGCGTTACCGGACAGCGCCGATCAATGATTCCATTTACGGGAATATTGGAAGAGATTGCTCAGATAGGGATCGGAGGGGTTTACCGGGGTAAAGATCCAATCGGGGTTGGGCCGGTAGCGCGGGTCGTAGGAGCTGATGGTGGGAACAATATAGAATCCCTGTTCGCCTTTGGCGTCCCTCTGTAATGCGATGACAATATTGCCGTGGTCGCCATATACCTGGACGGGGTTCAATCTTGCGACCTCGGACGGCAAAGGACCGCCAATCACGGCTAATTGTTCGGCCTGGGTAACGAGCTTTTGGGCGCGATGGTCGGACAAGTTTGGGACAGGGCCGGTGCTGGCGCATCCGCACAGTCCAGCGGCGCAGGCGAGGATGGCAATTATTTGCTTCATGATGCGGTCAAGGTTGGGCGAATGAAGGTTTCAACGCAAGCCTGGGACGGGGCGGCGCTATTCGCAAGTGGCGCTGCCACCGCCGTCAGCGCTGCGGCTAGCGGCGCAACGAATGTAGATGAACGTTAAACAGCGCGCGTTCCGCCCGGTATACGGGCGGTGACGCCGCAGCGCGGCGTCCATACCCATAAATGGTGATTGCCTTGTCGGGAACATTCGACAATAGTTGGCGAAATTTCCAAACGAAATCATGCAAACGAATCCGTTCTTCGGCGTTCTTCTTCACTGGCTTGGCGGTTTGGCATCGGGCAGTTTTTATGTTCCCTATAAAGGCGTAAAAAAGTGGTCCTGGGAAACCTACTGGCTGACCGGCGGCATTTTTTCGTGGATTATATGTCCGTGGGCGTTTGCTTACTTTATGACGAATGATTTGTTCGGGGTCCTCAGACAACAGTCGTTTGAGACGCTCTTCTGGACATATTTTTTCGGCGTGCTGTGGGGTCTAGGCGGGCTGACATACGGGCTAACGATGCGGTATTTGGGATTGTCGTTGGGCACAGGGGTAGCGCTGGGATTCTGCGCCGCTTTTGGCACTTTGGTACCTCCGATAGTCAAAGAGATGTTTCCGAATTTTTTCGTGTTCAAAGGCAGCGCGAGCATTGGTGACTTGATCCAGCACACCTCCGGGCAAGTGACACTAGCAGGGGTAGCTGTTTGCCTCTTGGGCATCGGAGTTGCCGCCTTGGCTGGATATGTTAAGGATTCGAAAATGTCGGAGGAACAAAAGAAAAAGTCCATTCAGGAATTCGACTTTAAGAAGGGCATTTTGGTAGCCATATTTTGCGGCATTCTTAGCGCTTGTTTTAATTACGGATTGGAAGCAGGTGACGGCATCAGCGCTGCCACATTGGCGGCACATACGACAGACATTTGGAAAGGCCTTCCGAAACTTCCAGTCGTCTTACTGGGCGGGTTTACCACGAATTTCATCTGGTGCCTTGTATTAAATATAAGAAATGGCACCGGTTATCAATATTTCGCCTCCCATGTTAAGCCTGAACACGCTCATCACGGTGGAACCGGCAGCGAGCATGCCCCCAGAGAGACGGTTGCGGAGGAACGAGAAAGAAGTTCGGCCCAGACTGCCGTGAAAACCGTGGCGGCTAATCCCCAACCAATCGATTTGAAAATTCCTTGGCTGAGAAATTTTATTTGCTGTGCAGTAGCTGGCTCGACGTGGTATTTCCAGTTTTTCTTTTATACCATGGGGCAAACGCAAATGGTTCCCTACGACTTCGCCTCCTGGACCCTGCATATGTCGAGCATCATCATTTTCGCGACTATTTGGGGCTGGATATTCTTTGAATGGAAAGGTTCCGGCAAAAAGGCGCATTTGCTGATCGCCGGTGGTGTCGCGACGCTGATTCTGTCCACGATGGTCATCGGCCTAGGAACGGCGATGGTGGGTAGATCTTTTCACGAAATTATCAGCATGCTGTTTGGGCACTCACATTGATTCGAGCAGAAGTTGAATGGCTTCCTTAAGATTTTGAAGACATTCCTCCCTGGTTTCGCCCTGTCCGTTGGCGCCCGGCACTTCAAGACATGTTGCCCAATAACCGCCTTCCATTGGTCCGCCTCGGTGAATGATGGCCGTCAGTTTCTTCATATCATCATTATAACCTTTTCCAATTGAGAACAAAATTGATTTTAAGCCGGCACGTATGTGTCGAATAAGCTTCTCACGCGCAGTTGTTTCATAAACTCATCCTTATCCATGGTGGATCTGGGTTGAATCAATATTTTCCGCGGCGTGTCGAGGCGGCAATGGAAAAAATTGTCGCTATAGGACGCATCCTCATTTTCGAGTTCGAGCCATGTCCAGAGCGCAGGCGCCTGGGACGTGACTTCTACTACGAATCCATTCGAAAGGCTGGGTACCTCGCCAAGCGTACGAACCGCCAATTTGGGATCAGGAAGGGTGTATTCTTTTGGCAGGGCAAAGAGGATTAAATTATCTGAAACGTTCTTTCCATGGACGTGCAGGTTGAGCCACAGGAACACGCCGTTTGCGCCGCGTTTAGCAATCTCAGGGCCGACGTTCAGAGTTTCCACTTTGACGCTTTTTCGCGCCGGAATCTCGACCTTGAACGAGCCGTGGCGCAATCTCGTGCCGGCGAGGTCGGTGATCTGCCATTCGAGCGTTCCGCGAGTGGATTCCAAGTGATCACTGGTGACGAAAATATCAGCCGTTCCGTTTTCCGGATGTTCGATACCAGAAACAAGGATGGGCGAGTAGAATTTTTTGGCCATGTAATGGAGTGCCTTCCAACGGCCGAAATAATCGACCGACGACCAGCTCATGCCCGGCCAGATGTCATTGTACTGCCAGAAAACGCAGCCCATGGATTTGGGCATGGTTTGCCGCCAATATTCAGCGCCGATTTTGATCCCGTAGCCCTGCATGATTTGGCTGAGCCAAAGCGTTGTATCAAAATCTTTTGCCGGGTGGAAGTAATGCGAGATCATTTCGAGCATCAAGGCATTGCCTTCGGTATCGCCCCGGCTGGAGCGCTGATGCCATTTCATGATTGGTGTCACGACTGATGCCCGGTCTGCTTCCGACGTGAAAACGCGCACGGTCTTGGGTTCGGGGAATGATTGATATCCGAACTCGCTCATGAAGCCGGTGAGAGTGCGATACGCCTCAAAATTTTTAGGTCCGTGCCAAACCTCCCAATAGTGCGTATCACCGCATTCCGGGCTGCCCGAGACGTAGCAGGCCTGTGGCGCCCATTGCGCGACTTCCTGACCGATGAGGTCCTTGAAGAGCTTGTCGTAATCTGCCTGGCCCATGCTCTTGTCCGACCATTCGCCATGGGTCATCAGACTGATTTCGTTATTGCCGCACCAGACGGCGATGCAAGGATGATGCCGCAGCCGCCTGACATTATCGGCGATTTCGACTTGCACATTATCCAAAAAGTCGCTGTCAAAAGCCGGTTGGGCGGAGCAGGCGAATTTGCAATCCAGCCAGATACAAATGCCGGCTTCATCACACGCGTCAAATAGCGCTTCGTCTTCGTAATAGCCTCCGCCCCAAAAGCGCAACGTATTCATGTTAACCGCAGCGGCGTCCTGGACATATCGGCGCAGGATTTCCGGTCCGGCACGATTGGCAAAGGAATCGCACGGAATCCAATTCGCGCCCTTGGCAAAATAGGGAACGCCGTTGGCCACGAAATGAAGCGGGCTGCCGCCCTGGGGCAAAACGATTTTCAATTCACGCAGTCCGATGCGTTTGGTGCTGCTGTCACAGGGATTGCCGTTTGGGTCGAGGAGATCGACGCTGACGTTGTAAAGCGGTTGTTTGCCCATGCCGGCGGGCCACCACAGGCGCGGGTTTTTTATCAGCAATTGACCGGCGCCTTTGCCGTTGGAAATTGGAATTTGAACGGAAGCAACCCGCTTGCCGGGATTTGAAGTGTCGAAGACGGACAACACCGCCCGGAATGGCCGGCCGCTATCGCCGATAATCGCCGCGTTGACAGCGACATCGAGGGTGACGGTTTTACCGGAATGATTTTGCAGTATAAGAACGTCGGCGATGCGGCCCTGATTAAACGTTTCCAGGCTGATATTTCTCCAAACGCCGCACCCTGGCAGGCACGGACCCCAATCCCATCCGAAACTGCACGGCTCTTTGCGGACGTACGCGCGGCCCTTTGGCTCGTGCTTGCCAATCCATTCGTACAGCGCACGCTGGCTTTCACCCTTATCCATGACCGGATACGGCGAGTCGAAAAGGATTTCAATCTCGTTGCTGCCGCCGGCCAGGAGACTCTTCACATCGAATTCCCAGGTGCGGAACATATTGTTTGCCGTACCGATTTTATGCCCGTTAATTTTGAGGGTCGCCAGGGTATCGAGGCCTTCGCATCGCAGCATGACGCGGTCGTTTTTCAGGACGTCGTCCGTCACATCAAAAGTGCGCCGAAAGACCCAATTGCTTTTGCCAACCCATTGGAGTTTGTCTTCGTTGTCCCGATAGAACGGGTCCGGAATGCGCCCGGCTGCCAGCAAATCGGTAAAGACGTTGCCGGGAACGGTTGCGGGAAACCAATCTTCTTTGCCCTCCTGCGATACCAGCCAGCCGCCATTAAGATTCAGTCGTCGCATTGTGGGCGGCGCCGACGCTGTATCGCCTTTACAGATGGAAATCAACGGTTCCCAGGTGCAAATGGCTCCGGCGGCGAGGGTCATGGTGGTTAGAAAGTCCCGTTTGCTAATCTTGTTGTCCATACTCAATCAATTAAACCGGAAAAAAGAAAAAGGAAAAAGGCCAAATTTATCCGAATTTGTATTTTTAATTTAGTCAGGCAAAGACATCTTCGAACTGTCCCCCCATCAAGCGGGAATTTTTTTTGCTGAAGTAGCGGGCGAATTTCGCGTAAGACATTGTTTTTAAGAGTGTTGCGATGCGCGAGCGCCGTTAACTTTACTTTAATGGTGGGACAGTTCGAAATGGCGGAGAATTGACGGAGAAAAAGTATAGAAACACTTCGTGGCGTAGAAACGTTGAAACGGGCAGACGTATGCCATGGGTTCCGCCAGATGCAATGCCAATAATACTATTCTTCACATTGGCATCTTCTTATGCGCCCAGGCCATGTTCAAAGGGTTTATTTGCCACCTTTTGCCACTTTTTAGAACCCAGCGTTAGATGGGCATATTTTAAGAACAGAAACATAAAAAGTTCTTTTGCAGGAAGGCGTGGATTTGGATCATAAAGCCTCTATGGCAGTGCGCCTCCAGAATATAAATTCCGATTTTTGGTGGGACTCGTTTTCCTGGGTAAAGTTGCTTCGTCTGGCCGAGGGTTATGGTTGGCACAGACCCTATGGCGCGCCCGATTTTTAGTATTGACATTTAACTAACAATTACGCATAATTTAAAGGCAACGCTTATGAGCAAGTACGGACACATTTCATTGTCACGGTTAACGATCTTTTTTCTTGCATTTTTGGCCGTCAAAGCCCCGGCCACGACCTATTACGTTGACATTAACAGTGCCAATCCCGTTCCACCGTACACGAGTTGGGCGACGGCTGCGACAAATATCCAGGATGCGATTAACGCCGCTGTCGATGGCAACCTGATCATGGTCAGGCCCGGCGTCTATCAAACGGGCGGAGAAACTGTCAATGGTTATGGTTTGACCAACCGTGTCGCCATCACTGGGCCGCTGATCGTCGAGAGCACCGAAGGGCCGACCAATACGATCATTCAAGGGTATGAGGCCGGGCCAACGAATGGCAGCGGTTCTGTGCGCTGCGTGTACATGACAAACAATGCCGTGCTGATTGGCTTCACATTGAGAGGTGGGGGAACCTTGTTTTCCGGCGATGCCACGCATGAGGAAAGCGGCGGGGGCGTTTGGTGCGAAACAACCAATGCAACTGTTTTTAATTGCGTAATCGCGGGGAACACGTCGGAATACGCAGGGGGCGGCGCGGTTCAAGGAACTCTTCAGTATTGTACTGTTTCCCAGAACGCTGTGAATGGCGGGATCACATACGGTGGTGGAGCGTATGATAGCGATTTGGCCGATTGCATAGTTTTGAGCAATACGATTTCCGGCAATAACGCTTATGGAGCTGGTGTTTATAGTTCGGACGTTACGAATAGTGTCATTGCGGACAACATGGCGGTACACTTTGCATTATTAAATTCCTATGGTGGAGGCGCAGAGGGAGGCAACCTGGACCACTGTAATATCATTGGAAATCTGGCAGCGGACGGCGGAGGGACATACGATGCCAATTTAGTTAATTGCATCAATTGTTTTAACACCGGATTCCAGCCGGGTTCCTCAAATTTCGACGGCGGTACTATTACCTATACCTGTACCGCTCCGACCCCCGGGAACAGCGGGGACATTTCCGGGGACCCCCTGCTGGCGAGTATGTCTCATATCAGCCTTAGTTCTCCCTGTCGCGGTGCGGGTATTGCGTCTGCCGCCGACAGTGAGGACATAGACAACAATCCCTGGGGAAGCCCACCATCGATTGGCTGCTTCGAGCCTCATCCCGGAAACGTCTTAGGAGGCGTGACCATGACGATTTCAACTCAATTTACGAATTGGGCACCTGGGTATTCGTTGAATTTTCAGGCCAATATTTCCGGCCCGGTTTATTCCAATGTCTGGAATTTTGGCGATGGGACGTTTGCTACAAATGAAATCTATACCTCGCACATATGGTCTGCGGCCGGTAATTACCCGGTCAAACTCACGGCCTATAGCGACCAATATCCCGCGGGAATCATGATGACACTCATGATAAATATTGCCGTTCCCAGCGTTTATTATGTTAATCTGGACGGTTTCGGTGCGGTTCCCCCATACATGACCTGGAACACTGCTGCCGCGAACATCCAGGATGCCGTGAACGTTGCAGCGCCCGGCTCTCTGGTCCTGGTGACGAACGGCCCCACTTTCCCAATCTATAATGAGCCGATTACCAATAGCGCCGCATTTTATTGGGCAGGCGGCGCCACCGCCCCGGATGGAAATTTTTACCGCGTCGTAATTACAAATGCTATTACCGTGGAAAGCGTCAATGGACCCGCCACCACTTATATTTGGGGTGAGACCCCGGACGGAAATCAGGCCGGCTGTGCTTATTTGACTGCCGGCGCGACTTTAAGCGGGTTCACGATCACTAATTCTGCCCAAGATTTATATGGCAGCCAGATATCGGCAACTTCGACAAACGCTTTCATCACAAATTGTGTTATCACTCACGACATAAATATAAATTCCGGGACGCTCGAAAATTGTTCCCTCGTCGATTTCTGCGGCTCGACCAAAGGCGCACTGAACAGTTGCATCATCAGCAATAACTGCCAGGTACTTGGAGGGGTTTTGAATAATTGCATTCTTGTCGACAATACAAATTCAAACTCCGGCCAAGGTGGGGCGGCAACTGCCGGCCAGGGTTATCCACTTGTGCTCAATAATTGCATTATCAGTAATAACGTCGCCCAAAGCGGATATGGCGGGGGCGTTTACAACACGCTTCAAGGCACGCCAAATTATTACACGAATTGCATTCTCAACAATTGCACCCTGGCGCAAAATTCGGCGCGAATCGAATGCGGCGGCGCCTACGGCGCGGAACTGAACAATTGTTTGATTAGCAGTAATAGCGCTCCCTCTGTTGGCGGTGTCGAGGGCGGTTTTCTCAACAATTGCATTCTCATAGGCAATTCGAATGGCGCGGTTAGCGGCAGTGCTATTTCTCCATCGGGTGCTGTTCTGACTAATTGTTCGCTGATCGGCAACGTTGGCGGAGGCGCCTATCAATGTACTTTGAGCCAATGCACGCTCTCGCAAAACGTCGGCAGGACTGAAGGCGGCGCATATAGTTGCATTCTCAACAATTGTCTAATCATCAGTAACATAAATTCATCGCCGGTACTTGGCGGCGGCGGCGCCTACCTGTGTCAGCTTACAAACTGCGTCCTGGCGAATAACGTTGCCGGGAGTGGCGGTGGAGCGTACCAATCTACCCTGGTGAATTGCACGGTCGCCGCCAACACGGCGCTCCGCACTGGCGGAGGCGGAGGCATTTATGAGAGCACGGCGCAAAATTGCATCCTCGATTACAACACAAACGGGGACTTTTCTCCCAATATGACACAATACCCGTTGAATTATTGTTGTGCCCCGGTTCGGCCAGTGAGCGGAAGTGGAAATATTACCAACGCACCGCTTTTCGTGAACCTCGCCGCAAACGATTTCCATCTCCAGGCGAATTCTCCCTGCATTAACTCCGCCAACAATGCGTATATTCCTACGACGACCCTGGACCTGGACGATAATCCGCGCATCTCCGGCGGGACGGTGGATATTGGCGGGTATGAATTTCAAAACCCGGCCTCCTCGGTCTCTTACGCTTATTTGCAACAATACGGTTTGCCCATGGATGGCTCGGTGGACTCTGCGGACCTTGATGGCACTGCTTTCGACGTCTATCAGGACTGGGTCGCCGGGTTAAATCCCACCAATCCCGCGTCTGTTCTGGCCATGGTCGCCCCCAATGCAACAAATAATGCCGCAGGCATCACCGTGAGTTGGCGAAGCGTGAGTGGCATCCTGTATAACCTTCAGCGTTCGACCAACCTGTCCGTGCAGCCAGCAGCGTTCACAATGGTTCAAACCAATATCAACGGCCAGACGGGAATAACCCGGTACACAGACACCAGCGCGACAAATAGTCTTCCGTACTTTTATCGGGTGAATGTTTTGGCGCCGTAGGATGGATTGATGTCGAGCGGCAAAAAATAACACGGCTTCTCTTTCGCTCCTGCCGGAGCTCGGAAACTATTTTGGACATCAATTCCCATAGCTGCCGCTATGGGTTACTTTCGCACGCTGCTCCGCAGCTGCCGTTAATTTGTCACATCTTTGGTTATGAATTTACGGCTTACGAGTTTTCCTGCTTTTGGAAATCGGATGCGACTTCGGCCAGGATTTCATTCAGCGCCTGACTCCAGCCGTCCATAAATGCGGCAGCGGTGGCGGATTTAACTGGGATGCGGCGGGAATAACTTCGTTGCAGGATGACTTTGCCGGGAAGCCCGTTTGATGCTTTTACGAAGATCACCTGCAACACAAGAACGGCGCCTGGAGATTCGGGCTTGCGAATATCGCCGTATAGCTGGGAAATGGTGATTTCAACCAACGTATCGGGTTTGGCTGCGCTTTCCGCTCCAACGACCGCGCTGAAAGATCCATCGGCTCTCAGGATTCCACTGATGGCAGCAGCCAATTCCTGGGCCGGAGAACTCAAAAACTGGGCGTACGGATCGCGCTCATATGAAAAATCCCCAGTTCGATAAACCAGCGAACGCTCGTCGAATGGCGGAGCAACTTGCAATTTCCGGATGCCGAGCACGTGGCCGCCGGGGGTACTGTTGGTGGCAACGATCAAAGGCGCGTTAAAGGCGAATGTCTGTGTCTTCATGGCCGGCCGGGACAAACACCCGCCAAGAACAAACGCGAAGCACAAAAAAACAGGAATAACCGGCGTCGGCCAAATCCTGGAGACTGGTGTTGTCATGCTCGAATGTTTCATTGTTTTTCGATTTTCTTAACTGGGGCGGGGGGAGAGCCAAAAATAAAACCGGAGGGATATTGCTTCAACTGCGTCAACGTTTCATCCAGGTCGTTAATCGTCTGGCGCGCTTCCGTGAGCGTCTCGTTTAATTCATTAAAGTCTATATTCGCCACGCCCGGCTCGAGCCTGGCAACCGTGTCCTGCAATTGATTTGCGAGTTTGTCCAAGTCCTGTGTCAGCTTCTGCAATTTCAATTGGTTGACGGTGCTGTCCGTGTCCTGCAAAAGAGACTTTAGCCTGGCGTTGCTCTGGCGCACGTCGGCAAGCAGAGCGCCGGCGTTGGTGCTCAAACCACCGAAATCAAATTGCCCGGCATGGTCCAGGACCCGCCCCGCCGATTGAAGATCACCGGTCAAAAGCTGGTTCATCGTTTTTAAATCAAGGTTTTGAAGGTTATGCAGGATTTTTTGAATCGAGGCAAGCAACTCAGAGAACTCGCCGGGCGCCGATGGAATATAGGTATTATTTGGTTTCCACGGGACCTGGGCAGGCGGATTTTCGTTTGGGTCGACGTATTCGATCGAGAGGATGCTGGCGCCAGTGATGCCCTTGGATTTGATGCGCGCGCGCAATCCGCGCTTGATTGCCATCTGTAAAAGTTCGCCTGGTTCCTTTCCGGCCACCTTGGGCTCGATATCGTTTCGCATTTCGAATTGCACCACAATATAACTCGGTTCAGTCACAGCATATTCTGTCCATGAGAAATCAATATGCGTGACCTTGCCGACATTGACACCGCGCAGTTCCACGCCCGAACCGACAGTCAGCCCTGTCACATCGCCGGCAATATATGTTTCATACCCGCTGGTTGCCTGGAAATAGCTTCGCGCGCCGAAGGCAAGCAGTCCGGCGATTACAATCGCCAACCCGCAAAGGGTGAAGAGCCCCAGCTTGAAATTGTTAATCGGCTGGCTCATGGGATTCTAAAGATGCAGGCTGGATGCGTCCGCGTCGGGTTCGCGTCTGAAAAAACGCCGAACATGTGGATCCGTCGCCGTATCCCGCAAATCGGCGGGCCGGCCTTCAACCGCGATGGTTTTAGTGTGGCTGTCCAGCATGATTACCCGATCGGCTATTGTGTAGATGCTCGCCAGGTCGTGCGAGACGACGACGAAGGTCATTCCGAAACGACGCGCCACTTCTTTAATCAAAAGGTCCAGGTCAGCCGCGGTTACCGGATCGAGTCCGGCCGACGGCTCATCCAGAAACAGGATTCGCGGACTCAACGCCATTGCCCGCGCGATGGCAGCCCGTTTTTGCATGCCTCCGCTCAATTCGGCGGGCATCTTTTGCGCCGATGCCCCA
The DNA here is from genome assembly GCA_036269115.1 of Verrucomicrobiia bacterium. Taxonomy (GTDB): domain Bacteria; phylum Verrucomicrobiota; class Verrucomicrobiia; order Limisphaerales; family UBA11358; genus UBA11358. Next base: position 71,801 of record DATAST010000199.1, on the reverse strand, counting down.
AGGCCGACCAGTTTCAAAATGGAAAGCGCCGTCAGTTCTTTGAGCGGCTCGGGCATGGCCGTCAATTCATCCATGGGCAGCCGCACGTTTTCGAGCACAGTCATCGAGCCGAATAATGCTCCACTCTGGTAAGCAATGCCAAATTTGCGGAGCAGGTCACGGCGTTCTTCACCCTCGGCCGTTGCCAGGTTGATTCCCTCGATCCAGATTTGGCCTTCAATCGGGGTGCAGAGTCCAATCAAATTCTTTAATAATGTGCTCTTGCCACTGCCCGAGCCGCCCAAAATCACAAAGACTTCGCCGCCTTGCACTTCAAAATTAATATTATGAAGAACGGCATTGCCTCCATAGCCGACTGCAAGATTGCGCACGCTAATGACAATGTCGGCTGGATCGCTCATTTCTTGAGATAATAGAAAAGCACCGCGAAAACAGCATCCGCAATGACGATCAATACGATGCTCGACACCACAGCGCGAGTCGTCGAAACGCCGACAGCACTCGGCCCTTCTTCTGTCTGCAATCCGCGCAGGCAGCCGACTGCCGATACAATCGCGCCAAAAGCAACCGCTTTGGCCAGGCCGAGGAAGATGTCGCTCAAGTGAAGGGAAGCAGTCAATTGATGATAAACAAGGCTCCGGGAGAATCCGAGGGCGAAAGCCACCAGGACGCCTCCGAGGATGCCCAGGAAGGTTGAGTAAAAGGTCAACAGAGGTGTTAAAAAAATTGCGGCGACGATTCGTTGAATGACGAGAAAGCGAATGGGGTCCAAACCAAATGTTTCCAGCGCGTCCAATTCCTGGTTGACTTTCATGGTGCCGAGTTCAGCCGCAAACGCGGAACCGGAACGGCCGGCCAGCAACACGGCCGCCAGCAAGGGCCCAAGCTCGCGCACCATGATAATTCCAATCATGTTAACGACATAAATTTGCGCGCCGAAGTTGGCCAGGGTTTGGACCGATTCAAACGCAATGACAAGCCCGACCAAAATGCTGACGAGTGAAACGATTGGCACCGCATCAGCACCTGCCTGTTCGAAAATCCGGCCAATTTCCGGCCAGCGTGTTTGCCGCCGGCTCCATAACGTAGGCAACAGGTTGCGCGCAACGTTTCCAAGGAACTCGATTTGTTGCCGCCAATCGCGCGCCGCCTGGCGAACACCGCGGCCGACATCATGGGGGATGGAATGGCATTTTACCCGGGACAACGGTCGCAACGCGTTGTAATCCTTCAGCGTGAATGCTCTATAGATTTGCTCCAAATCCGGATCCAGCCCGTTCACGGACACAGCAGCATCCGGGGTCATAAGTCCCATGCCTAAATACCGAAGTAAAGAGAGGCCCGAACCGTCGCATAATTGCAATTTGCTGGCATCCACCTCGAGCTTTTCGAGTTTCACTGCCCGCAATCCATCCTCCAATTTCTTCCAGGAATCCGCCGCCGATCGCGCATTCAGGCATCCGCGCAAAACGACCCGCGCAAACCCGGGCGGCCCGAATTGCAGGACTGTTTCCAAGTCGTTTTGTGTGATATTCGTCACGGAATGTTTTGATGCCGTTTTCTACTTCATAAAAACGTTCGCTCTCCGCCGCATCCTGCCGGACACTGATCTCCTCAACGGAAGATGTAGAAGCAGTTCTCGAATAGCAACTTCATTTGTCATTCGAATTCATTGGTTTAGATGAGGCTTTGAACCTGGTTCACCAGTCGGCGCACAAGACGCGGGCGATCATTATCGACGATGCCTGCTGCCGAAAGATTCCATTTGGCACATGCCGGTTCCAAATTGTCCGGCGGCAATGGCTCGTGTTTTTCAACCGATATTGCCAGGCGTTTCAAATAATCAGCCACGTCGCCTCGCAAATCGGTTTCCGATGCCTGCGCCGATGGACTGAGCTTCTGCCATTCCTCAAGTTTGGTTCGGCGGAGGAGGGCTGTGGTGATGAGCCCAAGGGCCTGAACGTGTGACGTAATGTGCTCCAGCGCTGTGGTGGAAAAGTTTTTGGGATTATCAAACATGACATTCTCGACCGCGGCCTGGTCCGAAAGAACCATGACGCTATCCAGGTCAGTGGATAGAGAGCCATGCAGCGCCTTTGTTTTCTTCTCATCAGCTTCCATGGCCAGGCCAGGTTTGGGAAGACAAACCAGTTGGGCAAGTATGCGCAACACGCGCGCAAGCGTCACCCGCAACTGGTCCGCCGCGTGTTCGGGCCAGACGTAACGGAACATCGCAGCCGAGACGACCGTTCCCAGGAGAATGCCTGCCAGGCGGTCGCGGGCCACTGCCAAATCCGCTTGCGGTTCAAAGCCCTGGAAAATGCTCAGGTAAAAAGCAAACGCCAATTGCACGCCGGCATAGGCGATTCTTTCGGAACCGCTGGCGATCCATCCGGCCAGCGCTGTCCCTGCGGCGGTGAGCAGGACCAGCGAGGTGATGCTCACCATGTGCGGAATGACCAGGAAGATGGACAGATAGCCGAGCAGGCCGCCGGCGAGGCAGCCAAAGAAACGCAACCAGCTCTTGTAAATTGTCGCCCCGGTATTTCCCAACGCGATGAAACAGCAGGTCACAAACGACGTGCTGATTCCCGGCCAATCAAGCGCGTTATACAAAATATAGCAAAACATGGCCGCGAACGTGACCTTCAGGGCGAATTGAACGTGCGTTGGGTTGGTGAAGGCATCTTTGTTGAACAGCGGTTGGCGTGGTTTTGCGACGTTAGTGGACGAATAGTCAGAATGGCCCGGGATCATCGTGTCACGAAGCGATTCGACGGCGAAAGCGAGTTCGCGCAATTGCGGAAGCGCAGGACCTTCCAGCGGGGTTTTGCGCGAGGCCAGGACTCTTTCCTTTTCAGGCAAATGAACTTTGATCTGCTCGATCTCAGACAACAATGTTTTGGCATGCACGATATCCTCCGCCGAAACGGTCCTTGCGTCCCTGAATTCCAACGAAGCCGTGGCATTGACGAGGTGCGAAGCCGCCGAAATGGTTTCCACGAGAAATGGATGGCGCGGGCACAATGCCTGGTCGTCTGATTCCGCGAAATGGAGAAGCGCGAACATGGGTCCGCTGCCGCGTGTGGCCAAATTCATCAATCGCTGGTTATTTTGACCACCGGCCGAACCGTCTTTGATAACACGCTTTAAAGCCGTCGAAGCCGCATCCAGGCGGAGTTCCAGCGCCTGGACCAGGGTCATCCAGGGATCAGTGGGCAGTAACAGTTGATTGACAAAGACGGCAAGTGCGATCGGGTAAACGATGCCGACGTATAACCACAATTCGTTACGGACCAGGGTTTCGGTATCCGGCGCGGCCTCGCCGACCGTGAGCATTAGCGCGCTAAAGAAACCGATGATGAACCCGAGCGGCCCAATTACGAAGGTCCGGGATAGAAACATGGCGCTGAAGATCAGGCAGGCCATGACCGGCACGCGGTATTCCGGATAATCAAACACCCAACCGTAAAGCAGTAAATTGATGATCGTGGCTCCGGTGGCACCAACAATAAACAGGATCCCCGTGAAGAGCGTGAGGCCCCGGTGCTCTTTCGTGGCGAAAACGCAAAAAAATGCGGAAAATGCCAGTTGCGGCACCTGTAGAGCCAGAGATATCACGGTCACAATGGATACCGAAACCACCAACCTGACCGTCATGGGCACGCGACCCGGAAAAGGGGCCATCTCACGTCGCAGCCAGACCAGCCAGGCCGGGCGGAAATCTTTCGGGCACACGAAAGTAGTTGGAGTCATTTAATGATTGCGACTGCGGATTCTCCTATGCGAAACAAATCAGGGTCGGCATTTTCAACCTCGATTCGGACCGGAAAACGTTGGGCGATATGTACCCAGTTTAATTCGCGCGGCACGGATGGAACCCCGGAGTTGATATTGATTTCGTCGGCGGATTGCACAGCCCATCCGATGCCCTGTACTGTGCCGGCAAAATGACGGCGTGGCGCTGACATAAGATAGACATCCACTGGAGAACCGTTGGTAAAACGACGAAGCTCTCCTTCACGAAAATTTGCGATGACATACCAATGCCGCAAATCCAGCAGCGAAAATACGGGAGTGCCAACGGACACGTAGGCGCCGACGGACAAATTAAGATTGATAACCTTGCCGGGGAAGGGGGCGACAATTTTACAATAAGAAAGGTTGAGTTGGGCAAGATTGACGGCGGCAATAGCGCCCGGACGCTGTGCGCGAAGGGTGGACAGGGTGCTCAGCGTCGTCTTCGCCTGGTTCAGTTGTTGTTCATATGTCGCCAGTGAGGCGCGGGCGATTTTGACGGCTGTTTCCGCACGTTCGACGTCATCTGCCGTCGCAAACCCTTTCGACAGGAGCGGCTGAATCCGTTTTCGGGTGTCTTCGGCCTGCGTTTCCTGCGCCTGTGCCTGGGCAACGCCCGCCTCGGCTGCTTTTACCTGGTATCGCAAGTTCTCGTCCTGTGAATGGGCGACTTCGATTTGCCGGTCCAATGAAGCCAGGGCGGCCTGGGCGTTATCCAATTGAAGCTGGTAATCTGCCGGATCAATCTCAAAAAGGACGTCGCCCGCGTTCACTTGCTGATTGTCCTGGACATTCAATTTGATGATTGGGCCGCTGACTCGCGGTGCGACTCCGATTACGTTTGCTGCCGCAATCGCATCATCCGTGCGGGGATGAAGCTCGATGATCCTCCAGACGCATAACACCAGCACGCATGCCGCCAGAATAATCAGGATACTGATAATCCGGCCGGCGGCCTTGCGCCATTCATCCGCGCCTTCGGGACGTTTTGGTTCGGCAGTACCGGCGGGAGCTATCGTTTCGTCTCCCGTTTTTGCAGCGGCGGGGGCGCCTGGAGCAGTTGGAGAATTTGAATCTGGCATAAATTTAGTTTTGAAAAAACGCGAGCCAAAGAGTCAGCGTGAAAAAGACCTGCATGGAAACATACACCAGGGGAGCAGGATACAGATGCGTATTGAGTTTTAATCCAATGAGCACCTGGCGCGTGATCAAGGTCAGGGCCAGCCCAAGGACAATGCAAATGATCCAGGCCGGAAAATACGACCCAATGATATCAAGCGTCGGCGCATGGTCATCGGCCGCGCAGCCGGTTGACAATAGTGCCACCGTCAGTCCGAGAAGCATAAATTTTGCGATTTTCATGAAAGATCTACATTGAATCGCAGCAGCTTCGCATGCCAAAGAACCACACCCAATCACCAAGCCTCCTGCTTGCAACATGCTGCCCCGAAAGCTTTCGGGGGTCTCCGACACAGCCGCGCTCGGGAATCGATTCAAGGGGGCGTGTTTCATGGATTTCGGGGATTTTCGGCCTGGGGTGGCTTTGCCAAATCGCCGACGCTGAGTGCCAAGCCGGTCCTGCTCGTGTAAATGGCAGAGCGCGAATCGACCAGCGTTGTGCGTGCCGTGGCCAGGTTGCGCTGGGCTACTTGCACCTGCACGTAGGTTCCCAGGCCTTGTTTATACGATTCCAAAGAAGCATCAAAAGCTGTTTGGGCAGCCGAAAGCAGGACTTCCGCGGCATCCTGTTTCCGCAACGCGGTTTTCAAATCAATATAACTCGTCATGACCTGTTCCACAGCAGTGTCGCGGCTGTCGGCGAGGTTGTTCTCGGCTGCTTTGAGTTGCGCCTTGGCAATTTGAAGGTTGTTTCGCCGCGCAAAGCCGTCAAACAGTGGTAATTCTACCGCAAGTCCGGCGGCATAGACTGGCTTGCTGTTTCCGATATAAGGCGAGTCATAGGAATTAACATTGAGTTTTGACCAACCGGCGCTGGCACCAAATGAAATGTGTGGATAGTACGCTGCGCGCGCCTTGCGGACCGCAGCCTGGCTGGCTTTGAGGCCGGCCAACCCGGCCAGAAGGTCCGGGCGTTGTGAAAGTGCCCGATCAAGCAGGTCATCCAAAGGTTCCTCCAAATTGGCCGCAATGGGCGACTCAGGAATTTTAGCCACTTGAATTTGCATTGAGGGAAAAATTCCCAGCGCGCGCACGAGTCGTACCTGCGCGTCATCCAACGCGCCGCGGGCAGCCTCGAGCTCATAGTTGGCCTGAGCCAATTCCTGTCGGGCCTGCAATACGTCTTGCGTCGTTCCCAGGCCGTTATCGAAACGCGCCTGCGCGGCTTCGTCAACAGTTCGGGCAGCTTCCAGAGTGTTTTGCGCCGCCTCCACCTCTTGCCGAGCGGTGTTGTAGCCATAAAAGCTTTCAGTCACCGCAAACACAATCGTTTGATGCGTGGCGTTGAAATTCACATTCGCCAGCATCAATTTCTGCCTCGCCACGGCCAGCGCCGCCTTCCTTCCGCCGAAATCAAACAGGAGCCAGCTCAAATCCACGCCCGCGTTTTCTTCAATTCCATTCCCGGGAAAAACGCTGGTTAAAACGCTCAGTTGATGGGCAAAGTTGACACTCGCCAGCCCGGCCAGATACGGATAATAGGCGCTTTTGCTTAAACCCACGGCGCCGGCTTGAGCGCGTGCCTGTTCCCACGCCACTCGTGTTTGAGGGTGACTTCGTTCCGCGACATCAATTAGTTCCGGCAAATAGTAGATCTGTTCGGCGTCTATCGGGACGGAATTGGAATTTTCGCGGCTCATCCGCGATAATTCCCGCTCGTATGCTCCCAAAGCCGGTGGAGACCATGGCTTGTCTGGCGCAGGCGGAGCGGAGTCCTGGCCATGTGATAGCGGTTGAAACAGAAAAACCACCAGGCCCGTGGAATAAAGCCAGACGTTTACTCGGCGTTGCTTCCGCCAGAGGTTGGTAATGTTCATCCGCATGCCTGAACTCTCATCGCATTTTCGCAATTTTTAAAAATAGACTGACGCGCCGCGTGACTCTTCCTCGTCTTCGAGATTGCAGCACACTATAAAATTATTCAAGTCATTGTTTAAGTTGTTGTTAAGGTGCGAATGGACTGGGGTTGAGTATGCCGTGTCAAGGGACACGCCAACAATCATCCGTCCGTCATTGTAGGCCGTGTGCCCTCACACGGTGTTTACGATTTATGGCCATGAACGGAAACTTTTTCTCCGTCAAGACCGCGGAATCTTTAGAGACTCATTTTTCTGTCGCTCCTGCCGGGAGCTTAAGAGATTGAACCGCGGTAACCCATAGCTGGCGCTATGGGCTACTTTCGCCCGCTGCTCCGCAGCTATCGAGGAAGTTCGCGAGAAGCAAGTTCCGTGACATCGAAGGAGTGGTCCACATGATGGTTCGGTCTTTCAACGTTCTGAAGAATTTGTATAATGTGTCGAAATGGCCGATTCCAACACAACAGACGCTTCCGACGCCAGCAGGTCATGGCTGCGGCGTTACATGTTCTGCGTCGTCTGCGTGGCGGTGATTGGGATGTTGATCATGGGGGCGGAGCCGGGGGTTTCGGTTTTGAAGAACACGGAGGCCAAAGACTGCTATTATAATCTGCTCGTCCAAGGTTTTCGCGCCGGGCAACTGAATCTTAAAAAAGACGTTCCTCCGGGCCTGACCCGGCTGGCGAATCCATATGATCCTGCCGCAAATGCGCCCTACATCCCCGATGTGGGCGATATGAGCTATTACAAAGGCAAGTTGTACCTCTATTATGGCGTCGCGCCTGCTTTGGTGCTTTATTGGCCGTACGTGGCGGTCACGGATCATTATCTGCAGGATTCGTGGGCCGGCTTATTTTTCTGCTCCATCGGCTTTTTGATTGGGGCGCTTTTATTGTACGCGATATGGCGGCGATATTTTCCCAAGGTGAACATGTGGGCGGCCCTGGCCGGGATCTTCATATTTGGCCTGATGATTGCCACGCATGAATCAGAATGGGTGGGCATTCGGATTTATGAGGTTGCGTTGAGCAGCGGGTTTGCATTCGCCATGCTGGCGCTGGCGGCAATATGGGGGGCATTGCACCAACCCGGTCGCCGGACCCTTTGGCTGCTCCTGGCCAGCCTGGCTTATGGAATGGCGGTCGCGTCCAGGCCGCCGTTGTTATTTGGGGCGGTTATCCTTTTGATTCCGGTGATTCAGGTGTGGCGGGGAGGCGTCGCGGGAGCGACGCCCTACCATAGGATGTCGGCTATCGGCGGTTTGTTGGCGGCGGCAGCTGGGCCGATTCTGGCGATCGGGGTGGGGCAGATGATTTACAATGCGATGCGTTTTGGAAATCCGTTGGAATTTGGGTGCCGCTATGAAGTGACAGGTACGGCGCCAGAGACCGATCTTGGACAATTCAGCCTGCATTATCTTTGGTTCAACGTGCGATATTACTTTTGGGAACCCGCGAATTGGAGCCTTCATTTGCCCTTTATTCGCCCAGCGCCACATTGGTCCACATCGACAGGGCATTTCGGGCCGGAGCGATATTACGGCGGACTGTTAATTCTTTTTCCAGTGGTCTGGTTCGCATTGGCGGCGCCATTGGCGTGGCGTGATCGTTCCAGTAGCCTGTTGCGCTGGTTTCTCTTGATTATCTTTTCGTTGTTCGCAGCCGGCGCAGCGCCGATATGTCTCTTCAACGTCACCTGCGAACGGTATGAATTGGATTTTCTACCGGCTTTGATGCTGGCGGCCATCATCGGAATTTTCGCGATCGAAAACAACGCCATCGGTTCACGCCTTTGGCGCGGCGTTGTCCGTTTTGGCTGGTGTGCATTGGCGGTGTGCATGGCGATTACATCGTTTTCCGGAGGCCTCGATTCGTATGCCGCGGCCAATTACTTCGCCGGGAACGTCCTTGTCAACCGGGGGTCGCCCGACATAGCGATAGAACGTTTCCGACGGGTGCTGGCAATTGAGCCGGATTTTGCGGGGGCTTATACAGGCCAGGGCAATGCTCTTCTTGAAGAAGGACGGACTGAGGATGCGATAGCCGAGTATGAGAAAGCGCTCACACTTAACCCGAACCTCAGCGACACGCGTTACGGGCTGGCATCGTGCTTTATGCGTGAAGGCCGATTTGCCGATGCCCTGGTTTACTTTCAAAAGGCCGTGGAAATCGCCCCGAACTCGGCGGATGCGCGCAATAATTATGGTTATTGCCTGATGCAAATCGGCCGCGCGCCGGAGGCGATCGTTCAATTTCAAAAGGCAGTTGAAGCGGAACCCGATTCAGCAAACCTTCGATGTGGCCTTGGCAACGCCCTCTTGAAAGTGGGCCGTCGCGATGAAGCCATCGCGCAATATCAAAAGGCCGTGGAACTCGAACCGAACGTGGCCGGGCTTCATTTCCAGCTTGCGACAAGCCTTGCACAGAACGGACGTCTGGATGATGCCATTGGCCAATTTCAAAAGGCGGTGGAACTCGGTCCGGATTCGGCCACCTTTCACATGGGCTACGCCAAAGCCCTGGGGCAAAAAGGGATAACGAACCAGGCGGCTGCGGAATTTAAAAAGGCGGTTGAACTTGAGCCGGAGTTGAGCGTCAAACCGTCCGACCACACAAAACAAGAACAGGTCAAACGCGATTTGCCCGTGGCAAATTGAGTTCAACTGACTTTTTCTTGCGCCTGCGACCGAACGCCACGGCGCCTCGTTTGCACCCCTCTGTTTTTTCAGATTTCCCAATAAAAACGCACTTTTCCGACCAAAAAGAACTTACATAGACACAAAAAATGTGCGGGAGATAGCTAGCGATGGGGATGACGATGAGCACCCAACCTTCGCTTGGAAGCTACGGTGGGCAGGTGAGAATGAGTCCCCGTTACCCGATGAGCAGTATTGTCAGGCGTTTGGGGCCGTGGGCGCCGAGGACTAAGATGCGCTCGATGTCGCCGGTGCGGCTGGGGCCGGTGATAAGGGACAAAATCCCGGGAAATTGATTAGAGAGTTTTTCAAGGGCTTTCTCGAAAGCGACGGTCAGGTCGGGCACCATTTGATTGCGACGGGCGAGGACGATGTGATGTGGCGGCAGGACCGAGAGCGTACGTCCGCCTGAACCTCGGCCGGATACCAGCACCGTTCCCGTTTGAGCGATGAGGGCTTCGCATTCTGTTATGCCGACGTCGCAACTTTCCAGGGCGTCGATGGCGTAACCGCCGTTTGTCTTGACGGTCGGCAACCCAAGCGGGCCGGCGATGGCGCCCGTCAATTCACCGTCGTGAACGCCGATTTTTTTCCAACCTTCTTTGGCGGCCAGATTTTTTATAAATTGAATGGCGGCGGGGAGGTCGGGACACATTTGAAATTCGGCCTTTAGGGTCTGCGCGTTTTGGCGGAACAGTTCAATTTGGTCATCGAGCGTTTTGCCGACGGGTGGGAGCCATTGTTGAAGAGAGGCATTTTTGGAAACCGCTTGCTGAGGCGCGCGGATCTGTTCGGATGGATGTGGGGCGGCGATTTTCAGGGCTTCGCGGATGCGGGCGAGGATGGTTTCGCGGCCGTTGGAATTATTTTTTGTTTCTGCAATATCCGCGATCGGACGGTTAGCCGATTTGGAAATCGGCGATTGGCTCGCTCGCTCCCGGTCGCTCAGCGCTTCGGGCCTTGCCTTCGCTTCGGTCAGGCAATCCCTTTCGCAGCTTCCCAAGCCGCTCAAGTCAGCAGGTTTGGAAACCTGCGCTACCGGAGCTTTGGAACCGCTCGATCTTTCGCGCCAGAGGTCGCGGAAGCTTTTTTCGGCGAAGGGTGGGAAGGAACGGGTTTTTGTCCATGGGCGCAGCGGGTCGAGGAGGGTCCCATTAATCAGCTGTCGAAATGGGTCCAGCAACCGGGCGAGTTCGGTGACCAGTTGATAGGCCCTCGGCCGCACCATGGTGAAGACGAAGCTGCGATACATCATTCTTTCTATCAACGAAGGTCTGGCCTGCGCGGCGTTTCGTCGATTGTGGAGAAGGTGATGGTGCAGGTTGATTTTGACCGGACAGGCTTCGGTACAAGCGCCACACAACGAGGAGGCAGAGGACAAATGTTTCCAGTCCTGGAGGCCGCGCAGGTGGGGCGTAATGACAGAGCCGATGGGGCCCTGGTAGGTAGTGCCGTAGCTGTGACCGCCGACGTTTTTGAAAATGGGACAAACGTTCAGGCATGCGCCGCAGCGGATACAATGGAGCGCGTCGCGCTGTTCGGCATCCGCCAGGAGTTGAGTGCGGCGATTGTCGAGGAGCACGACATGAAATTCTTTCGGGCCATCCGGTTCGCCCGGCATGCGAGGCGCGCCGTAGAGCGTATTGTAGCATGTCAACGACTGGCCGGTACCGAGGGTGGCGAGCATCGGCAGAAAAAGCGCGAGGTCGGCCAGTTTGGGAAGGACTTTCTCGATGCCGACGATGGCGACGTGGATTTTGGGCAGCGACGCGGTGAGGCGGGCATTGCCTTCGTTTTCGGTGATGCTGATCATGCCGGTTTCGGCCACGGCAAAATTCGCGCCGGTGATGCCCATATCCGCGGCGCAAAATTTTTGGCGCATGACGCGCCGGGCGGTCATAGTCAGCTCCTCAGGCTGATCGGTGGGAGGGGATCCGAGTTTGTCCTGAAACAAATCGCTGATTTGTTTGCGCTTGAGGTGCATCGCCGGAAAAACGAAATGGTACGGCGGTTCCTGGCGCAATTGGACGATATATTCACCGAGGTCGGACTCAACGATTTCATAGCCTTCCTTTTCGAGCGCTTCATTGAGGTGAATTTCCTCCCCCGTCATGGTTTTGGACTTGATGATCGAGCGCACTTTATTGGCTCGCGCCAATTGGAGGATATAGTCGCGAGCGACTGACCCGTTTTCCGCCCAAAAAACCTTCACCCCGCGCGCTTCGAGTTTGGAAGCAAATTCCACAAGGTACCGGTCCAGATGATTGACGGCATCCCATTTGATTTCGGCGGCGGCATCGCGCGCACCGGCCCAGCTTTGAAAGCGGTTTTTATTTTCGTCGCGCTTGACGTAATAGCCCGATAGCGCCTTTTGAATAAATTGGCGCTGGTCCAGATCGGCGGTATTGCGCCGAGCGGAGTCGGAAAATTCTGCGGCGGGTGTTTTCATGTCTGCGCAAGCACGTCGGCGAGGTGCACGGTTTTCGCGGGATTTCCCTGCTTATCCAGAATGCCGCGAATTTGCATCAGGCAGCTGGAATCGTTTGAAATGATAAAATCGGCGCCGGTCTCGGCCACGGACGCGCATTTGACTTCGCCCATGGCGGTCGAAATCATGGGAAACTTCACGGCAAACGTGCCGCCGAAGCCGCAGCACGTCTCGGCTTCTTTCATCTCGACCAATTGCAGGTCGCGGACATGTTGAAGCAATTGGCGCGGCGGTTTTTTCAGGCCGAGTTCGCGAAGGCCGTGGCAACCATCGTGAAACGTGGCGCGGCCGGGAAATCGCGCGCCGACGTCGAGTACACCCAGTTTGTTGACGAGAAAATCGGAAAATTCAAAGGTTTTCGCGGCGAGGGCTTTGGCTTCGGCTTCTTGCGGCTGGCCATGAAAGAGCTCGGGATAAAACACCTTAACCATTGCGCCACAGGAACCGGAGGAGATGACGACGACTTCGGCGTCGCGGAAAACGGCCATTTGGCGTTCGGCGACGACGCGGGCTTCGTCCCAGTAACCTGAGTTGAACGGAGGCTGTCCACAGCAGGTTTGAGCATCGGGAAAATCCACGGTGTGGCCGAGGCGTTCCAGGATTTTGACTATGTTCATTCCGGATTGCGGGAAGAATTGGTCCACGAAACAAGGAATGAAGAGTGTGACTTTCACAGGTGGATTATATTAGTCAGCGTTCGCTAAAAAAAGGAGAAAGGCCGGTTCACAGTCGTCCGACTATTTGACAAAGCGGATAATGAGGGAGAACGGGCGATCACGCGCGAATTAGCCAGAGCGGACTGATGTCCGCTGCTACGCAACAAGCAGACTATTCGCCGATGGTTTGTAACGGCGATAGGCGTCAGCAGATCGCGGAATTGATGCGCGTTTTGACAGTTCGTGAAACTCATTATCGTCCTCAGCGCTAAAGATTTTTTTGGAACCGGGCGGCGGCATCATCCCAGGCGCGGGTGTTTTGCGGTTCGTAGGTTTTGGTTTCGAATGAACGGCGGACCACGGCGCGACCTTCGGACAGCGACGAGATTTCACCGAGGGCGTGGAGTTGCATAATGAGATTACCGATGGAGGCGGCTTCGATCGGTTCGCAAACGACGGTGCATTTGAGGGCATCGGCGGCGAACTGGTTGAGCAGGCGGTTTCGGCAGCCGCCGCCAACAATATAGATTTTATCAATCGGTTTGGCCGTGACACGGGCCAGAGATTCCGCAATTAGCCGATATTTCAAGGCGAGGCTTTCAAAAATGGCGCGCGCATAAGCGCCGTGGCTTTGCGGGACGGGTTCGCCGGTGCGGCGGCATACGGCGGCGATGGTATCGGGCATATTTGAGGGCGCCTGAAAATCCGGGGCGTCGGGATCGATGAGCGTGGCGAAAGGAGGTGATTTTTCAGCCTCTTTTTCGAGGTCGCTATAGCTGAAGGATTGTCCGGCGGCATCCCAGGACCGTTTGCATTCCTGCAACAGCCACATGCCGGCGATATTTTTGAGGAATCGCGTGGTACCGAATGCACCGATCTCGTTGGAAAAAGCGGCTGCGAGGCTTTCTTTCGAAATTACGGGCTGGCTCAATTCGCGCCCAATCAAGGACCACGTGCCAGAACTCAAAAAAACTGGCTCCGGCTCAGCGGCAGGGACGCCGATGACCGCGGACGCCGTATCGTGCGCGGCGGGGGCAATGATTTGGAGATTGCGCGCGCCGGTCTCGGCGGCGATGGCAGGGAGCAGGGGACCCAACCGCGTGCCGGCATCAATGAGGCGGCCGAAAATCTTTTTGGGGAATTTCATCGCACCGATGATTTCGGCTTCCCAGTCGCGCAAGCGGGGATCAAGCAGTTGGCCGGTGCCGGCAATGGTTCGCTCATTCACAGCAACACCGCTCAGCAAATAGTGAAGCAGGTCGGGCATGAACAGCAGGCGTTCAGCGCGTTCCAGGTCTGATTCAGCGAGCAATTGAAAGAGCGTGTTGAAGAACATGAACTGAATGCCGGTGCGCTGATAAATTTCCTCACGCGGCATCCGGGTGAACGCTTTTTCCTGCATTCCATTTGTGCGCGTGTCACGGTAGATAAACGGCGCGCAAATTGTTTTTCCCCGGGGGTCGAGGAGGCCATAGTCAACGCCCCAGGTGTCCACGCCCGCGGACACGACGGAATCGCCGAATTTTTTGATGGCCAACGCAATGCCCTTTTTGATGTGGCCAAAAAGCTGGTCCATGTCCCAATGCAAACCGTCCGACGCCTTGACCGGGTCGTTGGGGAAACGATTCAACTCGTCGATGCTCAGCCGGCTGCCGTCCCAGATTCCGGCAACGACGCGGCCACTGCCCGCGCCGAGGTCAATTGCCAGGCAAATTTTTGTTTTATTCATTGGGTTAAGACAGAATGAATTTTGCTCCGCTCATTTTTAACGCCTGCATCACAGCCCGGCCGGGTTTCCGGTCGGCGATAAACGTATCCAGGTCCGATAGTTTGGCGAAGAACCAGGACGATTTAACGTCAAATTTGGTATGGTCCGCGAGCAAAATGGTTTGCCCGGCCAGGTTCATGATCTTTCGTTTCTGATCGGCCTGCTCGAGGCTGGCTTCACTCAGGCCACGCTGAGGGTCAACACCGCGGCAGGAGAGGAATGCCTTTTGCACATGACATCGTTCCAGTGTGGTCGCCGCAAGATCGCCATGACAGGAAAGTGAGCCGTGATCTACGGCGCCGCCGGTCAAAATAACCCGGACGGAGGGGCGGCGGGCCAGTTCGATGGCCACATTTAACGCTGTGGTTAGAACGGTCAGGTCGATGTTTGGCAGGAGACGGGCGAGATGAAAGACGGTGGAACTGGCGTCAAAAAACAGAGAATCGCCCGGATTGATCAGGGACAAAGCGGCGTTGGCTACGTTCCTCTTTTCTTCGACATTGGCGCTTTCCCGGCTGTCCAGGGGGAGATCGCGGTGGCTGTCGTTCAGGCGGATGGCGCCGCCGTGACTACGGGAGAGCAGGCCTTCGGCTTCAAGCTTTTCAAAATCGCGGCGCGCGGTTTCTTCGGAGATGCCGAGCGAGCGAGCCGCGCCGGCAGTGCTCACGGCGCCGGATTTAAGGACCATGTCCAAAATCCGTTGTTGTCGTTGGGCGGCGAGCATAAGTCCGATTGGCAGGGACATCGCGCGGCGCCAAATAACTACCAATTGGGCAGTGAACCGCGCATGTTCCGCCCGCTGTACGCGGGCGGGGACGCCGCGCTGCGGCGTCCCTACTGAATGTGCTTGGTTTACTTTTTACTTGTTTAGGGCCCGGGCGCAAGTATAAATTCACAGAAAAAACCAATTAAACACAGAAATTCAAACATGAGCTTTCAATACGTAAACGACCTTTGGAACGACGGCGAAGTGGAAAAACTGTCGGGGATGGATCGGCTGGTCTACCGGTCGAACAAACTCGGCAGCGACCAGCGCATCACCAATACCGGAGGAGGGAATACGTCATCGAAGCTGCAGGAGCGCGACCCTTTGACGGGCGAGGCAGTCGAGGTGCTGTGGGTAAAAGGTTCGGGCGGGGATTTACGGACCAGCACCCGCGAGAATTTTTCATCGCTTCACCAGGCCGAATTGATCGGCCTGCAAAAGCATTATGGGGCGCAAAAGAACAAGGGATTGAAGACGCAAGCGGAGGACGACATGGTGGCGGCGTACAATCATTGTACGTTTAACCTGAATCCGCGCGCGCCATCCATCGACCTGCCACTGCACAGCTTTATTCCGGCAAAATTTGTAGACCATATGCATCCGAACGCGATCATTTCGATCGCGGCGTCGGCGAATTGCAAAAAGCTCACGAAGGAGATTTTTGACGACGAAATGGAGTATGTCGAATGGATGCGGCCGGGCTTTGAATTAGGACTGGCCATGCAGGAAATTTGCCGACGCAGCCCGAAGGCGAAAGCGATCATGATGGGCCAGCACGGCTTTATCTCATGGGCAAATGACGATAAAGAGTGTTACACCCTGACGTTGGATTACATCGAACGCGCGGCGAAGTTCATCGAAAAGAAATATGCCGAAAAGGGCGGTGACGCGACGGCTTTCGGCGGACAGAAGTTTCGCCCAAACGAAAAGCGAAGTGAGATTTTTGCGGCAATTCTGCCGTGGCTGCGAGGGCAGGTATCCCAGCAGAAGAGATTAATTGCGACGGTCCAGGACGACGAAAAGATAATGCGGTTTGTGAATTCCAAGGACGTGGCACGCCTGGCGGAATTGGGGACGAGCTGCCCGGACCATTTTTTACGGACCAAGATCAAGCCGCTTTACGTGGACTGGAACGCGCAATCGGAAGACGTCGCGGCATTGAAAGAAAAGATTTCCAAAGGCATCGTACAATATCGGAAGGACTACGCGGCCTATTACGAGAAGCACAAGCGGGCGAACTCGCCGGCGATGCGGGATGCGAACCCGTCGGTCATCCTGATTCCCGGACTGGGCATGATTGCCTGGGGGAAAGACAAGAGCGAATCGCGGGTGACGGCGGAATTCTATAATTGCGCCGTGGAAGTGATGCGGGGCGCGGAGGCGATTGACCAATATGTGTCGTTGCCGCAGCAGGAAGCGTTTGACATTGAATACTGGCTGATGGAGGAAGCGAAACTGAAGCGGATGCCCGCGGAGAAGGAACTGGCGCGACAGGTGATTATTGTTGTGGGCGCCGGGTCAGGCATCGGGCGGGAAACTGCGCTCCGGCTGGCGCGAGAAGGCGCGCACATCGTCTCCGTGGACTTGAACGAAGGCGCGGCACGCGCGACCGCGAAGGAGATTACTGATAAACTCGGAGCGGGGATCGGAGTGGCCGGGACGGGAATCTCAAATTGCGGCCCGGCGATCGGGTTTGCGTGCGATATCACGCAACGCGCGAGCATTCGCCAGATGCTGGACCAGACGGCGCTGGCTTACGGCGGATTTGACTCCATTTGCGTGACGGCGGGCATCTTCGTGCCGAGTGACACGACGGGTCACATTCCTGATGAGCGTTGGGATTTGACCTTCAAGATTAACGTGACCGGAAGCTACCTGGTCGCGGACGAAGCGGCGAAGACCTGGAAGGAGCAGAATTTGAAGGGTTCCCTGGTTCTTACGACGAGCGCCAATGCGGCCGTTGCCAAGAAGGGTTCACTAGCCTATGACACTTCGAAGGCCGCGGCGAACCATCTGGTGCGGGAATTGGCGATTGAACTGGCGCCACTGGTACGTGTGAACGGCGTCGCACCGGCGACAGTAGTCCAGGGTTCAGCGATGTTCCCACGCGAGCGCGTGATTGGGTCGCTGGCAAAATACGGAATCGCCTATAAGGACGATGAGGCGACGGAGTCTCTCGTAAATAAACTGGCGAAATTTTACGCTGACCGCACGCTAACGAAAGCGCCGATTACGCCTGCCGACCAGGCGGAAGCGTATTTCCTCCTGGTTACGCAACGGTTGAGCAAGACTACCGGGCAGGTCATCACGGTGGACGGTGGATTGCACGAGGCGTTTTTGAGATAGGACCAACCGCAGCCACAGGGCACGCACCCTGCCTGCCAGTCAAGGCAAGCGTCAAGCCGCCCATTTGGCTGCGCGCACTGAGCGGGCAGAACTGGCAGGTGGGGTGCGTGCCCCGGGACACTGGATTCTTAAGACCCGTTTTTGCCGCTTTTGGCGGGTTCAGCGCCAGGGCGAGTAATGCCGAGTTTATCCATTAGTTCATAAATGGTCGGGCGGCTCAAACCGAGCTCGGCAGCGGCAGGGGCAATTTTTCCGGAGTATTTTCGCAAGGCGTGCTGAATCATTTGCCGCTCGACCGCTTCACGGGCATCTTTAATGGTCACAGCGCCATTGGTATCAATGTCGCCGGCATTAAGCTCCAAATCCTTGCTGGTGACGCGTTTGCCATCGGCGAGGATCACGGCGCGGCGAACGGAGTTTTCCAACTCGCGGACGTTTCCCGGCCAGACATGCTTGTTCAGGGCGCGCAAAGCGTCCGCGTCGAACGCCAGGCCGGCCTTGCCCGCATCGGTGGCGAAGCGGTGAAGGAAAAATTTGGCGAGCAAATGAACGTCGTCTTCGCGTTCGCGCAAGGGCGGGAGGAGAATTTGCACGACGGCGAGCCGATAGAATAAATCCTCACGAAACGCGCCGGATGCCATATTTTTTTTCAGGTCAGCGTTTGTGGCTGCGATTACGCGGACGTTCACACGGATTTGCTCGCGGCCGCCGATACGTTCCATGGTTTGGTCCTGTAAAAACCGGAGCAGCTTGACTTGCAGGGCAGGGGGCATTTCACCAATTTCATCCAGAAACAAGGTGCCGCCGTTGGCTGTCTCGATGCGTCCTTGGCGCTGAACGTGCGCGCCGGTGAACGCGCCGCGTTCGTGTCCGAACAATTCGCTTTCCAAAAGATTTTCCGGGATAGCGCCGCAGTTAATGGCCACGAACGGACCAGTTTGCCGGTCGCTCTTTTTGTGAACGGCGCGGGCGACCATTTCCTTGCCGGTACCGCTTTCGCCTAAAATGAGAACGGGCGCGTCGGTGGTAGCCACCTTGCGAATCATTTCGAAGACCGGCCGCATCCTGGCGCTGTTGCCCAGAATTCCCTCGAACGAATCGCCGGCACCCACCAGATATTGCAATTCGGCAAATTCCCTTTCGAGAGTCGAGACATGAAAGCATCGTTTCAAAAGATGGTTCAAATCGTCCATTTCGATGGGTTTGCAAAGAAAATCATAAGCGCCGGCGCCGATAGCACGGAGCGCGATTTCTTTTTCGTTTTGTCCAGTAATAACGACGACTTTGGCCAGGCGGTCCGCCGCCAGGATATCCGAGAGCGCAGCGAGGCCTTCGTCCGGGGTATCGGGATTCGGAGGCAAGCCCAGGTCCAACAGGACGGCGGCTGGTTTTTCGTTGCGGAAGGTTTCAATCGCGGTGGGGCGGTCCGCCGCGAGCACGATGTCGTAGTCTTCGGACAGCGCCCATTTCATTTGGGCCCGGATTTCCTCGTCGTCATCAACTATGAGCAATCTTGGATTCATAATTTTGGTTGAAAGGCAAAAAGACACGAAAGGTAGTGCCTTTGCCGGTTTCGCTTTGTACTTCGATCCTGCCGCGGTGCGCCTCGATAATCATTTTGCTTTGAAACATACCGATGCCGAGCCCGTTCTTCTTGGTGGTTTTGAACGGCCGAAACAGAGAGCGATTCAAGAACTCGCTGTTCATACCGCAGCCCCTATCTGAAACGGAAAGAACGGCCCATCCGTTGACCTGGCTCGTGGCGACACGTATGGGTTCATCGGCGGGCGACGCTTCCTTCGCGTTGAGGGCCAGGTTAGTCAGGACTTTGAGCAATTGTTCGCGATCAAAGAACATTTTTGGCAAAGGCGCCAAATCCTTGACCAAATTGGCGCCTGAATTTTTTTCAAATTCCGCGAGAGAATTCGAAATCCAGTCATTCAAATCTCCTTCCGTGGGCATAATCTTCAATTCATGCCTCAGAAGCGTCAAGCGTTCGATCAGGCGGTTGATATGCGCGACCGATTTTGACATGCCCCGCAAAGCGTCCTCGCGAAAGGCGGGATCATCGAAATGCACCGGGAGATTCTTGACCATGAGTTTGAGCGAGGAAGCCGCATTTTTCAGATCATGAACGAAAAAGGTGGACATAGTTTGAAAGGCCTCAAGCTCCTTCGCCTGCAATAGCCTTTTAGAGAGTACGGTATTGAGAAGGCTCGCGGCAAATTCATCGGCGACACACCCGAGCAGGTCAAGGTCCTGTCCGGAGAACGAGACGCCGCCGATACGATCGCCCAGGATGATGAAGCCGAGTAATTGACCGCCCACGACAAGCGGGGCGCAGACCCGGTGGCCGCTCATGGCAAATTCCGCGGGTTGCATCTTTTTGAGGGTTGCGGCCGACGTTTCGCGAGACAGATCAACATCAAAGGGACCGGATTTTTGCCTGAGCGCGGCGATTAATTCGAGGACTTCATTTTTTTCGAGGCCCAATTCGCCGGTCCGGGGGCCGGACAACGACGTCGAGGCGGCAAAATTGAATTGCATCCCGTTTTCATCGACGAGCCAGATGGTCACGGACAACGTGTGAAAGATATTCGCTGTGAATTTGACGGTGGCCTGGGCCAGTTCAGCGGCGCTGACGCACGACGCGGTGCATTCGGTGAATTTTCGCCACAGGTCGCGGTAATCATATTGCGGGCGCTGGAAGTGGCGACTGACAAACCGGGCGGACCAAAGACGGACCCTTTCCGACAACAACAGGACAGTCAGCAAAACCAGGGCTATGAGAATGATAAACGCCTTGGCCGCGAACGCATTATCACCGCCGAAGTAGGCGACGACATTGGCAAAAATGCCAATGACAAAAAGATAGATACCCGCGAGGAGGGCGGTGAGAGAATTTTGGAGAAGAGAATGGGATGGATAAATGTCCACCTCAAAATGGCCGGTGCGAATAAGGGAGCGCGAAATCAGCGCGCAGGCGGCGATCAAAGCGACGCCGCTGAGGCTCTGCAATGAGAGGTCAACCGCATGGAACAGAATCGCCTGGCTGGCGACATAGCAACGGACGGCAAACAGGACACCGATGCCGACGATGATAAACTTGATTCGCCAGCGCATTGTGCCGATTGCGGCGCGAAACGTCCGTTCCAGGTTCATGAGGACGAGAACCGCGCCGGCAAGAAATAACAAGTTTAACGCCACGCCGGCTTCCTTGAGGACAATGAATTTGTGACCGTTGGCCAAACTGATTCCGGAAATCAATTGGCCCTGAAAGAGAACGGCGAGGCTGATGGGGAGCAAAAAGGCCGCCGCCAGTATGACGCGCCAGCGACGCAGGAATTCACGATAATTTCCGCGCCCGTAGCTTAAACTGAAAAAGAGCCAAATGCCCGGCAGAAAGGCCATGGCGGCAAAGCGGCATTTTTCCCAAAAAATCTGTTCTTCAGGGAGGTTGGCGACAAGAACGAGGCCATTGAAAAGGCTTTCGACTGCCAAAGCGAACATGCCGGTGGCAAACGAGCGGTGGGCGGTGCCCCCGCCGCGCCAGGCGACGATAAATGCCAAAGCCGCGCTGAACAGCGCGGCGGCAAAGGCAATGAAGGCGGCGATACTCATTTCACGAGCGTCGAACTTGAAGTGGACTCAATCGTTTCATTGCTTGCGAATTAATGATTGAGCGAGCCAGAAGGCCCGAAGAGGAGAACAAAAAAAAGAATTTTTGGGCGGAGAACTCCGCCCAAAAATACTTGATACGAATGTCGATTCGCTTAGGCGAACATTTGTTTCTTCACGAGGCCAAGTCCGAGGACTCCCAAGCCAAGCAACATAGCGGTCGTGCCGCCATCCGGAACAGTCGCCGCGCCCTGAGTGCCGTCAGCCACTTGGAACGAGAACACTCCATCGGCGCTCGGGTCACCCGTGGCGAATTCCCAGGTCATTGCTTCCGGAGCGAGGCCATTGCCCATCACCGCGCCAATGCCGTCCACGAGGACGCCCGCAGGATTACCGCCCTGGAACACAATGTGAGAGGAGGTCAGATCGAAGGTGAATCCGCCGACGCTCCAGAGGGAGTTGACCGGGCTCGTGGAATTGAAGAACCACGGAGCCGTGAATGACGCCGCTGTGCCGCCAGCGATGCCGGAAAAGGTTCCGGAGCTGCTGATGACAATTGGCATACCCGATCCGCCCGGACCGGTCCATGACAGAACTTCGGTAGCGCCTCCGGCCGAAGAGTTGTCCAGTGTAACGCCGCCCGCAAATGTGATTTGACCATTGATTGGATCGCTCGGCGCCGCCTGGGCCACTCCTACCCCACACATTGCCGCCACGGCCGCGATTAGTAACAGTTTCTTTTTCATACTTTTTATTTCCTTTTTGTTTCTCCTTGTAACTTGCAATCGTCGGTTTTCTAGTAAAGCATCAGTGATGCCAACGGGTTTTGTGCGGGAGTTGAAGGGAATTTCGGACACAGACCGTCAATTCTGCCGACGCGTTTCGCATAATTCGTGAATTTCCTTTTATTCTTGGGCAAAAGCGGCGCTTTTAATTGTGTAAAATCCGCCGACGGAATGCCGGATTAGTGGAGTTCAGATAGCGTTTGACGAGCGTCTACAGCATCCTGGCCTGAAAGATTTAGATTTAAGGCGCGTTGCAGCGATGATTTGGTCTCGATGTATTTTTTCAGGTGATATTCGCAGATGCCCAGGCAATAAAAGAGCCGGGCGTCGGCACCGGGAGAGCTGGAGATCGTGTTAAAGAGGTCGGCAGCGCGGTCATAATTGCCTTGCTGGAACAGAACCATGGCGAGCGCCCGGGCTACCTGAGGATCATCGGGGAAAGCCTCCCGCGCCCTGGCGGCG
The DNA here is from genome assembly GCA_036269115.1 of Verrucomicrobiia bacterium. GTDB lineage: Bacteria > Verrucomicrobiota > Verrucomicrobiia > Limisphaerales > UBA11358 > UBA11358. The sequence continues at coordinate 49,384 of DATAST010000199.1, read as the reverse complement.
ATGGGATAGGCTTTGGCCGGCTCTACGAGGTTTTGAGCGTAGAGGATGGCGAGGTTTTTACATGCGATGGTGCAATTGGGATGGTGTGCCAGCAGATCTTCATATGAGCGCTCCGCGCCCGTGGGATCGTTATTTTGCGTTTGCACCAGGGCTTGGGCAAAGAGGGCGGCGGGATTATTTGGCTCGGCGGCCAGGACATTTTCAACGTGAGTTTGACTGGCGGCCGCCTGGTTTGGATTTTCGCACACCGTGATCATGTCCAGGAAGTGTTGGGCCTGCACGGCTTGAAATTGAGCCAAACCGGCCTGCATTGCGTTTTGGACATCCGCCTTCGACTCGGAGATTTTGCCGAGGCAAAATGCGGCGTTCGCCAGGTCAAAAAGCGTTTGGCCATTCGTTGACTGATCCTGCGACGCTTCGTCCAGCAGGCTAAAGGCCCATTGATCATTACCGGTAAGAGAGGCGAGATGGCCAAGTGTCGCACACACGTTCGGATCATTGGGCGCGAGTTTGTAGGCGTTTTTAGCAAGTTCAAACGCTTTTTGCGACTCCTGAGGAGGGTAAAGCCGGGCGAGGATGATCATAGCCTTGACATTTTTCGGGTTCACCTTGAGAACTGTCTGGCAAAGTCCCATGGCCGCCGCGGTGTCTTTATTGCGCTGATAGATGGCAACGAGCCGATTGAAGGCAATCGGGTCGCCCGGCTGTTCGGAAATTCGCTTTTCCAATTTTGAGCACGCCGAGCCGTTGGCGGTGGCGGGATCAATGCTGAGAATGTCCAAATAGTTTTGGCATTGAGCGCGATCTGCGAACGGGGTGTTCAAAGACATCGCATTTTGAAGTTGCTGCTGCGCGGCATCTTCGTTACCAAGCATGTAATAGACAAGGCCCAGATGAAACTGGATGTCGGGATTATTGGGCAAACCGGCGGCGCTTTGTTGGAACAAATTGAGAGCAGGTGTGTAGTTGCCCTGCTTCAAAAGGATCCACCCGAGCGTATCGGAAGTTGACGGATCGGAGGGACGCAGTTGGTGCGCACGTTGGGCAAGTGAATAGGCCTTATCGAGATTGCCCAGGTTTTCCGAATACAGCCATGCAAGATTGTTGAGCGCGGGACTGTATTGAGGATTGATGGCGAGCAATTTTTCATACGTGGCGGCAGCGCCGGCGTAGTCTTTCTGGTCGCTTTGAATCGCCGCTGAAAACATCAGCAGCGAAGGATCGTCGGGCCGATTTGCCAGCGCGACATTAAGCCGGTCAAGGGCATCTTTATTGTCCTTAAGCTTAAAATACAATTGCGCCAGCAGCAGATTTGCCTGGAATCCTTGAGGGAGAGCCGTTGCTTTGAGCAGGGCTTCTTCCGCCTGGTTGGTCTGGCCGCGGTCGAGATAGACTTTGGCCAGGAGGATCTCCGGCTGGCCTTTCCCGGGATTCCGTGAGACGAGCGTTTGCGCCCGTTGTTGCGCCGCATCGAAGTGTTTATCCGCCAGGTCCAACTCGACGAGTTCTTCCTGGGCGCTGACGTTATTGGGATCCATTTGCAGAACGCGGTTAAAATCCGCGCGGGCGGCATCTTCATCGAATTGTTGAACGCAGGTCGAACCGGCCAAAAGGAGAACATCGGCATTTGTCGGGTATGCTTTCTCGAGCTGCTGGTAAATGGCCATGGCGTTATTGAAATCGTTCTGCAGACGGTAGACGTCAGCGAGGAGCAATTTTGGCTCGATGAGGTTGGGCTGTTGCGCAATCAACGGTTTCAGCAACGAGAGCGCGGATCCGATATCGCCTTTTTGCACATCCAATTGAGCGAGCAGAAAAGCCGCCTGGGTGAAATGCGGTTCCAAATCCACGGTCTCATGCAATTGGTTCAAGGCTTTGTCTATTTTTCCGCCCATGATATACGCGAGAGCCAATTGATAATGGATTTGCGGCGCTTGTCGATAGGTCCGGACGAGATGTTCCAGTTCGGCGATGCCGTCGGCGGTATTAGTGTTCGCGAGATCGAGCCGCGCCTTGAGCACCAGCGCATTGGCGTCGTCCTGGTCAGATTCGAGGACTTTTTTCAGAGCGGAAGCGGAGTCGTCAAACTTCTTTTCGTCCAGGGAGACTTCGGCCAGCCCCAGCCAACCCGGCATATAGCCGGGTTCCTTTTGAGTAAGGCCATTGAAAAATGACTCGGCAGCGGCAAAATCGGCAACCTGGATTTCAAACTGGCCGTATTCCGTTTGCAATGGAGAAGTGTCTGAGGCGCAGTCCGAGGCGGCTTTGAACGCATCACCTGCTTTTTTCTGCTGGTTGAATCGCAAGTACGTATTACCGAGGGCGGCGTAGGCCGGGGGGAAGCGCGCGTCAAGATTGACGGCGCGCTGAAAATATTGCAGGGCCTCTTTGAAGTTGTCCTGGCGCGCGGATAGGATGGCCAGGGCGGTTTCCAGACCGGCATTGTCGCCGTGGGAGGCGAGAGCGTGCAGTTGTTGTTGCAGGTCCGCGATTTGCGCTGGAGGCGTGGATTGGGCAAGCAGGACGGGTGCTTCGAGGTCAGCGGCGTTATTCTTAAACACAAATTCGGACTGTTCCTGAGCATGTTTGAGTTCGCCGACGGCCAGGTAGATCTGGGCGAGCTTGACGCGCACGTCCAGGTTGCTGGAGGTCAATTGCGTGTCTTTTAACAGGTAGGGCGCGGCTTTTTGGTAGCGGCCCTCATCAAAGTAAATTAGGCCAAGGCGTTCGATTACCTTGGAGTTTCGCGGTTCCACGCGAAGGGCCTTCGTGTATTCGGCTTCCGCCTGATCAAATTGTCCGGATTCAAACAATCGATCGGCGGTACGGAGGTTGTACGTGGATTTTGCGTGTTTCGAGCATCCTGCGCCCGCAAGCGCCACAAGGGCCGCGGCAGTAAGAATTAGGAAAATGGGATTATTTTTCATAATGATGGTCTGGTTGATGGTTCTCGGTTTATTCCCTCGGTCTTTCTTAGCAAGAGCAGGACAAGGAAAAAGGGGAGCAGCGACAAAGCGAAGAAGAGAGGACCACCGTGGCGATGGATCGGCGAGTTCAGCATTTGTGGCCCATACGCGATGCAAAGGCGACCGATGACAAAAATCCGGAAACCATTCCGAATGAGCGCCAGTGGGATGACCACCAACACCAATAGCACCTGCTTCCAGGTCGACCGCAGGAACAGCCAGGCTGCGGTAATGCTGACAATGGTCAGCACCATGGTGGAATGGATTCCGCTGCACTCGGGAGCGACTCGCAAGACGATATTTGGCAAATGAAAATTCAATCCATCTCGGGTAACGGGGGCGCCAGTGAGGCCAAAGAACAAGCCGGCAAATACGGCTGAACCATGCTGCAAGAATGAATCAACCCATTGACGCATGGGCAAAGGAAAGGGAATCATAAAAGCCAACAACGCTACCGGGCAGGTGAACGCGCGCATAAAGGACTTGCCCAGGAACAGGAAGCAAACGCCGCAAAACAAGAGAAGCCAACCTAGAATATTTGCAGCCAGATAGTCTTCTATGGGCGGCTCAGTTTGGCGGGCGGGAAGCCACCAGGCAGCGAGCACGAGCAAACCGGCAAGGGAAAATAAAACAGCGGGCAGGGGAGCCGGCTCTAACGATTTCGGTATTCGTTCGCGCCGCAACCAGATAAGATACAGGCTCAACAAGGGAATCAGCGGGATATCCGAATACAAATCGTCATTGGCCGCCAACCGCAGTAAATGATAGAGCGGCGCGCTAAACAGCAGCGCAAGCAAGGCGACCGCGACAGAAAATACAATCAGGCGCGATTTGTTGGTTTTGCTGGAGGATGCAGGCGCTTTCAAGACGTAGCCCCTCTTTTCCGACGTCAATTTTAGTTCTTTAACTGACATAAATTTTTAGAAGCTATAGCTGGCTTCCCCGCCAAATTGGTTGCTCGAAAAGGAATAGCCTCCCTGGGTGGACCTATTGTCGCTGTATGCATAGAAGATTGAGACGCTGCCCCGTTGGAGAAAGGAATGAGACAGTCGGGCGGTAAATGTGTAGAATTTATCGGTGCGCCCCGGACTGATTAGCACGAGCTGAACTTGATTCGTGCTGATTGGAACGAGTACGTAAAATGAAGACGCGACATATTTCTGGTCTGTGTAGGCGGCGTCCGCGCTGACATAAAATTGCTTGAGAAAGCGCTGGCTGAGGGAGGCGCCCTCGCTGGTCGTCTCGGTATATTGGCCAAAGAAAGGCGAAGGGGATACGGACCTGCTTGCAAAAACACTCAGTTCAGTTTGGGAAAATGGCTTAAATTGAAGGCTTCCGCTGTAAATTGGACTGAACAAATCGCCGTTTGCCCCGGCTCCAAGGAATTCTGTTTCGCTAAAGCCGGCTGCAACCTGAATGCTGAAGACGTCATTGAGCCTCCAGTTGATGCGCGCCTCCAACTGCTCGAAGACGGAGTCGGGGCCGTAGACGGAGTTGTTGTAGCCCAATCCCGGACCGATGCCGATACTGAAATGAGATTGCGGCTGGTAATTCAGCCAGTTAATCGTTGACCATGATCGGGTATCGTCATAGCCGCCGGGATAGATCTGGAAGTTTTGGTTTAGACTGACGTCTTCGGTAAAATATTGGTTATTCTCGTGATGGCCGGTGACGGACGTATTGTAATAGTCCGAAGACGCCTGGCCGCCGAATTCAATTAATGCCGTAGAACTTAAAATGACTCCCTGCATGAATCCAAAGTCCCAGTCTCCATAGGTCGTCTGACCAGTCAATGTAATGGAATGGTCCACCTCTGTGCCGAAATTAGTGTTGGAATACAGGGCAATGGTGAGCGTGTAATCCAGGGCCCAGTGGGGTCCGAGATTCAACAAAAAGCCGGGTGAAATCCGTTGGATGGTCGAATTTACAATATTGCTGGGCGCGGCCAGGATGTGATAGGCGTCGACATACTGGTAATCTGCGTGCGGGCGCAGTACAAATTGATCCCATTTGAACGGCTCGTACGGCTGCGACGCAGAGGGCGGGGCGTGCCTGGGAAAAATCTGGTAGCTATTGGTCATAGCAAGTTGAGAGGTGGATTCAACCACCGGCGCCACGGGTTGAACGGTTGTCGGCTGGATGGTTGCTGCCTGTTGTGCGAGTGCTGTCGCACTCAAAAAAACAAGCAGACCAACTAGCGGCGGCACGAAAAACCCTTTTGAGGCCGGAAAAGCCGTCGTTATTTTTAATTTCATCTTATGCGGCTGCGCGATTCAGTTCGTCATGGAAATTTTCCCCCCGCCAGTTTTTTAGCGCGTCCTCAATCGCCTCGGAAAGGGGACGCATGGACACGCCTGTGGCCAGCAACTTGGATACGTCAAGAATGCAATTGGCGCGCGGCCCGCCGTTTCCCTGGTTGTGAAACGCGGAGTCGTCCTGTAAAAAGTCGAAATAACGCAACGGTTTGAGGATCTTTTGGATCAGCTCAACAATTTGCCGTGTCGTGACAATGCCCGGGTTGGTGACGTTGTAGATTCCAAACGGCGCGTTCCGCTCCCATAAATCGAGGCAGGCGCGGACGAAGTCGTCGGTGTGCGAGCCGGGATATACGCCATCGTAGATCTTTTCGCCGGATTGCAAATGGCGCAAAAGGTTTTCGGGTTCGTCACGCTCATTGAATGGCAGGCCCATACGCCAGATAAAATTGCGTCCGATACCACGAATGGCTTCCTCGCCGAGCGCTGCGGTGCCGCTGAAGAAATTGCACGGGGCAGCGCGAAAGGAGAAGTTGGGTTCGTCGGATTCGGTAAAGCCGCGCAACTTTTGGGGGAATTCGGCGGCCATCCTCAAGAGTTCGCCACGAGGCAGCTTTTTCTCGACAACCACGCCGGTTGCAACAACAATTTTTGCGCCGGAATAGATGCCGCAGGAGGAAACGTGGCCCCACGGCGTATTGGTCATGAGGCAAACCTGCGAGACGAGACGAGGCAGGATTGTGTTGGCGCGCAGCAATTCTTCGCGGGCCGGCTCGGATTCATTCAGGTTCGCGCCCGTATAGCCGGCGGCGTTGATGAGAAAGTCGGGTTTTGATTTTCGAATGCAGTCGAACAGCAAATGAAAATCAAAATAATCCTTGTCGCGGGGCAAGAGATAGTCGTGCCCGCGGCGCCGCAATTCAGCGCAAAACACCCTGCCAACACAAGTATCTGCCCCTAGGACCAAGACCATAAATCGTCGAAATGAAATTGTTCGTCCGTTCGCCGGAAAAAAAGGAAATTTCCGGAATTATTCAAAAAAGCCCCTTTTTTCTAGCCCGGATTTGGACCAGCCCCGGACAAAGCAACACGCCGGCGCAGCGGACAAAATCGCGAACGGTGCAGGCGAAAAACATTCCATCGCGAGCCAGGGCACGGGCCACCGAACGCTCGCCGGCGGCGCAAGCCAGTTCGGCGCGTCGCGAAATGAAGTAGCCGAGGCGTTTTCGCATAACTGATAGTTTTTCAGGAGATGTTTCCACAAGCCGCCAATACATTTGGGCCAAAAGGCGCAAATACGATTGGTTTCGGCGCACCTCGAACAGCAGACTGTTTGTATAGGTGAGGCTGTTTTCTGAATACTCAAAGACTGTAACGAAGGGGCGATCCAGGTAAAAAAAGCCGGAAAGAAAAGACACGCGGAATATCAGCTCCGCGTCTTCGGCTGCGGGGAATGATTCGTCGAATAATCCAACGCGCTCGAGAAGCGCTTTCTCGGCGATCATGGTTTGGATCAACGGGTGCCGGGGTGAAAGGCAAACAGAATCCACCGAATTTTCAACGTAAAGGAGGCCAGGCTCGTGAACGGCCGATGAAATAAATTCAATGTCCTGGAATATTTCGCCCTGATCGCTGATGGCGCGAGTGAAACAGAGTTTGGCATTGTGCTTTTTCAAAACGCCGATTTGGCTTTCGAGCTTCTCGGGGTGCCATTGGTCGTCGGAATCCAAAAACGCAATCCACTTCCCGCGGGCAGCGCGGACACCGGTGTTTCGAGCCGAGCTGACACCGCGGTTTTCCTGGCGTATCAGGCGAATTCGGCCGCCGAAAGACTTGAGGACCTCGTGCGTGCCGTCGGAAGAACCGTCGTCCACGGCGATAATTTCGAAATCACTAAACGTTTGCGCAAGGACGCTTTCCACCGCTGCCGAAACGTAGTGCACACGGTTGTATGCCGGGATAATGACAGAAACAGCGGGGCCGCCGGACTCGCGCAATCCGATAGGTTGACCTGGAATTTCTGTGGCACTCATGTTGAAATTGTTTTGGGGATGAGTTTCCATGTTGAAACGGAGTCCGTTTGATCCTGGTGAGATCGAGTCCCGCAAACGTTTGCCACGATATCGGCGATGCGCCCCGCCTGGGATTCCCAGGTTGAGTTTTTGGAAAAATTGGTCCAGGCATTTTTGGCCAACTGTTCGCCTTCAGCCGGGTTTTCCAATATGCGGAGACAGCGCATGGCAAACTGTTCTGGATTATCAGCAACCAATAGTTCGCGATCATTTTTAACATCATGGCCATAGCAGCCCACGGAAGTGGAAACCACGGGACACCTTCGACTGAAGGCTTCGAGAATTTTGATGCGTGTTCCGCCGCCGGCGAGCACCGGAACAATTGCCAGGGACCAATTGGCCATCTCGGCTTTCATGTCTCGAACCCAGCCCAGCGCCTCCACGTTCGGTCCTTTGAAGAGTTTTTCACCATCCTGACCAGCCAGGCGCAATTTGGCACTGGGGAACCGTTTCAGAACCCGCGGCCACACTCTGTCAATAAACCACTGCACGCCTTCGCAATTGGCCCAGTATATAAATGTGCCAACAAAACCGACTTGCGAAGGAGTCGCCGGGTGCCTGGCTGGTGGGATTGCCGGCAAATCGAAACCGTTTGGAAGGACGAAAACGTTATCGAGGCCCAACTTTTCCTTATCTGGCTCGCTACAAACACAAATGGCGTCAAAACGCCGGCGGAGCCTTTTTTCATTACGGCGCCACATGATCATTTGTTGCCAACTATAGTATTTTTTGAATAGCGATTTCGCCCGGGACAGGCGCAACCGATAGACGCTGCTGGGGATATCGTCAACGTCCAGGACGCTTCTGGGCCATTTCCAAACACCAAAAGCGTTGGCCGTTTCCAGGCCATGAACCCACACAAGGTCGTGTTCGGCCATAAGGGAATTGAGCTTTTCGCGCCCATCGGGCCAGGCCTGATAGTTTTCCATGTCCAGGAAGTCGGATTTGAGGCTGGCGCGAATCCGGCCCGGAAAGGAATACCAGTTGGGCCGAAACTGAATTTTTTCGGCCAATTCAAAACCGCCCTGGGTGGACATCGCATTTTGAAGGACATGCCAGTGACGACTGCCCAGGATAACGCGGACTTCGCCGTACCGGGAAAGGATTTGCGCAATGTTTTTACCCCGCAACACAGGGCCATAGTCCTGTGCGTTCAGGTCATGCGCCGTCAGGAAAAGAATCTTTTTCATCGGTTAAAAACTTTTTCGCGCGCCAGCGTGCAATTGAATTTCATAGTTTTCAGAAATCCGTAGCCCCTCGGGCGGCGCCACAGCGACACCGCCAGGTCCTCTACGTCCATACTGGAGCGTAAGCTCATGAGTTGGTGCCGGTAGATCATTTGCATGAAGAACCAGTCTTCCAGCAACACTGCGAGTTTGCCATTGGTCAGGGGGCCGGCCGTGGGCGGGTTTTTTTCCAAAAAGTCCGAAGCCCACTGCACAAATTTGCGGCAGGCCTGGTGTTTTTGTATTGCCATGGCGACTGAATTGTCGGTCGAAATGTTTTTGCCGCTCAGTCGCCATTTGAACCGGGGCCCGGGCACGACTCGGATCGGCTTGCGCACCCCCAGAGTGGCAATGAACGCGTCATCCGAGGCCCAGCCGAGCGGGAAATCCGGAAAGCCGCCGATTTCCTCCCATGCGGAACGGGCAAAAATCAATTCCTGGGCGGTACTGGTCCTGCCGCCGCGCAGCCGTGATACCAGGAAATCGGCCCCGGTTTCATTTTGGGGGTGCGGCGTATTTTCTGAGATCAATCGGCCCCTGGCGTCAATTGAGCAGCTGTTGAAGCGATACAATTCGTGACGGCTGGAAGTCGCCCGCAGTTCCTTGTAAAATGTTTCGACGCAACGTTCGTCCATGAGATCGTCGTCGGAAAAGAGGCAGATCCAAGGCTCGCGGCTCAAGTGAATGCAACGGCGCCAATGATCGGCAAGCGACACGCGACCGACGTTATTCGGGAAACGGTGATAATAGATCGGTAGTGTGTCGGAAAACTCACGGACAATGTCTTCAATGCTTTCCGGGCTGGCATCATCACCGACGTAAACGCGAAAGTTGCGGCACGTCTGGTTGGCGATGGATTCCAGGACGTCGCGAAAAAATTCGGATTTGTAGGCCGGGATAACAATCGCCAATGCGGGATGATTCGGCATAAATTAAACAGGAAGCATTTCAACGTTATCTGTCCGTTCCTCGAATGGCGGGCAAGAGGCCGGGCGGCAATTCAAGTCGGGCAACATGATCGAGCCCCAGCCGCGGGGCCATTCAGCCAGCGTGCCGCCGTCACCCTCTTCGCGCCGGACTTCGAATGCCAGTGTATCAGTGACGGTATCGAAATCCACCATGCCAACCCGGTTGTCGCCTTTGCCGACGGACACGCCGCAGCAATAGCGGCCGTGAGCCAGGCGCGGACGCGGGATGGAAATTTCAAATTCCATCTCATCCCCGTGACGCAGACCGGAACCTTCGGCACTAAAGCACGTTCCTATGGGAGCGCCTTCCGCTGTAAAAACGGTCATACTAAAACGGACACGGGGCACCGTCTCGTGCGCGCGGACTTTGGCGTGGAATTGAAAATCTTCATCCGAGGAAAAAATCGGCAGATTCCGGTCAAAGCGAAACGAGACAAATTGAACTGCCCCTGTCCCAGGGTACTTTCGCGGCTTGTTCTCGACCGGGAAAAATACCGTGGAACCGTTTCCGATGGCGCCGGCATATTTCTCGATGGCCTGTTCAGTCGCCCCATTGAAGATGACGCAGCCTTTTTCCAATACCACTGCCCGCCTGGTCAGTTGCAGGACCGCGGACATATTGTGACTGACGAACAAAACAGTGCGCCCGTGATCTCTCGAAACTTCACGCATCTTGCCCAGGCATTTCTTTTGAAAGGCGGTGTCACCGACCGCCAGAACTTCATCCACGATCAGAATCTCCGGCTCCAGGTGCGCCGCCACCGAAAATGCCAACCGCACATACATGCCGCTGGAATAGCGTTTGACCGGCGTATCGAGAAATTTTTCCACTTCAGAGAAAGCAACGATTTCGTCAAATTTTCGCTTAATTTCCGAGCGAGACATGCCGAGGATCGCGCCATTCAGGAAAATATTTTCCCGCCCGGTCAATTCGGGATGGAACCCGGTGCCCACTTCCAGCAGGCTGCCAACCCTCCCGGCTATTTCCACACGCCCTTTGGTCGGTTCGGTAATGCGGCTGAGAATCTTTAACAACGTTGATTTGCCCGCGCCGTTCCGTCCGATTATGGCGACGACTTCACCGGCTTTGACCTCAAACGAAGCGTCGGTCAAAGCCCAAAAATGTTCATCCCTGGTTTTTCTATCTTTCCACCATGCCAGGGGACTGCGGATCACGTTTTCGATGGCGTGGCGCAAACCCGGATCGCTTGAGCCGTTCAGATGTCCGATGGAATAGCATTTGGAAAGATTTTTGACGTCAATGACTGTATCGGAGTGAGGCATATTTTTTCAGTACCGATGATTAGATGATGTCGGCAAACGTACGTTCTGTTTGTCTAAAATATCGGAGGCCGCTGAGGAGAAGGACAACAGTTACACCGGCGGAAAGCAAAAGTTCGGACGGCTGGACGAAATTTCCCCCTCCCAAAAGGCACCATCGAAAGCCGTCAATGATTCCCACCGTGGGATTGAGCGAAAAAATAAAACGCAACGTTTCGTGGGTGTGTGGCGTAATGGGAATAACGCCCGATACAAAAACTCCGAATTGAACCACGAACGGCACGACGAATCGAAAATCGCGATATTTCACAGTCAAAGCCGAGATCCAAAATCCCGCTCCAGTTGCGAGCGCAAAATTGAGAAGCACAAATAACGGAATAAAAGCAACCTGCCGGGGCGGGAGCACATGATAGTAAAGCATCAGAGGGACCAGGAACACGGCGGCGATAAGAAAATCCATGAAACTCACGATCACGCTGCTTGCGGGGACGACCAGCCGCGGGAAATAAATTTTTGAAATCAGATTTGAATTGGTCACGAGGCTATTGCCGCTTTCCGACATGGCGGTGGAAAAGAACTGCCACGGCAACAGTCCGCAGTAGTAGAAGAGCAGGGGCGGCGCCCCACCTGTGGGAAAGCTGCCCGCTTTTCCGACTACCGTGACGGCCAGCAGCATGAGGAGGGGGCGAATTATCGCCCAGGCAATTCCAACAGCAGTCTGTTTATAACGGATCAAAAAGTCGCGCCAGGCGAGCAGATAAAACAGCTCGCGGAACGTCCAAAGATCCCTCCAATACTGCCGTTCCGTACGGCCGGCTTCGATGACCAGGGTTGCAGACATAATTCCAGAAATTAACAGCCCAGTTGAAAGAGCGCCTTGTCCCAATGGCGAACAACGTAGTGTTTGAACGTCGGCAATCTTCTTTGAGCCCAATAAGCAACCCGGCTCCCAAAGTATTTTTCCATCCAGGCGAATTTCCAACGAAGCCCTTCCACGAGCGGGAAAGATTCAACGGCTCCCCCCATCGTTCTTGCCAGATGCTTAATCTCGGCAATGATGTCCAGCCGGTGCGGATCAAATATGTAATGCCACGTTTGCAAAAAGGTAATTGCGGCATTGCGGGTCCTCGGGCTGTCTTCAATCCCCAGCAGGTATTGAATGTGCCTTTGGATGGAGGTCCAGGCGGATTCCAATTTTTTGCTCGAGTTATCGACACTGCTCAGGCTTCCGGGTCCGGTCTCCCGATAATATGCCCTGGCGCCCCGAACAAATGAGATTCCATGGCTTTTTAAAATGACCCTGCAAAAATATTCTCCATCGTCATCAAATGAAAGCCGCTCATCCCATGGACCGGCCGCCTCACTCAGTTCGCGGCTAACCAGCCAGCACCCCGGCTGCATCCATACGTTTAATGTCATTTTTCGAAGAAGCCATTCAAGCGGCGTCAAGTCATTCCACAAGGGCGTCGGAATAAACGTCGCACTCTTTGTCCGAAACAAAAACCGTCCCCATTCGGACGCCAGCAGTTTATATGGGTCTTTCACGGATTCAGCGAATTCGATTTGGCGGGATATTTTATCCGGCTCGAGCACATCATCGGCATCGAGCCATTGAATATAATCGCCGTGGCAGAGTGAATAGGCGTGATTTCGGGCGGTGGACGCACCGCTGTTCTTTTGAGTAACTACAGTAACGCCATCCTTTGAGAATTTGGACGCAACGGACAGTGTGCCGTCGGAGGAGCCATCGTCCACCACTATGATTTCCTTGCGGGCCCAGGTTTGGCGCAAGGCGGACGTAATGGTTTCGGCAATCCATGGTTCAGCGTTATAAGCCGGGGTGAGAATTGAAACTAACGGTTTCATGGTCTTTTTGTATTTGCGACAAGAGCCCCGGGTCTTTTTCTTCGTGGATAATCTGGGAATAGGCTTTGATGATGATGTTTGCTATTTGGTTCCAGGAATGTTTTTCCTCTACAAAACAGCGGATTTCAGGCCGTCGGGCCTCCAATCCCTGATACAGGCTGCTTTGAAAATATTTGCGGATGCAACCGGCCAGCGCCGCGGCGTTCGCAGGCTCGCAGGTATATCCGGTTTCGCCTTCGTGAACATCCTCCTTTAATGAGCCGACGTCCGTGGCTATGGCCGGAAGTCCAAAACTGTAGGACAAAAACAGCACTCCGCTTTGGAAAATATGTAAATATGGCAACACCGAAACGTCGGCCGCCTTGAAATAGAGTTCTGTGTCCGCGTCGGAAACGAATTCAATTTTTTGGCAGATACGGTCCGAATGGCGGCTGGCCGCAATCCTGGCGGCAAGGTCCGCCCAGTAACTCTTTGGCCCCTTGGGACGTCCGGCAATAATCAACTTGAGAGAGGGATCGTCATCAGCAATGGCATCGAAGGCCTCGACGAGATATTCCGCACCCTTATAAGGGGCAATATTACCATAGAAAAGTATAACCCTATCCTGTGCGGACAAACCAACCCGGCGGCGGGCTTCGGGACCTGTCAATGTCGAATTGGGAACCATATTGTTCCAGCCATATGGGATCAGCACGACTTTGCCGGAGGGGACGCCAAACCCGGCGATCACTTCGGCCTTCATTTTATCGGTATGGACGAAGATGCGGTCGCACAGCCGATATTGGAATTTCAGGGTAGCCCGATTTAGAAATGAATCACGTCCGTCGCGCACGCCCACGTTAACATTGTGCGCGGTAAACGTGATCTTCTTGCCCAGCAACTTGTACAGCGCCATCAGTACGGTGCGGTCAAAGAATTCACACTTATTGTTCCAGAGGATGTGAAATACCTTTGTGCGGGCACTGATCGCGTATTTGATCAAACGAACGTAATAGGCGAGTACGCGAAGCACCTTCTTCGGGAGCGAAGCGTTCACGCTCTGGTCCCCGCGCAAATTCAACACGTTGATACGAGGAGAACCGCGCAGCGCCTCCGAGCTCAGATCGTCGCTGCCAATGAAATCCAGCGTGACACCGCTATCGGCAAGTGCAACCGCAAAGCCGATGGTATAGTGCGGATCACGGCCGCCCGTCAGCAGGCTGATGAGAGGCGCAGTATGTGCTTGGTCAGGCATACAGTTCATCAGTTTTGCCCAATCTCCCGAAACAGTAGTCGGTCAACGGCCTCCAGTGTCAGGATGGCGTTAATTTCGAGACAATGGTTCTTTTTCTTATCGATGTGTTCGTCTGCCACTGTCTTCAAGAATCCGGGTTCAAAAAACCCATCGAGGCACGGGAGTGCCGCGGCTACACCATCGCGCACATATGAAGCGAAATCGCTCTGAAACCAGTCTCGATAGTGCAAAAACTTATGGAGGCCCACCAAACCAAGGCGGGAACTGACACCCTTCAACAGCGGCTCCAATGGCGCGAGCGCATTCGGGAATCCTTCGTTGTTGTAATAATCCAGTTTGAAGGTCACTTCGGCGAAAGCACGACGGCCCAGGAATCGAAGCCCCGAACAACCGTTGGCGTAACCGCGATCCGTGGGTATCTGGCACAGAGAAGCGTTATTTGCGCTGACAACGCGCATGCACGGGCCCGACGATCTGCGCAGGGATTTGGGCGCTTGAAACGCCAGGGCGACAAGGTCATTATCCAGATAGGGGGTCCGAAATTGAAGCTGAGACCAACCTGCGGACAAGTTGCCGTAAAGATTCCACGGAATTTCTTTGAATGCGGCAAAGGTCATGGGTTGCGTTTGATGGTCGGCCAAGCGCGTCGCGCGCGACTTTATAATCGGCCGCCACTTTTCATTGAATAGCTGCGGGGAAAGCGGAACAGGCTTAAAAGTTGAAATGCCGCGCAAAATTTCACTTCCATAATTCCCGGTCAGCCGCACAGGAGCCAATTCCCGGGCTTTGCGGTTGAAATAGACTTCGTGCGAATTGCAAACTCCGGCGCACCCATCCGTTGCAAATACGGTATCGTCGGCATGTTGCCGGAAATCTGAAAAGAAATCTGCATCAAGCCGTAACAGCTTATGGTCCAAATTTGAGGCCACAGCGACGCGGGCGGCGATTGTATCGTCCAGAGTCATTCCGTTGTTTCCCGAAAAGGTATAACTGGTTGTGCAACCATTGCTTAGCGGACGGCATGCCATAATCATTCGGGTATCAAGTCCACCTGTCAGCGCGATGCCGATTTTGGATGAAGTGCCAAAATATCGGGGCACAATCTGCTTGAACGTTTGCGGGAGAAGATTTTCGTATTCGGCAACCGGAACCTCCGGGCGGCCTTCCCAGTTTTCGGGCCGAAAATATTTATCTTTGCGGCACCGCGCCCCTTCAAAAGTCCAAAGTGATGCTCCGGGCAGAATTTCAATTTGCCGGAACAATGTCCTCCAATCCAGGGTGCAGCCAAACGCGAGATAGTCTGCGACACCCTCTGGATTAAATTCCCGCAGTTCAGGCAAAATGCGCAGAAGTGCCTTGGCCTCACTTGCAAAATAAAAGGCGCCGTCGCGTTCATGGAAATAGATTCTGCGCATCCCGTAGCGGTCATTGAAAAGAATCGCTTTCCGTTGTTGTTTATCTATCAGCAGTCCGGAAAAAAGGCCGTTTAGTTTTTCCGCGAAATGCGCGCCATTTTCCCTGTAAAGATCGACTATTTGCCGGGCCGTTACCATTTCCTGGCCGATCAGGCATTCTCCGGAATAGGCGAGCATAATATCACCGCGTGGATCTGAATAGATTCCGTCATGAGACTCCTTAAATCCCACAAATCCCATATAAATTCCCATCCCGGATACTGAGCAAATTTCGGACCGATAGAAGTTTTCGTGTTTCATGGCGCCGACCATGACCTTTACGAGGTGGGAAAACTCTTCGACGGGCGATTGGCTGATGATTCCAGCGATTCCTGGCATAACTGGGGTGATTTCTAGGTTCGAATTCGAAAAAAATGTGGAGCCGGCGGGAGGAATTAAACGCTCCAACCTGCTGATTACAGATCAGCCGCTCTGACGTTGAGCTACACCGGCAAAAATTCAATTAAGTTGCGTCTTCTTTTGTCTCCGTAGAACGCTCCGCTGCTGGAACTGGCGCATTTCGTTTATAAAGCCAGTCTCGCGTGGCAACGGCCATTTTCAGAACAGGCGACGGCAACAGTCCGACGGCGCCGCGGTACAATCGAAATGCCACCGCCATTCTTCCTTTCCAGGTCAATGGCACGTAGTAACGCGGAAAATTGATCTGCTCGAAACCGTTGCGCCGTTTGAGTTCCACGAGGGAACTTTGCGTTTTATTCCCATAGGTATATTGGCCATAAACAAAGTATCCGGCGCCTTTTTGCTCGCAAATCTCCACGGCTTTGGCAATGAGCCCATTAATTGGCCGTTTGTCATAGTGCGCGTTTGCCGCGAGGATGTGGAGGATGTGGGCAAGACGGTCCACATAGATGATTTTGATAAATCCGATGAGTTGATTTTCGAAAAAAGCACCGATGAAGTCGCTTTGTTCCAAATATGTGGAGTGCTCACGTTTGACTGTTTCGAAATCCTTGCCGAAGTGCCAAAACGGTTTGCCCTGGCGGACTGGCGTTTCGTTACAAAGATTGTGAATGCCGCGCGCCAATTCGTCGTCGAAAGGAACTGCTTTGACTTCCACGCCGCGTTTGGCGGAGCGGCGCACGTTCTTCCTGGTTTCCTGCGGGACCCCTTCCCACCACTTTTTGAATGTTTCGACCGGCACAGCGGCGTAGTTGTCCCAGGCGACGTGAAAATTAAATTTTGGAGCCACTTCCGGCGGCCGCTGGAAAAACGTAAAGAGGTCCGCCTTCAAACCGCTCTTCTTTAATGCAGCGACGAATGAAGCCGGGTCTTTCACAAGCTCGCCATCGACATAATCCTGGTCCCGGATAATGGCAGTTTTCAGCCATTTTCCGGTCGAAATGACCGTTCTGCCCTCAATGGTCGCCGACGGAACGAATGTCGTCTTCCCGCGAACGCGAATTTCGGCAAATCCGTCCGGCAACGATATGGAATCTGCAGACATAGAATCAGGCGGCTAGTGGACTGGCGAACTGGTTGACTTGTTGGGAGCGAATGCCGCGCAGCCATTGCTCGAACATGACCAGGCTGAAAAGCAGTTTGTGATTGTCCTGGCGGCGGGCTTGATGCTGCTCCAGGAGCGCGCGGACCGGCTCAGGTCTCAACTGCTCGTATATGAGCGAGTCTTTATCGAGTAGCATGTCAGAGAAGACGGTCCGGGTGCGTGTGTTGAACCAACTGTCCACTACATTTACCGCGAAACCCCGTTTCTTCCGGAAGAGAATGGCCGAGGGAATCATTTTATAACAAATGCGGCGGTGCAGCCATTTGCGGATGCCGTAACGGATTTTTTGATTGGCCCCGAGCCGCTGGGCGAATTCGACCACCTCGCGGTCCAAATAGGGCACGCGCGCTTCCAGACTATGTGCCATGGAGAGCTTATCGGCGTACATGAGCAATTCATCGGGCAGGGACGAGCGTATCTCCAAAAGCTGAAAGCCACCCAATTCGTCAGTTCGTTCCATTTGCGGCACAACTCCATCCAGATAATGAGACAATTCACTGTCGCCGTTTAGCGTGAATTCCGGACGGAAAAGCCCGGTGACTGTCTGGGCGGGGTGCAGCGAAAATATACTCTCATAACGGGCCACCCGGTCGGCGATGGCGAGCGATTGAACGCCGCGTTTCAGCGTTTCATTTCGCGGCAGGCGCAAGATTGCCGAACTCATGCGCGACCGGAGCAGTCCGGGGAGCCGCCGCCAATAGTCTCCATAATAGACGCCAAGGTGACGGTTATAGCCGCCAAAAAGTTCGTCAGGTCCCTGGCCAACGAGGGCCACTTTCACGTCCGCGCGCGCCCGTTTGCAAACAAAATACATTGGAACAATTGAGGCGCTGGCGACGGGTTCTTCAAGATATTCAACGATTTTGGGAAGAGATCGTTCGAATTCCCCCTGGTCCAATTTTACTGCCACATGGCGTGCTCCCAGTCGCAAAGCCGTATCGGATGCCGATTGAAGTTCGTCGTCTGCGAAGTCTTTTCCATAGCCCACGGTAAATGCCGGCCAGTGGCGGCCGTGTTCGTTCATTAACGCCAGCAGAAGGGCCGAATCCAATCCGCCGCTCAACAATACGCCCACCGGGACATCGGCAGCCAAATGTCGACGCACCGACTTGCGATAGAGCTCCAACAACTCATCAGCTGCCTCAGAGTCTTTCATCGTGTTCGGAAAAGGCGACGGTTTGAAATCGTACCAGCGCTCTTCGCGGCAGGACCCATTTTCGACGATCAGCATTGTTCCGGAGGCCAGCTTTTTTACTCCTTCGAAAATCGTCAACGGCGAAGGCGTGTAACGGAAACGCAAAAACAATGCGACAGCGGCAGGGGAGATCTTCAGGTTTGAATCATCGGCGGCCAGGACGGGGCGGATTTCCGAGCCAAAGGTCAATTGGCCGTTCTGAAGCCGGTAATAGATCAATTTAATTCCCATCGCGTCACGAGCCACGATGAGACGCCGTTGCTTGACGTCCCAGATGGCTATGCCGAACATCCCATTGAGGCGGTTAAAGACACCGGTGCCCCATTGCTTATAGCCATGCACGATGACTTCGGTGTCGGAGCGGGTGCGGAATTTATGGCCGCGCGATTCGAGGTCACGACGCAACTCGCGAAAATTATAGATTTCGCCGTTGAAGACGACCTGGACCGAGGCATCGGTGTCGGACATCGGCTGTCGACCGCCCGTGAGGTCGACAATTGATAGCCGCCGGAAACCCAGTCCCACCGGTCCGGAAATGAAGTCGCCTTCGTCGTCCGGCCCGCGGTGGAGCATAGATCGTGACATCCGGCGAATCGTTTCAGGATTCACCGGTTCGTTGTTAGAAAAATTAAGCTGCCCGCAAATCCCGCACATAAAATTTGGAGTCGAGGTTTTCATATTCTTGGGTGTCCGCCGCCTGCGCTTCGTTCAGATAAAACGCAAGGCTCCGGAACATTTGTGATTGTCCCCAACGGTGCATCGGCACGTTATCCCAGCCAAACATCAGCCGCCGCGATCGAAATGAGCCATCGGATTTTATCCAATCGCTCAAAATCCCGGCAGTGACCCTTTCCAAAGTTGTTTGAAGCTCTGGAAAATTCCTTCTTAGTAAAAGACATAGATTCATGCATTCGGCGCAGTCATAAAGCTCATGGCGATACATCGTAAGGCGCGGCGCCCTGGCAAACGGTCGCGGCATCCCATTTTCGGCAAATAGGTTTTTTAGATAAAATTCCACGCCCCGATTGAGTGCTTTCATACAATCCTCGTCGCCCGTAAGAAAATAAATTTTGGCGAGCGCCTTCATGACAAAACAGGTATGGAAATGGTCTACGAAGCCGCGTTTGGCATCCTTTGCATAGGGCCAGGAACCGTCCGGGTTTTGGGATTCCAGCACGAAGTTCAGGTTTCGCCGGCTGACTCCGAGAAAACGTTTTTCGCCGAGAAATTTTGCCGCGGCGGTGAGTGTAAAGGCACGGTAAGCGGAAGCGTTCACCACGCCCACCTTGGCTGCGGGAATATAGGAGCACGTGCTCGCCGTGTCGGATACATGTAAATCTTTATAATCTGAGAAAACATGACGGGCGGTGGATTCTAGAATTCGCTGCCACTTCATATGCGGGCGCAGTTGCTCCACTTGCATAAAGGCTTCGAACACGTACGGTGTGGTCGTAATGAGCGGGGTGCCCGCCGGGATGAGCCCAACCTGGGTTGCCCAATCAAATGGATATCCCCATCCATATTCCTTGTATTCAGGACAGCGGGTCTTTTGAAGCACTTCGAGAAAATGCATCGCCTTTTGGACATAAAATTCGTTTCCAGTCGCTTCATACAGGTGAGCGAATCCCATCGCATAGTGGGCATCGGCAATCGGCAGTCGAATCGGACGATAAAATAATTTCCGGGCCGAAGGGAAAAAAGCCTCAGAAATGACCATTGGCGCCACCGCTGCCGTACCCATCATTTTGTTGCGGTAGTAGAGTAATTTGGCGCTTCGCCCGATCGGGCCGGCATAATAGGATTGATGATCGTACGAAAGCTCGCCAAAATCTCCGAGCCAGGCGGAGAACTTCTCCAATGCGTTTTGAACTTCGTTTGCTTGAGTCAGCGTGTTCATAAATGTGAATGTGAAAATGTTTTGCCCATGACATAATTGTCACGGATCTCGCAGAGGTATCGGCGGACCGTGGCTTTCGCCCAATAAACAACGTCCGTTCCAGCAAAGGAATTTTCCGGCCCAATGCCATTTGCCGAAAGATCGCGATAGGCGATCCTGACGATTTGGCTATGGCCCGGTTTTAATTTTATCCGAAACGAAATGCCGTCCGGCGCGTTCGTCCAGTCAACGGATTTGATTCCGGCCCGAATTGCTTCGATCTGTCCCGGGGCCGATTCGCGTTTGCGGACGCAAAAATATTTCGTTTCATCACCGGTGTTTTCAAGGAGGATTTCCTTGCCGAACATTTCCACTTCCACTGCGTTCGACGACAATTTGCGCTGGCGAAAACTCCGCCGCACAACCGTGCCCAGGTCCCCCCAGGCCAAATGGGCGTTCAATCGGTTCAACTTATCGATGAATTCCACGACGTGACGGCAATCGTCATGGCAATCGTTGTGATGGACCACCGCGATGCAGGGCTTGCCCAGCAATATATCAAAGGCAAAATTCTCGACGCCTTGCCAGGGATCCCGCCGCGTAAAAATCGGAAAGTTGTCATAGTTCATGAGACCGACGCTCCAATAGTCCCGGATTTTTATCGGGCAACGTTCCGAGTCAGCGCTGATCACTTCCGAATTGACGACTCCAATGAATTCGCTGCCTTTCAGGGCCAGCATTGCCGACTTCGAAAAAACTCCCTGCGGAAAAACCATTACCGGATCATGGTGAAGCCCGGTCTTGAACTCGTGCCGTTTCATGCGCTGGGCGGCGCAGAGGACTTTCCAACGCAATTGTTCGCCGTTCTGGATTCCAAATTCGCGCTCGGTATGATCGCAGCCATGGACGGAAAGAGATAATCGACCGGGATTTTTTTTGAAGAGCCGGACGACACGTGAATCGCTACGGCGCCAATTCCAGGGTATAAATGCCAGGCTGCAGGTGAAATGGTGGCGCCACATCAGTTCATTCAAATGTTCAAAATCCACAAAGCCGTAGCGCGGCTTCAGCGGGGGATCGTCTATAATCAGGCAGGCACTGGTCTCAGCCTGCTTAAAACAGGAATCAGCAAGAGCCCACTTGATATACATCACGATCGGTGTAGCGGACAAAAAATGATCACGTATGTCAAAATCGCGGGTGCCCAGCTCCGAATCGATATCAATCACTCCGGCTGTCGAAACAAATATGGGGACATTGTCATACAGTAATCTTGCAAACACCGGGCCCTCAGGAGACGAGACAATGTTTTCGCCGGTGTCGGCCTTAAGAACGCAAACGTCATCGCCGACACCGCGAGTTGAACATTCTACGCCGGACATAGGCCCGCAGAATTCATGCGAATCGCTAATGCGAAATTCCGTTGCGATCGCATAGTGAACTCCAGCCTCCTGGTCCCCGGTAATTTTCCTGACCAGCGCGGCGGCGAGTTCCGCAGGCGCTTCGTTGCAGACAAAGATCGAGTGAATTCTTGAGTTCCAAAACCGCCTCCGTTCGCTGGTTTTGTCGATGTTCTCGAGGAGATCAAGCACTTTTTGCGCAGAACCGAAGAGCCTGACCTTTTCATTATTTGCGGGATATGAAAGCAACTGATTCCAGCAGTCAGCACCGTTATGGACGTACGATTGGACGCCAAAAAACTCCAGCAGGCGACACATTTTCAGCGCCGGCTTTTCGTTTCGACCTAGAACAATTGCGCCATTCATAAGCTATTAACGCCGTGTGAGTCCGCCCGGCCGGCCAATTTGGATTCATCCGCGCAGCAGGTCAGAAAGGTGGCGAGGTCTCCAGCCGTCATTGTGTGCGGGACACTGCCGCTTTTCGAGTTCAGCTCTTCAGTCACGTTCAGAACCAAGCCGATCTTTTCGGCGAGTTCCTCTTCGAGCGCGATGATAAAATTTACAAAACCCATTGAGTCTAATTGGGCTCCCTGGCCGAGCAGAACCGTGTCGTCGCCGCAGGGCAGGGCATTTTCATCCAACAACACCTCGTTGACACGTTCCATGGCGTTGCAGATAGCCAGTTCAATTTGTTGTTTTTCGATCATTTTCCCGGTGTGCTTGAGTGTTTTTACCGTTTGAAGCCGTTGTATGTGAAACGACATGCCGTCGTGAAATTCCTTTCGAATGATGGCGTATGGGAACCAACCCGCGGATGAAATCGTCCATTTTCTCCGCCGTGGCCAGGGATACCGTGGCTTTAGCCACGGCTTTTGGAGGCTGACTGGCGACAAACGTCTGTGGAGCAACATCGTTGTTCAATATGACTCCGGCGCCGATTACCGCCCCATCTCCAATCGTCAGGCAACGGCCGGCGGGCGCAGCGACAACTACGTTTGGCCCTATCCAGGCGTTTTCGCCAATCACAACACGTCCGGCGCCTCGCGTATGGGCGAGAATAATGGTTCGCAATCCAATTTGCGCGCCGTCCCTGATTTCAACCGCCTCCGGATATTCGTTTTCCATGTAAACCCCTTCGGCAATGAAGACGCCTTTTCCAATTTTCACTCCACGCAAGCGGTGCAAAATTGGCCGCACTGTTGTGGAGCCGGGCAACCCTCGCGCCAGCGAGTGAAGCAATCGGTTAAACATCCGCCGCAATACTGGCTTTTTCATACGGCTGGTGAATGCGAACGTGACCCGGGAAAACAATTTCCTGCGGCAAGGGCAATCGAAATGAATTCCCACTTTCGACCAACAAGGGGTTCGATAGGAGCCAATCTCTCATAGGACGATTCTTTTCCGTAGGAATGAATTCCAGTCGCAGTTCGCCGCAACCCAGACGCTTCGCCTTTTGCGCCACGGTTGAAAGCATGACTTCTTCCACCCCGCGGCCCATGACCCGGCAACTTAATACAAAGTCCATCAGGTGAGCGTTGTCCTTTTCAAATGCCAGGCTGCAGACGCCGCATAGGCCGGAGTCGCCAAACTTGTCGGATACGCGAAAAGTCCAAAGGAATCTGCCACCCGACTCCGCCCAGGTTTGCAATTCGTGGGCCGTGAACCTGCGAGTCCGGAGGTTCATCTGGTTGGTCTTGTTCATCAGTTGGGCCGCGCGCTCCAGATTGGCTGAATTCAAGGGCTCGGCGGTAACACGAAGTTCAAGCGCCGCAAGCCAATCGGCCGTGGAACGAAATTCTATGCGCGTGCCCGTTCTTTTTTGGTCTGCGGCGTACATCTTCGCACGCACTCTATCCTCGGAGCTGAATGAAAGACTGTCAAAGCATCGCAAACGAGATAGAAATTCAGGATACCTTATCGGGTCCTGTGGCATCTCAGGAACAAGAACTTGCGGAAGGGCCTCGCGCACGCGTTCGCGCTCAAAAACACTATCGTCCAGAAACACGGCTGAATCGAGGCCCAGATTCAGTTGCCCCATGAGTTCGACAATATTTTCCGCCTTGTCCTTCCAGTTTATTTTCCATGCGACAAAATCTTCAGGCCGGAGAACCATGTCGGGATGGTGGCGAATGGCATTGAGTGCGACGGCTTCATCGTTCTTGCTGGCGATCGCCAGGACGATTCCGCGATTAGCCAGGCGCTTTAAATGTTTCTGAAAATCTGCAAACGCCTCGCCCAGGGCATCATGGCCGCCAATTCGCAATTGCTCGCTGCCGTCATCACCCACGACGCCGCCCCAAAGAACGTTATCCAGGTCCAAAATAATGACCTTCCTGGCGCGGCCATTGATTCCATCGAGGGCGGCCACGATATCGCATACGGCTTCCTGAAAAACCGCATTAGGGAACGGCGTTTTGGAGAGGTACCATAATTTGGCGCTGTATGGATCGGCGCCGGCGTGTAGGAGCCAGCGGTTTGTGTCGAGCAGCACCACGCGCGATTGGCCGCGAAAGTTTTCAGCGAGCCGATGGTTCATTTGCGCCAAAGCATTGGAGACGCCAAGGCTGCTGCTTATATCCAGCGGCCCAAGTCCTCGTGAAATGGATGGCATCACCCAGCAGGGCAAAAGTACGGTTGGCACTTCCGATGGTATTCTCTTGAGCAATTCGCAAAAAGAATCCACCTGGGCGAGCAATTCATCCGTGGAGAATTCTTCAAAGGAAAGGACCTTTTCAAACTCCGGGACTGCTAATTGGGGGAACGTCCAAATCAGCGCCGCGTCGCCCACTTCTTTCCAAAAAGGGTGGGGGGTATCCAGCAACAACCGTGTCAACTGGCCATACGGAGCTTCTACGCAATGAACGTCGGCCTCGCGGCTCTTTCGCAGCAGAACGGCAAGATTACTTGCGTTGAAATCCGCGGCTAAGGCAATTCTATAGGTGCGCTTTGACATGATCATCCAATTGAGCGTCGTTAGTTCTGACTGGATTCCGACGATTATTATTTTTGCCCGTAAACCATGCGGTGCCATCCCCAATGGCGTCCGACCCACCTTTCGAGGGCAAGCGGGACTAATTTCCCGAGAAAGGACCAATGCGCCGGATTGAATTCCCAAACATCCTGCCGAACATTGGGAAAGTTGTTGAAGAGAGCAGCAGCTTCATTGCGGTTATAAACGCGCGCCAATGGACAAAATGGGCCGTCCGTGTTCATGCTGATCCACTCCTCTTTGGTCATTCGCCCTTTTTTTACCATGGCGTCCCGGTGTCCCTCCAATTTCCATCGATCGAAGCCGGTAATGGCCGCAATCAGCCTTGGCATGGGTTTTGGCAACAGGAATAGCCTGAACATTTTTCGCAGAAACATGATCTCTACGCGGTAATTGACAGACGTGCGGTTGTACAACATCACTGTAAACGTGCCGCCTTTTCGCAAGACGCGGTGCATTTCCGCGGCGATTTTTTCCGGGTGGGGAGCATGGTGAATCACACCGAAACTGTAAATGTGATCAAAACTATTATCTGGAAATGGAAGCCTTTCAGCATTGGCTGTTACGAATGTGCCGCGGACATCGAAAAGTCGGAATCTTTCTTCGGCAAGTTCAATTGAATGAGGAGTAAGATCCAGTCCCGTATAAATGGCGCCGGCTTTGGCAAATTCCAGACCGTCCGTCCCAAGACTGCAGCCAATTTCCAGTACTTCTTTATTCTTATATGCCGCAAAGTTGGCAACCCTCGGCACGTGCCACTCCCGCCCATTGTATCGCTTTTCAGAAATCTCGCTGAAATAGCGGCGGCGTTCAGCCGCCTGTGACAAATGTGATTGGCACGGACTTGTATTCCAAAAATCCCTGACCACTGTTAGTGTCTCTTCCATAATAAACGCTCCTTAGTTGACTAATTGACAAAAAATTGCACCGGCTATTGGGGAAGTTTGTCGTGACTGGCCGCGAGTCGAAACGGTTCAACTTTATCCAAACGGATCACTGCTCGAAAAAGGGCCCTCAATTTCAACATCTGTTCGCGTCTGTGAAAGCTCATCAATTCCCGCGAGACCGGCCGTTTTGTCCGTTTGAATGCCGCCCAAGTGTAGCCGCACAACAGCGCAAGTCCACCCAGGATAAAGGGATGTTTGCACAGCCGAAAAAGAACGCGAAATAATTCCCACACTGGCGACCCGCCCAGATAATAGTCCTTCATCCCATAATCAAACATCGCTCCCACAGCGTCGCGCTTTGCGGTTCCCGTGTTTCGATGATGATAAAAACGTCGCTCGGGAAAATTTTGCGTCGTCCACCCCATCATTCGGGCGGTCGTGACTGCAATCCAGTCAATTCCACCTTCCGGATTTGGGATATAGCCGCCGATCTGCTCAAAGCATTCCCGGCGAAATAGCTGGCAGGCGCCGTGAACGGATGTTTCGCCTTCAAAGCTGTCCCGCGTCGAATCCCAATTTTTTTCCAGGTACGCCGTTCCGGCAACTCCCAATCGGGAATCGGTGGAAAATCTCCCCAGAAGAAACTCAAAATGATCCGTTCCGAACGAGATATCCGCGTCAAGGTTTCCGACCAGATCGAATTCATCATTTTCCAGGATTTTATACGCGGCATTTACAGCATCGGCCTTACCGCCAAAGTTGCGATCGGTCCGGTTCGCCCGGCGAATCAGGGTCATCCACGGGAAACGCCCGGCGTATTCCTCGACGATGTCCCTTGTGCGATCAGTCGAGCCGTCGTCGATGATGACCCAACGTTTTGGCAATTGAGTCTGCGTGACAACGGAATCAAGCGTTTTGCGGATGTAAGATTCCTCGTTTCTCGCTGATGTGATGAGCACGTAGTTCATTTGAAGCTTCGGAGCACCAGGGCATGGGCTCCATTGGGTTAAAAGTTGTTGCGACCTTATGATTGGTGCCGTTGGGGGACGAATTATTGATAGCCAGGACAATTTCCGTATTATGAAGACAGTATTCAGGAGAGAGCCGGCACGGTCTCTCTTCACGAATTGAATTCGCCACTTCGACAGGGCCGATACAAAAATCCACGCGCTTCCTGAGATGGTGCAGACGGCTTTTTGCGGACTTTATCATTGCACCTAAGGACAAGAAGGTGCCGTTCCCGGCAGAAGCACTGTTAGGCGCTTTTGCCAATGGATATTTTTCCTTCCTTGGAAACGTTATAGTTTTCGGCCCAATTTTCAGGGATTTATTCCTGGTGATATAAACAGGGCATTTCGGACGCCAAATATCATTTGTGCTGAGAACCCCTGTATCTCCAAAGATGCGCAATGAGTGGTCGCTCGGAGCGATCCAACTGGAAGTCAGGCGCGCCACGACACCGGACTTGAATTTTAGGCATGCCACAGTCAAGTCGGGCGGCATAACGTCGGAGTCGATGTCACACCCCATGTCCATGACCTGGCGCGTGGCAAAAGTCGTAACGGAGTCAACCGGCCCAAAAAACGCTGAAAGCCAGGAAACAGAATAGCCGGCATGTTCCAGCGTGCAGCCCGCGGAAAACTCGCTCTCATATGGCCATGGTATCCCAAGTTCATTCTTCCATTCCTTGAAACGGGTACGAAAGACAAGGCCTCCATCCATTTCAGCGTAAACCGCATGGATTTGGCCGATGGCATTCTCTCTGACGGCCTTCCACATGGTTTGTGCCGTCTCGGCGAGTATCCTTGAGGGCGCGGATGCGATCACCAGGCGTTTTTTCGCCGCCAACCGCACAAGTTCCTGGGCTTCATCGAAAGACATCCCCAATGGCTTTTCGGAATAAACGTGCTTGCCAGCCTCAAGCGCAGCCTTCGAAATGGCGAAATGGCTTCGAGGATTCGTGAGATTGATAACCAATTCAACCTCACTATCGTTAAGAACGTCTTCAAACGTTTCGTATTTGCGAACCGAGAAATAGGAAGCATACCGGGACGCGCGCTCCGGGGCTTGATCCGTGACACCGACGAAATGCAGGATCGGATGACGGCGGATCGAGTTGCAATAGAACGCCGCAACTGTCCCGCATCCAATGATAGCTGTCCCCATCCTCTTCATGTTGTTTCGCTCACTACGTTGCCGAGGGTGGATACTTCCCGATGCAGGCTCTGCGTTGCCTGGCCGGACGCGAATTGAGCTAAATACCGTTCAATCGCGTCGTTCATCGAAACGCGTGGCTTCCAACCGAGCTGGGCGCACAACTTCTGGTTGGAAAAGCGATTGCCTTTCCAATCCGCGGCGCATCGTCGCCGGTTAAACCGTTTGAGTTGCTTAAAATACCGGGACCCGCGCTCGCAGATGGCGCAAAACGAGTACGCTGCGAAATACGGAATCTGGACGCAGAACAAAGGCCGGCGTTGGCGATAAACGCCCAGGAATTGCCGGCTTGTCAGCAAATCGTCATCCACCACGTTAAAAATTTCACCCTCCACTCCTTTTTTAAGCGCGGCCAGTACAATGGCTTCGGCACAGTTATCGACGTAGGTGAGGGGAAGCTGGTTTGACCCGCCAACGGAGATAAAAAGTTTTTTCAGGCGGACCCCGGCACGTCCAGTCAGTTCAGTCTTGCCGGGGCCAAAAACCGCACCCGGACGAACTATCACGTACGGCAAGGACCGGGTTTGCCCATACTCCATCACAACTTTCTCCTGCTTGAGTTTGCCAAATCCATAGGTGTCGTGACGTTCCTGCGGAGCATCTTCCAACGGGCTCCGTTCATCCAATAGGGCGCCTCGCTCCATATTTATATTGGAATACACGGCAAAAGAACTGACATGAACGAACCGTCGCGGGCGGCCGTATTCCAGAAAGGCGTCCAGGAGATTTTGTGTGGCCATGGCGGAACTCATGAATGCTCCCAGGAAGGACTTCTCAAAACCCGCCGCCAGGTGGACGATCACCGACACATCCCGCGCAGCGGCCTTGCAATCTTCGAGCGAGAGCAGGTCGCCACGGACAAATTCGATATTTGCGGCCGGAAATTTTCTCCGGATTGCCTCCAACTGCTCAAGACTTCTCGTTGGACGCACAAAGCAGCGGATCTTTGAAATGCCGTACTGGAGCAGACATTCGACCACCCTGGCTCCGATGAATCCATTGGATCCGGTGACCAAAACCTGGTCGCTTGCTGAAATGAGATAGTCTTCCATCATAAGCATCGCTTCCACAAATCACGGATAGATCTGATGCAGGTTCGTGGGCGGTTGGAGGAAATTGTTGGTGGGAAAGTTATTCGTGTTTGGTGGCTGATTGGTATTGCCGCCCGAATAGTTGGTAGAGACCGTTATATAAGTCAGTGGGTGCGGATAAACCCAGGGTGTGTAGTTCGGCTTCGGCGTATCATTGAGCACGTCCCGGCCAATCTGCAGCCCGGGATACCAACTTGTTATGAGCCCGTCCGCGCCATTCAGAGTATTATTCCAGGTATAAATGCCGTCCAACGCTTCATTGGGCCAGGACGGTTTCCCGGTGGAGGTATTGATGGTCATAAGAATTCCGCTGGTTCCAAGAAGCGGACTCACCAACCATGGAAATGTGCCAAAATATGGAAAGCTTGAGAGAATTGTGGATAGGCTGGTTGTAACGGTCTGATCGGATAATCGGTCCCCGGATCCCCGTCCGGGTTGGTCCAATGCCGCAAAAACACGGCGAATTTGAAACCCATCGCCGTTGCTGAACGTCAGGAAACCGCAGGTCACAATCGTCGCCGAAACAGAATCGCTTCCGATGTAGTAGATGGTGTTGACGGTATTGGATAAAATTGGAGAAAAATTGCCCGTATTTGTGTTAATCAGGGTATAGCCGTACCATTGATTAGGCGTCCAGTTCGCCCCACTCTCCTGCAAATTAACCGAGCCATTCGGGCCTGTGCTTTTTCCGGACTGATACAACGTGGGATCATTTGAATCAAACGGAGACAAGCCATTGGCGCCGCCAAGCGGATACCATTCGCCATAATAAGGACATGTGTAACGGAGGTTGCGAATGACCGCCACGTCCTTATAACCGCTGACTGTATTGCTGAAAATGACTCCCGAACCTCCGCGAATCATACAGGCGGCATAGATCGGATACATGGCGGTGTCGGTTGGCGGACATGTGAAAGTATTGTTGTAGACTTCAAAACTGCGCTGGCTGCGGACCCGCCCTCCGGATTCCGTGCCGTGGTTGTTGAAGACGTCATTCATAACGATGTTATGCCGAAACACAATTCGTCCTCCGCCATCGCCATCAGTCGCGCCCACGCTGCCCAGCCAGGTCGTTGTGTTCGTAAAGTAATTATCCTCAACATAGAGGCAATTGGAGCTGGAGAGGCCGTACGTCGGCGGCGTGGACCAGGAAATATCACCTTCTCCGTCGCCGGGAATAAAGCCGTAGTCGCAAACAGATATATATTTTTCGTAAAACGTATTGTGATCAATTACGCTGAGTGAATTACCGTACGTGCATATATTTTTGCCGTAGAGACCATTGAAGACGTTGTGGTCAATCCTCCACGACGCGCCGGCGACGCCATTTACAGCCAGACAACCAGTATAGTTGGGGCCGGTATTGGTGATTCCGCCTTCAAATTGGATGTTGGCGATCTCTTGAAATGTTCCTGCTACCGGATCCACGTTAATGATTTGCGGGCTCACCGAGCGATTCTCTTCGTCAATGATGACAGTCAAATTAGTGCCCGCCCCGATCAGGGATACTCCGGGCAAATTCAAGGTTTGTGACCACCAATTTGTTCCGACGGGGAGTTGCACGACGTCGCCGGGCGATGCCTGCGCCACCGCGCTGCTGACGTCGGCAAACGAACAGCTGGCGGCGTTAATTACTTTGGCTTCGCCGGGAGTTGCTGCGGCCAAAACCGTTGCTGCTATTATCCCAATTGAACCCATTTTTTTCATAACACCCATCTCCTTGTAATGAAACGTTAACTTCACAGGCGCGATGCTGATAAAATTTCTAAATTCGATGAGCTTTTCAGCTGCTGGCGTTCAGGCGGCTTTAGAATCAGCAAGCACATCAGGCGCCGGGTTCAGCAGGGCGGGGTTTCCCTGTGGAACTGGCGTGCCGGCCTCGCTGCATTCAAATGCCACAAACGCAAGCGTCTTATCGGCGGACAGAGATTGAAATCCCAGCGAGGTTTCATCAACAAAATCGTCAAACGCCCGTGGTTCGTGTTCCACGTGGTTCATCTCGTCAAAGTACACAAACGTGCCCGGCACGATATAACGCCGCAAATGGCGAAGAACATAAAGTGTCGAGGAATAAATATCCGCATCCATATTGATAACCAGCGCCTCGTGTTCCGGGACCTCATACCTCGGCAAAACCTCATCAAACCATCCTTTGAAAAAGCGAACCCGTTTGTCCGGAATTTGTGGGATTTTTCCCTCGTTGCTGAACTGCCCCTTCGTCCATGGACCGCCTCCTTCAGGCAAACCCTCGAAGCTGTCAAAGCCGTGCAATATGGAGCCCGGGTGCTTTAGATTCGCACTCCAGAATCGCATGCTTTTTCCATTGGCGACTCCAAATTCAAGGTAAAGCACCTGTTTGTCTTTGACGCGATCCAATATTGCCGACCACACATCTTCCCGCGATTCGGAGCGCCGGGGAAATGAAAATCCGTGGTCACGCATCCAGCGCCCGATTTTAAGATAATTAACCGAGGCCTGGATTTGAACCAATGCCTGGGGAGAAAGCGACGCTCCAATGCCGGTAAGCGCTCGTTTGAAAGAATCTAATAACATAATCAGTTGCAAGAAAGCACCGTAAACAAATTTAGGACCAATAAAATTGAGGACGCGGGGCGACAAGCACCGGACCTTCCTGGAACAATCCCGCGTCTGCCGTTACCGCCGCTCGTCGCAACGGGTAATCGATCGACACCAGGAAAAACATGAAAAACGGAAAACTATTCATTCGGAATGCCGCCTCTGTCCAATTATACACGACAAATGCGATCAGATAAGCAAGGCGAAGGCGTCCAAAGTCAAAATCACGGAATAAGGCGCGCCGGGACTTCGCGTACGCACTCAGAATAACCGCGACGGTAAGGACGACTCCGACAAAACCGAGGTTTAGGTACGTTTCCAGATAACCATTGTGCGCTTCATTCAGAAATGGCAGCACCGTTTCCTGAATTTCAACGCGACGATCGCCAAGCCAAAATCCTTCATAGCCTGCGCCTACGACCGGATTAATGTCCCAATGCCAAAGCGCCTGCCAAATGTCTGTCCGTCCGGTCAACGTGTCGTTCCTTCCCAGCAGATGAATGACCGTGTCAGACATGCCGAATCCGAAAAACAGAACCAGCACGGCCGTCGCCCCCGCCAGGATATAGAATCCCACGCTCCGTTTATTAACCCATCGAAATCCCAGGAACAGAATAATCCCAATTGATATCGCGAATGCCACACCCGATGAGGCGCTATGCGCCATTCTGAGCAGCCACAAATTCATTCCCATCAGCACGCTGCACAAAATCAGTTCGTCACGGCGGGCTTTGCCCTTTTCCCAATGGAACACGTGCAACATATGCCAGACCAGCACAGTTCCCAAAATCCAGCAATCGAAACCGAGTTCATTCTTATTTGTGGCAACCCCGGTGTTTGACGGCGCTCCCGTCCAATCGTTGAACGTTCGGCCGATAAATGGAAAATACTTGATAAACGTGACTGAAAGCGGAAGCAGGAAATAAGCGCAACGTTTGATCAGCCGCGTCAACGCTTCCATGGGGGCCGGTTCCGTCAGAAGCACAAGCGCCATCACCGGATTCCCGATCAGCTTCGTCCAGCGTTTGGCCGAAACAAACGGAAAATCCGACCATGTAATCGCCAGCAGACAATAAAGCATGTAGATCGTCAGCCATTGGTTGTTGCGGACGAATCTCGCGATTGAGACCCGCCGCTTTTGAAGAACGACGAGCCCTCCCACAATCAACGCCGCGTTAAAGGCGGCGTCAACCGGACTGCCGTCCTCAACGGAAATGGCCCCGGCGTGAAAGCCAAACATGTTGATCCACTGCGAGAAATAGCGCGAACCGCCCCCGCAAATCGTAATCCAGAAAAATGGCAGCCACAGCGCACGGGTGACATTTGCCTTTTCGCGAATGTCCCGGACAAACAGGACAGTCACAAATACCAGTGTCAGGCTTAATGCTAGGATTGGGGGCATGACGTTAAGCAGGAGATCGTTTGACCGGCGCCGACTCGTTCAATCAACGGACGGCCGTGTTGTCCGCCGCGAAAAAGACTCATCAATGCGGCAAATTAATTTGCAAGAGGCGCTCCGATTGCCATGGCCGGCCTCTGTGCGTCGAGCATTCGTCCGACAATGCCCATAAACTTCTCCTGTTCAAGTTCCCAGGAGTTTTGTTCGTAAATCCTATGGCCGTTTTCAGTGAGCCGCCGAAGTTCCGACGGATGGTCATAGGCCCACTCGATTCTGGCCGCCAGGTCGCTCACATTGTCCGGTTCAAAGAACAGGATTTCGTTGTCCGTGAAATAGTCGCTGATACCGCGAGTGCGGGGAACAATGACCGGCTTATTCATCGCCAGATACTCAAAAATGCGAGTCGGAAAGTTGATTTGTGTAAATACTGTCAGCCTGTTTGGCACGATGCCCACGTCCGCATTGGAGATGTCCCTGGCGATCTCATCCAGCGACTCGAAGCCGTGAAATTGAATGGCGTTCCCCAGTTCCAGTTTGTGGGCCAATTCAAGGATTTTGTCCAAATACCCTGTATGTTCCCCGTAAAGGTGAAGCGTGATTCCCGGGATCTTGTGTTTTAGCCGCGCGAGCGCTTCCACCGCCAGGTCCAATCCGTGCCGTTCCACGATCAATCCGTGATACATCAGCCGGAATGTGCCTTTGCCGTTCTCCTGGCAATTGCCGGCCTGCAAATGCTTCTGGCCTTTGACCCCATTTCTCGTGCCAAAAATCGTCGCCTCGGGAGAATTCATTACAGTTTGGATTTTATTCGGCGGACAGCTCCGAGACTTAAACAGTTCTTTAAATGCAATATTCGGTGTCAACACGAGGTCGGCGAAGCCGATGCTGGCGCGTTCCATTTTTTTCAGCCAGCGCACAACGAAATGATCCTCGTTCAGGTGGTAAATACTGCGGAACAGTTCCGGCATCGGATCGTGCAGGTCCAAAATTATTTTAGCGCCACGGAGCCGCGGAATCAGGCCGCTGAAAACCAAAAAGTCAGGCATGTTATGAATATGAACAAGCCGGTAGCGCTTCTTAAAGCTCCAGATGGCCAGCAGACAAAAGGACGCGGCTAAAAAGCACGCATATTGAAAGATATACGTCAGCTTCCCGCCACGGCGGCGCTTCAGGGGGATGCGATAGACGTTCACGCCGTTAATATTTTCAAATGCCGGCTCGGATCGATCTTTGCGAAGGCAAATCACATCCACTTCAGCGCCCGCCCGGCTGAGCGCCTCTGCCTCTCTGCGGGGGCGGGGGTCCGAAGCGTAATAGGAATATAAGACTACTGCCGTATTGGCCTCGGGAAGCGTCAATTTTGAACCATGGCCGTTGCTTCCATTGGAATGGTATGATGCGATTGCGGGAATCTTTGGCTGATAGGTTTTCTTGAACCAGTGCGCCATTTCCCTCGGCAACGGGTTCCAATATTCGCCGGCGTACCGCTCCTTGATATGCAGGAGAAATTCCTCGTACCATGCCGCCGGGTATTCGCAAGCCTGCAAATTTTCGTTGAACCCAATATAGTCGGGATGGACGTTGAGCAGCGCCATTCCACGGTGTTCGACCAGCCAATCCAATTTGGTCTTCCAAATGTCTGGTGATTTTTCGTCCAATACCAAAAACAGCGTGGAGTCCTGGGGCAGGGTATAGGGCAATTCCACGTAGCCGCCGCCGTTTCCATCGGAAATCCAAAACGGAAAAATGGTATTCGCGCCGTCCGGTTGTGGTTCAAAAGGGTCAGTATCGAAGGTGGAAGCGTCATATTCGATATTCAAATGATGCAAGCGGTCCCTGTCGTGCAACATAAATGCCGCACGAAACCCGCTCGCATTCCAAGTCTCCAGGTAACGGTTGATCCGCCGCGCGCTCTCGATGAAATTATTTCTGCGCCAATATAATTTTCCGTCATGACGCAAGTCATGGACACCGACCTCAAACCCATTCTCTAAGAGGATATTTCGCATGTCAGCGGGCACCGTATAATCGCCCTCAGGAATGAAATTGAACGATGATCGAAAGCCCAGGCGCTGCTCCAGTTCCATAAGGCGAAGGCATTTTGCCAATCCGCCGCCGCCTTCCACGTCGTGCGTCAGCACCAAAGCGAATTTCTTGTTATTTGGCCAGCCCTTCCAGGTCTCGGGAGGCTGCCCGGCCGCTTCGTTGATCGGCCAAACATCTTTAAATGCGTCCCGCTGCCGCCGCGCAACCACGCGACGAATGCCCATTCGCAGGCGCCAGGGCAAATAGGGTTTGAAGCGGTAGTAAAGTCGATTGCTGAGCATTGTCGAAGACATGAAAGTGTTAAGTGTGGGCGGCGGGCTTCCAGCAGACAGGCTTGGAAACCACGCCGCCCGGTGACGACTGCAATTCTAAAAATCCGTGAGTGTTTCGCGGTGCAGGCGGTCAGGTATGTACTTGCGGGTTTTGTTAAGCACCACGCCGATTTTGGTCTTTGAATGGGCCAGGAGAGCAATGGCCTGCTGAGCCGCGTCCAGATGCGTTTTTTCGGACTGGATGACCAACAGCACCATATCCATGAATCCCGCCAATCTTGAGGTAATGCTCGTCTGCGTGACCGGGGGCATATCAAATATGATGTAGCCATAATCGCTCGCTCGGATTCTTGGCAGTAGCGACACGAACAATCGCGGCAAAATCCGCTGAAACCGTTCGTCCGGGGACCCGGCAGTGACCACGTACAGGTTTTCCTGAACAAGCGCCGAATCCCTTGTCTCGAGCGCCAGGGCCTCATCCAGCCCGCAACAGGGTCTGCCCAGGAAGAATTGTTGGGCCACACCGTGCTCCAATTTCATGTCCACGAGCAACACGCGCTCCCCGGTTTCAGCGAGCGACGTAGCGACGCCGGCAGCGATCGCGCTGACACCACACCCTTTTTCCGTTCCAGTCACAGTTACCAGTTTTGGCTGTACGATTGTCCTGGAGTTTTCAAAGTAGTTGACAAGCTTGTCCCTCAACGCGTCGTAAAAGGGGTTCAAGCAACTGCTGGTTTCCCATGACAGGATACCCGGACCGCCATCGGGATCATCCGGATTTTGGAATTGCAATTGCCGGCGTTCCGCCGCCTGGATTAACCGCCTGTGTCCGTTGCGGCTGATATCGGGGATTGAAATCAAAAGCGGCAATTTCAATCGTGACTCGATTTCCTTTGTGCGCCGGACAGAGGTATCCAGGTAGAATTCAATGAGGAATGCCCAGGCCAATCCGGCCAAAATTCCACCGCCAATCATCAAAGCCATTGCCTTAATTTGCCGGGATAAGTCCTTGTAGGGTGGGGTGGGTGCTTCCACCGTGTTGATATTGGAGACACGGCCCGGCCCAAGGGTTTCATCAATGCGGGAATTCTCCAGGCTCTGGGCGAAATTTTGATAGTTATCCTCCAACATTTCTTTGCGGCGTTGCAAATCGGAAATTTTCGATTCCGCGGCGTCCACCTTGACGGCTTCAGCTTTCAACTGCGTGAGGTCCTGCTTCAGTACCGTGATTTTGGCTTGAAGCGAAATGGGCGCCAGCCGTTGGGAATTGGCGTCACCGGCACCAGCGGTTTGGCCAGCGCCGCTTCCGGGCTGGTAAGTGCCGACCAAATCGGGATAGCGTTGCTCCAAATTCTGTCTGAGCCATTTGGTCTGGGCGATTTGCAACTGGGTTTCCTGCACCAGCCGGTTTTCATCGGTATAACCTAATTGCGTATAATATTGGCCCTCCTGGTTTTGAAGGTAATCAAGCCTGGCGCAAACCCGCTGGTATTCCTCAATTCGGCCTTCGGGCACATTCAGGCCCGGCGTCGGCATCGAGGAGTTCGTCTGCAACGGCTGCGCATTGACCTCGCTCTCTTCAGCCGCCAGGTTCGCCTGCGCCTCAAACAACTGGGTGTTCAGCCACGCAATCTGGTCTGTGTATGATTTTTCAGCGTCAGGCAGGGAGATAATTCCAGCGCCGGCCTTTGCGGCGCGCAGTTCGTCCTCTGTCTCGTCAATCTGCGAGCGCAATTGGGCCGTTTCCTGTGAGAGATAATCATCAGACATGCTGGACTGGTGAACTTGCAGGTGTTTGTCCAAATAATCGCTGATGATCTCTGACAGCACCGGTTGGACGATTGCTGGATCGGCATTTTTATACACTACATGGACGACGCTGTCTTGCTTTGGCGCGTCCACTTGCAGGTTCTTTTTGATAATGCCCGCCGCCGCGAGCGGGTCGTTGCCACCGCCGTATTTAGCCAGGATTTTGTCCGGGCCAATGTTTTTTGCGGCTTGAACGGCAAGATCGAAGCTCGTCAGAATCTCTATTTCGGAATTGATAATGCTTTGACCCATTTCGTCCGGCGAAGTCATCTGGGCGTTTTTCGGGTTCGCGGCCACTGAACGGTTGTCCAGAACGTAGCGGATGAATAGCCGCGACTCGGATTGGTAGGGTGGCGGGAAAAACCACCAATACGCCGCCGCCGCCCCAATGCCCGCCAGCGAGAGTAAAATAATTTTCCATTTGTGGCGGAATAGAATGAAATAGATATCCCCCGGTGCCATTGCCGGCAGGTCGATGTCTTGGTCGTGATTTGGCGTTTTCATTGTAACTCCTGTGTGTTTGGTTTATGCCCAGTGCCGGTAAAGTATTTCGCCTGCAATTCTGGAAATGGAAAGAGGTAATTTCTTAAAGATCTGGTTGTGCCAGCCGGACCCTTCGTCGCGCATTGAGACAAAATTCTTTTGCCTCAAGCAAAATCGATAGTAGCGAATTGTCGTTTCGTCTGCGTTCCAGCCCAATTTAAATCGTCGCAACCCTTCGTTGACAATGGATGTCCTTCCCAAATCCAACTTTTTGAATCCATTCCTCGAAAGCCATCCAATGGCTTCGCGGAATACCAGGTTATTTCCCCGCAAATGTTGAAAGGTATCGTCCGACGCGCCAAACTTATAGATCGCTTTGTCTCCTGAATGGAGAAACATCGCGCCAGCTACGGGGACTTTACCCCAATGCGCCAAAACGACCATGCCCGACCCGTCCAACAGCGCGTGCCTGTGGATATTTCTGAAAAAGGAAAATGGCTGCGGCGGCAATCCGTGCCGTTTCCGCGATTGGCAGTGCAACACGTAATATTGCTTCACGGCTTCCAGGTCTCGGGAGATTTCCACGCGCACGCCGCTCTTTTCAGCCTTCCGAATCGCGCGACGGACCGGATTTTTCAATTGGGAAATGAAAGTCTCTTCGTCCGGCGGTATTTCGATGGAGTGGCCGTAAAACGCCAGTGACGGAGCCGCGCCATTGAAAGATGGCTCACCGCCGCGGAATTCAATGTATTTCCAACCGCGCGCTACGCCCAATTCAACGGCGTTGCGAAAGAGTTTGTGGAATTCCACCCGGTCGGCACAAAGCGGCTCACAAACGTCTGTGAAGGGCAGGGCGACACCTCTCTGTCCCGTGAGTGGACTATCCACTTCCATCAATGGCAATACTGCTCCGGTTTCGCCGCTTACAAAGTATACCGGCTCATAGCCATAAGTTTCCGTCAATACTTTTGCCCAGGCGGTGCCATGGAAAAAGGAATGAGCACCGGAATTTCGGCCCGCAATTTGTTCGTCCCAATCCGAATGTTCCAATGGATTTATCCAGTGCACGCCTCTCCCGCGCTCAATTCGGCAGTCACGGGAAAGCGGAACGGACTCTGCGGGATGAATGGCTTCTTGTGCGATCACAAATGGGATTAATAATAAATCCGACTATCGTCTGCGTTACCCGGATCCACTCTTATCGCGAGGGGAAAACTCGCCTGCGAAAGGTATTAACGGAGCAATTCCGCGGCTGGACCGTCATTGACAGGGCAGGGCGTGCCGCTCTCTCTGCTCTCGATTCCAGCTTTGCCTTCTTTTTTAATCACGCGGGCGGGATTGCCCGCTACAACCGCGCCTGGCGGCACATCTTTGGTCACGACGCTGCCGGCTCCAATGATTGCCCGTTCGCCGACGGTAATTCCGCAAAGCAAAACCGCCCCCGAACCAATCGACGCCCCCCTTTTTACCACCGTGGGGATACACTCCCAATCTGCCTCGGTCTGCAATTGTCCTTCCTCGGTTGTCGCGCGGGGATAGAGGTCGTTTGTAAAGACAACATGATGACCGACAAATACTTCATCCTCCAGCGTTACGCCTTCGCAGATAAACGTGTGGCTCGAAATCTTGCAGCGACTCCCGATCCTGGCGTTCTTTTGGATTTCCACAAACGCGCCGATCTTCGCTTCGTCGCCGATTTCGCAGCCGTAAAGGTTCGCAAATCCGTAGATGCGGACGTTTCGGCCCATCCGCACGCCTGCGGCAATTAGCCGCGCCGATTCTTCCGGGGCTGTCATTGGGGAAAGATTTCAGGCACCGTCGCCCGCGCGACTTTCTTGATCATTTTGACTGCGCGCTTTTGCCCGTTGAACCTGGCCACAGGAATTCGCCGCGGCGAAACTTTTTTTGAATGGCCGTTACTTTGTCCATTGCCGTCTCCATTGCTATGCCCATTGCTATGCCCATTGCTATGCCCATTGCTGTGCCCATTGCTGTGCCCATTGCTGTGCCCATTGCTGTGCCCGTTGCGATGGCTTTTTTCAGCTTCCGAGCCGGCTTGTTTGGGAAGAAAGTCCACCGGAGCCCCGCCCAATCTCAGGGATTTTGATGAGGCCTCCAGTATCCTCACCAGTTCCAGTCCATTTTTGCCGCCCGACAGCGGCGTTGCCCCATTTTTGATGCAATCCAGAAAATGCTGGCATTCGCTACGCAACGGCTCCTCCTGTTTCACGTACGGCACATAGACGTCGCCATAATGATAGGCGTACTGGAATTCCGCAAAGGTGTCATAGTGGGGCGGAGTTTCGACGCGCGCGTCAAACACGCGGATTTTTTCCAGCGGCGCCACGTCGTCATATACAATCATTCGCTTGCTGCCGACAATCGTCATCTCCCGTATCTTGCGCGGGTCCAGCCAGCTGTTATGAATGATGGCGGTGCGCTGTTTTGGAAACGTCAGGCAAATCATTGTGACGTCTTCAACTCCTGGCGTGATGTGGGCGCAGCCGCGGCAATTGATCGCAATCGGCGGTTCGCCCATGATGTGTTGGATGATCGAAATATCGTGCGGCGCGAGGTCCCAGGCCACGTTGATGTCTTTTTGAAACAACCCAAGGTTAAGCCGGCGGGCGCAGATGTAGCGAATCTCCCCGATGTCTCCCTGTTCGACAATCTCTTTAATCTTCCGGACCACCGGCGAATATAAAAACGTATGGCCAGTCATTAGGACCAAGCCTTTCTTTTCCGCGATCTCGATTAACTCCTCGCATTCCGCGGACGAACTGGCCATGGGTTTTTCAATGAACGTGTGCTTCCCGGCGAGAAGGCTCGCCTTTGCCATCGGATAATGCCACTTCACTGACGTCGCGATCACCACCGCGTCCAGGCCGACTCCATTAAGCATGAACTCGTAATCCGTCGCCCGTTGCACGTCCGGATAGAGCGCCTTGAGATGTTGCAGCCGATCCTCGCTGGTGTCGCACATCATCTTGAGCTGGCAGTCCGGCAATAGATTAAAATTGCGAACCAGATTTGGACCCCAGTAGCCGCAGCCAACGACACCTACCTTGATTATTTTCGACATAGAAATATTACAGTTTGCCCCTTATGCTCTTGCCCCGAATGATGAATCCAAGATCAATGATTTGCCACCCGGGTGGATAGCATGCCTTCCTCCCGCACGGGAAGGGCTTTGGGGTCGGTTTTTTTGTCCTGCGAATCCATTACCTGGCCTAGCAGTGTGGGAACAGTCTTGAAAATGATTCGAACGTCCATTGCCAGGCTCCGGCGGCGCGAATACTCGATGTCCAATTGGATCATCTCCTTGAATGTTGTCCTGTTCTTGCCGCTCACCTGCCACAGCCCGGTCAGGCCCGGAACGACGCTGAAGCGCTCATATTGTTCCGGATTATAGTATTGGAATTCGTAAGGCAGGCATGGCCGCGGTCCGACAATGCTCATATCGCCAAGCACGACGTTAATTAGTTGCGGCAATTCATCCATACCGGTTGCGCGAAGAAATACTCCAAATGGGATGATTCGCTTGTCGCCGCCTGTGTCCAATTTTGTCATCGGCACATTGGACTCGATAAGATGACGCAGGTGTCCCTCGTGCGAGGCGGAATTTGTGCCCGTGAACATCGTGCGAAATTTGAAACACATGAATTTTTCGCCGCCGCGTCCAATGCGTTCCTGTTTGAATAAGACAGGTCCATTTGAAACAAGCCGAATGATGGCGCACGTGGCAAGCGTAAGGGGAACGAGCAGGGGCAGGGCGAGAAGTATTAATCCGATGTCAAGGGCGCGTTTCCAAAGTGGTGTCCGTGGGCCTGGGATTGAGTGAGTGAATGTTTTCATCTGGATTTAGCAAAAGCTCCGCACTTGTTGTTTTTACCAACTTTCCCTGCCTTTTCTTTTTTCTCCTTTGGAACGGCGAAATCCTTCGCCGCTCTGTTTACTAAATCTGCGCCGTAGGGCGCGCCAGCGCCGGCGCCATATGGGCCAGCGTGTTGTCCAGCAATACCACTGCCGTCCGATCCACCTCCACTGGGGTCGGCTGTCCGAGAATATCCAACAAAACCTGAACCCGGTGTTTCGCCGGCATGTTTCGCAATACGTGGGCGTGCATGCCGTCAAAAGCGCCACCCGCCACAGTTACTTCGCTGCCGGGCGCGAGCCGATTCTCAATGGTCATCGGTTCGTCCGCTTCAAAACATTCCTGAAGCTCCTCAATGATCGCGTCTTCCACCGTCGGAATTTTTCCTCCAAATTGCACCAGGCTGCTGATGCCGTTTGCGTGCTTGATTTCGTCAAGCGATTCGTTGATGTCACAACGCACGAAGAGGTAGCAGGGGAACAAAGGCTCAATCGAATTGACCGCTCCGCGCCGCGTGGCGCGTTCCAGGCGTAATCGAGGAAGAAACGCCTCCAGCCCGAGATTTTTTCGCAAAGTCGCTGCGGCAATGTGTTCGTGCTTCGGCTTGGTTCGCACACAGTGCCACGCCAGACTTTCTACTTGGACCTCCATCTTCATTCGCGGTTGGATTAACAGGAAATGTGCCAAGCGAATTTTTGCAGATTAATCGGAAGTCCTTGCCTCCCGAAAGGGCGATTTGCAATTTTTACGTGCAACTTGCAAAAAAACGGGGCTTTTCGCGGAAAAAGAAAAAGTTATAGGCCGGCCAAAACGGCGCGCTGTCGGAGCAACTGTGATAGCGCGGATTGCCGGCGCGCAAAAACGCAACGGTTACAGTCGCCCGATTTTTTTTGAAATAGCGCGGGCCGCCTGAAGCGGCCCGCGCTGTTACCTTGACAAGAATTAATTTGAGACAAAGACAGTCCGGTAGAAGCGACGGCTGAACCCGGCTGTGTTTGAATCGACGAACTGAAAGGGAGCGGTATTGGTCTGCAGCGAGACCCAGTGCACCAGGTCGGTCGAAGCCTGGATAGCATATTTGCCGCTGGCCGCGCCGGACAGCGCAAAGCCGAATTGTCCCGCCGGGAGCCCGACTGCGGCGCTCAGCATGCCGGCGGCGCCCTGAGCCACCGATCCGGCAACTATGGCAATCGCCGGTGAAGGAGAGCTTTGGTCAAAAGCGCTATCGTGGGACGTCGCTGTAAAATAGTAGGTCTGGCCGTTTACCAAACCGCCGATCGCGAGATTGGTGGAACCCGGCCCAACCGGTACCGGGGTCATGTTATTGATGTTGGTACTGGAGCCAAAGTAAATGTAATAGCCGGTCACCCCCGCGCTGGGGCTGGGATTCCAGCCGAGCGACACCGTGACCGCGTGACCGCGGCATGCGGCCCCGAGAAGCAATGCCCCTGTGAGTGCGAAAAGAATTAAAGTTCCGCGCATAGATATAGTTTTTCTGTATTGTTTTTGTTTTAGTCTTATCCGGAATGCCTGAATTCCGGTCGTTTGAAGAAAACGGCACTCACCGCTCTCGCCTGTTTCAAACGAAGTCAACAATGTCAAAAGCCATTGCCTGGCTTCCTTAAAAAGGACCCAGAACAACGGCAGCTTTAGGAAACCGCGAAGAAAATGAACGTCGCGGAAGCGCCTGCTTCCACGTGCCTGTCCGCTTCATCAGCTAACTAACTTTGCCTGTGAGCCTATAGTATCCCAACAGTCCCGGGGTGCAAGCTTTATTTTCAAAAAATTTAAAATTATTTTAACCGCGTTTTTGCATTGGACACGGCAACTTTAGAAATACAGTCATCCTCATCGTCCGGCGTTACCACTGTTTCGCTTAACGAAGGCCATTCCCGAATTAAATTTTACATTTTTCGTCAATCGCAAATCCCCGGCCCTTGACGAATCATCTTTTGAGGTTACAGTGACCGTTGACAAGGAGTTATGAAAAAAATTATCTGCCAATTTTGCAAATGGCCATTCTTAAGGCATTCGATTATCACACTAGCCCTCTTTACCGCAGCTGGCTGCAGCACCGCTTATTATGACCCGGACGGCCCGGGTTCATCCGCGAGCGGCAAAACGCAGACCGCTTCCGACCAGGGCGCTTTCGGCAACGTAGATAACCCGCAATCGGACTCGTCCGCGCCGCAACCGACTATCCTTCGCCAGGGTGACGTAGTAAAAATTTCATTTCCAGGCGCGGCCAACCTCGACGAGACCGAACAGATCCGGCTCGATGGAAAAATTGCCATGCCTCTGGTGGGCGACGTCCAGGCGGCCGGCCTTACGCCGGATCAACTCCAGCAAAATCTCATAAAACTGTACGCTCCGCAGGTTTCGTCGAGTGACGTAACGGTCGCCATCGAGTCCTCTTCCTTCCCGGTCTACGTGACCGGCTGCGTGTTAAGTCCGGGCCGGGTCCTGTCCGACCAGCCCCTGACCGCGCTCGAAGCCGTCATGGAAGCCGGCGGTTTTGATTATTCACGCGCCAACCTCAGAAAGGTTCACGTCATCCGCCGCGAAAACGACACGTCTCAAAGCTACGTCTTAAACTTGAAGGGCGTCTTGAAAGGGGACGATAAAAACGATTTCTTTCTCCAACCCAATGACATCATTTACGTGCCGGAAAAGTTCTCCTGGTTCTAAAATTGAAACTGATGGCCATTCGATTTTGCGTGGGGCCGTAACCAGTATTGGTGACATGAGGAAAATCCAGGCTCTGCTATAGTGATTGCGTTGGTGCTCCACACAGTTTTAGGTGTGGTTGGTTGAAAGAGGCCGGAGTAGTGTCCGGCCTTTTTTATTTTCCCTTTTTGGACGCTCCTCATTCTCTTCCTCATCCTCGGGCGTACCCCGCCTCAAAATAGGACAATCATTCCAATTTTGAGTCACGCGTCACCCGTGAAATACTGTTGCCTTTGAAGAGATTGTTGATGCGTTTTGATTCGCACCGTACCGGAAATACTCGGACTCTCTTTGATGCGTTCACGCCCGTAAATGTTGCTTTTCTCCTGCATGACCGGCTGGCCGGGACGCTTTGAACCTGCGATGAATTTCGGATTCTGATTTGCCTCGATCTCTTGCATTGGCCGGCTCGGTGGCCAAACGTACGCAAATCCAATGCCACGCAGTTGACGCCTACGCCCAAACGAATTCAACAGGCAATTGAACGTCCGGGTGCAG
The DNA here is from genome assembly GCA_036269115.1 of Verrucomicrobiia bacterium. Classification (GTDB taxonomy): domain Bacteria; phylum Verrucomicrobiota; class Verrucomicrobiia; order Limisphaerales; family UBA11358; genus UBA11358. The sequence continues at coordinate 5,200 of DATAST010000199.1, read as the reverse complement.
GCTTTTATGAACCGGGCAAGTGAGGGCCGCTTGCTCCAGCTTCTGCTTCTGCTCGGCTGTCAACCTGGCCGGAACCGCGATTTTCACTCCAAGTTTTCCAATCCGGCGCATCGGCGTCGCTACCATTTCTTTCTGTACAGTAATTTGCGTTCCGGTCAAATCCACCTTCAGCGACCGCGCCGCAATGCCCATGAGCGTCATCATGCAGGTCCCCAGCGCGGTTGCCACCAGGTCTGTCGGCGAAAAACTCTCACCTTTGCCCATGTTGTCTTTCGGCGCGTCCGTGCTCAGGCGCATGCCCGAAGGTTGGTGCACCGCCTCACAATGCAGTTCGCCCTGATATTGAATGTCAATCGTAACCATATGTTGTTTTTCGTCCAATGTTCGATATTTGCCGCGTTGCAAACCGCCCCGGCCGCTAGTTTTGTTTCAGCAGTTTTTCAACCCTCTCCTGAAGGTCGGCATGAGCGTCCTGGGTCTGCAGATTTCCGTTTTTGTCTATCAGCCACATCGCCGGGATTGCCTGAATCCCAAATTTCACAGCAAATTTATTCTGCCAGTGCAGGCCGTCGAAATACTGCGGCCAGGGAATGTCATGTTCCAGGATAAACCTTGTCAGCGCGGTTTTATCATCGTCAAGACTAATGCCAACCACTTCAAATCCTTTCGAATGAAATTTATCATAGGTTTCCTTTACATCCGGCATTGCCATCACGCACGGCATGCACCACGTCGCCCAAAAATCCACCAGTACCACTTTGCCCTTCATTTGGCTCAAGTCCACTTGTCGGCCGTCGATTGCGGTGAATTGGATGTCCACGGGCTTGCCCACCATGTCCAAATGGGAGATCAGCTCCAACGTCTGTTCTTTAACATCCTCCGGGACCTTCTTTTGGGCAAGAATCTGGTTCGCGATGGAGTGAGCTTCCGTCTCTGGAGCGCTCCGGGCCAGGTTTAACAAAAGCGCGTAGGGCGCTTCCTGGTCCGGATAATCTTTGGCCAATTGCCAAAGAAGCTTTTGCAATTCCGCGTCGCGTACGTTGTCGGCCATCCCCGGAACCGCTCCAATTCGTTGAATGGCCTGCACCCGCAACGCAAACCGGGTATCTGCGGGCAACTGCGGATCAGCCAGCGCGGTATTCAGCGCCTTTTCCCAGTCGTCGAACGCATTGACATCTGTGCGCAGGCATGCGTCTCGCAGCGCCATGCATTCAATCATCTTCGCCTTGAGCGCGTTCGTGTTCTCGGGAAAATGCGTGTAAAAAGCGTGGAACTTTTCCGCGGCGGCGACTACCGCCTTACCGTACTGCTTCTTAAACGCGGCAACCTGTTCATCTGTAGGCGGCGTGGTCTTCCAATCAGCCGGGGGCGACGGCAATGTGGTTTGTTCCAGTTGCGCCCACAATGCATCCGGGTTGTTGGTTGTAGTCGGCCTGGCCCAAATCGTTTGGCAGCCAACGACCAGAAAAATTGCCGAAATCAGGCTAAAGAATTTCATATCAAGCAAAGCGGTCAAATTCCGCGAATGAAATCTTTACCACGGAACCTTATAAAGCAAATCATAAACCGAATTAACGCGGCGGCGCGCACGCGTTATCTGTCTTGTGTGGCCGGGATCCCAGCGCAGCGCAAGCGCCCTTTAAAACCGCGTCAATTTCTCCAACTCTTTCACCCGTTTTTCAATGTTCTGTCGTTTAATTTTCGTCGTTCGGTTCAACCCGAAACCTTCACAACAAAAAGAAGCAACAACACTGCCATATACCATCGCCCGGCGAAAATGGTTTTCAAGCGGACCGCGCGCCGTGGCCAGATAACCCATCATACCGCCCACAAACGAATCACCCGCCCCGGTCGGATCGCACACGTCTTGCAGCGGGTAGGCCGGGCAGATGAATTGGCCTTTCGGACCCGAGAGGATTGAGCCGTGGGAACCTTTCTTGATGATCACGTACTTTGGGCCCAGTTTGTGAATCTTTTTCATCGCGTTGAAGACGTTGTCTTCTTTGGTCAATTGATGGGCCTCGCTGTCATTGAGCACAAAACAATCGATGCGTGGCAACAGGCGCAGAAGATCGTCAAGCGCGATATTGAGCCAAAGGTCCATTGTGTCCGCGGCTACAAATTTGGGTCGCGCCATCTGGTCCAAAACATGGTGTTGCAGGGCAGGGGCGATGTTCGCCAGTAATACGAATTGCGACGCCTTGTGTACATCCGGCAAATGCGGAGTAAACCGCTCAAAGACGCCCAACTCGGTCAACAACGTCCGGCGGTTGTTCATATTGACCTCGTACTCGCCGGACCAATGAAACGTCTTTCCGGAAATAATCTGCAGGCCGCTCAAATCAATGCGATGCTTCCGATAAAGCGCGACATATTCTTTGGGAAAATCGTCGCCGACCACTCCAACCAGCTTCACCGGCGAAAAGAAACTCGCCGCAACCGCGGCATGGCTGGCTGATCCGCCCAATAGGCGCGGATTTTCCGATTTTGGCGTTTTAATGGAATCCAGCGCCGTGGAACCGACAATCAGTACGCTCATTTTCGTTTTTCAATTAACTCAATTTCATACCCTTCCGGCGCATCAACAAAGGCAAACGTGGTTCCACTGGAACTCGTCGTCGGCCCATCGGAATATTTCATGCCCAGAGTCGCCAGATGCTTTGCGAATTCCTCCAGGCTATCCACCTCGAACGCTAGATGAGTCAGGTCCGGCTGTACTTGCACCGGACCGCTGCCCGGAAAGTAAGTAATCTCAATTTGTTCTTCGCTGCCCGGAGCCTTCAGGAAGGCCAGCTTTGCGCCGCGCGGCGATTCGTGTCGCCGAATTTCTTCGAGGCCCAGTACCTCACGATAGAATTTGACCGTCCGGTCCAAATCATTCACGCGATAGCGTGTATGCAGAAGTTTTGTGACTTTACTCATCGCCGGAATCGTAAAATAAAAGTGAAGAATTTGAAATTAAAAATTCCGGCGCAGTCCTGTGTTAACCACGCGCGCCCTGGCAAGTGGCGCGCTGCCACCGCCTTCTTTACCAGCTTGCTGCTCCAAAAATCCTTTCAACACCGCGGCATTGTTCATTCCAAGGTCCTTTGCGGCAAACAGCAAGGTCACATCGCCTTTTCGCATAGCCTCCAAAAGCGGCTCACACGCGGCCCGATTCTTTTGCAGTTCCCCGCGATAACGCTTCTGGAAATCGGGCCATTTCGCAGGTTCATGAGCAAACCATTTTCGCAACGGCGCGCTGGGCGCCACATCCCGCAACCATATCGCTGACTGCATCGCGCTTTTGCTGACTCCCCGCGGCCATATACGATCCACTAGAAAACACGCGCCATCATCCGCGGACAGTTTATCGTACACCCGCTTGATCTGAACCTTATGTTTTGCCCGCGACATAGCCCCTTCCTTTACATAATCAGATGACTGGCCGCGACGCAGCAACAGCAAGGATGCCTTTGAGCCGCCGGCCAATATCCTGTGCCAGTAAAATCATTTCCCGTGCTTCAGTCTCCCGGAGATGCGCCGAACAGTTAAATCCCCACAATTGCAGCCACGCGTCGAAATGGGTCCCATCAATGCCCAGATTCAAATGTTTCGCCGGCATTTGGCCGGAATATTCCGGAGGCCCGCCCGTCAGGCGCGTCCAAAACGACGCAATCGTTTCCAGGTGCGAAGGCCAATCGTCAATTTCCCTGTTAAAAATCGGACCCAACAACGCATGCTGCCGGACGTCCGAATAAAAATGTTTCAACAGTTGCGCCAGCCCGGGTCGGCCGCCAATCCGTTCGTAAAGACTTTGCCGCATATACGAAGAAACTACAAAACAATCGATGAACCCGCAAGACCTCGCCTGGCAGGGCGAAAATGCCATTCTAAGCTGATGGGCTATGACGTAGATTTAAGCGCGAGCTATTGAACACTCTGAGCATGCGCCTGCGCGGAAATGGCCCGATCCAAATGTCGGCTGACATCAGTCAACGCCTGGCTTAACTGCCGTGCCAGCCCGGCATAATCGCCGGGATGCCACGGCAAGGGCGGGGCGCGAAAAAAGCCGCGGATCGGCGGCGACTTTCCCGTCGACGAGATTTCCCAGGCCGCTTCAAAGTCAATGGAACCTTGCCCATTGATGTCCTTCGCCTCAAATTCCATAACCTGGACCGAAATCATGTAAACCGTGAGACCCTCAGGCGCAGGCTCATCTGTAAAGACTTCTCTGCCCGAGTCCTCCGCCCTAAGGTTTTCAACCAGGACTCGCCGAATCCCGGTTTCGAGCGGCTCCGCCCAGTGATTAAACTTGGCAAAGAAAACCTCATTCGTTCCAACTTGCACGGCCATATCGCTAGTCTGCAGATACTCGGGCACTTCGACAGGCAGAACCCGAACCACATAAGCTCCCGGACGATTTTGCGCGGCGGATGACCCCGGCGATTGGATTGGCGAGAGCAAATAATCGTGCTCTTCACCCGCAGAAGGCTTGAGAAACGAACAGCCGGTCAGAATTGCCAGCAAAACGACTAACGATACCGTCAGCCAATGTAGTTGGGGTCGGACTGGTGGAACGTTCATACTTCAAGGGAGATCCTCATGTTTAGCTCTTCCGGTGATAAGTGCATTGGGATGCTGTTGCAGGTAATCTGACAATTGCTGGATAGAGCGAGCCGTTTCATTCAGCTGGTTCATGAGCTCATAGGTCTGTTGTCCCAACTGGTTGTGCAATTTTACAAAGTCCTGGAGAGTGGCCAATGAGTTCTGTGCTGATTTCAACGTTTCATTCAAATTTGTGCCTGCCGGCTTAACCTGGGCGTTAAGATTCGTCACCAACTCTTGAAGCGTCGAAGCCACGCCCTGCAACCGCGTCACCGCGGAGTGCAAATCGGAAGAAGTCATGAAAGTGCCCACGGATTGTGCGGCAGTCGAAATGTGATCGGTCAGGTGGTTGGTTTCAAGCTCGCTAATTTGGCCATGGGTGGCCACGAGCACGCCGTTGACCTGTTCAATTAGGCCATGATAATCAATTTTGTGCAGATTCGATAAAATATCAGTAACATTGCCCGTGAGTTGTGACATTTGGGACGGAATGGCCGGAACGACCGGGGCGGATGCAGCCGGCAGACCGGCCAGTTCAATGGGCTTTTCTGACGAATCAAAAGTAAGTTCAACATACTCGTTGCCGACGAGCCCGGCGGTTTGTATCTGGACA
>DATAST010000198.1:0-23251 GCA_036269115.1 Verrucomicrobiia bacterium | reverse complement strand
TTGTTTCGGTTCAGTGCGGCTGGAAGCCATTCGCTCCAACTCTTCCCGATCTTCCAGAGGGCAATTGATCTGCGGCGCGGTTCTTGCCATGCCACAGCGTCGCAAATATTATATCGCTTGTCAATGCAATTAAGCACTAGTACAATCACGGTAGCAAGGGAATTGGAACGATTTTGAGGATGAGGAGAATGGAAGGGTCCTAGAATTGTGACAATTTCCGGCGGTGCGATTTCTTTGCCTCGCCAAAACGAAGCGGCGGCGGATGGAATCTGCGAAGGCTTTGGGCCGTAAAAAAATTCCCGCTTGATGGGGGGACAGTTGTTCCGAGGTATTGTTCGCCCTATACGTCGGATGCCGTTCGCCGGAGACCAAGCGCAATCCCGCTTAAATTGGATATTCGAGGATTGGAGCTTCCCTGGGGTTTGGAAGCTTGGGATTTGGATATTCACTCTAGTTCTCTACAAATGTAAATATTCCGCTTGACATCCTCTACGACTGTAGAGATGATGCGCGCATGTCAAAGAACCGCGTGCAACTTACCGGAGCCGAATGGCCCGTGATGAAAGTCATTTGGGAAACCGAACCCTGCACTGCTCCAGCAGTCCGGAAGATTTTGGCAAAATCCACTGGTTGGACGTATTCCACTGTGCGGACGCTCATGGATCGCATGGTCGCCAAGGGCGTGCTCAACGCAAAAAAGGAGGGCAAGGTCACCATTTACAATTCCGCCATTACGCGCACCCAGGCGCAGCGGGGAGAATTGTTTTACACTCTTAAACACGCCTTTAACGGAGCGTTTGCGCCCCTCGTGCAGTGTCTTCTGGAAAGCGAGGATCTGGATCAAAGCGAACTCGCAAAAATCGAGGCGCTCATTCAGGCGGGAAAGAACAGGCGTAAAAAACAGGAGAAAAACCTATGAACGAATGGGTCGACGTCCTGAATCATTGGGGTGGAAATTTTTGGGGATTCGCGCAGTCTATGCTGTGGCAGTCCAGCCTGCTGATCGTTGTTATATTCGCATTTGATTTGATGTTCGCCCGAGGCATACGCCCCGCAGTCCGATGCGCACTCTGGTTGGTTGTGCTCGTGAAATTGATCTTGCCGCCCACGCTGGCGTTGCCGACGGGTGCGACGTGGTGGTTGTGGCGGGCACACCCAGCCGTCGAGTCTCCTGTGATTCGGAATTATAGCGTCAGTTTCGGCAATGCTATGCCGGACACGGTTTCATTGCCAAAAATTTCCGTTGCTGTTCCGCCTCCGGAATTAAGTGGCGACGCATTGATTCTGCTCGCCGTGGTTGCGATTGGGGCAGGGTTATTATTATGGCTGGCGTTCCGCTGGCTGCGGGTGGCAGGCAAGGTTCGCCGTGCTGCGAATGCGCCCACCGAACTGGATGGCCTTCTGGAAGAAGTTCGGCAAATGGCCGGGTTGCGAAGGCGTCCCCGACTCAAGTTGATTGAGGAAGCGCAATCGCCGGCGGTTTATGGATTGTGGCGTCCGATTATTTTGCTGCCACGGACGCTGTTAAACCAGATTTCCGGGCGCCAATTGCGCGCAGTGTTGCTGCACGAGGCTGTGCATTTGCGTCGCAGCGACGTTTGGGTGAATTTCGTACAAACGCTTCTGCAGATTGCGTATTGGTGGCATCCGTTGCTGTGGATTGCCAATGCTCGAATCCGCCGCCTTCGTGAAGAGGCCGTGGATGATGCCGTGATGCTCGCTTTGCGCGATGGGGCTGATGCCTATGCTCCGACGTTGCTGGAAGTGGCAAAGTTCGCGTTTCGGCGTCCGCTCGCGAGCCTGGGCCTGGTTGGCATTTTGGAATCGCGCAGCGCATTGCGCCAGCGCGTCGAACGGTTGGTGGATTTTCGGCCGCCGCGAAGAGCAGGCGTTACGTTTTTATCCCTGTGCGGCATTTTTGCGTTTTGCGCGGTGGCATTGCCGATGGGGCAAGGTCCGGCCACTGAGCTATCGACAACGGCCGTGGGCACGAATCCAGCCAAAGGGATAGATCTCGTTCGAAAATCGCAAGCCCTGTTTCGCGTACTGAATGGAACTCATCTTGATGTTTCTTATACGAACACACCGCTCGATGAAGTCCTTTGGGATTTGACAGAACAAACGCGCCAGCGCAATCCGGACATGCAGGGGATCAGCTTTGGTTTTCGGCCTCCTGGTTCCGACCCTTTGAGGGCGTCCATGATTCGGCTCACCTTGACATTGACCAATGCTTCTTTAACGTCCATTTCGGAGGAAATCTGCCGCCACTGCGATCATCATGTGAATTATGCGGTGACGGACAAAGGAATTGTCTTTTCGGAGGGGCCATACTGCGAAATGCGATCTTTCAAGCTAGGCACAAACTTGTTTCTCACCAATTTGCGGGAACTCGCCGATGCGCCCATTTCCACTTCGGACATGAACGTTACTAGTTTTTTAACTGATCTTGTCGAAGCGGCAGGCGTCGATTTGTTTCCGCCAAAAAGTTTCTACTTCAATGGACGCGCCGGAGGGGTCCTCTTTGTTTATGCAACGCCGAGCGATGCGGACGTAATCGCGCACATCGTCGGAATATTGCACGAAACCGGAGGCGGCGAAAATCTCTGGTTGAAATCCATAAATCATCCGACTTATTTAAACCGATTTCCGGATAACGTGGCTGCGGCGGTTTCCAAAGATACCGCTGATAATCGGGTTGATGGCATTCCCTGGCGGGCCGAATCGGCGCTGAGCCAGGCCTTGGCTGTGGAACATAAAGAGGCGCATGAAGATTATAGAGTCGTATTGTCCGCCAGAGACACGAATTCCGTTCACTATGAAATGCGAACGTTCAGAATAAATCCGACCACATTTCTTCCCAAGCTGAAAAGCGGTGTGGGTTACACCGGGCCATTTGATGGTGCCCGGGATATCGACGAATTGTCCAAAGAATATTTCTCACAGTTGGGTTTGAATTTTGATCCGCCGAAGAAGGTATATTACAACGCCGATCAGGGAATGCTTTTTGTCTACGCGCCACCAAAGGACCTGGACGTCATTGAAAAGGCTACGGAGGAATTGAACTACGCCCCGCCGATGATTCATATCAAAGCACGATTTATAGAAGTGCCTAAATCTTTTTTGGCGGATACCGCTCACAATTACATTCCTGCCGGCGTCACCAACGGAGTTGGCATTTTGCCAAATCATGATTTTCAGACTCTTTGGCACGAACTAAGGTCGCTGGAAGGAACCCGGGAACTTGCTGAACCGGAAGCAACCACCTTAAGCGGACGGCAGACCCAAATGCGAGCCACGATAACGGAGTCAGTTGTTACAAACGTTATCGTCGTTACGTCAACCCCGGATGGGGCTGATGTGACGACATCTGTGCCCCGAGCCATGAAGGTTGAAACTGGTCCGACCATTGATGTTGTTCCAGCTATCCTCGCAGATGGCTATACCATCTACTTGTGGGTAGAAGCCTCTCAGACCAGCTTATTACGATCGCCCCCGCGCGAACGTCCGGCGGCCGTTCAAGTCAGTCAGGCCTCGATGAGTAAACGTATATATGACGGACAGACGCTGGTTCTGTTTCTGAAACCCGCTCAAGGGTCTTCGGGGGGCGAGACGAACGAGGCGCGGGAAAAAGATGGCGATAAAGTTCTCCTGACCTTTGTTACAGCCACATTGATTGACTCTGCAGGCAACCGTAAGCATACGGATGACGAATTGCCATTTGCGCGAAAGAGTGTGCCGGTACAATCGCCGTAGAAAATCGGCAGGTTATTGAACTATGACGATGGAAGGGTCACCCATTAAGGCACGGAGTCAGTCCTAGAATTGTGACAATTTCCGGCGGTGCGACTTCTTTGCCCCGCCAAAACGAAGCGGCGGCGGATGGAATCTGCGAAGTTTTCCCCGGTTTTCCTTTCGACGGCTTCAACGCTTACAACGCTTTAAGCTGACGCAGGGTTCCAAAAGGCCTGCCCAGCATAGCGTGAGCGAAGTTGGGTTCTAAAAAGTGTTAAAAGGTGGCAAATGTTTCTGTTGATTCATCCAATTCGCATGAAAAAATGCTTTTAGATCCGCCGTCGCCGTGAGGCTATGGTCGGGGCAAGCACAATGTACCGAATTAACAGGATGGGCCGATTCCAAAGAGAAAGTATCCGAACGCGCGCGCTTCCGCTCATTTGCGAGACCAATCACCGTAACAAAAGCCAGTCAAAAATTAACCATCAGATCCAGTGGTAGCGACACCTGCCGCTAGTGTGGCCTTGCCGGGCTCAAAATTCATTGCCGCGATTGTATAGTTATTTCTGGGACATCACACTAGTGAGAGCGGGCTGATGTCCGCTGCTACGCGAAAGAGGATGATCAATTTCCAATCGCGACCTGCAATGGATGGTCGCGGCGTTCGATGAAACGGCGGATGTAGTTGTTCCATGAGGCCGCGTTTGGAAAGTCGCCGCTCTCGTTCCAGCCGGCGCCGATGTAATACACAAATGGCACGCCGATTTGCGCCGGCGCAATGGCCAGCATGCTTCGCAGCCCCGGCTGGCCTTCGCCCAGGGTGTGCGTGGGTGGTGCAAATTTTTCGGCGGCCAGATCCGGGTTGTCATTGGTGAAAGTTTCAATGCTGTTTGCCGGCAAGACGATGGCCGTGGTGATGACGCCTTTTGCAAAATCCTGCGGCTGCCAGTAGGTCATCAAGCCTGCGTTTTGATTTTGGACAACCAAACCTTTCGCGGTGCTGTTTTGCCATGATTCGATTTCGGGTGAATCGTCTGATACAAAAACGTTGTCTCCGGGACGCTCGGCCAGGCCGATGCCGACCTTTAGCGGAGACTTGTCATCGCTGCTGAGCGTGCTTTGCACGCGGCTCATGTTTGAGCCGGCGTCAATGCTGATGCGTTTGGTTTCGGAAACCATCCGGCCATTGCCGGCGTCCCATGCGTCGTACGTCAGTTCAAATTCCGAGCGAATCGGGCCGGTCGTGATTACCTTCCAGGTGCGCCAATTTTTTGAATCGTGGAGTGTTCCATCGCTCCAGATTCCCAATCCGCCGCAGCCGCGGGTTTTGCCGACCCTAAAATCGTCCTGCGATGGACCGTTCGTGTTAAACAACTTCATCGTTCCATACATCTGATTGATGACCAGGTTACGCGTGCGTTTGATCCAGACGTCAATGCCGCTGCTGGTGAGCGGTTCTTCCTGCCATGTTTCCAGCGCGGGACCGTACATGCGATGCGCGATGCGGTCGCTTTCCCAGGCGAAATCGTCATACCGCTCGGGCACGTAACGGGCGAAGGTTTTGACAATGGGCTGGGGAACTGTTGTCAGCGCCGAGGAATCTAAAATGAAATAGGACCGTGTTTCATGCGGCGCAAGATCAACCTGGAAGAGGAGCTTGTTGGGTTTTGAATAATTGGTTTCGGTGGCATAGACCTGTGAATCCAAAATCCGCGACGAAACCCCGTCCATTACGGCTGCCGTGCCTTTGGGAAACTCGAGAACATCGTTGATATTTCCGCTGATGGCCGCCGGGTTGATGTCCAGTTCGACGGTCTCGACGTCGCGGCGAGAATCGGAGGGATTGGTCACGCTGACTTTGACAACGTGCGCGGCCGAATTTTGCAACACTCCCATCCGATATACTTCGCTGCCTGCGAGCAAAAATGCGCCAACGGCATAAATTTCCGTGGCATTGGGATCAAATTTTTTGGGGTCTGCGCCAACGGGTTGCGCATGCGTTAACTTGCCATCGGCATCCACGCAGCCGACCAGGGCGTTCCACGCTTTTTGCACCGCCGGCACATAAGTTTTGCGATCCAGCAGGCCTTGATTGACGCCCCAGGCCAGTGCGTAAGTAAAAAAGCCTGAGCCGCTGGTTTCCTTCATTGGATAGCTGGCCGGATCGAGCAGGCTGGAATGCCAGAGGCCGTCCGGCTGTTGCACCGACACAACTTTTGCGGCCATGTCCTTGAATAGTTGTTCAAAACGCGGGCGATCGGGATGATTCGACGGCAGGTATTGCAGCATACGCACAAGGCCGCCCATCACCCAGCCGTTGCCACGGCTCCAGAAAACCTTTTGGCCATTTGCCTCGTGCTTGTTGAAGAAGGTGCTATCGCGGTAATAGAGGTGCTCATCTTTGTCGTACAAATAATCCGTCGTGTGCCACCAATTCGTGACGCCAAAGTCCAGGTACCGTTCGTCACCGGTAGCGGCGTACAGCCGAACCCATGAGGGAGGAGCCATGAAAAGGGAATCGCACCACGACCATTGTTCTGTAGCCATGCCGTGCGGTTGCTTGAAATTCAGGCTGGTGACGGCGGACGGATGGTTGAGAATCCAATTAAACTTTTCGCGCATAGGCGCAATCATTTTGGGGTCGCGATAAAGGAAATAAAGTTCCGTGTAGGTCTGGCCAATGCATTGGTCATCCCCATGATACTTGCGCGGACCCAGTTTCCATTGATTTGTTTGGCCCACGGCGATCATGGCATCGCGATATTTTGGATCGTGCGAAATGCCGGCCAGGGCCATGAAGCCGTCATCGCCCGCGCCACAGGTCCAATCGGTCGACTTGTGGTCCGATGGATGGGCCAGCTGCCAGTCTGCTACGCGTTGCATGACGTCGAGGGCGGCTTGCGGCGAGGTTTTCAGCCTGGGGCCGGACACGTGGCCGCTTGGTTTATTCTCGGTTTGGCAGCCGGCGATGAGTAGCGACAGAGCCAATATCCAACTCGTTTTGAATTTGTTGTGCATGTTGTAATAGCTGCCCGCGGTGCGTGGTCCGTGGCGCGGCAAGTATCTTTGGACGACTTGACGTACGCGTAACCAAAACACGCATTAATTAAACGTCAACGGTTCCGGCAAACTGAAATTTTCTTTCAACGAAATGTCTCTCGACGAACCGCCGACCAAAATCTGGAACCGGTCTTTCTGCGCCACCCAGCTTTTCTTGTCGGGATTGTAGTAGGCAAATGCTGTTTCATTGAGGGGTATGGCAACCGTTTGTATCTGGCCGGGTTGCAGGAAGACGCGCTTGAATCCCTTTAACTCCTTTTCGGGCCGGAACAGTTCGGGCTTCCGCTCGTGAACGTAAAGCTCGGCCACTTCGGAGCCGGGGACTTTGCCGGTGTTTTCGATGTCAAACTGTGCCGTTACGATCGTTCGGCCGGAATCGTCTCCTTTGACCAGTTTCAGGTGCGAGTATTTAAAGGTCGTGTAGCTCAATCCATAGCCGAAGGGAAATTGAGGTTCGATTTTTTTAGTGTCAAACCAACGATAGCCGACGAGCAGCCCTTCTTTGTAGGTTTCGGCGCCATCCTGGCCGGGGTAATAGCCGACCGCGTGCGCAGGCGAATCTTCCAGTCGCTTCGCAATCGAGCAGGGCAATTTGCCGCCGGGGTTCACGTCACCAAACAGGATGGCTGAGAGCGCGTTTCCGCCTTCCATGCCCATATACCATGCTTGCAGTACGGCTGGTACGTGGTCCACCCAGGCATCCATTTCGGCCGGTGTGCCGAGCAGCACAACCACCGTTCGCGGATTTGCGGCGGCAATTTTTTGGATCAATTCGTCCTGGCCATAAGGCAGTTTATAATTTTTGTGGTCCGTTCCTTCGGAGTCATAGTGCTCGTGGAGGAGGCCGCCTACATAGATGACCACATCCGCAGCCTTCGCCGCGGCGATGGCACGATCGGCTAAGTCCGGGCCGCCGTTTGTCGCATAGCCCTGTGAAAAGATGATATTCACTTTTTGGCCCGCGCGATTTACGATGCCCTGTAGGGGAGAGATTTCGTAGAAGCTTTTGATGCGCGAACTTCCACCGGCATTGTCCTGGGGGAGGACGGCATTGTCTCCGATGACGGCAATTGTCTTGATATCGGATGTATTGAGCGGCAGGAGGCTGCCCTTGTTTTTCAACAAGACGATTCCTTCTTCGGCCGCGCGGCGCGAAACCATTTCATGAGCGACCGTGTTGAGCGAGCCGTTCGTACGGCCCGGGTCGAAAACATGGGTTGCAAACATGACGCGCAAATTGCGGCGGACCTTGTCGTGCAGGCCGGCCATGGGGAATTCGCCGCTTTTCAAACCGTCCAAATAACTCTGGCCGAGATAGCATTTATCGTAATTGTTATCGCGCCGGGCTCCCATTTCGATGTCCAGGCCATTGAGCGCGGCTTCGCGGGTATCGTGCGTGCCGCCCCAATCCGACATGACCAGACCCTTGAATCCCCATTCGTTTTTCAAAATCTGATTGAGCAGATAATCATTCTCGCAGCAATGCTGTCCGCGGAATTTGTTATACGAGCCCATCACAGACCAGACGCCGCCTTGTTGCACGGCGGCCTTGAATGCCGGCAGGTAAATCTCGCGGAGCGTGCGTTCATCGGCCTCTACGTTAATGCTGGTGCGCTGATGCTCCTGGTTGTTTAGCGCGAAATGTTTGACGCAGGAGGAGACATCCTGCGATTGCTCACCGTGAATGTAGCCCACCGCGATCTGCCCGGCCAAAAAGGGGTCTTCGCCGAAATATTCAAAATTCCTCCCGCAAAGCGGGGTGCGGTAAATATTGACTGCCGGCCCGAGCATGATGTCCTTGCCGCGGGCGCGAGCTTCTTCGCCGATGGTCTCGCCCTCGGCGTAAGCCATTTCCGGGTCCCATGTTGCGGCCAGGCAAATGCCGGCGGGCATGGCGGTGGAATAATCGGTACCCAGTCCGAGTGTGTGGTAATCGCCGCCCACCAGCGTTTCACGCACACCCAGGGGACCGTCTGAAAAATACCGTTCGGGAATTCCCAATCGCGGAACCCCGGCGGTCGTGAAAGCAGAATCCGCATGAACGAGCGAAACCTTTTCTTCGAGCGTCATGCGCGAAAGCAGGTCATTGACGCGTGCCTCAATGGGCTGGCTCAGATCCATATAGAGGGCGTTGGTATCCGCAAAGGAATTGCTGGTGAACTGAGAAAACAACAGAAAAGAGAATAAAAGTGTGAGACAAAGGCGTTTAAATGAAAACATGAGATAATTCTTTAATGCCTGCGCCGTCCGGCGTCAAAGCTTATCTAATTGACGCTTCCAAAAGACGCAAAGTAACAGGGGAAAGAATTGAGGTAAGGGACATCGCGCTGCGATGTCCCCGCCCGCGCAGAGCGGGGGGAACGAGCGTAGTCGGATGTCGTTGCGCCATTCGGGTTGCGCCGCTATACGGCGCGGACGGCGCAGCGCGCCGTCCCTACCTTTCGGAAATTCTTGTGCCGTTTCGATGAGTCAGCGTAAGATTCAGGCCCCAAGCTTATATGAATAAATCGAATTGTTTGCCCGGGTCTGTGTGGATTCTCTTATTATCTCTGTTTGCCGCGCTCGGCGTTGCCCAAAACGCGCAGGCGGAAATCCGGCTGCCTCATGTTTTTGGCGATCACATGGTGTTGCAACGAGGGAAGCCCATCGTCATTTGGGGTTGGGCTAATCCGGGCGAGACGGTTACGGTGCAATTGGGCTCGGAGAGCAAACGCGCGCACGCGAATGAGCGCGGCGAATGGAAGGTAGAGCTTCCGGCCATGACCGCGGGCGGTCCTTTTACGCTCACGGTGAGCGGTTCCAGCGTGGTGACCATTAATGATGTCCTGGTTGGCGAGGTTTGGCTGTGCTCCGGCCAATCAAACATGGAGTTCGGCATGGGCATGGTGACTAATTCGGCGGAGGAAATTGCGGCCGCAGACCATCTGAACATCCGGTTGCTGATGGTGCATCGTGAATGGCTGGGGCAGCCTACGAATGACATCGGCGGCACATGGAAAATTTGCACACCCGAGAGTGTGACGGATGGAGGCTGGAATGGTTTTTCTGCTGTGGCGTATTTTTTTGGCCGCGAACTAAACCAAAAACTGGGTGTGCCGGTGGGCCTCATTGAAGCGTCCTGGGGCGGAACACGCATCGAATCGTGGACGCCGCCAGAGGGGTTCGCCAGGGTCCCGGCTTTGAAAGACGAATACAAGCGGGTTGAAGCTGGAGACCCGCGCACGTCAGTGCATAGGAAGCTTTTGAGGCAGACGCTGGACCAATACGATCAATGGCTCAAAGGCGCGCGGGACGCGATGACGGCGAAAACAGCCGTGCCGCCGGTGCCGAAATATCCTGAAGAGCTTCAGGGGCCGCAGGGGTTGCAGCAGGCCACCGCGCTTTACAACGGCATGATTCATCCGCTGGTGCCGTTGGCGATGCGCGGGGCGATTTGGTACCAGGGCGAGGCAAATGAAAATGAAGGGATGAAATATTTCGACCGTATGAAGGCACTCGTCGGCGGTTGGCGCAAGATCTGGGACGAAGGTGATTTTCCCTTCTATTTTGTGCAAATTGCTCCATTCAATTACCACGACAATCCGCAAAACCTTGCCCGTCTTTGGGAAGCCCAGACCGCGGCAGCCAACACTATCCCCAACTCCGGCATGGCGGTCGTCAATGACATAGGCAACCTGCGTGACATTCATCCCAAAAACAAGCAGGACGTGGGACATCGCCTGGCGTTGCTGGCGTTGGCAAAGACCTATGGACATTCGGACATCGTATATTCCGGGCCGACCTTCAAATCCATGAAGATTGACGGAAGCACAATCCGGGTTGAATTCGACAACGTTGGAGGTGGGCTTGAAAGCCGCGACGGCGGGCCATTGATCGATTTTGAAATCATTGACGCGGACAACGGCGGGTTTGTGAAGGCAAACGCACAGATTGATGGCGATAGTGTCGTGCTATCCGCGCCGGGCGTGGAGCATCCAGTGGCGATGCGCTTTGCCTGGAGCGGGGTGGACGAACCGAATTTGATGAACCGTGAAGGATTGCCGGCGGGCGCTTTTCGGGCGGGGACAGTGCCTAAGCGGGATTGGCTGAATATGAATGTGCCAGAGATAAAAGATTATCACGTCGTCTATAGCACGGATTTGACGAAGATGAGCCACACGATTTCATATCAAGTGGATAATCACGGTACCATTAACCGGCCATTCGACCGCGTAGCCTATTTCGTGGAATTGCAGGGCCAGGATGAAGACGACCAGGACGTTTTCGTGTCAATGGATGCGTTTACCGGGGACATCGCAAAAATTGGTGTTCCGTACTTTGGCTCCGGTGAATTCTTTCAGCAGAACGTAGCGAATATGGACGTTTTTTCAAATGTGGGCAGCATCGCTACCGGAACGGGATTGGCCGGCGGCAACCTCGAATTTTGGCCGAATAATTATGCGCCGGACAACAAGGCACACGTGCCTAATGCATCGGACACGGCATATGATTTTGGCGATCAACCAATGGATCCGGCGGACGGTTACGGCTCGATGCAGGTGCATAACCATGCAGCGAAACAGACGTTATTTGCAATCAATCACTGGGGCGAAGGCCCGCACGCGGACGTGGGAATTGGCAACCAGGGTGAGGGAAACCCGGACTGGACTTTCGCCGGCAACGCGAGCCATTATGCGGCGATGCGGTTAGTGGTGCTTGTGAGATATAGGGAGTAAGGAAGTGCCATGAGTGAGCATGAGCGCCGTGAGTGCCATGAATGCCATTGAGCGCGTAATTGCTGAAATATACCAGGCAGGCACCTAACGAGTCCAAATGCGCCGCTTTGATCACATTTTCACGTCACTTTTCTTGATGTTATTGGTCTGTGGGTGCGACCCAGGCAACATCAAGTAAATATGAAATCCGCTCACCAATGCGCTGTCTCGATCACATTGATTTGAAAGTGCGGAATATATCGGAAGCCGCGTCATATTAAAGGGTTATGCATGAGGTTGCTGGCAAGGATTGAAATTGCAATCCCCTAATTCCGTGGTATAGTTATGCTCTATGCTACAGGTAATGCATGGAAATCGCCGGTCGTAAACGGGTTTTTTGACCGGAATTCAGCAGGTTTAGGATTTTGATTTCGTCTGTCGTCGCCAATTAGCTATTGATTTTTAACGAGTTGTGCTTTTGCGCCTGCATTTGTGAGGGCGTTTATGGCAAAAAATTGATTTTAACTATGGGATTCGAGAAGTGCGTCCATTCTCCGATTTGGCCAAATCGTATGGGTGATATCCGACTATTTGAAGGGCCCAGATGGGTTATTGTATGGCTGATCGTCATTAGTTTGTGTGCCTGTGTTGGCAAGCTCCAGGCGCAAACGACTGAGGTCGCCAGTGACGACTTTAACCGGCCGGATGGGCCCATCGGCACGAATTGGGCATACCCGGCTGCGACTGAAACGAGCTTTTTTACTACCAACGATGAAGTTGAGCCGTCGGTGCCGGAGCACCATACCGAAGCCTACTGGACGTCCAACAATTTCGCTAACGATCAGTACTCGCAGATCAAATTGACTTCGATTGGACCGTGGACGGGAGTGCTTCTCCGCGCGGATACCAACCAGGATGAATTTTTTCTCGGGTTCGTCTTTGGCCCAAACGATTATCGTATCTATGCTTATGACGGATATACGAATATATATCCGTATTTTTCACTGGCGACCGGGAGTGCGACTACGTGGCAGGTTGGCGATACGATGAAAATGGAGGTCTCTGGTTCAAACGCACCGGTGGTAACCATGTACCAGAACGGTACGCCGGTCCTCGTCTGGAGGAGCGGTGCTACGGATCCGATGCCGATAAGAAGCAGTGGCGGCAATCCGGGAATAGGTATTTATTCGCCGATCGGTGATCCGCTGACCTTGGATGATTGGCAGGGAGGAAATTTGATTCCTGACACGAATGCGCCGTCGATTCCGGCCAATCTTGTGGCCACTGTCGCTAATCCGTCGGTCGTCGATCTGAGTTGGACGTCATCCACAGACGATGTAGCGGTGGTGGGATATGTGGTGGAGCGCAGTGTGGGAGCCGGCTCAACAAATTTTGCCCAGATAGGGATGCCGACTGGAACGAGTTTCAGCGATACGACGGTGGTGACGGGCGCAACCAATAATTACCTGGTGATGGCGATGGACGCGGCCGGGAATTTGAGCGGAGGCGCGGAGGTTGTGGCCCCAGTTGCAGTTTCCTCTCTGCCGATGATTTCTACTATTTCCAATCAAACTACCCCGATTGGAATCTCGGTTGGGCCATTCCCATTTTATATATCCGATGCCGGATACGACCCGTATGGCCTTTCAGTCACAGCGGCTTCATCAAATACAAACGTGGTGCCCAATCAAAATATGTCCATTTTTAACCTGGGCTCAACACGGGCGCTCACTGTCATTCCGGCGGATGGTCAAACGGGCACCAGCATCATAACCGTTACCGTCGGCAACGGTATCAACAGCACCAACACATCGTTCCTGTTCACGGTGAACCCGGCCGGTAACGGAACGAATATATTTGCCAATAGTTCGAACATAGTGACCGTCTCCCAGACGCCGTCTACGCCATACCCATCTTCAATCGATGTCTCGGGGGAAGTGGGAACGATCACAAACGTAATAGTGACTTTCCACGGCATGAACGACGCCGAACCGGGCGACTTAAATGCGCTTCTGGTGGGCCCGGGCGGCCAGGCGGTGGTGCTGATGACTGCTGCCATCGGCAATAATAATCCCATGAGCAATCTCACTTTCACCCTGTCCGACCAGACCACCTATCCGCTTCCGGTGGATTCGCCTTTGCTAGACGGGAATTTTCAGCCCACCGACTACGCCACCTCTTACGTTTTTCCATCTCCCGCACCCCCGCAACCGTACGCGACACATCTATCAGCATTTGACGGCCTCTCTCCCAACGGAACCTGGTCGTTATACGTATCTGATGAGGGAAGTGGCGATAACGGTCAAATTGCGGGAGGATGGAGCCTGGCGATTACGACGGTTTCGCCGCCAACAATCAACGGCCTCACAGATCAATCAACGCCAGTGAACACGCCCACTGCGGCGATACCCTTTACGATTGAAGATTGCCAGACTACAGCCTCAAATCTGGTGCTAACGGTCACATCGTCAAACCCGGCGCTGGTAAATGCACCTGGCGATATTGCGTTCAGCGGCTCGGATACCAATCGTTCAATCACGGTAACGCCTGAACCAAATATAATCGGGACAAGCACCATTAGCGTGATTGTGACCGATACCGACGGAATGAGCGCGACCAATGGCTTTTTAATAACGGTGAACCAGGGGCATGTAACGGTGACAGGCATTACGGCAGTCAATAAGGTATATGACGGGACCACGCCGGCGATGTTGAATTTGGGCGCGGCGACTTTGATTGGCGAGGGATTGAACGGCTCTGACGTGACGCTGAATACCAGCGGCGCCAGCGGGAATTTTTCAGACGCAAATGTGGGAACGAACAAAGCGGTACAGATCACCGGATTAACGCTGAACGGTAATGACGCCAGCAACTACATCCTGACCCAGCCTGCATCGACGGCAAATATCATGGCCCAAGGGATAACGATCAGCAGCGGGCTAACGGCCAATTCGAAAGTTTACGACGGAACGACGGCGGCGATGATCGCGAGCAATATGGTGGTGTTGAGCGGAGTGGTGGTCGCTGACGTTGGGAACGTGAATTTGAGCACCAACGGGTATGCGGCAAATTTCGTCAACGCCGGTGTGGGCAACGGAATCGCGGTGAACGTGAGCGGCCTGAGTCTGACCGGGAGCGCATCGACGAATTATGTGTTGAGCGCGCCGAATGGATTGAGCGCAAACATCATGGCGCAGGGGGTGACGATCAGCAGCGGGTTGACGGCTAACTCGAAGGTATATGACGGGACGACATCGGCGACAATTGCGAGTAATACGGTGGTATTGAGCGGAGTCGTGGCCGGCGACGCTGCGAACGTGAGTTTGAGCACCAACGGGTACGTAGCGAATTTTGCCAGCGCTGGCGTGGGAAATGGTATTGCGGTGAACGTGAGCGGCTTGAGTTTGAGCGGGAGCGCGTCGACGAATTACGTCTTGACCGCTCCGAATGGATTGAGCGCGAACATCACGGCGCAGGGAGTGACGATCAGCAGTGGGATGACGGCGAACTCGAAGGTATATGACGGGACGACGGCGGCGTTAATCACGAGCAATACGGTGGTATTGAGCGGAGTTGTGGCCGCCGACGCTGCGAACGTGAGTTTGATTACCAATGGGTACGTGGCAAATTTTGCAAGCGCCGGTGTGGGCAACGACATTGCTGTGGCTGTGAGCGGCTTGAGTCTGACCGGGAGCGCGTCGACGAATTACGTCTTGAGCGCTCCGAATGGATTGAGCGCGAACATCACGGCGCAGGGAGTGACGATCAGCAGTGGGATGACGGCGAACTCGAAGGTATATGACGGGACTACTGCGGCGATGATCGCGAGCAATACGGTGGTGTTGAGCGGAGTCGTGGCTGGCGACGTTGGGAACGTGAGTTTGAGCACCAACGGTTACGTGGCGAGTTTTGCCAGCGCCGATGTGGGCAATGGTATTGCGGTGACCGTGAGTGGCCTGA
This sequence comes from Verrucomicrobiia bacterium, assembly GCA_036269115.1. Taxonomy (GTDB): domain Bacteria; phylum Verrucomicrobiota; class Verrucomicrobiia; order Limisphaerales; family UBA11358; genus UBA11358. The sequence continues at coordinate 7,805 of DATAST010000198.1, read as the reverse complement.
GTCTGACCGGGAGTGCGTCGACGAATTATGCGTTGAGCGCGCCGGAGGCGTTGCAAGCTGATATCACACCAGCCACATTAACGGTAACCGCGAACGACAGCAGCAGAACCTATGGATTGCCGAATCCGCCCTTGACCGTCAGTTATCACGATTTTGTCAACGGCGAAGGAACTAATGTGTTAACCGGTGCCCCGAGTTTAAGCACCAGCGCCACAATCAGCAGTCCGGCGGGAACGTATGCCATTACAGTGGACGTCGGCTCATTGAGTGCGACCAATTATAGCTTTAATTTTGTCAATGGGACACTGACGGTGGTTGCCCAACCTCAATTAAAAGCCTTTGCGTTGAAGGGCAGCCAAATTGTTTTTACCTGGCCGACGATTACAAATCAGACGTATGAACTCAACGCTACGACTAATCTAAACACTCCCGTTTGGACTCCAATGGGTGACTCTATTATGGGAACAGGCAATCCGGTTAGTGTGACCAACACGACTGAGACTTGTCCGCAACAATACTTCAGGTTGTCAATCAATCAATAGCGCTAGTGCACCCATGCGCGGTTTCGATCACATTGATTTGAGAGTACGAAATCTGGCGGAAGTTCGTTCATTTTACGAGACTCTGTTGCCCGAACTGGGCTTTAACAAGGACGCCAAAATCGACGGCTGGATTCAATATGAGCGTAATGGAGACGAAGGCGCCGCAGAATTTTTTGGCGTTACGGAGTCACCGGAGCACAAAGCCAACGAATGCCGGATTGCTTTCTGGGCACAGAGTGTTCTTGAAGTGGATCGTCTTGCAGCGGTTGTTCGACAAGCCGGTGGGCGCAACATTGAGGGACCCGGGTTTGAGGCTCCTGGCTACTATGCCGTCTTTTTCGAGGACGCATCGGGGAATCGTTTTGAGATTTGTCATCGAGACTGAATTCCCTCTGTAATCGCCGCCGGCTGCGCGCCGGGAAACCATTCCGTGTGTTGGTCGCCTTGACGGCCGAAATAGGTCACGCGTTTGCCGCGAAGAAACGCGAAGTAGCCTTGCACGCCCGCAGTCATCGCGCGCCGGGTGAAATCCCGATACTTTTGACCGTTGCGCTGGCTGTCCAGAATGTCGGCGCGAACCGCTGCGGCGTCGAAATCCGGAGCCACTGGCGGCAATCCTTCGTATTCGATCGGCGTTACAACGACGTCACCTTCGGCACAATAGAAGGTCTTGTGCATGCCGATATAATCGACGTGATAATATTCCACGCCCGCCGTCAGCAATTGACCGACGACTTCGGGAAATGAGATGGTGCCGTCGAGAGTCTTACGAGCTGTTTCAGTTATAATTTCCGTGTTCATGTTTTTTTAGATTATTCGTCGTTTTTATTTGTCCCAGCCGTTGGCATCCAGCAATCGTTTGATGGTCGCCAGGAATTCTTCGCGTTGTTTGGCTGAGAGGGTATGAAAGAATTCTTCATCGTTTTTGTCCGCCAACCTGGCGAGTTGCGGGACGAGCTTCATTGCGGCCGGAGTTAGCGTCAATCCGACCGACCGCCGGTCGTTGCCTTCGGCGCGGATGAGCAATCCCTTTTGGACCAGCCGCTCCACCATGCGTGAAAGCGAGCTTTTGTCCACGCCGACTTCCTCGGCAGCCTCATTCAATGTGACGTCGCGTTTATCGTAAAGCGTCCGCAGGACTACCCATTGGGCGACGGAAATGTCCTGAGTCGCCAGCTTTTCCGCAAAGGTGCTTGAAACCAGGTTTGAAAGGCAACGCAGCCAGTAACCGACATGCTTGTGCAGCTCACTTGGGGCCGATTTGTTCATCAAGTCACAATAGTTGCATAGACAACAGTTGTCAATGCATATTTGCGAAATAATTGTATTGCCGTCTATCCCTGGAGATGAAACATTTGAAAGGAAATGTTTTCATTTTTTCGGCGAGGAAGTCAGAAAAGCAACGTCCAATGATTTGAATGAGACCGGCAATCTAAAGTTCCTCTGAGGCATAATTCCATGAACCTATTTAATCTGGCCAAAGCCGTTTTTATTGGCAGGGCGCGGAATCTTTCGGACAAGAAAATATTCCACAGTATGTCGCTCATAGCCTTGCTGGCGTGGGTGGGACTTGGTGCGGACGGATTATCGTCGTCCTGCTATGGTCCGGAGGCCGCCTTTATGGCGTTGCAGGGTCATACGCATTTGAGTCTTTTTGTCGCGGCAGCGTCCATCCTGACAATTGTCATCATTTGTCTGAGCTATTCGCAGATCATTGAAGTCTTTCCCTCGGGCGGCGGCGGGTACCTGGTTGCCAGCAAATTGTTATCGCCGACCGTGGGCGTGGTATCCGGCTGCGCGCTCATCGGCGATTACGTCCTGACGATTGCCATCAGCGTGGCCAGCGGCACGGACGCGCTGTTTAGCATGCTGCCGGTCGAATGGCAGTCATGGAAATTGAAATTTTCCGTCGGGATTTTGATTTTCCTGACCTTGTTGAACCTGCGGGGCGCGAAGGAATCAGTCGTGCTTTGGCTGCCGGTCTTTTTTCTGTTCGTGGCCACTTATACGTTTGGAATAGCCTGGGCGATTGCGTCGCATTTTGGCGATTTGCCGGATATCGCGCATGGGTTGGTGGTGGACGTGAAATCCGACACCTCGGAAGTGGGGCTGTTTGGTTTTTTCGCCCTTATTCTCCGCGCCTACAGTTTGGGTGCAGGTACCTATACGGGTATCGAAGCCGTGAGCAACGGCCTTAATTCGCTGCGCGAGCCGCGGGTGCAGACTGGAAAACGCACCATGGTTTACATGTGCGTGTCGCTCTCATTCATCGTTGGCGGACTTTTGCTGGCCTATCTCTTGTATCATGTGGAACACGTGGATGGTCAGACACTGAACGCTGTGCTCTTCGGGAAAATCACGGCGGCATGGCCCGGATGGCTTGGGCACAGCTTTGTGGTGGCGGCCATGGCGTCCTCGGCGGCTCTCCTGTTCATTGCCGCGCAAACCGGATTTTTTGGCGGCCCGCGCATTTTGGCAAATCTTGCGGTCGACCGTTGGATGCCGTCGCCGTTTGCCAACTTGAGTGATCGATTGGTCACGCAAAACGGGGTGTTGATCATGGGCTTTGCGGCGTTGCTGGTGGTGTTATTCACGGGCGCGGCGGTGGACGTGCTGGTCGTGCTTTACAGCATCAACGTTTTCATCACGTTCAGTCTCTCGCAATTGGGTATGGTGCGCCATTGGTGGCAGTTCCGCGCGCATGAGCCGAAATGGGGGAGGAAAATAGTCATCAACGGCATGGGCTTGTTTCTCACCGGCAGCATTCTGATTTCCCTGTGCCTGGTAAAATTTTTTGAAGGTGGTTGGGTTACACTGCTCGTGACCGGTGTACTAATTGGCGTGGCCTTTTGGGTGAAGCGATATTACAAGCTGACGCAGAAGAAATTGAAACGGCTTGGCGATCTGGTGGAGGCGGCCACGGCCAAAGACGACATTACTACCATCATCCGGCAACCTCCGCCACGCGATACCAAGGCGCGGACGGCCGTATTCCTCGTGCATGGTTTCAACGGCATCGGTCTGCACACACTTCTGGCAGTCATTCGGATGTTCCCGAAGGTGTATCAGAACTTCATCTTCGTGCAGGTCGGCGTGCTGGATGCGGGCAACTTCAAGGGCGCCAGGGAGGTCGAAAACCTGCAGAAACATACGCAGACCGAGGTGGACCGCTACGTTTCCTATATCGGAAGGCACGGTTACTACTCCGAATCCAAAATCGCGCTGGGAACCGATATCGTGGACGAAGCGGAAAAACTCTGCAAAGACGTCGCTGAACAATTTCCGCAATCGCAATTCTTTGCCGGACAATTGGTGTTCGATGACGAAAACCGCATCGGCCGGTGGTTTCACAACCATACTGTTTTTGAACTGCAACGCCGACTTTACCAGGACAGCCGGGTGATGCTGGTTTTGCCGATTAAGGTGTGAACGGGTGACGGCTAGCGCCTTCGTTCTTGTCAAGGTACGACGGGGCGGGCAGATTCAGATCGATAGGCAGTTTCAACCGTTATGCAAACAGACATGCTCAGAATGTTTCGTGGAGATGCGGCCCAACATTATCCAATCAGATCAGCGACGTGGGGATTTTCGAACCCGTCTCCGTATTCGGTCCCCGTACTATCGTTATCTGTTCAGACGGAGAAGCAAGTCAGCATTTTCCCGGAAGACGATAAGTGGCGGCACGAGCCAAGCTGGCGTATTGATATTTGGGTTCGCGGGCTAAACGACAATATGCTTATTTCAGGCAGCCAATTTTTCATTGACGAGTGTTTCGATGATTTCACCGGAGTTGTCTATACCGCGTTCTATTACGATGAGCTAGAGGGGACTGAACCCAACACAATTAAGATTGTCAGGCGAGACGCTGATTTTCTTACGCTTTACATGGAAGGTTTTATTCGTCATGAGGCCGCCTCTATGCGTCCCACACGCATTACAGTTGACGCTCGGTTCATTAAAAAGACGCCCCACAACGAGATAGATTTTCAGTATAATCGTGAATCACTTCCGTCACACGAACCACCTTACGCAGCTAAATATAGGGCTCCAGAGAACGCCGGATAGGTTCGAACCGAGTCGCGTACGGACCGGAGGAGACGCCGCAAATTAGAATCGCGGTGGCAGCGCCACTTGCGAACTCGCGCGGTCTGGCAATTAGCGGCTGGATTCTCGTTGCTCGTACCAAGGGTGGCGCGCTCGCGGACTCGCGCTCGACCCCTAGCTACCATCGTCCGCCCTTCCAGGGCTTTCAGTTTGCGGCTTTGCCGATAGGATGAAATAGTCCAAATGGCTTTGTAGATGGAGAAAAACACTCGATTTCGCGGGCCTTGAAAAACTTTTCGAAATATATTGACTCTGAGTCAAACATCGACTATTATCCAAATAATGAGTGTTACCCAGGCACGAAAAGACCGGGAGCGGGCGGAGCGGGAAGAATTGATTCTCGATCACGCGCAGCGTTCCCTGTTGAAGGACGGATTCCAGAATCTCAATCTGGATGACCTGGCAAAGTCCGTCGAATATTCGAAGGGAACACTCTATCTGCACTTTAAGACCAAGGAGGATATTGCGCTGGCGGTCGCTACCCGCGCGATAAGAGAACGGGCCGAATTTTTCGAGCGGGGAGCAAAATTCAAGGGCACTAGCCGAGAGCGGATGCGAGCGATTGGATTTGCGTGCTGCCATTTCGCAAGCGTTTATCCTGATTATTTCAGCGTTGAGCTTATGCTCAAATCGCAATCATTTTGGGAAAAAGCAGACGCATTACGCCAGCAGGCCCATGGAATGGAGGGAGCGCGTTGTTTCCGAGCGGTCCATAGCATTGTGACAGATGCCATGGAAGCGGGTGACCTTCCTCAAAGCCATCTTCCGCCGGAACGAATTGTCTTTGCGATTGCCTCGACGGCGATCGGAAGCCACATCATGGGACGAAGCGGCCATGGCCCAATGTTCCTGGGTGGGGCAGATCCTCTGAAAATGATGTGTCAAAACGTGGACATTGTTTTGGACGGTTTGGGTTGGAAACCAAATTCAAAGGACCTGGATGCCGATGCGATAGACCGTCGGATCCACAAGGAGATTTTCTCGGAAGCAACCTGGTTTAAAGGAAGCTAAAAATTTTTTAACGCAAAAATGACTGATAGTCAGAAACTTACTTAAAGCCATGAACTTTGTTGCCTTGAAAATGTTGACCGGTGATCGTGCCAAGTATCTCGCTTTAATCTTCGCGATCGCTTTTTCCACCTTTCTTCTCGAAAACCAAATTTCGATTTTTGCCGGCATTCTCAATCGCACGGGCAGCCAGATAGCGGATGTTTCAGACGCGGGTATTTGGGTGATGGACCGCAGCACAGAATATTTCGAGCAGACAAAGGCGCTCAAAGACACCGATCTGGACCGGGTCCGAAGCGTTGACGGCGTGGGCTGGGCGGTAAAATTATACAAGGGAACGCCAGTCGCGCGCACGCCTGCGGGGAAATTCGCCACGACATTCTGCCTGGGAGTGGACGACGCCACGCTGACGGGCGTTCCGCGCAAGATGCTCCTCGGCTCCTGGGAACGACTCCGTGAACCGGATTCGGTTGTGATCGACAAGGCGGGTTACGTTTTGCTTTTTCCCGGCGAACCGCTTCAACTCGGGCGCACTCTGGAATTAAACGACCACAAGGTAACCATCGTGGGTATCTCGGACGCTTCAGCGCCATTCGTAAGCTGGCCGGTGCTTCATGCGCGCTACAGCGTGGCCGTTAATTTCGTCGGGCATGAACGGACAGAACTCTCCTACGTTTTGGCACAGCCGCGTCCCGGCGTGAGTGCTGGGGAACTTTGTCGGAGGATCGAGGGCCAGACTGGGCTGAGAGCGCGTACATCGTCAGAATTTCGTTGGGACTGCATCCAATATTATCTCAAGAATACCGGTATCCCGGTTAATTTTGGAATTACGATTACCATTGCTCTCATCGTGGGCGCCGTGGTGGCCGGGCAGACATTCTATCTTTTCACCGTTGAGAACCTGAAACAATTTGGTGCGCTCAAGGCAATCGGTGTAACCAATTGGCGTTTGATCGGAATGGTGTTGCTCCAGGCGGCAACGGTGGGCGCCATCGGTTTTGCCATTGGAACCGGCATGGCGGGCGAATTTTTCGATTTCTTTTCCCATAAACTAGCGACGCGCGGCATCATTTTGATGTGGCAGAGCGTGGCGCTGACGGCAGGGTGCATGTTTTTTGTCATTGTCCTGGCGAGTTTATTGAGTCTGCGGCGGGTTCTTGTGCTTGAACCGGCCATCGTTTTTCGAGGATGAATATGAATACCAATTCAACTCCATTGGCGGTCGTTTGTCGTGATATCCGCAAACGTTTCGGCGAAGGCGATTCGGCGATCGAAGTCCTGCGTAGCGTGAACTTCGAGGCGAAGCAGGGCGAACTGACATTCCTTGTGGGCCCAAGCGGTTGCGGCAAGACGACGCTGATCTCAGTCATCGCCGGTCTGCTGGATAAGTCTGCCGGTCGCGTGGAGTTATTTTCCCAGGAAGTTGAGAACCTGGCCCCGCGCGAACGTATTCTTTTTCGTCGAAAGAACCTCGGATTCGTTTACCAGCAATTTAATCTTCTGCCCGCGCTCACGGCGGCGGAGAACGTTGCGGTTCCTTTGCTTGCCGCCGGAATGGCCCGGCGAACGGCAACCGAGCGGGCGAAAACGTTACTGGCCAGGCTCGGGTTGCAGGAGCGATTGGACTCGCTGCCCGCGAAACTTTCCGGCGGCCAACAGCAGCGCGTCGCGTTGGCGCGTGCTTTGGTCCATGAACCGCGGCTGATCATTTGCGATGAACCGACGGCGGCCCTCGACCACGCCACCGGCGAGGCTGTCATGCAACTGCTGGCCGAAAATGCCGTTCACCCCGATCGCGCGGTTATCGTAGTGACACATGATAACCGTGTCTTTCACCACGCCGATGCCATCGCGCACATGGACGATGGACGCATCGTCAAAACTGAAGCGCGCGATTCGATGCTGGCCGGCCGGCAACTCGTGGGGACTTCAAAATGATTTTCAGGCCATCCATCCTTACCATGAACCTTTGCGACATCGCTTGCGTTTTGGAGCGAAGCGAGACACCGCTTTCAAGCAATTCGGCCGGTTCATGGAAAGCCTCCTTTCGATTTTTACGAATGAATTGGGATCACGAATCGAGGCAATTGCCTGTCGTTACCCGCCAACGGGCAACAATTCTCCCTCTCCCAGCGGGAGAGGGCCGGGGTG
>DATAST010000197.1:0-47629 GCA_036269115.1 Verrucomicrobiia bacterium | reverse complement strand
TCGTGGTGCTATCCAAGCACACGTGTTCGATTCGGATGGCAAGGATTTGCTCTTGCTGCAGCCGAGCAAAGACCCGGTCCAAGACACCGGCTTTGCTCCAGCGGTTCATCCGCGTATAGATCGTATGCCAATTGCCGAAATGCTTCGGCAAACCGCGCCATTTGCAGCCATGCTCAACCACATACAATAGAGCATTGAGCAGCCGCAAATTCGTCATGCTGACGTTGCCGCGCTGACGCGGCAAACAATCCGCAATCCGCTGAAACTGACTCTCGGTTAGTTCCACGCCCCATAAGAATGCCAATTTTTCAGCAATTGTCAATTAGTGTTAACAGGCCCTAGGGAGCGTTTCGCTATTTATTGCGCTGCAACGGACTATGTCACACACGAGGTTAAGGGCCTCACCGAACCTCACCCCGGGAACGCTAATAGCCACACTGTTGCAATTTCTGATTTTCTGCGAATTATCGGCACAAATGTTGCGATGGAGGCTCCGGGATTCCGTTGATGAATTATCAAAACTATATAGATTTGGCCGCGGGTGCGCTTCAATTGACCGTGGCCGGATATGCGCTTTGGCTTAAACGCCACTTTCGGGCTGTTCACGTGGGGTGGTGGCTTTTCTGCGCATTTGCTAGCCTAGCCGTTTTGCATTGGGCCGAAAGCGCGGACGTGATTCCAGATTTTCCCAGGCGCAACATTATCCTGGACGGCGCGTATGGGATCACTTCCATCCTGCTGCTGATCGGGATGTATCAAATTCAGGCCGTGCTCAAGTGGTACCAGGGTGCGGAACAAAAAGCCAGAGAAGCCCAGGCCGCGCTCGAAGAAACTCTAAGGATTGAGTCGGAGAAGTTAAGCATTGCCAACGACGATCTGCGCGAGACGGCTGACCGGCTGAGGTCGGAAAAGCTAGGCACCGAAAGATCGCACAAGGAAATGCTCGAGGTTTCACGCAAGGCCGGCATGTCTGAAGTGGCCACGTCGGTGTTGCACAACGTGGGCAACGTCTTGAACAGCGTCAATGTTTCGGCAGCGGTGGTCTCCGACCACATTGCGGAATTTAAGATTCAAAACATCGGGCAGGTGGCGCGATTGATGCGCGAGCACGCCAACGACCTGGGCAACTATTTGACGAATGATCCCAAAGGAAAGCAGTTGCCCGATTATTTGGCCAAACTGGCGACGCACCTGGGAAGCGAACAAACCTTGATCCTCAAAGAGATTGGATTCGTGCGCACGAAGATCGAACACATCAAGCAGATTGTCACCACCCAACAGAGCTACGGCAAGGTAATGGGCCTCGCCGAAAGCGTCCGCATGGATGATCTGGTGGAAGACGTCTTACGGATTCAGGCGGTGGAAATGGCGGAACATCAGGTAAGCGTCAAGCGCGATTATGCTCCTAAAATGCCCGAGATCGTCGTGGACAAACATAAGGTGTTGCAAATTCTTTTGAACTTGTTGAGCAACGCAAAGCATGCCTGCGTTGAGTCCGAGCAGGCTCCGAAGGAAGTCAACATTCGCGTGGCGAACGGTTCCGGACGAATCAAGGTGACGGTGAGCGACAACGGCGTGGGAATACCCCCGGCGAACCTCAAGAGAATTTTCAATCACGGATTTACGACGAAAAAAAGCGGCGGACATGGTTTTGGTTTGCACGGGAGCGCGCTTGCGGCCAAAGAATTGGGCGGCAGCCTGGAAGCCGACAGTGAAGGGGAAGGCAAAGGCGCGACCTTTGTTTTGGAAATACCGGTTGAACGCGGCGGATCACAATCACGATTATGAGTACGACAAACGATTTCATTCCGCGAATCCTGGTGGTTGACGACAACCAGTCAATCCATGACGATTTTCGGAAGACTTTGCTGGGCACGGGCTCAAGTTCGTCACAATTGGCGGACCTTGAGGCGGAACTGTTTACCAAACCGGGACCAACGCCCAAAGTAGGGCCTTTTCGGGTGGATTTTGCATTGCAGGGCCACGAAGCACTGGCGCTGGTCGAAGCGGCGTTGAAAGCAAATGATCCCTTCTCCCTGGCATTCATAGACATTCGCATGCCGCCCGGATGGGACGGGGTGGAAACTGTTGACCGTCTTTGGAAAGTCTGCCCTGCTCTCCAGGCGGTGATTTGCACGGCCTATTCCGATTATTCGTGGCACGACATCATCGGGCGTTTTGGTCATGTCGACAATTTGTTGATTCTTAAAAAGCCGTTTGAAACGGTGGAAGTGTTGCAACTGGCGCACGCGCTCACGCGAAAATGGTTGCTGGGGCAGCAGGCGCGCCTGCGGATGGATGAATTGGAAAAAATGGCGCAAGAGCGCGCTGAAGAGTTGACGAAGGAAGTGAGCGAACGTGCCCAGGCGCAAGCGGCGCTGCTGGCGTCGGAAGAAAAATTCAGCAAGGCGTTTCAGTCGAGCCCGATGCCGATGGCGATCCAGAGCCGGGGCGATGGACGGTTCGTGGCGGTGAATTCGAGTTTCACGGTCTTGACGGGGCATGCGACCGAACAAATCGTGCAACACACCTGCGATGATTTGCGGTTGTGGAAGGATGCAGCGGCGCTCAAAGCGGGTCTTCAGCCGGAAGGCCGGCTACGCAACCATTCGTGCGTGCTGGTGAGGCAAGACGGTGAAGAACGCAATATCGTACTCTGCGCTGAACCACTCACGGCTAACGCGCAGCCATGCCTCCTCATCGTCGCGGAGGACATTACTGAAAAACTTAAACTTGAAGCGGGGCTGCGCCAGGCGCAAAAACTGGAAGTCGTGGGCCGGCTGGTTGCCGGTGTGGCGCATGAATTCAACAATGTGCTGGGCGTGATTCAAGGCCATGCGAGCCTCCTGCAATCGCAACTTGCGGCGGATCAGCGGCCGACAGCCTGCACAGAACGGATATTGCAGGCCAGCACGCGCGCGGCGAATTATACGAAGCAATTGCTCGGCATAACCCGGCAGCAGCCGATAGTGCTAAAGGCCGTGCATCTTGCAGCCTGCATCCAGCGGGCACAGCAACTATTGGAGCAGTCGCTGGGCGAAGACTATCGCCTGGTGGTTGCGCTGGACGAGAAGGTTCCACCGGTTTGCGCCGACGAATGCAACATGGAACAGGTATTGATCAACCTGGTGTTAAACGCGCGGGACGCCATGGTGGGAGGCGGCGATATCACGATAGAGGCGCAGGAGGTAGACATGACGGACACTTACGTGCAGCGGCGCGGGGGCACGAAGTCAAACGGATTTGTGCGGCTGACCGTGAGCGATCACGGCAAGGGCGTGCCGCCGGAAATTGCCAGCCATATTTTTGATCCATTTTTTACAACCAAAGAGATCGGCAAAGGCACTGGACTGGGGCTCTGGATGGTGCAAGGGATTGTGCGGCGGCACGGAGGCTGGATCGAACTGGCCAGCGAAGTGGGCAAGGGTTCGTCATTCAAGATTTTTTTGCCAGTGTGGAGCGGTTCGCCACCGGAAGCGGAAGAGGAACCATTGGACATGTCGGTTGCGCTTGCTGAGAGCCGTTCGACGACCCCGGCGCATGGTGTCAATGGGCAGACGTTGGGCCGCGGGCGCAATCAAGATTTTGGAACCCAAAAACTCCAATCGGCGACAACCAAGAAGTTGTCGTAGTGCGAGGGTAATTCCTGGCGAAATACTACAATGCCAGGAACCGGCCCCCATGGACCCCTATGAGGTTCACACCATTAGTCATCTCTGACCCCTTATGAAACTGGTATCCTATCTGCTGAGAGAATGGTGTGAAAAGCGATACGCAAGTGGCGCGCGAACGACCGGAAGACATTTCGGCCCGAATTCGTGAAGTTGACGCCAGGATTGCCGGGTTGGATGAACGTATCGAAAAGAACAGATCGGACCTGGAGCGAAATAACGCAAGCTTGACCGTTAAAATTGCCGAATTATGCAAGGCAACGGTGCTGAAGTGCAATGGTTCGAAGCGTTGAAAGAGCTGTCGCTCTCCCCTCTCCCTTGCCCTCTTCCGTCCCCTCCGCCGTATCATTCTTGCGATGAAACTAAAAATCCTGGGATCAATAAAAAGCTCCAAAACTCAAGCGCCAACATCCAGAGAAACTCCAACTCTAAATACCCAAGGTGAGGCTTGTACCGATGGCTGGCTGGCGTCAGAGGGGGGGCTTTCGCGGCCAAAAAATTTGTATGTTTCCGCTTGCTTGAGAACCTTGGGAGCGTATAATCGACACTCTTTTGAATTACTTATGAGACGTCCCAAAGGCATCAAAACGAAAAAGGCCGTGGCCAAGCGGTTTAAGATCACCGCGACCGGGAAAGCGTTGCGCTTTCGCGCCGGGCGGCGCCATTTGGCGCAAAGCAAGAACGCCAAGCGGCTGCGCCGCCTGGGCAAAGTTGCGAGCGTCCATGCCACGGACCTGTACCGGATAACCCAGAACCTTCCATTTTCGCACTGATTCCGCGGCTTCAACGTTTTAACAATTTAAAGTTTACTACCCATGCGCGTCACTAATTCTCCCGCTTCACGCAAACGCCGAACGCGGATGATCCGCGCCGCCAAAGGCTTTCGGCTTAAACGCGGCAAACTATATCGCTATGCTTCCGACGCCGTGGACCACGGTCGCCAGTACGCCTATCGGGATCGCCGCCGCCGTAAACGCGAGTTTCGTTATCTTTGGCAAATCCGTATTAACGCGGCCGTTCGCGCCGCCGGGCTGACATACAGCCGTTTCATGGAAGGTCTCAAGGCCGCCAAGTGCGAATTGGACCGCAAGATTCTGGCGGACATTGCCGCGCAAGATTCTGCCGCTTTCTCGCAATTGGTGACGATTGCCAAAAACGCGCTTCAGGCAAAGCCGGGTGCGACGTTAGCGAAAGCCTGACCCCCAAGAGGGAACATCCAGGAACCAGCCTTCGCTCAGAAGCTACGGCGGTCAGGCATCGAACATCGAACGCACCTGAATCTGGGTGGCAACAGCGTTTGAAAGCGGTGTCGCGCTTCACTTGCCACCGCACTCCATGACGCAAGCGCTACAGGAGGCTCAATCCAGAATCAACGGATTCTATCATCAGTTCTCCAGTTAAAAAAGGCTATTGCTGCGGCTGCAAAAATGCGCGCGTTAGCCTCTCAAATTGGGCATATGACGGACATGCCGGAATGAAATCCACCAGAAAATGAGGCAGGAGACAAAAAGGTAACTTGTACCGATCAGATACATTATCAGGCGGTGGTTTCGAATCACCGTAAAATCAAGAATGCAAACGACGATGCTGCAAATTACAAAGAAGAATGGGAATGGGAAAAAACGATGGAGACGAAATCGTCTGACGAGCCAGCTTGCGAGCGACGTCTGCGGCCAGACAATAATAACCATGATCGCCGCCGCAAAAAAGGCCGCGAGGATCAATGCCTCAAAAGCGTGGCCGAAGGCATCCGGGGTACGCGAGAGAAACTGAATCTCATCGGGATTGCCGAACCAAGCGCCGGCATAGCCGACAAAGAGAAATGCCAGCGCGCTACTAAAGCCCAAGATGGGATTGCGCATATGAGATGCGTTATTTTCCCGTAACAAGTTCCACTTCGCCGCCTTCAATGCCTCTTTGCCCGTCCCGGGCCTCGCATAAGGACTGTTCCTGTTTCCAAACGGCCTGAACGCTTGTGGGAGGATGGTCGGGTGATTTGGTCCAGGTAAAAATCTCAATAAACTTCGTTTTGTCTTCGTCCTCAGTATACCGAACGACGGTGTGCGGCCGGGCGCTGACCATATGGCCCTCGCGATAAACTTGCCAGGCCTGTGTGAGTAGGTTCTGGAACTCCGCCTCTTTGCCGGGTTGGACATGGTAAGTCACCATCACCGTCTCGGGATCAGCCTTTGCGCTGGTAGCTGGGCGGGTTGTGGAGCAACCTGTGATTGCGAGAAGGGAAATGGAGAATATTAAAAGATTTCCAAAAAAGGCTTTTCGCGCTTCGGCAGGTCGTGCGACGCCGTACCACTGGCAGGTTTGGAAACCTGCGATACAGCAGACTTGGAAGTCCGCGCTACGGTTCCGGTTCCTGCGAGGGCTAAAAGTTTTCATGGTTCAATGGTTTATAGGGGTGGACTCCAACGTGCTCCCTGACAGTTTCTAAATCAAGCAACAAAATAAAGGATGGGGGTCGCAAATGGGCTGATTCTGAAACTCCTTTACTATGGGCGCGTTTGTCTTTCGCTCCTGCCGGAGCTTAAGAGAATTTTGCATCGGTAACCCATAGCTGCCGCTATGGGCTACTTTCGCACGCTGCTCCGCAGCTACCACAGAAAATCCGCGAGAATCAGATTTCCTGGCCGCTCCTCAATTTTCTTTCCTCAATTTCTCAAGCAGCCCGGCAACTGAGTCGGCGAAGACGAGAACTTTTCCGGGGTCGTCGTGATAGGCTATGTAGACTGTGTCCGGTTCGGCGGCGCCGGGACGCAAATAGATGGGATCGCCATCGTCGCTGAACGCTATTGGGATGACGTCGTGTTCAATCAGGCCGGCTGAATCTACGACGCTGTCTTTGTCCAGCGGCATGAATGTGCTGATTTCATTTTTTCCGTTATGGTTTGGCCCAGCGATGGCGACCAAACGGCGGTCGGCGTAAAGCTCGCGTAGAGCCGCCGGGGCAGGACGTTGGAGGTGTCGTTCGTAGAATTGCCAATCCGGATGAAACAATCGGTTCACAAGTTCCGTTCGTTCAATGGAACTCGCCTTCGACCTCCGACGGTCGCGCAGCTTCCAGGATACGAAGACGGCAATGACGAATCCCCAAAAGCAAATGACGAGGACTAGTTGTACTGATCTGTTGGCGCTCATATGGTACTCCCTCAAACGTGCGTCCCAACCGTTTTAAGATCAAGGGATAAACGAACGACATCTATGGTGTCCATCTTACGATGGGCGCCTGGCGGAAGAGTACTTCCGCCCTACCGGTCATGCCTTGGCTGCGGGGAGGCTGTGCTGAAAGCCAGCCGCAGCAGCTTCGCCTGTCAAAGAGATACACCCAATCACCGAGCCCATGCTCGCAACGTGCTGCGGCTGGTCCCGCCCAGCGGGACACAGCCGCGCCCCTATGGTTGGTATCTCAATTCAACGCTTCAGCTCCCTTGCATTAACCGGGGAAGCGAATATCTGCGTCCGGAAGACGCTCCCTCACCTCCGCCTTCGCCTGGCTTCGGCGCGACAAGCCTGCCCTCCCCAAGGAGAGGGAGAATTGTCGCCCGACTGTCGGAAATGGCGAAACGGTATTGCCGATTCATATTCTCCATGAGGGCTTCCACAATCAGATTGGGTTTTCTCTGCTTTCATGTTTCAATTTACGGACGCTACATGAGCAAAATTGTCGGTATAGACCTGGGGACCACTAATTCACTTGTCGCAACGGTGGATTCGGGGATTCCATTCGTCATCGCAGACGTCAATGGCCGCCGCCTGACGCCGTCGGTCATCCATTTCCCATCGGCCGATTCGGCACCGATCGTCGGCCATGAGGCCAATCGTGTCCGGGTCTTGAAGCCCGCAGAGACGGTCTATTCCATTAAGCGATTCATTGGCCGGCGAGGGGCGGAAATATCCGCCGAGGAGAAACCGGAGACATACGGGCTGAACTGTGACGGCGGTCCGGTGACGATTCCCGTTCACGGGAAAACTTTTTCTCCGGAAGAAGTCTCCGCGGAAGTGTTGAAAAAACTAAAATGCGACGCGGAGAATTCATTCGGCGAACCGGTCACGCGCGCGGTCATTACGGTTCCGGCGTATTTTAATGACTCACAGAGGGCGGCAACCAAACGGGCGGGCGAATTGGCGGGCTTTACGGTTGAGCGAATATTGAATGAGCCCACGGCCGCGGCGCTCGCCTACGGCCTGGATAAGCTTAAGGAAAAGTCAAAGATCGCGGTCTATGATTTGGGCGGCGGTACGTTTGATTTATCCATCCTTGAATTGAATGAAGGGATTTTTCAAGTGCTGGCCACCAACGGTAATACGCGGCTGGGTGGTGATGACCTGGACAAGCGAATCGTCCAGTTTTTGGCGGAAGAAATAAACCGCGCGTCGGGCCTCCGCTGTTTGGACGACGTTACCGTTTTATCGCGCCTGCGCGAGGCGGCGGAGGCGGCCAAAATTAAATTGTCCACGGAAACCGAGGCCGAGATCGCATTGCCGTTTTTAACACCCGACTTCTCATTCCATTATACGCTCACGCGGGAAAAGCTGGAAAATCTCACGCGCGATATCATTGCCCAGACGCGACCGCACTGTCTACGGGCACTGGCCGATGCGAAACTTGAGCCGCGTGACCTGGGCCAGGTCATCCTGGTGGGCGGCCAGACACGAATGCCCATGGTGCGGCACTTTGTGGCGAATTTATTTGGCTGCGCCGAATTTGAGGAAACGCGAGGAACGCTTCGGTTGGGAACCTCTTTTCACAAAGCGGATGGTCCGCAGCTCAATACTTCGCAAAACCCGGACGAAGCGGTTGCGCTGGGCGCGGCTATCCAGGCTGAAATCCTGAGTGGCGGTTTCCGGAACGTGTTGCTGCTGGACGTCACGCCGCTCTCGCTGGGCATTGAAACATTTGGCGGCTTGATGAATGTGCTGATTCCGCGCAACACCACGATTCCAGTCAAAGCGGGTGAAATGTTCACGACGGCCATGGACAACCAACGCTCAATGCTCATTCACGTTTTGCAGGGCGAGCGCGAACGGGCGAAGGACAATTGGACCCTCGGCAAATTTGCCATCGAATTTGAACCGGCACCGCGCGGCGCGGCTCGTGTGGGAGTGCAATTTGAGATTGATGCCAATGGAATTCTTCATGCCCTGGCGCGCGACACGAAGACCGGCAAAGAACGCGTCGTTGAAATCAAATCGGCGGTGGATGTGGACGATTCGGCGGTGCAAAAAATGGTCGAAGAGTCCGTGGCGCATGCATTCGAAGACCTGGACGCGCGGCGCTGGATCGAAGCCAAACTCAAGGCAAACGACGCGGTAGCAGCCACTAAAAAGGCGGTGGCGGCCAATGCTGGTGAAATTGAAGAGGATTATCGCAGGCAAATCGAGGGGGCAGTGAGCGCAGTCGAAAACGCGCTGACGGTGGAAGATTTGAAGGCGAGCGCGGCGGAATTGAAACGATTGCAGGCTGCGGTTGGAGCGTTGGACGAAATCACCAAACCGCTGGCGGATTTTCTGATGGATAAAGCGATGGAGGCGATGTTGAAGAAGCGAGGGATTATTCAGTAAAGAAGAAGCGGGAACACCGCACACCGAACATCGAACGCTGAACAGGAGTGAGGGCGGCTCGTCCAATACAATAGAGAGAGTTTTGCGGGGACAAGCTGTCCCCGCCCCTAACGCGCATCATGGTTCATAGAAATTTTCGATTCGTGCGCAGGGAGCGTGAACCGCGAAAGCGCCGTGTGAGGGCACACGGCCTACAGGGCGAAGCCGTTTTCGTGCGTATGCATTGGGACCTTGAAACTGAATGATCCTGGCTGGCACTTGCGTTCGGACGGCCATGCCGATTTGGAAATCGGCGATACAGCAGGTTTGGAAACCTGCGCTACGGTGGCGCGTGGCTCGGTTGAAAAAAAATTTTGAATTTATGAGGGATTCACTGCACATTCCACTCGTGAAAATTTTTTCGATTCTCACAATTTGGCTGGCCGCGCTGGCCGCGGGCGCTGCGAATCCCCCTTTAATCCACCACAACGGCTGGTTTGACTTCGATAAGAACGGACGCATGGACGTCTACGAAGATCCGTCGCAGCCGGTTAAGAAACGTGTTAACGATTTGCTCCGGCGAATGACGCTGGACGAAAAGCTCGGCCAGCTTTGGCAGAGCGATACGCCTGATAACGCCGATGTGACCATGGCCAAAAGAATACGCGACGGCGGAGTGGGCTCGTTTATGGGCGGCTCGGTGATGATAGAAACACCGATGTTGCGCAACCGCCTCCAACACATCGCCGTGGAACAAAGCCGATTGGGCATCCCGCTGATATTCGGGCATGACGCTATCCACGGTTTTCGCACGGTATTTCCGATTCCGCTGGCGATGGCATGCTCGTGGGAGCCGAGTTTGTTTGAGCGCACGCAAACGATTTCCGCGCGCGAATGCGCGGCCGCGGGCATTGATTGGACATTTTCGCCGATGGTGGACCTGGCGCGCGACCCGCGATGGGGACGAATCGCCGAAGGATTTGGCGAGGACCCTTATCTAGGCTCGCTGTACGCCGCTGCAAACGTGGAGGGTTTCCAGGGCACCAACATGGCCGACACCAATCGTATTGCCGCCTGCCTGAAACATTACGTCGGTTACGGTGCCGCCGAAGGCGGGCGCGATTACAACACGACGGAAATCTCCAAATTCACGTTGCGCAATTTCTATTTGCCACAGTTCAAAGCCGGGATTGACGCCGGGGCGCTGACCATTATGAGCGCCTTCAACGATCTGGACGGCATCCCGGCCAGCGCAAATCACTTTACCCTTACAGATGTTCTGCGAAATGAATGGGGGTTCAAAGGCTTTGTCGTGAGCGATTACCAGTCCGTCAGCGAATTGATTGACCACGGCCTGGCAGCGGATGATGCCGAGGCGGTTCGATTTGCCCTGACCGCCGGCGTGGATATGGAAATGGTTTCGACGACCTATCACGAGACCCTGGCGCAACAGATCAAAGACAAAAAAATCCCCATGTCGGTCATTGACGAAGCCGTCCGGCGCATTCTCACGGTCAAGTTTACGAAAGGACTTTTTGATCATCCATATACGGACGAAACCCGCTATAAAACGGCGTATCTTCAGCCGGATGCCATTGCGCTGGCGCGGGAAGCCGCGGCCAAATCCTGCGTGCTTCTCAAAAACGATAACAAATTGTTGCCTTTGTCGAAGGAGACGAAAACGATCGCGCTAATCGGGCCGTTGGGCACGGACTCCGAACAAATGGTCGGGCCGTGGTATTCCCGCGCCCACAGCCAGGATGTGGTTTCACTCGCGACCGCCATCGAACAACAATTTCCGGACATTCAACTCCTCGTCGCCCGCGGCTGCTCAATCATCGAGAGCGGCCGGACGCGCTTCCACGTTGGGGATTATTCTCAAATTACGGAGCACCCCACCGAAAGCAACGAAATTGCCGGGGCAGTCGCCGAAGCAAACAAGGCGGACATTGTCATTCTGGCACTGGGAGAACCATCGGATTGGAGTGGCGAAGACGGCAGCCGAAGCTCATTGAATTTGCCTGGCCTGCAAATGGATTTGCTGAACGCCGTGGCAGCAACAGGCAAGCCCATTGTAGTTGTCCTGTTCAATGGACGCCCCCTCGCCCTGTCGGGGGTCCTGGCCAAAGCATCCGCCGTTTTAGAGGCATGGTATCCAGGCATCCAGGCCGGCAACGGCCTCACAGATGTATTATTCGGTGATGTTGATCCTTCGGGCCGACTGACGACGACATTTCCATATAGCGTCGGCCAGGTGCCGATGTATTACAATCACGCCAACACCGGGCGCCCGGGCTTCGGGCACTGGAAAGGCAACTACGTGGACGGGCCGAGCGTGCCGTTTCTGCCATTTGGTTTTGGACTGACGTACACGACTTTTGAATATGGAACCACCCATGTCAATTCTGGTGTGTTGAAACCCGGCGGAACGCTCACTGTAAGCACAAAATTGAAAAACACTGGCGCGCGCGCGGGCACGGAAGTGGCGCAGCTCTATATTCGGGGATTGGCCTTCGCCGCCGGTGCGCGGCCGGTGCGTGAACTCAAAGGTTTTCAAAAAATCCTTCTGCAACCCGGCGAAACGCGTGACGTGACGTTTACGATATCTCCTGACGAACTTGGTTTTTATGACTCAGACGGCCATTGGATCGTGCAGCCCGGGGAATACCAGGCCTGGATTTGTCCAAACAGTGCGGCTGGCGAGCCCGCCCAATTCGCGGTGGAGTGACGACCGTGGGTTGTACGTTGCCTGGCGATTGATAGAACGGGCATTCAGCCCTTTCGGCTTGGCGCTGAAGAAGGCTCGGCTCTGTCGTCAGACGAATTTCCCCGGGTTCAAGATGCCGTTTGGGTCGAGGAGGTGTTTTATTTCGCCATGAACGTCCTGGACGTCTTTGGACACAGCCAGCGGCCACCAGCGTTTTTTGGCCAGGCCGATGCCGTGTTCGCCGGTAATGGCGCCGTCGTGAGCGAGAACCCAGCGGAATAATTCGTCCAGGGCCTCGTCACTGCGTTCCTGCGCGCGTGGCTTTTCAAAATCCACCATGATGTTCGTATGAATATTGCCATCGCCGGCGTGACCGAAACAGGCGAGTTGCAAACCCGATTTGCGTTGCAGCCGGGCGGCGAACGCAAACAGTTCCGCCAGCCGTCCGCGCGGCACGACAATATCCTGGTTCAATTTCGTCAGGCCGGTGGCACGGAGTGAAAAGGAAAAGTCGCGCCGGATTTGCCAGACCTTTTCGGATTCGGCATCGCCCAGGCCACGATCGGCGAATTCCGGTTTGAATCGCCGGACGATCTTCTCCACCTGGGGTAATTCTCCGCGCACGGATTTTTCCTGGCCGTCCAACTCTACGATCAAATGCGCCTTGCAGATTCCGAGCCGGCGGCTTTTGGTGTATTTGGCGGCGGCGGCGAGGGTGAACTCGTCGGCCAACTCCAGCGCGCACGGCAAAAATCCGGCGGCCAAAATGGCCTGCAACGCGCCTACGCCATCGCGCATCGAACTAAATCCGGCAGCCAATGTGGCCCGATACGGCGGCAATGGTATCAGTTTGAGTGTTGCCTCAGTGACGATTCCCAGCAATCCTTCCGAGCCTACAAATAGTCTTACCAGATCAAAACCCGTTTTATTTTTATGCGTGCGCCCGCCCAGGCGCAGGATACGGCCATCGGCCAAAACGACTTCCAGGCCCAGCACATAGTCGCGCGTGACGCCGTATTTCAAACAGCGCGGGCCGCCCGCGTTGGTGGCAATGTTGCCACCGATGAAATTATGCGCGCGGCTAGCCGGGTCTGGAGGATAAAAAAGCTTCTTCCGTTCGACGGCATTCTGAAGTTTCTCCGTGATGACGGCGGGCTGAACCACAGCCACGAAATCTTTCCCGTTAATTTCGAGGATGCGCTTCATCCGCTCGAGCGAAAGAACGATGCCGCCGCCCATCGGTACCGCACCGCCCACATAACCGTAGCCCGCGCCCCGAGCCGTGACGGGAATCTTATTCTGATTGGCAAACGTCAGAATGCGCGAAACCGACTGGGTGTCTCGCGGCAAAACCACCGCCTGGGGGTGGTGGCTGGCGAACCATTTATCGCCGGAATACGCCGTGAGCCGGTCCGGGGCGACGATAACCGCATCCGCACCGGAAATCTTTCGAAGCGGCCCCAGCCATGGTATCGAATGTTTCATTGAATGATCGTTAGGAGAGAATATTCCACTTCCTGCAATCTGCAATATTTTGAAGTTGGCTTGAACGCCGGGTTCTGGTTTGCTGTATCACTATTTATGAGAAATTTCCTGCGAATACTCCTTCCGGCGGTCGCCTTGGTGGCGTTCACGGGCGCCCCGGCATTTGGACAGTCCAAAATTGCCACAGTGGACCTGAAAAAGGTATTTGAAAACTACTACAAGAAAAAACTGGCCGAAGCAGCCGTCCAACAGCGCGCCGATGAGCTGGACAAAGATTATGCCAGCATGGCGGCGGACATGAAAAAGCGCAGCCAGGATTACCAGACCATGCTTGAATCGGCCAATGACCAGGCGGTTTCCCAGGACGAACGTGACAGACGCAGGCAAGCCGCCAATGATCAACTTAAACAATTGCAGGATTCCAAAGCCGCCATTGACCAGTTTGAACGCCAGGCCCAAATCCAGATTGCCGATCAACGCACGCGCATGCGCGATAATATCATCACGGATATCAAAAAGATCGTCGCCGAAAAAGCCAAAGCGGCTGGAGATTCCATTGTATTTGATACTGCCGCCGAAACGGTCAACGGAACTCCCGCCGTTCTGTTTGCCGCAGGCGACAACGACTTGACGGACGAGGTGCTGAAGGACCTAAACGCAACCGCGCCGCCGGATTTGCCCGATACCACTTCGCCACCGGTATATCTTTCTACTAACAGCCTGCCTTTTGAAACGCCGGGCAATAGCAGCCCGGGGGCGGCGCCGGCTTCGCCGTGATTTTCGTTCGGATGGCAGGGGCACTTGCGATCTCACGCAGGTCCATAGTTCGAACGACTCTCCCTCACCCCGGCCCTCTCCCACAGGGAGCGGGGATTAATCGTCAGATTGTTTGATACGGCTGAAGGTGAGGACGGGTTCAGGGTTTAATGCGCGAAACGGCCTTCGCGGAAATCTCACCTTGGCCCTCTCCCGTCCACCTTCCGCAGTATCACCCAGGGCGGCGCACTCGAAGACTCGCGCTTGCCCCAGGCTACAGATATCCCATCCCTACGGGGTTTCGGTTTGAGGATGAGGATGAGGATGAGGATGACAATGATAGCGTTAAAGCGGTTTAAAAAATACTGTAGCCATTCGGGAAGAAAAAGAAGAGGAAGCGGTCTGTTTGGGTTTTGGCGTCGTTTCAGCTTCCGCCTTCGCTCGGAAGCGGTTGTGTGAAAACTCATTTTCAAACCATCGGAGCTACGGCGGACAGGCAGTCACAGGGTTTTCAAACATGCTCCTTCGCTGAAGCCTCGCCAAAACACCAAAAATCCTCGCTCCGAATGGCCACATTATTTTTTAAAACGCTCTAATAGTTTTGCGGGCGCATCTCAGTTTCTTGCAGTGCGGATGAATGGGGGAGAGCACGCGCCTCGCGTGCAGCGGTTGACGCCCTCGTCAACCGCGCCGAGCGCGCCTCCGCGCTCGTTTCAACGCGCGATGGCGCGCGCCGTTCCGACCGCGGGGCGCGGTCGGAAGCACGCGGGGCGCGTGCTCTCCCCATTTCGCGATTGCTTCTGGTTGCAAGAAATTGAGATGCGCCCGCCACCGCAACTATTGTGTTTTGGATTCCCATGCGAAGACGGCGCTTACCAACGTAGGTTTCAAAAGGTTCTAAAAAGTGTCAAAAGGTGGCAAATAAACCCATTGAACACGTCGTTAGCGCGTGAGAATATGCCACTGTGAAGCACTGTCACCGGCAGTGTATCGAACGGCGCCCATTGCCTGTTCCACAGGGCCAGGGGGAATCAACGCCTGCCCATCGTCCTGCCCGCCGTAGCTTTTCCAGCGAAGGTGGAATCTTCTGAGCGAAGGTTGGGTCCTCTTCGTCATCGTCGCCGTCGTCCTTCGCATTCTTCGTGGCCTTCGTGCGACCAATCCGCTTCAACGCTTCAACGGCCCGCGGCTAATTGTCTCCGCGCAAAATGCAATGGACAGTTACAACGTGTCGTAAGAGCTTCAAAAACAACGTGTTGCGCCAGACCCGCACAACTCGACTGTCCCAAACACTCCCGCTTGGTGGGGGGACAGTTCCCTGCCAAAACGTCCTGCCAAATGTCACAAATACAAGGCGTTTTCGCTTCCATCCGTCTCGTTCGTCCCGTCTGTCCTTTAAGGGCGGCCAAAATGCATCCGGACTGGGACAATTGCCCCCTCAGTCTCCTGACAAAAATGGAAACCGCAGACTCCAGGCGTTGCCCTTGCCTGGCGGACCGGGAGGTCCGCCCTGCAGGAAAGGGCGCATCTCAGTTTCTTGCAGTGCGGATGAATGGGGGAGAGCACGCGCCTCGCGTGCAGCGGTTGATGCCCGCGCCAAGCGCGCCTCCGCGCTCGTTTCAACGCGCGATGCCGCGCGCCGTTCCGACCGCGGGGCGCGGTCGGAAGCACGCGGGGCGCGTGCTCTCCACATTTCGCGACTGCTTCTGGTTGCAAGAAATTGAGATGCGCCCTAGTTTTGCCGGGCACGATTTTGTGATTTGACTTTTACCGTAACCACTGAGAGGATGTTAACGATTCTAAAAGTTTTGAGCAAATGAGTTCCAAGTTCTCCATTTGCCACATGAGGAAAGTTAGCGCTATTCTTCTTGTTGCCATTGCCGGTTTCTTGTCCGCTACCGTGCGCGGGCAAGCACAGATGATTGACTTGAACCATAACGGACTCAGCGACGTCTGGGAATGGACGTATAACGTTTATGGCATCAACCCAAATATAGACTCGGATGGCGACGGCTTTTTGAACTGGCAGGAAGCGACTGCCGGCACGGACCCGAACAATTCTCATTCTTATCCCCGCATCCCGACGTATTCCGCGTCGTCCACAAATTTTTCGGTGACCGTGCCGTGCGCGTTGGGAAAGATGTATACTCTGCTGAGTACGACCAATCCAATCGGCACGTCATGGGTGGTAGAAACGAATTTGGAGGCATTATCGGGCGCCACAATTACTTTGACCGGGTCATTCGGTCCGGTGATGAAATTTTATCGTGTGGGGATTTCAGACGTCGATTCCGACGGCACCGGCCAAATGAATGATTGGGAAAAGTTTGCGCTCGGCTTGAGTTCCACCAACGCCTTCAGCAACGGCCAGCAGGACTTCAACGGCGCGGCCATGAATGACTACGAGTACGCGACGAATATGCTGGCGTCGCAAAATGTTATCACCATAGCGGCGACCGATCCGACGGCGACGCAGCCTGATCCCGGGGGAAAGGCCTCGGATTCGGGCGTCTTTACCATCACGCGCGGCGGTTTTCCCCTGGACTTGATCACCGTAAATCTGGCGCTGGGAGGACCCGGGACCGGATTTGCGAGGGCGGGAGTGGATTACAGCACGCTTCCGTTGTTAACGACAATACCCGCAGGAATCAGTTCCGTAACTCTTTCAGTGACTCCGCTGGCGGACACAAACCTTCAAGCACCGGCGATCGTGCAAATGCAATTGTTGTCGGGAAACAATTACACCGTCGGAACTGGGAGCAACGCCGCCATCGTGATTTATCCTTCACCTTCCGGGCTGGGCTCGGGATTGCTCGGCCACTATTACACCAATTCGAGCCTCACTTACGGAAGCTCAACGAATTTTAATCCCACGAACCTGTTTCTCACGCGGGTGGACCCGACGGTTGACTTCAACTGGACCAACGGCACGATGCCGGACTTGAGCAATGGCCTTTACACGGTGCGCTGGACAGGGCAAGTGCAGCCGCAGTTTTCGGAAGGATACTTTTTTGACGTGCAAAGCGACGACGGGTGCCGGTTGTGGGTGAATGATCAATTGGTCATCGACAAATGGCAAAAACAAAGCCTGGCGGACCAGACAAACGCGATCGGCCTGCAGGCGGGCACGCGCTATGACATTAAACTTGAATATTATCAGGCCGGCTCGGCGGCCCAGGCGCATTTGTATTGGTTCAGCCCCAGCCAGGCAAAAGAAGTGATTCCAAATTCGAGTCTGTATCCGACGAACAGTTTCGTGCCCGGCACTTCGAACGCCCCGTCCGTCATCACCAGCGCCTTGAGCGCGGTGGCTTACCTGGGCCAGCCGTTTACGTTTACGGTCACGGCCGCGAACACGCCGCTGGGATTCACGGCAAATGGCCTGCCGCCGGGCCTGGCGTTTAATTCCACAACCCACGTCATCAGCGGCATCCCGACGCTGGCGGGCAATTTCTATGTCACGCTCACGGCCAGCAATCTCGTGGGAACAGGCGCGTCCGTCCTCGACATCACAGTCCTGAACACGGGCAGTTCGGTCGTGCAGGAAATTTGGACCAACGTGCACGGGACGAATATCGCGGACATTCCCACGGATACACCAGCGAACATTACGAACGTTTTGGGCAGCCTTCAAGGCACCACGAATTATGGCGACAATTACGGGGAGCGTATCCGCGGCTATTTCACTCCGCCAGTGACGGGCAATTATTATTTTTGGGTAGCCGGCAGCGATTCAGCCCAGCTTTGGATTTCCGACGATAACAACCAGGTGAACCAGGTGCTGCGCGCGTGGGTGACGCCAACGAATAATCCGACCGCGCCCGGTCAAAACGGCACTTTGCCGGGGCAATATAACCTGCAATCCGCCCAACAATCCGGCTGGCTGGCATTGACGGCCGGGCAGCAATATTACATTCAGATTTTGCACAAGGCTGGTGTTGGAACCAATGATAATTGGTCGGTGGGCTGGCTTCAGGACCCGACCGGAACGAACAGTAATCCCGGGCCCGCCGTGCCTGGTTATCTGTTGTCCCGTTATTATCCCCCGCTGCAGGCGAACGCGCCGGGGACGCTGTATACGGCGAACCTGCTGGCGCTGCCCGGCGTGGTGAGCGAAGGCGTGGGCTCCGCCACTTTGCGCGTCAACTCCGCGGGCACGCAGGCCACCCTGAGCTTTACGATTACCAACATGGTGGGCGAGCCTACGGGCGAAGCCATCAATTCCGATCCCTATCAGACTGATCCCGCGGAATTGATTTTCGATATTTCCGCCACCAAGCCGCAGCCCAACGGAACGTATCTATGGAGCATTAAAGGCACCGGCCCGCTATCGGCCAGCGATATTCTTCAAATCATTGCCGACGGCAAGGCGGCCATCGTGATCGAAAGCAAGGCGTTTCCAAACGGCGAGATCGGCGGACACTTTACGCTGGCCAACGGCTCGCAGACGTTCACGCCACCCCCTGCCCCGCCGGCATGGACCGATGATTCAGCCAATCCCAACCAGGCGGCGCGGTTCCTGACCCAGGCAACGTTCGGCTACAACTCAAACGAGGTCGCCTTCCTGCAGTCGACCGGTTACGCCGGCTGGATCACGAGCCAACTGTCAATGCCCGCAACCCATGCCCTGACCAATGTCCTGGCGCATCCGTATTCAGACCCGACAGATTTGTATCAAAGCCCCGATTGGTTCAATGCGTGGTGGCAGAACTCGATCACCGCGCCGGACCAATTGCGCCAGCGCGTGGCTTTTGCGTTGAGCGAAATATTCGTCGTCTCGGAAAATGGCGTTCTGGTAAATAACGCGGACGAGCTCTCTTCCTACTACGACATGCTGGTGGACAATGCGTTTGGAAATTACCGCACACTACTGGAAGACGTCACCCTTCACCCGGCCATGGGCAACTACCTGGGCATGTTGAACAATAACGAGGGCAGCATAATCACCGGATTGCACGCGGACGAAAATTATGCCCGGGAAATCCAGCAATTATTTTCCGTTGGACTGAACCGGTTATGGCCCGATGGTTCGCTCATCCTGAATTCACAGGACAATCTGGTGCCGACCTATAACCAGAACGAAATCATGGGCTATGCCGCCGTCTTTACCGGCTGGAGTTATTACCAAACAAACACGCCTCCGAAATGGACCGCGGGTTATAATGGAACCAACTCCATGGTTCTGGTCCCTTCTCACCATGACCTCGGGTCCAAACTGGTGCTGGATAATGTTGTTTTACCGCCCGCCTATGGAAATCAGATGGTCACGTCCACGACCAACACTGCTTATTGCCAGCAGAATTTGGAGAAGGCTTTAGACGCCATTTACAACAATCAAAATGTGGGACCGTTTATCTGCCGTGAACTGATCCAACGGCTCGTCACGAGCAATCCCAGCCGGGACTATGTCTATCGGGTCACGCAGGTGTTCAACGACGATGGCACAGGCGTCCGCGGCAATATGGCGGCGGTGATCCGGGCAATTCTGCTCGATTACGAGGCGCGCAGCCCCGACCTGATCACGCAACCGACGTACGGCAAGCAGCGCGAGCCGTTGCTCCGCGTGACTGAATTGGCCCGTGCTTTTCCAGCGCCACCCACGGTGAGCGGCACGTACAGCCAGACAACCAACCAGGTCATTAGCATCACCACAACCGGCCCGCATGGGATGAATACCGGCGACACGGCCTATATGATTTTCACCGATGGGTCTGGTGGCAATCCGGCGCCAGCATCGCAGGGTTACAGCGTGACGGCGACCAGCAAGACAACGCTGACCATCACGGCGCCGCAACTTCTCGTGGGAACCTACGGCCAGACCAATGGCGTCATAACAGCCGCGCTTTCCGGCAACGGCCTCGCCAGCAACAACCCTGTGTATCTCGTCTTTACCACCGGCGGCGCGGTTAGCGGTCTCTATACAGTTTCCAACATAATTGATTCGTCGCATTTTATAGTCGCCACCCCCGATTTGACGCAGCGCGCGGGCAGTTGCCTTTTGCCCAAAATATCGGCCGGCGGCTATACGCAAACGGGAACAAATATTGTCATCAGCACCAGCGGGCCGCATGGGCTCGTAGTGAGCAATAGTGTCTATATCCATTTCACGTCCGGCACAGCGGCGAGCGGAGTCTATCTGGTCGCCAGTGTCTCTGACCCGACCCATTTCACGGTCACCACGCCGACATCGAAAAGCCAGAACCAGAACAGCCTGTCGGTCTACGCTTTGCAGGCACCCGTGCTGGCGCGTTCGGGAACCGTCGCGATCCGGCAAAGCACCTGGAATTTGAGTTACACGGACACAGGCGCAACAGCAAGTCTTACGCAATCGCCGTTGCGGTCGCCCACCGTCTTCAATTTCTTCTATCCGGGCTATGAATTTCCCGGTGCCCTGGCGTCCGCAGGCATGACCACTCCGGAATTTCAATTGAGCACCGCTACCGACATAGCATTGCAAATGAATTTCATCGAGGGCGGCATATTGAATAACACGGGAAATACGAACGGCCTGAGCAGTTACACCGGCGGGAACGGATCGATCGTCCTGAATATAGGGCCATGGATGACGACCAATTACACTTCCAATGCGGGCGTTCCTTCGCTGGTAAGCGCGCTCAACACATATATGGCCGCCGGCGAACTGTCCGCGCTCACACAATCAAACATCATCAGATTTGTCGCCAATACCACGAATTTCGCTTACAGCACGCCGCCGACCCAAACGCAAATACGCGACCGAGTGCGCGCCGTAATCCATTTAATCGCCAATTCGCCCGATTACGTCATTCAAAAATAATATGAGCAAGAGCAGCCAGAACGACTTTTCCGACATGTCGCGCCGCCAGTTTATCCGGCGCGCGGCGTGCGCCGGCGTAGGGACCGTTGCCATGACGTCAGCGATCAGCCAATTGCGTTTCATGAACGCGGCGGTTGCGCAATCCAATATCTCCTCTTACAAGGCGCTGGTCTGTATTTTTCTCCAGGGCGGGAATGATTCGAACAACATGATCATCCCCACCATCCAGTCGCAATACAACAATTACGCGAACATCCGCACTCCGGTGCTCGCGATACCGCAAAGCGCAATCCTGGGCGTGACTTCATTAAATTCCGACGGCAACACCTACGGCCTGCACCCGAGTTGCCCGGAATTGCACAAGTTATTTGGGGAAGGCAAACTGGCGTTTTTGTTCAACACGGGCACCCTGGTGTATCCCATCACCCGCGCGCAGTATCTCAACGGCTCAGTGAAACAGCCTCCGCAATTGTTTTCGCACGCCGACCAGCAAACGCAGTGGCAAACGTCCATTCCCGACCAGCCGCCGACGACCGGCTGGGCCGGACGCGTCGCGGATCTGATGAACGCCGTGCAGCCCAATGCGCCCATCTCGCTCATGGTCACGCTTGCCGGCGCGAACACATTTGAAGTCGGAAACCTCGTCTCGCAATATTCCGTTTCCAGCAGCGGCGCGGTTTCTTTGTCCCTGCCCACAACGCCGGGTGGCGGGGCCAGCACCAATCGCCAACCGGCACTGATGAGCGTTTTGGGCCTGCCTTACACCAATCTGCAGGCGCAGGCTTACGCGTCGGCTGCGGAACAGTCGATCAATCTCGGGGCGACGCTCAATAGCGCCATTTCCAACACCGCCGCGGCGACGTTTTGGTCGAATCAATTCCCCGTAAAAATCACGCCGCCCGAAGGCGGCACGGCCTTCAACTCCAGTTTGAGCCCGCAATTGGAAATGGTCGCGCGGCTGATTGCCGCCGGCAGCACTCCGTTGAGCAAGAAAGGTTTCGGGATGATGCGCCAAATCTTTTTCGTGCAGGTTGGCGGTTACGACCTGCATACCGGCCAGACGAATTACGCAGCGAATACTCCGAACAACGTTCTCCAGGGCGCCCATACCAACCTGCTTGCCGAGCTGAGCCAGTCCATGTATGCCTTCCAACGCGCGATGGAGCAACTCGGCCTGTCCAACAATGTCACCAGCTTCACGTGCAGTGATTTCAGCCGCACCTTTCCCAGCAACGGCCAGGGCAGCGACCACGGCTGGGGCAGCCATCACCTCATCCTCGGCGGAGCGGTGAACGGTCAAAGGACCTACGGCCAATTTCCCGTCCAAACCATCAACGGCCCCAACGATACCAGCACAGGACGCTGGATCCCCACCACCGCCATTGATCAATACTTCGCCACCCTGGCGACCTGGTTTGGAGTGGATGCCGATAACCTGGCCACAGTGTTCCCGAATCTCGGAAGGTTTGCTTCGCCGAATCTCGGTTTCGTATGAAAAAATGGGCCGGCCTCGTGGTGTGCCTCATCGTTGGATTTGTCATCTGGATTCTCTTGTCAACCCACAGGAACGGGCCTGCGTCACCGCCGCAAAAAACGGTCGAAGAGCAAAACGCCGCGGTGGCCCACGCACTGGCCAATCAAGACACCAATACCATTGCCATTATCCAATCCAACTTTGCGCGCGTGCATGCCGAACCGGATACCCCGGCGGCTAGCGCCGTCACCATTGTGACTCCGCAGGCCGGGCCACCGGCGCCGCTGCAATTTACCAATCTTGAACCGGTTACCGTCATGCAAAACATGAGCCGCGCGATCCATCAATACGGCGAAATGTTCGGCGGCAATCCCGTCGGCGACAACCAGGAAATCACCAGCCAATTGAAGGGCAAAAACCCGAAGCACATCAATTTTGTCACCGAAGAAGCTGGTATGAGCGTCAATGGCGATGGCGAATTAGTGGACCCGTGGGGCACGCCGTATTTTTTCCACCAAATCTCAGGCGCGGATACTGAAATCCATTCCGCCGGTCCGGACCGGATTATGTGGACCTCAGACGATATTGTGGCACATGCTACGCAGTAGGGCTAAGGGCTCCTTCTCATCCTCCTTCTCAACTTTATGATTACGAGGTCCTCAAATACTTGGATTCAGCTCAAAATTCTGGCACATTTCCCTTGGTGAAAATATCCATTGTCGTCCCGGCCTTTAACGAAGAGCGCTTGCTCGGCGATTCGCTGGCGCGAATCAATCTGGCGGCTGGCGCATTCCAACAACGCGGCTGGACGACTGAACTCATCGTTTGCGACAATAATTCCACGGATAATACGCCCCAGATTGCCCGGGCCGCGGGCGCAACGGTTGTTTTCGAACCAATCAACCAAATAGCCCGTGCCCGAAATCGCGGCGCGGAAGCTGCCTCGGGCGATTGGCTGCTGTTCGTGGACGCGGACTCGCATCCGAGCGCGGAACTTTTTTCTGATGTTGCCGACGCGATTCAATCAAGCCGCTGCCTGGCAGGCGGCGCGACGATTTCCCTGGATCAAAAACTTTTTATCGCCGGGGTGATCACAACACTTTGGAATTTTGCCAGCCGCTGGCGCCGGTGGCTGGCCGGTTCATTTATTTTCTGCGAAACAGCGACATTCCGGAAAATTGGAGGGTTCAGCCAGGAATTGTTCGCCGGGGAAGAATTGGAATTGAGCCAGCGCTTGTGGAAAGCGGCCAAAGAATCCGGCAAAAAGGTTGTCATTCTCCACAAGCATCCGCTCGTCACTTCCGCGCGGAAGCTGCGTCTCTACACGTTGCGAGAGCATTTGCGCCTTGTGGCCCGCCTTTCCAAAGACCGCCGCATACTCACGGACCGGGAAGCCTGCCATCTGTGGTATGATGGCCGGCGTTAATTTATCTGCCGCCCTTGATTTTCCTTGATTTTCAGCGCTTCCGGCGGTTTCCTTTTGGCCGTCATTATTAATTGATTCGCGATATGCCTTACAAAGACATCACACCGCCCCAGGGCGGAAAAATTTCAATCCAGGCCGGCAAATTGAACGTGCCGGACAACCCGATTCTTCCCTTTATTCGCGGCGACGGCACCGGCCCGGACATCTGGGCGTCCAGCGTGCGCGTGTTTGATGCGGCCGTCCAAAAGGCTTACGGCGGCAAGCGCAAGATTTCGTGGTTCGAAGTTTTTGCCGGTGAAGAATCATTCAAGCGATTCAACAACTGGCTGCCCGATGACACAGTTGCAGCGTTTAAGGAATATCTCGTCGGCATTAAAGGCCCACTTACCACACCCGTCGGCGGAGGCATTCGCTCGCTCAACGTTGCCCTGCGCCAGATGCTCGATCTCTACGTTTGCCTGCGCCCGGTGCAATATTTCTCCGGAGTGCCGTCGCCCGTGAAACATCCCGCGAAGGTGGATATGGTCATCTTTCGAGAAAATACCGAGGACATTTACGCCGGTATCGAATACGCCGGAGGGACACCTGAAAGCCAGAAGGTGTTGGATTTTCTGGCCCAAAATTTCCCGAAAGAATTCAAAAAAATCCGTTTCGGCACCCAAGAAGCTGCCGCGGAATGGTTGAAGGCCACCGGCTCCGCGCAACAGCCGCCCACGGTGGAAGTGGGGATTGGGTTTAAGCCGGTCAGCTACCTGGGCACGATTCGCCTGATTAATGCCGCAATGCAGTATGCCATTACGAACCAGCGCAAGAGCGTCACGCTGGTCCACAAGGGCAATATCATGAAGTTCACCGAAGGCGCATTTCGCGACTGGGGCTATAAACTGGCCAAGGAAAGTTACGGTGCGGTGGAATTGGACGGCGGTCCGTGGTGCAAAATCCCGGACGGCAAACCCGGCGCCGGAATTGTCATCAAAGACAGCATCGCCGACATAACCCTGCAACAGGTCCTGACGCGCCCGGACGATTTCGACGTCATCGCCACATTGAATCTAAATGGCGATTATCTCAGCGACGCCCTCGCCGCGCAGGTGGGCGGCATTGGAATCGCGCCCGGCGGCAACATTAATTACATTTCCGGCCACGCCATTTTTGAAGCCACACACGGCACGGCGCCCAAATACGCGAACAAAGACATGGTCAATCCCGGCAGCGTGGTGCTTTCCGGAGAGATGATGCTCCGCTACCTGGGCTGGGCCGAAGCGGCGGATTTAATTCTCAAAGGCCTCAACGGCGCCATCGCCTCCAAACGCGTCACTTACGATTTCGCGCGCTTAATGGAAGGCGCAACCCAAATCAAGTGCAGCGAATTTGGGGACAATATTATTGGGAAGATGTAAGGCACCCGGATCGGTTGAGCGGCAGATTTTACCGAGTGGTCCTTGAGCGCGGTGGCTGTGATGCTTTGAAAGCCTTTTTGAAGAAAGCGTTTTCGACTACAGAATAAATTCCGTGTCGCAACGCCGTTCCGCCTCCAGGTGGGGTGGTTTGTTTTTGGCAGGAAACTGGGAGAGCATTTCGTCGTTCCACCGGACCGCTTCTTCGAAGGTCATCCGAGAACGGTGCGGCCGCATCCCATTCCAATCGGGAAATTCCAAGTCGGCCGAATCGTGTAAGACATTCTCAATCTTCGACGCAAGCATGTCGTAATTTTTCATATGTCTCCAGACTTCCGTGCTTAACTATTGTCGCTCGAAGTTCGGGATCGTTCAAGTTCAACTTATTAATCAATATCAACTGAATTAAATCATCGATGTCCTTAAGGCGACGAATAGATTTACTGTGCTCGAACGCATGACATTTCAACGCAATTAAATGCAGCAAAGCGACCACCCTGACCCGCACTCCTTCTATTTCCGTTTCTACTGCGTTTTGTTCTAACTTAACAAAAACCTCCTCGGAAACAAACATCAAATCCACCGCCATGCTGCTCTTGTCCGGGGGATCAAACTGAAGGAACGTTGCTGCATCGTTTTTAATGGTCATTCCAAATCCAACCAGTAGTTTGCTCCATCTCTCACGCTGCCCGTGACTGGCAATTAAATCGAGATCATCCGTTGCGCGCACATACCCATGCGCCAACACGGCGTAACCGCCGATGAGAAGCAACGGAATTTGGTCCCGACTGGCCTTTATTGCAATTTCGCGAATGGGACATTTTGCCATGACTCACAGCGGCTTATTGTGAATGCTCTGGTGGGCCGCGGCGATGAAGGCTTTGAACAACGGATGCGGTTGATGCGGCTTGCTCAAAAATTCAGGATGAAATTGGCTGGCAATGAAAAACGGATGATCCTTCAGCTCAATCACTTCCACCAGCTTGCCGTCCGGTGAATTACCGCTAAACACAAAGCCGGCCTTTTCAAATTTTTCCCGGTACGCATTATTGAATTCATAACGATGGCGATGGCGTTCGTTGATGACAAACGAGCCGTAAAGGGCGGCCGCTTTTGTACCCAAAGTCAATTGGCACGACTGCGAGCCCAATCGCATGGTGCCGCCTTTTTTCGTCACACGCTTCTGCTCATCCAGCATGGCAATGACGGGACTGGGTGTGTTGACATCAAATTCCGTGGAATGGGCCTTGGATAATTTTAGAACGTTCCGGGCAAACTCGATGGTCGCGATTTGCATGCCGAGGCAAAGGCCGAGATAGGGGATTTTATTTTCGCGCGCGTACTGGGCCCCCTTGATTTTGCCTTCCACGCCGCGCTCGCCGAATCCGCCAGGGACAATGATTCCGCCGAGGGCGCGCAGCCTTTGCTCCGCGCCGTCCTTCTCAATTTCTTCGGCGTCCACCTGCACAATCTCCACACCGCAATCGTTGGCAATCCCACCGTGAATGACGGCTTCGTAGACGGATTTATAGGCGTCCTGCAATTCGATGTATTTGCCCACCACGCCCACGCGCACGCGATGCCGCGGCGCAATGAGTTTGCGAATGATTTCCTGCCAATGCGCCATATCGGCCGCGGGTGTAGTCAAGCCGAGCAACCGGCAAACCAGGTCATCCACGCGCTCGCGCTGGAGCATGAGCGGCACCTCGTAAATCGAGTGGTCCACGTCCTTTTCTTCGATCACGGCCTCAACTGGCACGTTGCAATACAGGGAAATTTTCTGGCGCAATTCCTTATCCAACGGCTTCTCACAACGGCACACGACCACGTGCGGCGCAATTCCGATTTCACGAAGCTTCGCGACTGATTGCTGCGTTGGCTTGGTCTTCAATTCTCCCGCCGCCTTAATATAGGGCACGTAAGTAACGTGAAGAAATATCGCGTTGTTGTAGCCCACTTCGAGCGCAAACTCGCGGATGGCTTCCAGAAACGGCAGGCCTTCGATATCTCCGGTCGTTCCGCCGATTTCCGTGATAATGACGTCGGCCTTCGTTTTCTCGGCCAGCATGTGGATGCGATTTTTAATTTCATCCGTGACATGCGGAATGACCTGCACGGTCTTGCCCAGGTATTTTCCCTCGCGTTCGTTGTTCAGGACGTTTTGATACACTTGGCCGCTGGTCAGGTTGTTCATGCGCGTGAGCTTGGTGCTGGTGAAGCGCTCGTAGTGGCCCAGGTCCAAATCCGTCTCGGCGCCGTCGTCCAGCACGTACACTTCCCCGTGCTGATACGGGTTCATCGTGCCGGGATCCACATTCAGATACGGGTCGAACTTTTGAAGCGCGACTTTGAGCCCCCGGTTTTC
Organism: Verrucomicrobiia bacterium; assembly: GCA_036269115.1. Lineage (GTDB taxonomy): Bacteria > Verrucomicrobiota > Verrucomicrobiia > Limisphaerales > UBA11358 > UBA11358. The sequence goes on along the minus strand of DATAST010000197.1, from coordinate 19,999 downwards.
GAGCAACGTGCCCAGCGCGGCAGCCGTCAACCCCTTGCCCAACGAACTCACCACACCGCCTGTTACAAATATGAATTTCATTTAAAATTATTTTAGAAACGCGACAATGCCCGCCTGTTCAAAATGTTTGCCACCTCAAGGCATCTCATCACGTTCCGGGTGGGCAGGATAACAAAAGAGACGCGGTTCGTCAGTTCCAAAATTTCACCGTCAAATTCCTCAGGAAACCAGCAGCTTTTCAACCTTGGCGACATCCTCCGGCGCATCCACTCCCACGCTGTCGTAATCCACTTGCATCACCGCGATTTCAATCCCGTTATCGAGCGCCCGCAATTGCTCCAGCTTTTCTGCGTTTTCCAGTGGCGACACCGGAAATGTCACCAGCCTCAACAACGTGTCGCGCCGGTATCCATAGATCCCCAAATGTTTTAAAAAGGGATAGGCCCCCAACAGATCATCGGCCGAATTGCCGGCGCACTCGCGCAAATAGGGAATCGTTCGCCGGGAAAAATAGAGCGCGCGCCCGGAGGCATTGACGACGGTCTTTACGACATTTGGATTGAGCAATTCGGCCGTGTCTTTGATTCGTGTCGCCGCCGTGGACATTTCGCAACCCTCAAGCGCGCGTGCCACTGAGTCAATCACCGCTGGCTCAATCATCGGCTCGTCTCCCTGGATATTTACCACCGCGTCACAAGCAATTTTGCGGGCAGCTTCTGCGATGCGATCCGAGCCGCTGGGATGGTTTGCCGAAGTCATTTCAACGCGGCAAAAATTCTTTGCCGCGCTATAAATCCGCTCATCATCCGTGGCCACAATGACTTCCGAAAGTGATTTCGCCTTTTGACATTGTTCCACGACACGCTGGATGAGTGATTTTCCGGCGATGAGGGTCAGGGGTTTGCCCGGAAACCGCGTGGACGCGTAACGCGCGGGGATAATGCCAACGATGTTCACCGGGCGTAATTAAGCCACAACCTCCATCCCCAAATCAAGCCGCGACAGTTGTTCAGATCGATCGGATCCGTCCGATTCGTCCAATCCAATTACTTTGCCGCTGCCAGCGCGCGTTTTATCGCCGCGATCACCTGGCGCTGCACGGCCATTGCTTTCCCGGGAATTCGCGCGCCCGCCGCCGCCAGGTGGCCGCCGCCGCCGAATTGCGCCGCGACTTCGTTCACGTTTACCTTCGGAGTCTTCGAGCGCAGGCTGATGCGCGTCAATTCCGGTTCGATTTCCTCAAACACACAAGCCACCACCACCGGCTCGATAGCGCGAATATGGTCAATCAACCCTTCCGTATCATTGCTTTCAGCGCCCGTTCGGCTGAAGTCCTTTTTCTTAAGCCACAGATAGGCGATGCGGTCGTTATCCGCGAGTTTGAATTTGTTGTAAAGATGGCGCAGCAGGCGCGCGCGAGACAATGGATAGGACTGGTAAACCTCGTCGCAGATTTTAGCCAGGTCCGCGCCGCGGGTGACCAGTTCCGCGCCGGTATGAAACGTACCGGGCCGTGTCGTCGGATACTGAAACGAGCCCGTATCCGTGGACACAGCGGCAAAAAGATTATCGGCGATCGGCTTGGTGATTGGCCAGCGCGCCGCCTTAAGCAGCCGAAATATCAGTTCCCCGCACGAGGGTTCGCGGGCTGAAACCCAATTAATGTCGCCATAACGCGGATTGCTCTCGTGATGGTCAATGTTAATGAGGATTTTCCGTTCCAGCGAGTATTTGCCCGCGGTACCGAGCCTTTGAAAACTGGCGCAATCGGTCGCAATCACACAATCGAACTCTTTTCCCGATTTAGGCTGCTCAAACAGACCGTCCGGGTCCAGAAATTTGTATTTGCGCGGTATCGGGTCCTCGTTCCAACAGCTCACGCGCTTTCCCTCGTTGCGCAACGCCATGGCCAGCGCGAGCTGTGAGCCCACGCAATCGCCGTCGGGACGCACGTGCCCGACTACGCAAAAAGTCTTGTGTTCCCGGATGGTTTCAACGATGCGATCAATGATTTTCGGATACGACGTCATTTCGGTTCATCCTGGTCTTTTGCCGGCGATGCCTTTTCCAATTCCTCGATGATTTGCAAAACCCGGTTTCCCCGTACAATGGAATCATCAAAAACGAATTTCAGGGTCGGCGTATATTTCAGCACCACCGATCGCGCCACAAGCCCCTGGATGCGAACGCGATTATCCGTGAGCAACTGCAACCCGCGTTTTTGCTGGTTGGCATTTCCAAAAATGCTGATGAATACGACGGCCGACTTCAAATCGCCGGCCACGTCCACGTCATTCACCGAAATCAGGCCGGCTTCGTTGACGTGGAACTCGCGGCGGATGGCTTCTCCGATCTCCCGTTTTAATAATTCGCGGACGCGCTCGTGTCTAAGAGGGGGCATGGCTCAAACGCTGGATGATTGAATTATTGATATTCGGCCAGGCAAACGGTCGGGAGCGCGAAATTCTCCAACCATCGGCCAATCGAAAGATCCAACAAACCGTTTTTCATAACTTCGCGGCAACTTTCTCAATACTATAACACTCAATCATATCGCCAACTTCGCAGTCGCCGAAACCTTCAATGCGAATGCCGCACTCCATGCCCGCCCGAACCTCGTTGACTTCGTCCTGGAAGCGGCGCAGCGATTGCGTGACTCCCTCGTAGATGACGTCCTTGCGGCGGCGCACACGGACTTTGCCGCGGACAATGCGGCCGCTCGATACCATGCAACCCGCCACGGGCGCGCCCTTGGATAATTCAAAAATCTTCCGAACTTCCGCCGAACCGACGATTGTTTCCTTCGAGTCTGGCTCCAGCAGGCCGGCCATCGCCTCTTTCACCTGGTCAATTAACTCGTAAATGATCGCATACAGCTTGATCTGCACGCTCTCCCGCTTCGCCTTTTCGGCCGCCGTGCTGTCTACGCGCGTATGAAAGCCCAAAATAATGCCGTTCGAAGCTGACGCCAGCGCAACGTCGTTTTCCGTAATGGCGCCAACGTCGCTGTGAATGACTTCGAGCGAGACTTTCTCCGACTCGATTTTCTTGAGAGCCTCAACAATCGCCTCGACGGAGCCTTGCGTGTCCGCCTTGACGACCACTTTGAGCACTTTGCTTTGCGCGGCCTGTAGCGTCGCGAATAAATTCTCCAGCGTGACCTTGCGGTCTTCCTGGCTCTCTAGCCTGGCTTCAAATTCGCGTTGCGCCGCCAGTTCCCGGGCCGCCTTTTCGTCTTCGACGACGGAAAATTCAAGACCCGCGTCCGGCACGCCGTTCAAGCCCAGGACTTTCACAGCGACCGACGGCCCGGCCTCCTTAAGGCGCTGGCCCTCTTCGTTAATCAGGGCCCGAACCCGTCCATAGTATTCACCACAAAGGATAATGTCGCTCACGTGGAGAGTTCCTTTGCGCACCAGGACCGTGGCCGTGGGTCCACCCGGCTCCACGCCTGACTCAATCACATTGCCTTTGGCACGGCGATTTGGATTTGCCTTGAGTTCCAGCAAATCCGCCTGAAGCAATATCATTTCCAGCAGCTTGTCAATGCCCTGCCGGGTCAGCGCGGAAACATCCACGAAAATCGTTTCACCGCCCCAATCGTCAGGCACAAGTCCCTTGTCCTGCAATTGTTGGCGCACCTTCATCGCATTCGCATTGGGATGATCTATCTTGTTTACCGCAACGAGAATCGGCACTTTCGCGGCTTTCGCGTGGTTCAACGCTTCCAACGTTTGCGGCATCACGCCGTCGTTTGCCGCGACTACCAGCACAACCACGTCCGTCACATTGGCGCCGCGCGCGCGCATGGAACTGAATGCCGCGTGACCGGGTGTGTCCAGGAACGTGATCTGCATCAAGTCATTTTTTCGCTCCGGATGCGGCACGGAAATCGTGTAAGCGCCGATATGCTGCGTAATTCCGCCGGCTTCGCCCCCGGCGACGTTCGTTTTGCGGATGACATCCAATAGCGTCGTCTTGCCATGGTCGACGTGACCCATGATCGTGACCACGGGCGCGCGGGGCTTCAACTCTTCGATCTTGTCCTCAAAATCCAACTCCACCTTTTTCTCGGTCGCGTGCACGACACCCGCGCCGCGCTCGCGTTTTTCCACTTCAAACCGGAAACCGTATTTGGCGCAAATTTGCCGCGCAATCTTTTCATCGATCGCCTGGTTGACGGTCGCAAAGACGCCCAGTTTCATCAGGTCGCCGATGATGATAAACGGCTTTTGCTTCAATGCATTGGCCAGGTCGCGGACGACAATAGGCGGTTTGATCGTGATGATCTCGCCGGTTTCAGGCGCGACAAACTTGGGAGCGGCAGGCGCCGCGGGCTTGGCCGCTTCGCGCGGAGGCTGCGAACGTCCATCGCGTTGCCCATCCCGTCCGCGCTGCTCTTCCCGGCGTGGAGGCGGCGCACCTGGACGATGTGGCGGCATTTTTCCCGCACCAGCTCCCGCTCCGCCTCGGTCTCCGCCACGAGACGGTTGCTGGGGACGGCTCGGCAATTGAATAAATCCTACTTTCTCACCCACTTTTGGCGCAGGTTTAGGTGGAAGAGCTTGCGGAACAGCCGGCTTTGGCTTCTCAGGCGGCGGCGGTGGCGCGGGCGCCGCCGGTTCAACCTTGGCTTCCGGCGCAACGGGGGCTGGCGCAGGCATGGCCGGCGCAGGCGCAACAGGTGCTGGAGCGGGCGCGACGGGTGCTGGCGGCGGCGGTGGTGGCGCGCTTATGATTTTGATTTCGTCGTCAACCGGCGCTGGTTTGGGCTTTTCCGGGACGGGCTGCGGGGCAAATTTTGCGGCCAGCTCAGGGTACTGTTTGATCAACTCCTCTTCGAGCCATCCCGCGGAGATTTTATCGAGAGAACTGGAAGGAACTTTCGCGGCGGCAATGCCAAGGGACTTGGCCTTCTCGAGAATTTGTTTGTTCTCGAGGCCATATTTCTTGGCAATGTCGTATATACGAACGGGCATAAAATCTTTTCTCTGCTGCCGACCGGAATGTGCAATTGGCCTTCATGGCTAAATCGCAGAAACAAATATTGCTCCAGCGGGCGTCATAAAATTATCCGGCTGCGGCGGCGTCGGCACCAGGGTCGCCACCCAGCTCGATTTTGCGGCGCTGCGCTTCCGCGCGCGCCATATTCAAAACTTCCGCGGCTTTCTCGCCGATCTGCGGAACGCTGCTTAAATCACTCTCATCAGCGGACAATATATCTTCCAGTCGCGTCAGGCCAGCATGCACCAGGGCATCGGCCTGCTCCCGAGTGATGCCCGGAATGGCTGCAAGGGCCTGGATCGCGTCGGCCACTTTTTCTTCAAATCCTTTCGTAACCACTTCCTCCGCGTCGATGTCCACTTCCCAGCCCGTGAGCTTGGACGTCAGCCGCGCGTTTTGTCCGCGCTTGCCAATCGCCAGCGACAGCTGGTCTTCCGCCACTAAAATGCTCAGCCTTTTCCTCTTTTCGTCCACGTCAATGCTCTTTAGCTTGGCCGGCTCCAGGGCCTTGGTCACAAACGCCCGAATATCCGCGGACCACGGAATCACGTCCACTTTCTCATTGTTCAGTTCGCGAACGATATTCTTCACCCGCTGTCCACGCATCCCGACGCACGCCCCAACCGGGTCCACCTTCGGGTCGCGCGAATAGACCGCCATTTTGGTCCGAAAACCCGGCTCGCGCGCGATACCCTTGATCTCGATGGTCCCGTCGCTTATTTCCGATACCTCCACTTGGAAAAGCTTAATAATAAACCGTGGATCGGCCCGGGACAAGATAATTTCCGGCCCATGCGCGCCTTCTTCGACCGCTTTGACGTAGCAGCGGATGCGTTCGCCCACCTGATATTCCTCCGTCGGCACGCGTTCGCGGTTGGGCAGCAGGGCCTCATATTTACCCAGGTCCAGAATCACGTCTGAACGGTCAAAACGCCGCACACTGCCGCTCACGATGTCGCCTACGCGGTCCTTGAACTCACTGAAAATTAAAGACTTCTCAGCCTGCCGGATTTTTTGCATCAACGCCTGTTTGGCGTATTGCGATGCGATACGGCCAAAGCCCGTGGGTGTGACTTCCTTTTCCACCTCATCGCCCACGATCGCGTCCGCCTTGATACGGCGAGCGTCAAAAACCGAAATCTGGTCGTGTTTGGAAATGGGTTTTTCCGTGACGATCAATTTTGCGAACGCCTTGATGTCACCGTTCTTTGGGTCAATGGCGACGCGCAGTTCTCGGGCCGGCCCAACCGCCTTCTTGGCGGCGGACAGCAATGCATCCTGGACAGCGCCGACCAGGACATCACGGCTGATGCCCTTCTCGCGCTCCCAAAACTCCAAAACCGCTAAAAAATCGGCGTTCATAGTTTATCCGGCGTCCGCTGCGCCAATACGCGAAGAATAAAAAAGCCGGAAGATGAAGATCTCCGACTTTCGCGCGCTGGCCAAACCAGCAGACTTTACCGTTCTTGCTATAAGAATAATTTTTTATCCAGCATCCGTCAAGCGGCAAAAATCGTCTTATTTTGCCATCCAAACCCAACTCAATTGCCTCATAATAAATCACTTAATTCTGGCATCCGTAACATCCGTCCGATTTGTCCCATTTCATACCCGGGAATCCGTCGGCAACCAGATTATCTGAGTTGACAACCCCGCACAATCGCCTGCACGCTTTCAGCCAACGCAGTATCATCCATGCCTCTACGCGAGAAAGCCAAATCGAGTATTCGACCGCGCCTGAGAATCGTTGCGGGCAAAAATATCGCCTTTGGCCCCGGCAAAGCCGAACTCCTGGACGCCGTGGCGAAAACCGGATCCATCACCAAGGCAGCGGACAAACTCGACATGTCCTACATGCGCGCATGGACGCTCATTCGGACCATGAACCGATGCTTCTGTAAGCCTCTGGTGGATGCCGCGCGCGGCGGGACCAGCGGCGGCGGCGGCGCGCGCCTGACCCAAATAGGCCAGCAAGTCCTGGAACTTTACCGGCAAATGGATGACGACTGTCTGAATGCCGTCCAGCCACAATGGCGAAAGCTACAGAAGCTCCTTGCCTAGCAGCCTGTTTCTTCTTAGCAATTTGCAAACCGCAGATCGCAAATCAAAAATTACATGAAGCAACCCGCTACAGTTACCGTCATTGGCCGCGATAAAACTGGCGTCATCGCGGGGGTCACCAATTTCCTGTTCCAGGAAGGCGCAAATATTGAAGCGCTCGAAGAACAAGTCACTCGCGGCCAATTCAGCATGACTCTCCAGGCTTCGTGGAAAAAAGGCGCCCAGGACACCCCTTCCCTGCGTTCCGGCCTGGCAAAACTCGCGGGACAACTGGGCATGGAAATCAAGGTCCGTTTCACCGAGTACAATCGCCGCCAACGCTTTGCCATCATGGTCACCAAAGAGCAGCATTGCTTTGATGCCCTCATGGCGGCCAATTTGACAGCAGAGCCCGCCCTGGTCATCGGCAATTACCCCAGTTTCGCAGCGCGCGCAAAGGACTTTAAATTACCGTATTATCCCATTTCCTGGAACGACCGAGCCAAAGCCGAGGCCCGCGCCCTTCAACTCCTTGAAAAGCATGAAATAGATTTCGTCGTGCTGGCGCGATTCATGAAAATCCTGTCCCCAAACTTCGTGTGGCGCTACAAGAACAAGATCATTAACATTCACCCCTCCCTCCTGCCCAGTTTTCCCGGCCCCCAGGCGTATCGCCAGGCTTACGAGCAGGGCGTGAAAATCGCCGGAGTCACCGCGCACTTCGTTTCGATGAGACTTGATGAAGGTCCGATCATCGCCCAGGGCAGTTTCGAAATCCGGCCGCGCATGACCCTCAAAGACATCGTCGCCAGTGGCCAAAAACTCGAAGCATCCGTGCTTGTGAAAGCCGTGAAGCTTTACCTTGGCAAACGGCTGGATGTTTATTGGGGAACTGTTAAGGAAGTTTAGTCGGTTGCCTCAATTCACTGTGGAATAAAATCAAACCCGTTTGTAGTCGCATTCACAACCAGGCGAAAGGCCGCGCCCGCGGCATTGGTAAACGTAAGACCAGAGCCCGACCCAACAAAGGCCGGTGCATTGACCGGGAAATTTAAATTGCCGGTTCGCATGTCCGCCAGGTGAGCGTTCGGAGTGGGGCCGATAATCGAAAAAGGCGAGACGCTGATCGTGCAATTCGTCCAGGTGCCCGTAAACGTCCGTGGATTCTCAAACAGGAAAATTCTGCTGCTGTTGGCGGCGCTCATCAAGCCGCACAATGTTCCCCCGCTCTCCCAGGCATCATCCCGCGAAACGGCGTATCCGCTGGCGGCCGGATTGCCACCGCCCAGGCTGACATAACCGTTGCACAACTCAAAATAGTTGCGCTCGAATGTCCACGACTCATTGCCGTTCGCCAGCCCCGAACCGGGCTCGCCACAGACAATCGCCGCCCGCAACGAGAATGGAGACGTATTGGGCCAGGTGGCGCCGTACCCGGAAAAGGCAAAAAAGTTGTCCATCGCCTGCCCATGATCGGTCGCCCAATAAATCGAATTGACGTTGTAAAACTGGCATCCGGCAATCGTGAACGTGTCGCCCCCAAAATTGCATTGCAAATTGATCGGCACCAGGTCAGCCGGCTGCCCGTACTGCGCATCATCGTTGGTCAACGAATACCACGAAGCAAACCAGCAATCCTCAATCGAGCCTCGAAAGACACCGCCATTGTTCCCATTGACGAAAACCAGGTTCGTTTGCCCATTTTTGAAACTCGTAAAACCTATATTTTTGACCATGAAATTCAGGGCGTTAAAGGCATTGAATACACCCGTCCTTCCATCTCCCAACACCAGCACAGTGCCAGCCGTCGCGTTGCTATAGCACAAGACGGACGCTTTTTCTCCCGCGCCAACGAGCGTCAAAAAGACATTCGCCTTCGGCGTCCCATTGATGCTGTTGGTTGGCGTTTGGACCGTCTGCGTCAACAGATACAATCCCGGCCGGATGAAAATCTCGCCTCCGTAGAAATTAACCGGGTCATCATTTACCGGCATCAGAGAGTTCAACGCCTCTTGAATGCCGGCGGTTTGGGTGCCGGGAGTCCAGGGACCAAACCAATTGGTATCGCCGTCGGCGGGCGGCGTGGGGGAAATCACCTTGAAAGCGGTCTTTGCCATATTCGTGGTCACCATATTTCCGTCCAAGGCGTTGACCGTACCGTTGAAAGTGCCGCTTAAAGTCACGCCGGACCCGCCATTCGTGACCAGCGCAGGCGGCATTTGCGCCAGCGGCAACATCCCGCTCAATTGCGTGGACGGTAACAGGCCAAGCAGATTGCTCGTGCCATTGGCAAAAGTGGCATACGGCACGGACGCGATCTGCTGGCGCGGAACCAACTCATTGAAAACGCCTCCACCATTTGTACGTACAGCCACATCCAGCCAATACGATGCTCCCGCGAATACTCCCGGCCCAAAATCAACGGCTATAGTAAACAGACCATTACTGACAAACGCCGCGCTGTTCGTCACCGGCCCGGCAACGGCATTGCCCGCGACGTTGGTAGAATAGAGAGTAAACTGAACGTCGTAGATGCCATTGGCTGGCGCGCCGTTAACATCCAAATGACCCTGGTAAAGAAACGCCGTGCCTTGAGCCGAAGTACTCGAAAACTGCGAATTAAAGATCAAGTAAAAAGTAAACCAAGCCAGCGCAACCACTGGAGAACGGATTTTCATCTGAGATTTACATATTTTCTCCATCTCCCCGGTCAATGCAAGCCCGTTCCAATCATTCGGCAGGCAAGATGTCTGGTGAGTCACGAGGTGCCCGTCGTGACGGCACGGGCCGCAAGCGCGTGCGAGTCTATTGGATTCTTGCGACCAACACGCCCGCCCCTAAATTCCATCCCCGTCCATACCCTCATGCTCATCGGCATTGATCACCAACGGCGCCAACCTAGTCCCGGAAATGCCATTCCCTTCGCCGGATGCCGGTTCCAAATCGATAATCGTGAAACTTGGCATTTCCGTTCTGTCAACACCGATATCTATCATCCGGTCAACGTATTCAAGAAGATCCTGCGTAGTTCTCATGGTCCAGGCCTGATTTAAAATTCAATTACCGCACATTAGAATATCCTATCTTGACGGGTCTTGGGCTATATAATTACAGGACATTCCAATTCACTTTTAGGCAAGTCTGCCACGCCAAAGCCAGGCACTAAGGAAAATTGGATTCCAACATTGACAGCCATGGCGCGTATCCCTACTTTCTCACCGCAAAGAATCACTGCTTTGCCCCGAACACCACGTTCGGGGATTTTTATTGTTGAGTATGAACACCATTCTGGTTGGCGCCCAATGGGGCGACGAAGGCAAAGGCAAAATTATCGACGTGCTGACGGAGAACGCGGACATTGTCGTCCGCTACGCTGGCGGCAATAACGCCGGCCACACGGTCTTTATCGGCAAGGACAAGTACGTCCTGCACCTTGTTCCCTCCGGCATTCTGCGCAAGGGTAAATTGTGCGTCATTGGCAATGGCGTCGTCGTGGATCCCATCGGCCTGGTCGAAGAAATCCAGGGGCTGCGAAAGCTGGGCGTCAAAACCACGCCGGACAATTTCATTTTGAGCGAGACGGCCCATGTCGTGTTTCCCTATCACCGCGAATTGGACGCCCAGCGCGAAGTGATCAAAGGCAAAAATAAAATCGGCACCACCAAGCGCGGAATCGGCCCCGCCTACGGCGATAAAGCCGCGCGCGTCGGCCTGCGCGTAAATGATTTGATCGACCCGAACCGTCTTTCGGACAAACTGGGCCAGCGCATCCGCGAAAACAACGCCGTGCTCGCTTCCCTGGGCGCGAAACCGTTGTCTTTCAAAAAAGTATTCGCCGAGTACAGCGCCGCTGGAAAATTCCTGAAGCCGTTTGTCCAAAACACGGTCGTTCTTTTGCACCACGCCATGCAACGCAACGCGCACATCCTATTCGAAGGCGCACAAGGCACGTTCCTGGATATTGACCATGGGACTTATCCTTTTGTCACTTCGTCCAACACCACCGCCGGCGGCGCCTGCACTGGTTCCGGTGTGCCGCCACATCGCATGGACTGCGTCGTGGGCGTCATGAAAGCCTATACCACACGCGTGGGCGAAGGCCCGCTCCCGACTGAAAACGGCGAAATCTCCGATCTCCTCCACGGCATGGGCCGCGAATTCGGCGCGACCACCGGACGCCCACGCCGTTGCGGCTGGTTCGATTCCGTGGCCACCCGCCACGCGTCCATGGTCAACGGCATCGATAAACTGGCCGTGACCAATCTCGATGGCCTGGACACTCTCGAAACAATCAAAGTGTGCGTCGCCTATCAGCACGGCAAAGAGCGTTACGATTTCGTTCCCAACGACGCCCAGGCCCTCGCGGAATGCAAGCCCGTCTATGTTGAGTTCGAAGGCTGGCGCACGCCCACAGACAAAGCCCGTACCTGGCGAGAATTGCCACCCAAAGCCCGCGCCTATCTGAAAGCCATCGCCGAACTGAGCAACGCAAAACTCTTGATTGCCTCCGTTGGGCCTGGCCGTGACCAAACCATTTTCGTCTAAAATGGCGTAGCAGCCCCGCTCAAAGAGTTGTAGAGGGTACCCCGCGCAGCATCCGCTGATTCCGCATCGTCTTACTTCGCCTGATCCAGAGCCGCGAGAACGGCTTTACTATACGACGAAGGAAACTCAAGGGGATTGGGTTGACGCAGAACGATTACCTGGGCATTTGGATCCTTGGGAAAAACCAGCACCAGCGGCACCCCTGAACTGCCGTATTTAGATATTTCATCAGTCATATCTCGCGGGGTGCGCGTGTAATCTCCAATAAATGTAGCAGCATTTATTTCTTTCAGCTTGGCGGTCACCGCCGGACTTGCCAGCGCCGGTTTGACAATGGCATTGCATGTAACACACCACGCAGCGGTGAAATCTACCAGCACAGGTTTTCCCGCGCTTCGTGCCTCCGCCACGGCGTCCGAACTCCACGGTTCCCAAATCGGTCCCGTGGGCGAGTTCTCGACCAATGAACTGCCCGTTCCTTGTTCGGCCTCCATTTCCCGCCAATTCAAACGGCCTTCGAGCGCATAGCAGTATCCACCCACTAACAGAATTAGAATGACGACGGCGGCAACGCCTTTTCCGCTGCGACCCCGCTGGATGAAATCCCCGAATATCCATGCGGCACAGGCAATGATGACCAAAAACACACCCAGCCAAACGACGCGGGAACCGTAATCACTGTAAGCGACATTGAATAGCCAGATCACGGTTGCGAGCATGGGAAAACCCATGGCGATTTTGAATTTTTCCATCCATGCGCCGGGCTTGGGCAGAAATTTTAGCAGGGCGGGATTGCAACTTAACACGACATACGGCGCGGCAAGGCCGATTCCAACGAATAAGAGAATGAGAAAGATGACTGCAGCACTTTGAGTAAATGCAAAACCCACCGCTGTAGCCATAAATGCAGCGGTGCATGGTGTAGCGAGGGCTGTGGCAAGCAGACCGTTGAAGAATGCGCCGGGAGCCCCATGCCTGGAAGCTAGGTTGCCGGCAGCGTTCATCATTTTTCCGCTCAACGTCACTTCAAAAACGCCAAACAAATTCAATGCAACCAGCAAGACAAGGATCGTCAGGCAAACGATGAAAACAGGACTGCCAAATTGCATCCCCCATCCAATATGCCGACCGGCCGCCTTAAGCCCAATGAAAATGGCGGCCATGACGGAGAATGACGCCAGAACGCCGAGAGCATAGATCAATCCCAAATTCCGAACGCGCCGCGGTTCGCTGCGCGCTTCGCCCACAAAGCCAAGAATCTTCAACGCGATGACCGGCAAAACACATGGCATGACGTTTAAGATTAGGCCGCCAACAAAGGCTTTGAGGAGATATATGGCAAGGGATGTCGTCGAAATTTGTCCAGTTCTCTGACCAGTCGAAATTGAAGTAGTGGGCGCGCCGGTCCCCACTGTCGATTGCGGGGACGTCATCGCGCTCGAAGGCGCTTCGTTCGCGATTGGGACTTGGATATTAAAGCCAACCCGTTGATGATTGCCACTCACGATCAGCACACCGCTTAATTCTTTCGGCCAATCACCCGAAAATTTTTTCACGGATTTGCGCAGACGAATTTCGGGCGTGATTCCAAGAGTCTCGGTAGCAGGCTGGATCGAATAATTGTCATTGGCATCGGGGAAGAAGTCCGCCGATTCAACAGGGATACTATCCAACGTCGCTTCGCGGGCTTTGATGATAAGCGATCTCGTATCACCACTGGCGGGTTTTTCCCAACCTGCGGCAACAAGGAAATAGTTTTTAACGTCCCTCGGGACCTGTCCCTGCCATTTTTCAATCACCGCGGCCTCAGCCGACGGCTTTCGTTCGCTGCCAATATTGAGCGTCGCCTGGACGGTTGTTTTCCCGGGAATACAGACATCCTTGCATTCAAGCCACGTCAATTTTGCCGTCAAGGTCAACGGACCCGGTGGAACATTTGCGCCGATTTTCAACGGCACGAGGAGCATGGTTTCGTTGTTGTAGCCGTAAGTGGTGACTTCGGCCGGCGGCAGTTTTTCCGGGATCGGCCAATGGATGTTCCCTGCGGTCACGCCGGGCGGTAATTGCCAGGCAATCGTGGTGGGTATCCCGGCGTCTCCCGAATTTTTCCAATAGGTATGCCATTCGGGCTCCATTTTGAGGTGTACGCCCGCCCAGACAGTGTCGCCGGGTTTGGCCGTATCATCGGACAGCACCAGCGTAGCCTGGGTGTGGGCGGCTCGGGCGGCCCAGGTTATCAGGCACAGGACCAGGGAAAGCACAAATCCGGCTCGTCGCATACGTATTAGATGCCAGAATTACGGGAATGTTGAAATGATTTTTAAGTTGGGAGCCCCCGCCGCAAACCGGCGCATTGACTTGCACTCCTTATATGTCTAATCTTGGTGTTCAATGCTGGACACGATAGAGAAACTTTTGGTCTTGCAGGACCGCGACCGCAAAATTCATCGGGTTCAAGAAGAACTCGCCCATATTCCACCCGAACGCGCGAGCTTAAACGCCAGGGCCGCCACGACCCAGACGCAACTTGACGCCGCCAAAACCCGCGTTAAGCAAATTGAATCCGAGCGTAAACGGCTCGAAATCGACGTGGAATCCAAAAAGACCCAGATCGAAAAATACGCCAACCAACAGCTTCAAACCCGCAAGAACGAGGAATATCGGGCCCTGGCGCAGGAAATCGAGCATTGCAAGGCCGAGATCACAAAGATCGAGGACCACGAGATCGAACTGATGGAGCAGGCCGAGACCGCGCAAAAAGAAGTACTGCGGGCCATGGCTGATGCCAGCGCCGCAAAGGCCATGGTCGATAACCAGGTCGCCGAACTCAACCAGCGCGAGGTAAACCTAAAAAAGGAACTCGGAGAATTTCAACAGGGACGCACAGAGTTGGCAGGCGCCGTGGACGAAACCGCGCGCAATCGCTATGAGCGGTTGCTCAAAAGCAAAGGCGACAACGTCATCGTGGGAATCAACCACGGCGTTTGCGGAGGTTGCCACATGAAATTGCCCGCCCAGATTTTGGTAGACTGCAAGTCGCAGAAAGAAATTGTCTCCTGTTCCAATTGCGGCCGCATTCTTTATTACACCCGCGATATGGAATTGGTAGCGGCGGAGTGAGTAGACGTTGAAACGGCTGTGCCTTTGGGCAGACACGGTCCAAGTAATTCTCCCGTTGTCAGGAGTCCTGCAGCCTTTTCTGCGTAAATTCAAAAACCATCTGCGGCGAAATAGCCGTCAGGCATTCCATCGTATTTTTCCACCGGCAATAGGACTTAAAGCACGGCGAACACGGCAAATCGATTCGCATGACATTCTCAAGCTGCCCGTAAGGGCCGGTGCTTCCGGGATCGGTTGGACCAAAAAGCGCCACAACAGGCAAGCCCATCGCCGCGGCCGCATGCATCGGGCCGGTGTCATTGGTAATCATCAGGCGGCATAGCCGCAGCCATTCGATCATTTCAGGCAGCGTCGTTTCTCCGCACAAATTCAAAACCCGATCCGGCGCAGCGCGAAAAATGGCTTCTCCACGCATTTTGTCGGCCGCTCCGCCCATAACCGCAAAACGCGTGTCCGGAAATTTTTGAGCCAGCAAGCGGACAAGTTCAGCAAAATTTTCCATCGGCCAGCACTTGGTCGGCCAGCGGGCGCCAGGTTGGATCGCGATCCAACGCGATCGCTGATTGCTGACCTGCGGCCATTTCGACTTCACGCTTTCAGCTACGGCCGGGCGTACCGGCAACCACTGGAAATTTGTGTGCCTGGGCACTCCGAGTCTCGGCAATATGGAAAGATAACGTCCTATGGCGTGTTTTTCCCCGGGCGTACGCACAGCGACGTCATAAAACAGGCTGGCGCCTTCGCGACCACCTTCCATTGGATTATCCAGCCCAATTAACAATTTGCCCCGCGCAAGCCAGGCAAAGACGGCGCTACGCAAAAGCCCCTGCAGGTCAATTACCCAATCGAAATGTTGCAGCCGCATCCACTGGATGCTCCGGATCATTTCCGGCCAATGAAGTGGCGAGGACCATCGTTCGCGCTTAAATAATACGATTCCAGCCAGGTCCGGGTCACCCTCAAGCATTCCCGCAAACTTCGAATCCACCCACCAATGAATTTCAGCGTCCCTAAGGTGAAGTTTTAATAAACGCAGGACCGGCAGCGCCTGGATGATGTCCCCCAGCGAACTCGGTTTCAGGATGAGAATTTTCAAAGCACACCGGTAGGGACGCTGCGCTGCGGCGTCCGCGCCGCGCTCAGCGGCGCAACCAACATGGTCGGACCCTTACTTTCCGAATTCCAGCCGCTCGGCGAGCCGTTCAGGAAGGCCGGCTTCCCGGATTTTTGCCTGTGCGGTCGCAATATCATAATCCACCCGGCGCAGCTCAATCGTGGCCGCGTCCACGTCGTAAATGACGTAAGCCGCCTTGGGATTATTATCGCGCGGCTGACCAACGGCGCCCACGTTGACGAAATACTTTTTCGCCGGGTCCACCTTGAATTTGGAAAAAGTTCCGCCCCGTACCACCGTATCCCGCATGAACGCGACGGGCACATGCGTATGGCCAAAAAAGCAGACCGGGGTGTTTTGATACGGAAAGCTCGCCGCCGCCTGGAGCTTGTCAAAGACGTAACCCCAGCGTTGCGGCGCATCGAGCGTGGCATGAACAATTGTGAAATTGGCCACCATTTTCGTGTATTTGAGATCGCGAAGCCATTCGCGGTCTTCCGGGGTGAGTTGCCGCCGCGTCCAATGGACTGCTTCAGCCGCGTTCGGGTTGAATCCTTCCAACTGTTCATCAATGGAACAGTATTCGTCGTGATTTCCCTTCACGCAGGGAATGTTCATGTCACGGATGATCTTCAGACATTCCTTTGGATTGGCGTTGTAACCCACCACGTCACCCAGGCAGACATATGCGTCGGGCTTCTGCGCTTTGGAGTCCTCGAGGACCGCCGTCAGCGCTTCCAAATTGGCATGAATGTCTGCAATAATTGCGTATTTCATTTTGTAGCAAAAAAACCGGGGCAGGATTTTAATCCATCAGGTGGACTCCCGCATCAATTCGTTCATGTTTCCGCGATTGTTCTTTTTCATGCGATTATTTCAAATCCGCGGATGTCATTCTGTGCATCGGCCCAAGTTACATTCTCGTCACGAATAAATCCAGCAAGACCGGAATCCCGAATCGCCGTCCGGAACCCCTCCAATTCGGAGCGGCACCCCTCGGCAACCAATTCGACCCGGCCATCATTTAAATTACGCACAGTTCCAGTAACTTCAAAGCCCGCCGCCACGGATTTCACATTATAACGAAATCCGACCCCTTGCACCCGGCCCGAATAATATATCCTCATCCGATGCCGTTTTTCCATAAGCGGCTTGTCTGGCACAGCAGGCATGAAGCCAAACCAGAGAGCTTAAATCAATCTTTTTGTTTATTCAAATCCTCATCGTCATAGCGTCATACGAAGCTATAACTGAGCTGGCGCTTGTGGAAAACCAGCATAAAGTATAAGCTTAACACCGTGATTTACGATCCTTCATTGGATGATTTGCTCCAAAAAGTCTGGGACGGCCAGCGCATCTCCCAGGCCGACGCCCTCCGGCTCTACCGGCTGCCTCTTGAAGAGCTAGGCGCCCTGGCCGACCGGCGCCGCCAACTCGCCAAAGCCTCCGACTTCAATCGCCGGGGCAACGATATCGTCACCTATATCGTAGACCGCAACGTCAATTACACGAACGTCTGCAACGTCTATTGTAAATTCTGCGCTTTTTACCGGGTCGAAAAAGACGATGACGCCTATGTCATTTCCCTTCCCGAAATGGACAAAAAGATTGAGGAAACCATTGCACTGGGCGGCACGCAAATGCTCATGCAAGGCGGTCATCATCCTAAACTGACAAAACAGTGGTATCTTGACCTGCTTTCCCACGTCAAAAATAAGTTTCCCGATTTCAACATCCACGGTTTTAGCCCCAGCGAGTTCGTCCATTTCCGCGAGGTTTTCAACGAACCGCTCGAAAAAATTATCTCTGATTTCCGGGCGGCCGGACTCGGATCCATCCCGGGCGGCGGTGGCGAAATCCTGGTGGACCGCGTCCGCCAGCGGATTTCGCCGCTCAAAGCCATGAGCAATGACTGGCTCGAAGTCATGGACGTCGCTCACCGGCTCGGCCTGTATTCGAGCGCCACCATGATGTTCGGCCACGTGGAAACCATCGAAGACCGCATCGAACACCTCGAACGCCTCCGAGCGCAACAGGACAAATCATTGAGCTACAAAAATGGCGGACGCTTTACCGCCTTCATCTGCTGGACCTTCCAGGCCGAGCATACCAAATTGAAAGCCCCACCTGTGGGCGCGCATGAATACCTGCGTACGCAGGCGCTTTCGCGCATCTATTTGGACAATTTCACCAACGTCCAAAGCTCATGGGTCACTCAAGGGCTGGAAATTGGTCAGGTCGCCCTCAAATACGGCGCGAACGACCTCGGCAGCATCATGATCGAAGAAAATGTCGTTTCCCAGGCCGGGACCACCTTTCGCATGGGGGTTCCAGACATGAAGCGCCTCATTTCAGACCTCGGCTACGAACCCAGGCAGCGCAATAACTGGTATCAATTGGTAGATTAATGCTTCAGCGGCAGCGTCTCATCTGAACCGGACGACTGATACATCGCTGGCGGTAGCTTTGGCGACTGTTTATGGCGATGGAGATGCTGAAAGGCAAAATGCGCCAGGACAAAGAGCACGACGATTCCCACGATCAACGCAGCCAATCCACCAACCTTCCAATTCAATTTTGAGAGCAAAAACATCGCCCGGTCAACGGACGTTCGAGTTTGCTCCATCAGGGGAGGCGGTTCGCTGAAATTTGGTGTGCCTTTCAATTCGCGATCCAGCTCCGAAGTGATTTTCGGCACGTCCAGCTTGAGCATCATCGCGTAGTTCTTAACCGAACCCTTGATATAAATTGGCGCCGAGAAAACGTCGAAATTCCCTTCCTCAAGAGCGCGGATATGGTCCGTCCGGATTTTGGTAGATTCCGCGACTTGTTCAATCGTGAGACTTTTTGCTTCGCGCGCCGCGCGCAGCTGTTCGGCAACCGTAGGCATTTTTGGGCATTCTAATAATGTTGGAGGGTCGTGGCAATGTCGTTTGAACCTTTTCTCGCCTCGTGCATTCCACTTTATGAGAATGCTGGTAATGGCTGAGAGCGAACAATTGCCCGTCCAACAGGCCCGCGAAGGAAAGCCGGCCGCCTGGGATGCGCTCTTTCGCCGCTACCAATTGCCACTGTATGTCTAAGTATTCGAGCTGGTCCGTCATGAGCACACAAGCCTGGATGTCGTCCAGGAAACGTTCATTGCCGCCGCCAGGCACATTGCCGGACTGCGCGACGATGAAAAATTCGCAAGCTGGCTCTTCGGCATCGCCCACCAAAAATGCCTCCTTCACTGGCGAAAAAAAGGCGGCAAGGAATTTCTGTTCGATGAAATCCCGGATGCTCCGGACGAGTCCCTTGACGCCCCCGACGATGTTCTTATTCGCAGCGAACAGGAGACCGAATTTATGAGTGCGATTAACCAGCTTCCCCCGCCCCATCGGTCTGTCCTGCTCCTGCACTATATTGAAGATTTTTCGCTGGAAGAAATTGCCCGCGTCACCGAAGCGCAAATCGGCACCGTCAAATCGCGGCTGCATTACGCTAAAAAATCATTGCGTAAAATACTGGAGGCCAAAAATGAAAACGCCCCGTGAAATTCTATTAGCCCGGCATCGGGCCATTGAAACAAAACTGGATGACATCCGGCAGGATGTCATCAAAAAATTGAACAACAAAGACGCGAAGACGCGAAGTTTTTCAGACAGTCTGGCCTCCTTTTTCCTGGGCGGTCCAAAAGCAATCTGGCACAAACTCATCTGGCCGTCGCGTCGGATTTGGGCCACCCTTGCCACCGTTTGGATTCTGATTTTGGCCGCCAATTTTTCGTTACGTGACCATTCAGAAATAAAAATGGCGAAATCACCACCGTCCCAGGAAGTAATTGTGTCTTTTCGCCAGCAGCAAGCGTTGTTAAGCGAATTGATTGGCCCGGATGACCGGTTGGTTGCCGAGCCGCAAAAAAAGTATTCGCCGCGGCCGGCGAGCGAGCGGCAAAAGGAAATTTTGATCACCTAAAAATCGACATTGATGAAAACTCTATGAAAAAAGACCGACTATGCCGCCCCTACGGGGCTCGCAGTCCCTTTTGGATTCTTACTACAAAATAGGGGTAGGAACGAGGGATTAAACCTCGCTCCTCCCTCCGAACCGGACAGGCGGATTTCCCGCATCCGGCTCTCCAGTCAGTGGTTTCCTGTCAAGGATTGAAGCCATTGCGCTTGGGCGTTCTGCAGG
>DATAST010000196.1:0-2836 GCA_036269115.1 Verrucomicrobiia bacterium | reverse complement strand
CGGCACCTGGATTTCCCCCTACGACCCCAACGAACCCTATTACAACTACATGACCAAGGAAGCCAGCGGCTGGCAAAATTTCTGGCTCGTCCCGCACGACGTCCAGGGCCTCATCAACCTCGTCGGTGGCCGGGAAAATTTCCTCAAGAAACTCGATGCGTTTTTCAACACCCCGTACCACCCGCAAGGCATCGCCCGCGACGTCACCGGCATGATCGGCCTGTACTGCCAGGGCAACCAGCCCGACCAGCAAACCGCCTACTACTACGACTACGCCGGTCAGCCGTGGAAAACCCAGGAACTCGCCCGCAAAATCCTCCGCCTCATGTACGGCAGCGACAAATCCGGCAACGCCTACCCCGGCATGGACGACCAGGGCTCCACCTCATCCTGGTACGTCTTCAGCGCCATGGGATTTTACACCGTTGACCCCTCCAGCCCCGACTACATCATCGGTTCCCCCATCTTCGACAAAGTCACCCTGCGCCTGGGCAACGGCAAAACCCTCGTCATCGAAGCCAAAAACAACTCCGAAAAAAACCTCTACATCCAATCCGCCACCCTCAACGGCAAACCCTGGCACAAACCCTGGTTCGCCCACACCGACATCGCCAACGGCGGCAACTTCATCTTCGAAATGGGCCCCCAACCCAACACAAACTGGGGCACCGCCCCGGACGCCGCGCCACCGTCTATGTCTAACTAATGCAAACACCGCGCCATCTCGTCATCCGTGGCGAGTAATAATCTTGCTGGTCTTTTGTAAAGACCTCATCGTTTTAACATGAACTTCCCGCAATTTTGGGCTAGAGGAAGCAAAGGAGATTTCATTTGCTGGCGGTGGTCGTTTCAGAGCGTCGCTGAAGCGCAGACGCTCGCCAACCAGGCCGTGGAGACACTCGCTGCAATGATTCGCGCGGGCAAATATCCTCCCAAGTACGGTGGATACTATCCCAACCGCCCATTTCGAGAGGAAATATTACAGGAGTTCAAAAATGAAGCCGGAGAAATCGTCGCGGTGATCACGCGGAACTCCTATGGCTGCGAGGTGCTGAATACCGCCCGCCTGATGTTCGTGGATATAGACCTGCCGGAACCGAAAGCGCCCGGACTTTTCAAACGGCTTTTTGGAAAACCGGACGTCGCGCCGCCGCACAACCCGCAAACCGAAGCGATCGCGCGAATCGAAAGCTGGAGCCGCGCCCATCCTGAATGGGGCTGGCGAATTTATCGAACCCGCGCAGGGTTGCGTCTATTAGCCACGCAAAGTTTGATTGATGCCGATTCTGATCTCGTTGAAAGCATCTTCGAGGCGCTGGGAGCTGACCCGCTTTATCGCAAGCTTTGCAAAGCCCAAAAATGTTTTCGCGCCCGGTTGACTCCCAAGCCCTGGCGTTGCGGCGTTTCCGGAAAACCCGAACGCTGGCCATATTTGGACGCGAAGGCGGAACGCAAATTTCAGAAATGGAATGCGCACTATCGTTCGTCCTGCGGTGGCGTGGCCGTTTGCGAATTTTTAAGCCGTATCGGCAACCCCGAAGTTCATCTGGACATTCAATCCTTGTTGGCAATTCACGACGATATTTCGCGCGCGGAATCAAAGCTGCCGCTGGCGTAAACGCGTGAGCATTGAAATATATGACACCCTATGTCCTGACCAATGATTGAACGTGCGGCTTATGTTAAAAAATAAACATTCCTTCTTATCGTGGAGTTTATTTGGCATTGGCCTGGGCTTGATACTAATCATGCAGATTAGTGCAATCAAAATTATTTATCCTTATTGGGGTTGGAATAAATCGTTTTTTGCTAATTATCTATTCTGGCCATTGTTGACACTAGCCATTGTTTGTTGTTCCGTTGCCCCCTTATTTATTCAAAGAGTACTCTGGCAGAGAGTTTGCTTTTCCGTGCTTGGTGGGCTATCCGCTGTCGGATTTTATTTTATTTTGTCATTTCTAATTATTCTGCTGTACGGCATGTGAAATAGAATCGAAAAAGGCTGGCAAAAACATCCATGATCCAACGGAATGAATTTGCAAACGCGTGATGTCGCATAGCCAAATTACTGAAGGGCAGAAGCGTGCATTCGATTTTAAGCAAAATAATGAAAGCAGCAGTAGTTGAACAGCTAAGAATGACGGAAACGCCAATGACCCAAAATGGATAAAGAGGAAAATCTCCAACCAAAAAATGGAGCGAGCGAAGGGATTCGAACCCTCGACACTCACGTTGGCAACGTGATGCTCTACCAGGCTGAGCTACGCTCGCTTCCTATGAAGCGACGGAAAATCTAATGGAATCACCCGAAATTGCAAGCACTCATTTTCTTTTCGGTGAGGATTAATTTTTTCAAAATCTTGGTCGAAAGGAATTTCTTCAGGCAAGAATGGGCTGGCCAGTCCAAAACGGCGCTCATATCGCATTTTTTATGGCAGGTGCGCCCGGTAAAAGCGGTTGGAATTCCCGCTATAATTTTCACTGAAAAACAGGGCGCCGGAACCTGTTGTATTGGTCCAAATCGGGAGCCAGTCAACTAAATCACTCGAAGCATCCACGACCACCGGTTGTCCCGGCGCCGCGGCGATGTTGAAACCAAATTGACCGTTCTCGTGCTTCAAACCTTCAAAGGCGCAAATAACCGGTGCGCCATTTGCCAAAAACGCCCGCCTGATCGTTTGGTTATCTTTATCGGTGACGTAAAGGTTGCCCGCGTGGTCCATAGTGATGTCGGTAGTGGAATAAAAACGCGCTGCGCTTCCTGTCCCGTCAACCTCGCCCAGCGATTCCGGTGATCCAGCCAGCGTCGTTACTATCCAGTTTGTTCCGACCGGGG
>DATAST010000195.1:0-1554 GCA_036269115.1 Verrucomicrobiia bacterium | reverse complement strand
AAAGACCTTCGCGCCTCCGTGTCTTCGCGGTTAAAATTGTTGTTGAAGCTCGCCCCCCGTCCCCCCGCCCCCGCGCTGAAACTCGCGCATAAATCCTCCCGAATATCTTAATGACTTGTTCCCGCGCTTGCCGCCAGTCAGGATTGGGAAGGATCAAGTGCCCGCTAAAGCTAAAGTCGTTTGCATATTTGGCTGGCGGGAAGGGTGAAATCGTTGAAAACAATTTTGAAGCCGCGCTTGCTCGGTGCTCTTTTGAGTCTCCAGCTAATGTGCTCCTGCGCGACCCAAAATCCACCCCCTCCGCGGCTTCCCGCTGACGTGGCCCTTGGCCGGGACGCCGGCCGCGGAGCCGATATATTTGTGATGCTCCGGTTGGATGACGGCGAATCGTTGCCATTTATTATGGATACGGGAGCGCCGATCACTATTGTCGAAAAAAGCCAGGAATCAAAATTGGGCGAACGTCTCGATACCGGGAAGCTTTGGAATTTCGGATTCGAACAGGAATCCGCGGTCTATCCGGCGCCCAGGCTCTATTTGGGAAATACGCCGCTGCTGCGCGGCTCCAACGTCGCAACTTTTGACCGCAAAAAATTGTCCTTTCACGGCGGTCGCGCTTTCGCGGGCGTGCTCGGTATGGATGTTCTCCAGCACTATTGCATCCAGCTGGACTTTGCCGCCGGCAAAATGCGTTTCCTCGACGACCAACGCGCCAACAAAAAAAACTGGGGCAAACCCTTTCCCCTTTCCGACCTTGGCAATGGTTGTCCGGTCATTAACGAGAATCTGGTTGGGACACCAAGTTCGGCTTCGGAGATTGATACCGGCTGCGATTTCGACGGCTGGTTGACGCCCAAATTATTCCAGCAATGGACCAATCAGGCGCAATTCCCGGCGAACGGCGAAACGCGTTCTCCCAAAGGCATATTGGCCGGCGAAACCTATCAAGAACTGGATTTGCATGAGACTACTGAGAAATCAGTTCTTCGAGACGATGCGGGCGCCGAGTTCAATGGGATTGGCCTCCATCTGCTATCGCGGAATCTCGTCACCTTCGATTTTCCCAGCCACACGCTCTATCTCAAACGCACACGCACGTGGCCGCTGATTGATAAGGACGAGGAAGCCCGGCTAAAATCAACGGCCAACTCAGCGGCAGACTTCTTATCGCACCTCCATAAAAAAGGCCGCTTGCCCGGTTGGTCAAAAAAAGATCAGCCAGCGAAGAAAGAAGCAGCTTTTCATTTTGACTCTGCCGGCACCTACATCTTCGATGTCTCCAAAAAAGGCGACCTCTCTATCTATCATTATCAACTCACTCGAACCTCAAAAGCCAGTCCCTGGCAACTGCAAAAAGCCTGGCGCACCGATCAAAACGATCACCTCATCGAAGCATACCCCACCCCCTAATTTTTTATACCATGCTTCCTCAACGCGTGTTCATTCCGTGTTCCATCCGTGGCAATCAATTCCTCTCCCCGTGGCCGTCCGTAAGGACCTCCGCGCCTCCGCGCCTCCGCGGTTAAAATTCGGTTGCACCTCTCTCCGCACCAC
>DATAST010000194.1:0-1633 GCA_036269115.1 Verrucomicrobiia bacterium | reverse complement strand
CGTATTGGATTACGTTCTTGGTTACACCTGCTGTAACGACGTAAGCGCGCGCGACTGGCAGATCAAACGTGGCGGCGGTCAATGGAGTCGCGGCAAAAGTTTTGACACGTTCAGTCCGCTCGGCCCGTGTCTCGTCACACGCGATGAAATTCCAAATCCGAACGCATTGAAAATTCGCACGGTGTTAAATGGTCAAGTCATGCAGGATTGGAACACGAACGACATGATTTTTGACGTGCCGACGTTGATTGAATTTTTGAGCGGCAGCACGACGCTGTTGCCCGGCACGGTCATTCTGACCGGGACGCCGCACGGCGTCGGCATGGCGCAAAAACCACCGCGCTGGTTGAAACCCGGCGACAGCGTGACCATTGAGATCGAAAAAATCGGTGCATTGACCAATCCCGTCATGAATGAAAATTAACACGCTTCTTTATCGGATTCATCAGCCATAAAGCCATGAGTTCTTTAATATTTGAACTTGTTTCATTGCTCGGAGAAGACCGCGTTTTGAAGGAGCCGGAAGATTTGATTCCCTACTCGTTTGACGGCACAGCGGCATTGCGCCAACGACCACAATGTGTGGTATTTCCTAAAACCGCGATAGAAATTTCAGCGATATTGCGAATCGCCAAAGCCCAAAAAACTTCGGTGGTCACTCGTGGTTCTGGCACGGGTCTAAGTGGAGGCAGCCTGCCCGTGAAAGACTGCATCGTGCTGTGCACGGTAAAAATGGATCAGGTATTAAAATTGGATGAAAAGAACCTCTCGTTGTTAGTTGAAACGGGAGTCATAACTCAGAAAATTGCCGAGATTGCGGAGGCGGCTGGATTATTTTACCCACCAGACCCCGGCTCAATTAAAATATCCACGATTGGAGGAAATGTCGCTGAAAACTCCGGCGGACTGCGAGGATTAAAATATGGCGTAACCCGTGATTATGTAATGGGGATGGAAGTTGTGTTGGCCGATGGCAGTGTCGTCTGGCTTGGCAGTCAATGCGTAAAGGATGTGGCAGGTTACTCCATGAAGGACGTATTCATTGGTTCGGAAGGAACATTGGGAATCATCACCAAAGTGTTGCTCAAACTGATTCCCAAACCGCGTGTTAAAAAAACCATGCTGGCCACCTTTACGCAGATGGATGCCGCTGGCGAAACCGTTTCCGCAATTATCGCCGCCAAAATTATACCTTGCACCTTGGAATTTTTAGATAAGGTCACCATCCGTTGTGTGGAGGAATTTGCGCGTGTGGGTCTGCCATTGGATGCGGAGGCGGTTCTGCTCATGGAAACTGACGGACATCCGGCGGTGGTGGAAGATGAGGCGCAACGGATGGAGCAGATTGCCCGGCAACACGGCGCTTACTCCGTAACGGTTGCTAAATCAGCGGAGGAAGCCGCGAAATTGGCGACCGCTCGACGCTCCGCGTTTTCAGCATTGGCCCGCGTGGCGCCCACGACCATTCTCGAAGACGCAACCGTGCCGCGCAGCGAAGTGGCCAGGATGATACGGTTCATCCAGGAAGTCGCCCTTCGCCACCAGTTGCGTATTGCCACCTTCGGCCACATGGGCGATGGCAATTTGCATCCAACCTTCCTGACCGATGAGCGCAATGCGACGGAAATGGAGC
>DATAST010000193.1:0-2220 GCA_036269115.1 Verrucomicrobiia bacterium | reverse complement strand
GATTGACTACTACCTCTTTGACGTGGAGGACGGCGAACAGCCGTTGTTAAAGTTTACCGCGTATTTGCCTGATGATTTTCCGCGCAGCGGCGAATTTCTGACCGATACGCCGGGTGGTGTGGCAATGGATTATCATATGCGGATGCTGACCTATTCGCTTCAGACCGACGAGAACGGTCGGGGAAAAGATCTCGTGGTGCGACAAAACCCCATTCTCATGAACATGACTACGGAGGAGCAAAATACGCCGCTCATCCTGGCAAGAAACGTGACCGACTTTTTGGTTGAATGTTGGGACACCAATAGCATGCAATGGGACGCAGGATGGGACGCCACCAACATGCTCCCGCCGCTGGTGCGCGTGACGCTGGCCTTTGGCAGTCCCGATTCCGCGCAGCCGCCGCAGGTCATCACGCGTGAAATTTCATTTCCGTCCGCAACCATGCCGACTGCCGTACAGACGCCGAATTTTAACGGTTCGTACCAGCCGAGTTTCAACCTTCCCGGTGGCCAGGGCGGTCAAGGTGGGCCAAACTCTTATAACCCCTATGGAGGTGGTTCAGGATCACCATTCGTACATTGACCAATGAAAATCAGCATACGCACCAAATCGCCGACCCAGAGCTTCGCGCTGGTCATCGCGTTGCTGGCGATCTTTGTACTCACGGCCAACGCCGCGTTGCTCTGGTATTCCATGCAGGTGGATATGACGCTTGCGGTCAGGTCACAGAATGACCCGCAACTGATCTGGCTGGGTCGCTCCGGCCTGGAACTGGGCCGCTGGATTCTCGCCGCGGAAGCAAACGTCTCCGGCGAACCTTACGATTCCCTGGATGAATACTGGGCCGGCGGTCCGGGCGGTCCGGGCGAAACAAACAGTCCTCTGGCCGGCATTTCGATGAACCATTTTCAAATCGGCGATGGCTGGGTGTCCCTGAAAATTACAGACCTGGAACGTTACGCAAATATCAATACCGCCAGCCCGCAATTATTGAACCAGGCGCTCACGGCCATGGGTGTGGACGCCAATGAAATTCCCATCGTCTCTGATTCCGTCCTCGATTGGGTCCAGCAGGGTGATAATCCGCGGCTGTCGGGCGCGAAAAGCTCGTATTATCAGAGTTTAAATCCGCCGTATTACTGCAAGGAAGCGCCGATGGATGACATCTCCGAATTGTTATTGGTCAAAGGCGTGACCGGGGAGATGTACACCGGCCAGGGTACGGCAAAGAAAACGGCGGCGCCAAAGGGATTCGGCGGTGCTCCATTCGAAGACAACGGGTACGCGTTTGGGCTGAGAGACGTCTTCACCACGTTTTCCGACGGCAAGATCAATATCAATACTGCGGACGCCAACGCGCTGCAACTCATTCCCGGCGTGGACGCCGCGGCTGCCGAAGCCATTATCAAGGCGCGCGCCGGTCCGGACGGCGCGGACGGCACGAGCGACGATACCCCTTATCACAACCCCGGCGAAGTCCAGCGCGCGGGTGTCAGCGGGGAAGTGGCCCAGGGCGTGGGACAATATTGCGACGTGCACAGCCGTACCTTCAGGGTCGAGGTCACTGCGCATTACCTGACTTCTTCGCGCAAATATGTCGGCATCCTCTGGCGTAGCGGCGCCCAGGATATCCGGACTGTGGAATTTTATTGGGAGCCTGAGGGCGGCGGAGCCGTGCCCGCGGGGAAATAGAGCCAGGAGCGGAAACGCCGAACATCGAACGCCGAACGCCCAACGTCGAATGAGCGGTTCGAATATATGCATTTCGGTGTTCGATGTTAAACGGGCTCACCTTAGCCGCGAAGAATCAAATGGCAATTAGCCGGGGCGAACGGCGGTCGAATTGAAGGCGTAAAAATTGGAAAATAATGATGGGCAAAGAAACTAAATCCCAATTTAGCATTCTCCGGGTCTTATTTCTCCTCGTAATGGTTCTGGGGGGCTATACCTTGCCTTTTCGTACATTCCCCGAATAACTGTTTGTGTCTCTTTTCTAGTGGCCGGCGCATTTGTAGTGCGCGCGAGCATTGTTGCCCTGCGAAAGGGCTATATCACCATCAATGCCCGAACCCAATTTGTGACCTACACGCGAGAAAATAATCCTGTTGAATTCTGGTTTTATGTACTGTTTTTTATTCTCGGTGGAATTCTAATTTCTTGCTTTGGAGTTTGTTTTCTTCCTGGCAACTTCAATATCTTTCGCAGTTTTCTAAAAGTCT
>DATAST010000192.1:0-8240 GCA_036269115.1 Verrucomicrobiia bacterium | reverse complement strand
AAGTCTGTCTGCTATCCTGCTGGATACCTATTATTTTGATTTGGTCAAGAATTGCACACGAATGATTCACCGTGTTCCCATCGCATCAGGTTTCTGCCTGATTCCACTGAAAGCGAAGGCCTGGCTGAACCTGACGACGTTAAAGGCTTCAGGCGAGCATGTGGACAGGAACAACATCCTTAAACATCGAAATGATGTCTTCCGCCTGCTATTGACTATAACTTTGGAGGATCAGTTCCCAATTCATGTGGCTATCCGAAAAGATCTGCGTGACTTCATTGCGGGTTTGCCGGAAGACTCGCCGGAATGGATCAGCATCAAGGCCTCGCTGCAGAGCAACAACCTGAAGCTGCCCTCTCCCGAAGAAACAATAAAACAATTCAGCGAGGTCTACGGTTTGTGATAGCCACAGCAGGTTCTAAAAAGTTCTAAAAAGTGTTAAAAGGTGGCAAATAAACCCTTTGAAAATCGTCGGTTTGTGTGAGCAAATGGTAAGTAGAATGAATAGAACCGTAGAGCTAGATAGGCCGCAGATCAGATTCGCGCTAACCGCGCGGAATCGCAGTCAGCGGCTTGATCCTGGTTGCGTTACCAGGGGTGGTCGCGCTCGACCCCTGGCTAATATCTTGTACCCATTCAGGGCACTCATTTAGAGCCCCGTGCCTCGGCTACAGAGACAAGACGCCCCTTGTTGGCTGCCGGTCGGTAACGCGCTGGCAGGGGCCGCTGCCACTTTCTATAATTTCCCTCCCTCAATTTTCCACCAAATCGAACTGTCTCTGCCCAAAATTGAAGGGACAGTTACTATCCGTCGCAAGAGCTTTGAAAACAATGTGTTGCGCAAGACTCACACAATTCGACTGTCCCAAACGTTCCCGCTTGATGGGGCGACAGTTGCCCCTGCCGATCTCTTGACAAAAAGCAATAACCAATCCGCCGGATGTGCCGAAGTTAATTCCATCAATGATGTTCATTCTGTCCAACCCTTTTCTGGCCGTGAACGAAACCCGTTCTCGTTTCCAGTCCATTTTATGCAAATCCCAAATAAAACCCGTCTTTTGCTCCCTTGTTTCCGGTTTCCACATATAGGCACAAATTTTTGGAAACGAAGTGGCTTGCACCACTGCCACAATGTCTGCCCGAGGCGACCATTCGAAGGCTCTCTTCCCTTTAACAGAGAATATTAGCAGAGATTAAATCTTCGGAAATGTTTGACGGCGTGGAAGTCTGAGCGGAGAATCTAAATGTTGTGACGGTAAAAAAGCTTTGTATACGAATATATTTATGGCTTCTGACAATCCTTTTATGCGGCGGTGCCCTTCTTAATTTAAATGCGCGTCCGTACGCGCTGACGTCGCGTCCAGCCGTGGGGCCGTTTTTGAACGACACGCTGCCATACACCGCCCCCGCTATTTCGGGGGATTGGTCCGCCGTTCTCGCTTTTCCCAATTTGTTTTTCACGAATGCCGTAGGGCTGGCGCCCGTACCGGGCTCGGACCAGCTCTGCGTCTGGGAACGGGAAGGGCGCGTCTGGACCTTTGAAAATTCGCCCGGGGTGACTCAAAAAACGCTCGCGATCGACATCCATAATCAATGCCAGGGCTGGGACGATTCGGGTCTGCTGGGTGTTGCATTTCACCCGGGCTTCGCCACGAATCACTTCGTGTACGTAGATTATACCTGGTGCAAGCCGGGCACGGTCGCCGGCGACATGAACACGCGGCCCAATCCAGTCGTGCCGAATGCTTATCATGATCGGCTTTCGCGCTTCACGCTCGATGATCACGGTGTGGCGATTCCCGGTTCCGAGCAGGTGCTGATCGATCTCACCGACCAAACAATCTGGCACCACGGCGGCGGCATGTTTTTCCATCCAAAAAACGGGTTCCTCTACCTGACTATCGGCGACAATTCGATGAACGATAACGATCAGGTCATCAACAAGAGTTTGTTCGGCGGCGTGGTGCGTATCGATGTGGATTGCCGCGGCGGAAATATCAGCCATCCAATTCCGCGCCAGCCGCTTAATGGACACACCGCCGGTTACTATATTCCCAACGACAATCCGTTCGTAGGCCAATCGAAAGTGTTTAACGGTGAATCGAACGTGCTCGAAGAATTTTTCTGCCTGGGCCTGCGCAGCCCGCATCGTATGACCTGTGACCCGGGAACGGGACGGATCTTTATCGGCGACGTGGGCGAAAGCGCGCGGGAAGAAGTGGATGTGATCGAGCCGGGCGAAAAGGGCCTGAATTTTCAGTTCCCGTATTGCGAGGGAAAGCTCGGCACGATGAAAATGCCCTGCATCGGCGTCAGCCGCGGCCCGATCCTCGATTACCCGCACAGCGATGGCCGGGCCGTGATCGGCGGTTACGTTTATCGCGGCAAAAAGTTCACGCGCGACCTGGGCGGGAAATACATATTTGGCGACAACGTTTTTCGCCTGGTATGGGCGATGGATGAAACGACGACGCCGGTCGCGAAGAACGTCCTGTGTGTCATGCCCAAGGGCAACGGCCCCAATTCCGGTTCCGATTATACCGGGCTTTCGTCCTTTGGCGTGGACGCGAACGGCGAGATTTATTTTTGCCAAATGAGCAGCATTGGCGGGCAAATCTATACGCTGTCGCGCGGAGGGCCCCCGCCGCCGAGCCGTTTGATGCCGAAGCTGCTTTCGCAAACGGGGATATTTTCCGACATGAAGAACATGACGCCCCAGGACTTTTTGATTCCTTATCAGGTCAACACGGCGTTGTGGTCGGACGGCGCGGAGAAATCGCGATACATGGCGCTGCCGGAAAATACGAAAATCCATTTTACAAAGACCGGCGAATGGCAATTTCCCGCCGGGACAGTTTTCGTGAAAACATTTCAATTGCCGACGGATGATGCCGATCGGTCAAATCCGGCCCTCCTGCACCGTCTTGAAACGCGGCTCCTGGTTCGCGATACCAACGGTTCTGTTTACGGCGCCACCTACAAATGGCGCCCCGACAGTTCGGATGCTGACCTGGTCACGGCGGGTATGACTGAGGATATTCCGGTTAAAACTGCCACCGGCACGCGCACGCAGCATTGGTTTTTCCCGGGCCGCCAGGATTGTGTCACCTGTCACACGCCGGCGTCGGGCGGTGTGCTGGGAGTGAAGACGCGCCAACTCAACGGTAATTTTATCTATCCAAACGGCGTGGCGGACAATCAATTGCGCGAGTGGAGCCACGCCGGCCTTTTCGACGCGACCCTGACTGAGAGTGAGATTCCACACCTGCAAAAGCTGGTGGCCGTTACGGATACGCACGCCTCGCTCGAATTGCGCGCGCGCTCCTATTTCGACGCCAATTGCGCGCAATGCCATCGTCCGGGCGGGGTCGAGGCGTTCTTTGACGCGCGTTTCGATACCCCCCTGGCAAAACAAGGCATCGTGAATGGGCCAGTGGCAAATCCCCTTGGCATCCCAGGCGCGAAAATCGTAGTGCCGGATGATCCGGACAAATCCACTTTGGTACACCGCATCAGTTACACCGGCGACCTGCAAATGCCGCCGCTGGCGCGAAATGTGAACGATACCAATGCCATTGGCGTCATCACTCAATGGATTAATTCGCTGCCCAAAAACTCGGCCACTCTGCCCAAAGGCTGGAGCCACCAGGACGTCGGCCCGGTGGGCGTCAAAGGCGACGCCAGCTTCCTGAACAATCAATACAACCTGATCGGCTCCGGCACGGACATTTGGCAGAGCGTGGACGGATTTCACTACGCCTATACCGCCATAAAAGGAGACGCGCAGATCATTGCGCGCGTGATCTCGATGCAATTTACCGATCCCTGGGCCAAGTCAGGCGTCATGTTCCGCCAGGATATGTCGCCCGGTTCCAAACACGTCATGATGGCCATCACCGCGGGCGGGTTTTCATCGTATCAATGGCGGCCCACGCCGGGACAATGGACGCATAATACAGATGGTCCGGCCACCACAACGCCGTATTGGGTCAAGCTGGTGCGGCAGGGAAATCTTTTCACCGGTTATATTTCACCGGACGGCTCGGACTGGAAACGCATCGACAGCATTACCGTGCCGTTATCCAGCAAACTCTACGTGGGACTGGTCGTATCTTCACACGATAACGCGCAATTGAATTCGGTGATGTTCGATAATGTCAGTTTGACGAAGTGACTCGTGGTCGAGACTCGTGATTCGTTGAAACGGTGGCCACTTGCGATCTTTGCCCATTGTAAGAGCGCCAATAAACCGGGCGCGATCTTGTTCGAACGATTCTCCCTCACCCCTGC
The DNA here is from genome assembly GCA_036269115.1 of Verrucomicrobiia bacterium. Lineage (GTDB taxonomy): Bacteria > Verrucomicrobiota > Verrucomicrobiia > Limisphaerales > UBA11358 > UBA11358. Next base: position 3,950 of record DATAST010000192.1, on the reverse strand, counting down.
CCTCTCCCGAAGGAGAGGGAGAATTGTGTCCCGATGGTTGGCAGACGGGCGATTGCCTCGGTTCTTAGTCCCGATGCATTGGTAAAATAAAAAGAACTTTCCATGAGCCTTCACTCGCAGGATTACACTCAAATTCCTCAAACGCATCTATTTCGAGATAGGAACCTTTCTATGTTTCATTCCTCTTATCTTCCGCAACGGTTAAACCGTAACAGTACAAGTAGAATCTGATTTCACAGATTGACGCCGCCATTTGATTTTGACGGCGATGCAGATGACGGGCGTTGACGGATCCCTTCGGATCACCAAAGAGCAACGTACCCGGTGAATGGGACAATTGTGCAACTGGTTGTCCCATTCATTTTTTTTCCTACAGACTGGTTACGCGCCAAGCGCAAAAGAGCGGGGACGAGCCGTCCCCGCCCCTTTTCTAATTATACGCAGAAATAAAATGATACGTCCCTGAGCCCACCCGATAAGTGACCGAGTCCGTGCCGGTATGCATGAATGTGATTCCTTCGGCCTGCTCCGCGGATCGACCGGATTCGGTTACAGCCTCAGGATGATCAGTCGGCACAATCACGGTTGCCGTAGTATTGGCGGGAACAGTCACATCCAACTTAAATTGGCCGCCGTTACATTGCCAATTGATAAGGATTGGACCGCGGATGGAATCGTAGCTGGATTGGCACCACGAAACCGTCGAGGTCGGGCGTGGCGCGATGGTGAACGTTTCGTAGCCTGGCGCCTGTTCATCGGGATTCAAGCCGGCGACGTTTCGCCAGAACCATTCGTTGACTGCGCTGTGGGTCCAATGATCTAACGAAAGGTTTCGTGTATTGGCGTCGAACGCTTCCCAAAGCGTCGTGCTGTGAACGGCCATGTAACCCCAACTCGGCTTACTTTGCTGGTTCAGCATGCGCGCCGCTTCGTCGTTGTAACCGTCGGCGGACAAAGCCAGGAGCAATTCGATGCTGCTCCAAAATCCGGTGGTCGGATGGTCGTTGTTGTTTTTAACCAGTTGATCGAGCCGCTCGGCGGCCCGAGATTTCAACGGTTCGTCAAGCAGGCCAAAATCAAGCGCCAGGGCGTAACTTCCCTGGGTATCACCCGCGCCAATCATGACTCCATCATTGCCGATGAAATTTGCGGCAAATGTGCGACGAATCTTTTGAAACAGGCCCTCGTAATAAGTCGCGTCGGCCTGGCGGCCCAGCGCCCGGGCCATGCGCGCAAGCAGGTCGGTAGAGTGGGCAAACATCGCCGTCGCACCGAGTTCCTTGGGCGTGGGTGGGCCGGCGCTCAACCAATCGCCCCAGTTATGTCCGCATTCGTTCGTCCAAATTAAATTGGGATTGGCGCCATGGATGAAATCGACCCAGCGTCGCGCGGATTCGTAATGTTTGGCCAGCATCTGGCGGTCGCCGGTGTTGACATACAAATTCCAGGGCAGTGAAACTCCGGCGTCAGCCCAACCCGGCGCCCCCACGCATTTAGTCGTGCCGCGCATGGCATCGTGAGGACAAATATCCGTGAACTGCCGGCCCTCATATTGATCGTCCCGCAGGTCGCGAGTGTATTTTGTCAGAAACGCCGCGGCATCAAAATTGAACAGAAGGGATTGCACGCAGGGCCGGATGTCACCCGTCCACGCCAGGCGTTCACTGCGCGCAGCGCACCCGCACGGTATGTCAAAGAGCAGGTTGGCCTGCGTCCACCAGGCCGCCTTTTGGATTCGATTGTAGAGAGCGTTTGAGCATTCGAATTGTCCGGCGACGGGCAAATCGGAACGGAGATTGATGGCTTCCAGCATATCCGGGACCGGTCGGCCGGGCAGTCCGGACAATTCGACATAACGAAAGCCATGGCAAGTAAAATGGGGCTGAAAAATTTGCGCGCGTCCATCGAGAATATAATCTTCCTCCGCCAGAGTGCCCCAGAGATTTTTTACGTCCAGGTTGCCGGCGGCATCAATCTTCTCGGAATGGCGCAGTTGGACAAGTGTGCCGGCCGGCCCGCGTGCTTTTAAACGGCACCAGCCGGAAATTTCCTGCCCAAAATCGTACACATAAACCCCGGGCTTCGTCTCACGGACAGATACCGGTTTCAATTCGCCAACTTCGCGCACCGGCTGGCAAAATTGAGCTACCAGTGGGACATCATTGCGCGGTTGCGACCAAACTGGGGACCAGCCGTGATCGTCAAAGCCGGCCTCGTCCCATCCGTGAAGCTCACGGCGGCTATCATAAACCTCGCCATCCAACAGGTCAGACCACCGCACCGGCCCATCTAAAGTGCTGCGCCAGCGATTGTCCGTATTGACCGTGATCTTTTGGCCGTCGGCCAGCTCGATTTCAAGTTGCGCGAGGAACTGGGGGAAATAACCGTCAATGCAACGCAGATGAGCCAGGTTCATGTGCCCGGCATACCAGCCGTAACCCAACAGGGCGCCAATAACATTGGGACCGTGGCGCAAAAGACCGGTCACGTCAAAGGTTTGATACTGGAGGCGGACATCATAATCGGTTGCGCCGGGCGCAAGTAAATCATGGCCAACTTTTTGACCGTTAATATGCACTTCGAAAAAGCCCCGGGCGGACACGTATAACGTCGCTCGTTTCACGCGCGCCGGAAGATTGAAATCCCGGCGCAGCATCGGCACGCGGGAAAACCTTTCTTTTGGCGGAACACCAGGAATGCCTGTGGCCAAAACGGGTGAATCCCCGGCGAGTGCGACATCGGTTTTGCCATCTGTGAGGAATCGTTTGGAGCACTCATTAGATTCTATGGAGTCCGAGCAGTCCACCTGCGCGCCGGGGGAAATGGGACGTTCTCCGTCATACACGACAATTCCGCCCACCGCCAGGCCGTACTCCTGTGCGTCCCAGCACGACAGGCGAGTGACGTCAAGCCGCACGTACCGCGCCGTGACGGACGAACGAAATGAAAAACGGCACGAGCCCTCGCGCGGGTCGGGAATGTCCGATGCGGTTTCATCCACTACGACTCGTGCATCGCTGAAATCGGGCCGGCTGGCGGTTTCAACCTTGAAACGAAGCGGATACATCGCCGTGCGGAAATCGCCTCTCTCACTTTTAGGCCGCGCCGGAATAATATCCACCGCATCCATTTTCAGAGCCGAACCAAGATCCAGGACAATCCATTTCGCCGTATCCGGGCGCGATGCGAGTTGGCTGCGATAACAATGGATTGGAGTCAAAGGCCAATTCGTGGAATCGGCCAGGACAGGGTCGCTGATCCATTGGGCCTGCTGCCAATCAGAAAGATGGAGAAGGCCCATCGTCCATGATGCCACAGGACTCCAATCCGATGGCTGACCGTCACGATCCCATATGCGAACTTTCCAGAAGCAGGCGTCGCGGGAAAACAACGGTTTTCCACGGTACTCGACATCCGTTGATTGGTTCGACGCGACGCGGCCGGTGTCCCATAGATCGCCTTTATTCTCCGCCAGCAATTTTTCACTGGATGCCACCAGGATTTGGTATGCGGTTTGAACTTCGCCGCGCCGGTTTGAAACAGTCGTCCAGGTCAAGCGAGGTTGCGGATTGTCAATTCCCAGGGGATTTGTCTGGTATTCACAACGCATCGTGCCTACTTGAGCGGCTTGAGCGTGGTGGCCGGCGAAAAGGGCAAGGCACAGGAGAAATCTGGCAAGATATATTGAAAATCGTCCAAACCCGATCGTGCCTGAAGTTGAATCAATCATCGTTTTGATATGTGTTGATGTGCAGAGAATTAGGGAGAGTGCCGGATTAGGTTGGGTGGGTCAAATAGAAGGATATGTTTGTCGGAACTTAATGAGAATGTCCTCATTGGAACTTAATGGAAATGTCCCTATTGGGTCTGGATGGCGGGAGCCATCCTGTTCTGGAGATGGAGACATTGACAATGAATCGGAAAGAACGGAATCGGATCACGATCATGGC
>DATAST010000191.1:0-48903 GCA_036269115.1 Verrucomicrobiia bacterium | reverse complement strand
TGTTTCGGTTCAGTGCGGCTGGAAGCCATTCGCTCCAACTCTTCCCGATCTTCCAGAGGGCAATTGATCTGCGGCGCGGTTCTTGCCATGCCACAGCGTCGCAAATATTATATCGCTTGTCAATGCAATTAAGCACTAGGTTAGGCCCGCCAAATAACTCGACTTGAATTTTAGGCTTGCCTAGCCTTCACGGCACTTCGGTGCTGCCCCCCACTAAACGAACTTTTCGCGTCGTTCGTGTATTTCGCGGTTCACCACCTCCCATCTTCCATCTTCTCCAGGCCTCCCCTTTGGCCCTGCGAGCACCTTCAATTTGCATTTTCGGATTCCTCGGTCATACTTTGGGACGCGGGTCCATTGAACCGCACGAATAAAGGAGAACAAATATGAGCACACCTATCGTAGACCGTGATTTGACGAAACAAGCGCCGCATAGCCCGAGCGATCGGTTGGCCGGATTCGCCATCGCAAAGCGAACCATTGACAAATGCCGGGCCAGCCTCAAAGGGACATTGGGCGAATTTCATTACGATTGTCCTTTGGACAATACGTTGTTCGGTTTCAAGCAAATCACAGGTGACCAGTTTAAAGCCGTGGTTAAAGCGGCCACGACCTATGACGAGGTCGGCGAATGGCTGCTGAAAAACGGGGCCAAAAAGAGCCCTGAAGAAATCAAAGCCTGGTCCGACAAGGTGGAGACCGCCAGCCTGTATAATGACCCGGAAAAGAAAGATTACTTTTCGAATAGTTGCGCCGGTTTGGGGCTCAAGCCCGAAATAACCACGACATTTCAGTGGCTTGACGCTGACGATCGCGCCAGCTATTCAGCCGGTAAGAAATAGAGCGAAAAAGGCTCACTCCTGTGTCGCCAGGCCAACCTTTGTGATATTCAATTGCTGGAGTATATCCAGGACGCTGATCATGTGTTGGTAATCCACGGTATCAGCGCCTTTGACGACGACGCTGGGGTCGCCTTCGGCATCTTTTACGGCCTGGAGGCGGGCGCGCAGTTCTTTCAGGTTGACCAATTCATCGTTCAAGAAGGTCTGGCCGCTGGAGTCCACGGTGATTTGGTTGATTTTCGGCTTGTCCTTGGTTTTGGGCGGGTCGCCGGAGGGCAGCGTCATTTCCAGGTTGTTCATCATCTGCGGCGTGGTGATGATGAAAATGACGAGCAACACGAACACCAAATCCAGGAGCGGCGTGATGTTCAACTCGTTCAATGAACTATGATGGCTGCGGGACGTCTTTTTCATTGGAGCATCGAATCGTTTTCATCCTGCACATCAAATCGAATGACGACTTTAGGCGGAAAATTGGTCGGCGGCGGAGCGTCCATGCTCGTGACCGCCTGGATGGCCTTGCGCACAGATTCGTCCCACGTGGCGTTGCCCGAACTCTTTTCCCATTGTGGATTGCTGATCTGGCCGTCGCGGCTCACGTCCACCTGGATTTCATCCACAAATCGCGCGTCGTCAATGTTGTCCGGCCGGTTCCATTTCGATTGGAACGCGTACTGGATGGCGCCTTTGTAAAGTTGCACCGGGTCCGATGAGGTGGCCACAGCTCTGCCACCGCCGAAATCAAATGAAGGCAGGACCTGGGCCGGTGGCGCGACGATTGGCGCAGCAGGCGGCGGGGCCTTGGCTGCCATGACTTTGGGTGGCGCCACGACTTTGGGCGCCACGATTTTCGGCGGCGGTGGCGGTGGCGGTGGCGGCTTGGGTTTTGGCGGCGGTTTTTGTTCCTTCACCATCTGGATCGTAATTTTCTTGAGCTGATCACCCAGGATACCCGAACGCGCGGCGAAATAGAGCAGGACCAGCACGAGCGCGGCATGGAACGTGAAGGAGATCGCCAAATTCACCTTCGATGAATTCTTTGTACGACGCGGCTGGGACTGCGGAAGCATGACCTGGGCTCCGGTTAATTTGGATTTGCGGACGGGTTTAACGGTTCGGTGGCCAGGTCTACCTTGGGGACGACGGCCTGTTGGCAAACGTCCAGCACTGCGCGAATGTCCTTGTATTGTACGTGGCCGTCGCCGCGCACAATAATATTCAAATCGGGATCAGCCGTTCGGAGATTGACCAACTCCTGGAGCATGTCCGTGGCGTTGGCGAATTTTACCTTGTTCAAATACATCGTGCCGTCCGCCTGCACCGAGATGTAGTTGGACTTGGGCGGCTGGTCTTTGAGATGTTTCGTCGCGCTGGGCAGCTTGAGTTCCGCATCAGTCACCGGCGGCAGCGTCGTAATGATGAAGATGACCAGTAATACGAAAGCCAAATCCAGCAACGGCGTGATATTCAACTCGGTCAGCGAATGATGGGTCGAGTGCGAACACTTTTTCACGGGCACCTCCAGGTAGGGACGGCGCGCTGCGCCGTCCGCGCCGCGTATAGCGGCGCAAAGAATCTGGCCGGACGTCCAGTCGCCCCATCCATAGCGCATTGCGGGATTCCGCGCGCTTTACGCGCGGTGACGCCGCAGCGCGGCGTCCCTACCATCAACAGCCGTTCGTTCATGGCGCGATCATCGCGGGAGTTTCGGCAGTGTCCGTTCCTTTTATCGCGCCCACGATGCGGGCGGCGAGGACTTCGTTGGCGGACTGGATTTCTTCCGAGAGCGGACGATGGTCCACATAAACGTGTTCGATCTGATTGGCAAAGCGGCTGGCGAACCCGTCGAGTTCCTGCGTCAGGTGACGGATGGTCGTGACCATGAAATTGTAGCCGAACATGGCCGGGATAGCGACCAGGAGGCCGGTCACGGTGGCCACAAGCGCGGCGGCCACACCCGGCGCCATGGCGGTGAGGGTGGCGGCGTGGCTTTCCGCGATGCCTGCGAAAGTGGACATAACGCCCCAAACGGTGCCCAACAGACCGATGAACGGCCCGCCCGCCACCGCTGTGGACAACACGATCATGCCTTTTTCCAGTCCGATGGCTTCCCCAGCGGCAGCCTCTTCCATGATGACTTTCACGGCGTCAAAGGACGGCCCGCTGATTTTGACCCTGGTGGTTTTGGCCAGAAAATCGGTGTTGGTATGCGCGATGTTAGGGTCGGGGGCAAACGGGAGGGCGTTGACGACCACCGGATTGTTTTTCAAGTGATAGGCCAATTCATCGGCGCCGCGAATATAGAGTTGATAGGCGGGCGCGCCTTCAAATGATTTGTCCTCACCTTTGCGCTGGATATCCAGCGGATCGCGAGTGGCGCTATAGGCGGCCATGAACTTCTTTGTGGCGGTGCGGGCGATGAGCAACTGCCGGAATTTGGTGATAATGATGGTCCAACTGAATAGCGACAACACCAGCAACGCCCCGACCGTGATCTTGCCCTCGACGGTGGCGTTTCGAATCGCATAGGTGGCCGCATCCACGGCCAAAATAGGATGAATGCTTATCATGGTTTTGTCAGTTTATCGCATCAGGCGGAAGTTGAACGTTACAAAACTGTGACATTCTCAGGGGCGGCAACCTGACTTGGATTTTTAAACAACAACGCGCGCGGACGCGGTTCCGACGAACAGCCGGAATAAATAATTTGCCCAATCCGGGCCGTTCATCATACTGGGCATGAAACCCGGGCCGTGAGCGATCAAATAAAATTTTCCTGCCTTTCCTGCGGTCAACATATCTCCTGCGACGTCACTGAATACGGCCGGCAAATGCTCTGCCCCTCGTGCGGTGCCAATCTCACTGTCCCGCATCTAATGTCCGAAACGCCGACACCAACGCCACCGGTCTTGGAATCGGGTAAAGACCCGGTCCCGGCCCCGGCGCCTGGCGCCCAGCGCACGTCCGGATTGGCCATCGCTTCGCTCATCTGCTCGCTCACCTGCATCGGCCTGGTCCCGGCAATCATTTGCGGGCACCTGGCCCGCTCAAGGATCCGCCGCGATCCCACGCTGACAGGACGCGGTTTTGCTACGGCAGGGCTGATCATCAGCTACGCCACTGTGATTTTCGCCGTCGGGGTATCTGCTTATGTCGTGACGTGGTGGTCTGCGACATTCAAAGAGGCATTACAGGAGGCGCGCGTTTCGATCGTCACGAACTCACCCTCCTATATGCCGGCATCGATGCAGATGGTCACAAACGAAAGCGAACAGGCCTCATCTGCGGGACCGGGCTGGACGCTGGATGTCATGCACGCGGCGATTCCCGATGACCCTGTCGTTGGCTCGGTCCATGGCGCGGATTTTCAGATCAAACGCGCATTGTTCAGAAACGGGATCCTCAGATTTCTTTCCGCGGACGGGCAATGGGTGCTGGTTCGCGACCTGGGTGACTCCATCGCGAACCGGAGCCTGGAATTTCAAACGGCGTCTGGCGACATTGCGCCGAAGATTGAAATCGGCTGGATGGAGGATGGACAAAAGAAATCCGAAACATTTCAGAACGGCTATGCCATGGAATTAAAATTCGATCACGCCAAAGGCAGAAAGATTCACGGACAAATTTATCTGTGCCTGCCCGACGATTCAAAAAGTTATGTTGCCGGCACGTTTACGATAGTCCTGCCGAAGCCGAAACCGAAAGCGGCGCAGTAGGGCAAGAACCGTTGAAATGTTGAAATGTTGAAACGGCTGGGGTTCAAAACCGTTTCAACGTTTTATCGCCAGTGGCGCTGCCACCGTTTTAACATTTCAACGTCCCAACCCCTCTTGACTTCCTGCCGTTCTCGGTCAACTTAGGAGGGTTTTAGGAGTAGAAAATCACCATTTAAGCTTTTCTTAACAAAAGGATATTTATGAAGATTGCAATCATTGGCGCCGGCAGCGTAGGAGGCGCACTCGGCACGGCCTGGACGGGCAAAGGCCATCAAATTGTTTTTGGCGTGCGTCATGTTAACGACGAAAAAGTCAAAAAGTTAATCAGCGATAACAAAGGCAAAGTCACCGCCGCAAGCATTCCCGAGGCAGTCGCGCAATGTGACGTCGTGGTGCTGGCAACGCCCTGGCAGGGAACGCAGGAAGCTTTGAAATCGGCGGGAAGCCTCGACGGCAAAGTGCTCATTGACGCCGTCAATCCCGTGGAAATTTCCCCGGCGTTTCTGGAAAAAGGATTATTGGTCGGGCACACAACTTCTGCCGGCGAGCAAATTGCGCAATGGGCCAAAGGAGCGAAAGTGGTGAAGGCCTTCAACACGATCGGCGCAATGCACTTTGGCAATCCGAAATTTGGAGGCCAAAGCGCAAACATGTTTATTTGCGGCGACGACGCCGACGCAAAGAAAACGGTAAAGCAATTGTCCGATGAATTAGGATTTGAAACGGTGGATGCGGGCCCGATGAATACCGCGCGCCTGCTGGAACCCCTGGCCATGCTCTGGATGAATTTGGCTTTTACCGCGAATATTGGCCCGAATTTTGGATTTAAGATGATCCGAGGATAGGTTCGGTGTCCCGCTTTAGCGTGTCCGACGATTCAACTTTTTGACGTTTCAACGTTTTAACACATGAGCGCGCCCATCATTTCCCAAAGGATGACAGCGCAGATGGACGAAGGTTTCTGCGTTTTTCTGATCGGGATGCGAATCAATCGTTTTCTGAAAGTCCATAAGTGGTTTCCGGTGGTGCGGGCCATGCCCAGGATGTTGCGCGAATTGGAGGCGCACAAGGAACTGGGTTACCTTGGCGGCCATTTCTGGTTTGGGCGCACTTTTATTTCGCTTCAATACTGGCGGTCGGCTGCGCACTTGATGGAGTACGCCACCAACAAAAACATGCAACACCTTCCAGCGTGGACGAGTTTCACCCGCTCCGTGGGTAATAGCGGTGACGTCGGCATTTGGCATGAAACCTATATGATTAGTCCCGGTTCCTGCGAAACCATCTATCACAATATGCCGCCATTTGGCCTGGGCCGTGTGGGCAATCTTATTCCGGCCACGGGACATTTCCAAAATGCCAAAGAGCGGCTCGGGGGCCGTTGAAAACGAGCGTGACATTAGCGATTAATTTGAGCGTCGCGGGAGGTAAGCCCTACCATGGCAGGGCTTACCTCCCGGTCGGCCACAACGCCCAAGCGTTTCAAGTTTCAACGCGCATCGAACATTCATACAACTTGCTCCCGAACGAATTCCTCTTTATAGAGTGCGTATGAGATACCCACTTCTTCCCGTCCTGGCGCTTCCTCTTTTCCTTTTGTTCACGCATTCGACGCTGGCAGATGACAACGGAAATTATTTCAACGTACGAACCCTGGGTGCGACTGGCGATGGGACGACTCTGGACAGCCCGGCCATTAATAAAGCCATCGACGCCTGCGCACAGGCCGGCGGCGGCACGGTTTACTTTCCCGCCGGGACCTATTTGAGCGGCTCGATTCATTTGCGTAGCAATGTGCATCTCTGGATTGACGCCGGCGCGACCATTCTCGGCGCGCCGCAAGACATGAACGTTTACGACGAGACTGAGCCGTGGGTAAACAATCGTTACGAGGATGGCGGCCATTGCTATTTCCACAACAGCTTGATGTGGGGCGTCGGCCTGACCAATGTTTCCATCACCGGGCAAGGCATGATTAATGGCGGCGGGCTGGTGCATCGGGACGGTTTATTGGACCACATGTCCGGATTTTCCCAATGGGGCCAGACGAACACAGCCGGCAACAAGCAATACCCGCCCAGCCGTCTCGGCAACAAGGCCATTGCCTTGAAACTTTGCCGAAATGTTTTGATCCGCGACGTCACGATTTTTCACGGCGGCCATTTCGCAATCCTGGTTACTGGCTGTAATAACCTGACCATAGACAACGTGACCATCGATACCGACCGCGACGGCATGGACATCGATTGCTGCAAAAACACGATGGTTTCCAATTGCCGCATCAATTCGCCGAATGACGACGGCCTTTGCCCGAAAAGCTCGTTCGCTCTCGGCTCAAACGTCATCACGGAAAACCTGACGATTGACAATTGCCAGGTGTCCGGATTCGCAGAGGGGACCCTGTTGGACGGTACTATGAAACCGAGCCATGGCCGAACGGGCCGTATCAAATTCGGCACAGAATCAAACGGAGGCTTTCGCAACGTCACCGTTTCCAATTGCACATTTCGCAATTGTCATGGACTGGCGTTGGAAGAAGTGGACGGCGGCATTTTGGAGAATATTACTATCAATAACCTCGCCATGATGGACGTGGCGGACTATCCGATCTATATCACTTTGGGCGACCGCAACCGCGGACCTGCCGCGACAAACGGAGTGGTACGGAACATTCAGATTTCCAATGTCGTTGCCACCGGAATTGACCGCATGAGCGGCATCCAAATCACTGGCCTGCCGGGCGATGACGTCGAGGGTGTGCATTTGAACAATATTCACATGGTTTTTAATGGAGGCGGCACTACCGATGATGCCGCGCGCAATCCGAAGGAATTAGGTACGGGTTATCCCGAGCCGGGGAAGATCGGCGTAATGCCTGCCTACGGCCTCTTTGCGCGGCATGTCCGGGGCCTGGAACTGGACAACGTCCATGTCAGTTTCAAAAACGATGATGCTCGGCCCCCCATGGTTTGTTCTGACGTAGACGGCCTGGAAATTGATGATTTCAAGGGTCAAACCATGCCCGGCGTGACGCCCGCGCGATTCGATCACGTGACGGGCGTCGACATCCGCAATTCCCCGGAATTGCGCGACATTCCTGTGAATTGACGACTCGCCAGTGTTACATCAACGCAGCGATTGCTTTGAACCTGTCCAAAACGATATTACCCCGTCCCCTTGACAAGGTGGACAAATGTCCAGGCAAAGCGTCGCGAAAATCCGGATGTTGTATCATCTTAGTGAATGAAGCCGCAATGAATGCGCGCACTTCCGGCAACGTTGTCGATATGTCTTGAACGATCGTAGCGCGTCCGTCAACTACCGTGACGATATCTTCTATGTCGTGACTGCCATAATAATCGGTTTTGCCCCGATCCTTGAAAGCTTCAAGTTTTGTCGCGATAAACAACGCCGGAGTAACGACGTTCGCGCGGCAATTTTGCCCCAATTCAAGATTGTTTGAGCATTGGAGCGCCTCCGGAAACCATCTCGAGTTCATTCCCAACGCAGTTGAATTAACAGGCATGACGTCAACGCGACACCCCTCTACAACCCACCGGCAAATTGGAGCGCCGTCAGAAGTATCATGTTGAAACCCGGCGTTGCGAAGACGCTCTTCCAACGCAGAGAATTCAGCATAGGTGAATATTTCGACAATGATATCCACGTCTTTGGTCGGGCGTATTTCTGATAACGCGGGATTATCCACGAGCAGGGCTATCACTGTGCCGCCCGTGAATACAAATCGGGCTCCCACGCTTTCGAATCGTCTGGCGACGATTTGCATTGAGTCAATCGGTGAGAGCATGGCCCAAACGTTTTTTCAATTCTTCCTCGGCCAACCTTCGTTCGCGCGCGCGTCCACCGCGCACTGCGTCAACCAGCGCGAGCAGTTCGTAGAATTCGGGGTTGGACCGTGCCGCTTTCGGCGCCGAGCCGTAAAGTGGTTCGAAGGCAAAACCTTTGGTCACGCCTTCAGGATCGGGCCAAACGGGGGGGAGACTGTCTGAGCGTATCTGGTCCGACAGAGGCGGCGCCGCATATGCCGTTGGGGTTCCTCGCGTCAACGGGCCGGGTTTTGCGGGAAAGGCGTATCGTACACCATGAATTAAATATTCCTCCAAAGGCTTTCTTAGAGGCTTTCTGGTAGATGCTTCCAATAGTCCCGCATCGGCGCAGCGACGAACCGCAGCATGAATTTCCGATGCGCTTATGCTGAGTTCTTTCGACAGTTGGGCATATGCCCTGGGCTTCTTTTCAAGGAGAAGCTTCAGCAGAACTGCGACGTCTAGAGACTTAGCGATCACAGCTATACACTATTCGCGAATAGCGAATATGTCAATCACTTTCATGAACGAGTAAGTTTTTCCAGAGCCTTTCCAAAGCCTTTTCGCTGCTCTATGATGTTTCCTGAATAAAGATGCCCCGAGTTTTCATAAAAACCTACGGCTGCCAGATGAACGAGCGCGACAGTGAAGCTGTCGCCGCCCAGCTCGTCGCCAAGGGTTATACCCTCGCGCCGTCGGAGGAAAGTGCCGACGTGGTTCTGCTCAACACGTGCAGTGTCCGCGATTTGGCCGAACAAAAAGCGCTGAACAAAATGAAATCGATGACCGGCGTGGCGAACAAGGAGCGGCGCGCGCCCGTTTTTGGTTTCATGGGTTGCATGGCGCAAAGCCGCGGGCAAAAGCTTATCGATGAATTGCCGGACGTGGACCTGGTCCTGGGGACGCAAAAATTTCATCGCGCGGCCGAATACCTGGACGAACTCCTGAACGGCACGCGCGAAAAGATCGTGGACGTGGCCGAGGAAAAAGACAGCGAAGCCACGATTCGCGAGCATCTGTTGAACGGCAGCGCAAAAAAATCCGTCAGCGCGTTTGTAAGCATCATGCAGGGCTGCAACCAATACTGCACGTTTTGCATCGTCCCCTACACGCGCGGCGAAGAACGCAGCCGGACCATTCCCGACATCGTCGCCGAATGCCGCGAGCTGGTTTCGCGCGGCGTGAAAGAAATTACGTTGCTCGGCCAAATTGTGACCAGTTACGGTAAACGCGACATTCCGGCGCGCGACGGCAAATCTGCCTTCGTGCAATTGCTCGAAGCCGTACATGAAATCGATAGCCTTGAGCGCATCCGCTTTACCTCGCCGCATCCTAAAGGCTACGGGGACGATCTCATTGACGCTTACGCGCGCCTGCCGAAACTATGCGAGAGCGCGCATATTCCCGTCCAAAGCGGCAGCGACCGCATCCTGAAACTCATGCACCGCGGCTACACTCGCGAAAAATTTCTGGGCATCATTAAAAAACTGCGCGCGGCGCGGCCCGAAATTGGCATTTCGACCGATGTCATCGTTGGTTTTCCTGGCGAAACTGAAGAGGACTTCGAACAGACCCTGTCTCTCGCGCGGGAAGTGGAGTTTGACCAGGCGTATACTTTCAAATATTCGCCCCGGCGCGACACGCCGGCCGCGGATATGCCCGGCCAGATTCCGGAGCGCACCCGCGAAGAGCGCAACGACTTCCTGCTGCGCACCATCAACGAAATCGCCGGGCACAAATATGAAAAATTTGTGGGCCGGCAAACGCAAATCCTGGTGGAGGGCCCGAGCCGAAAGAATTCCGCCCGCATGACCGGGCGCACCCGCTGCAATAAGATCGTTGTCTTCGACGGGGGCGAACGCCATTACGGACAAATCATGGATGTTCGGATCATCCGCACCGGCTCCTTCACCCTCTACGGCGACCCGGCGATCGTTGGCACGTGATTCGTTAAAATGTTGAATCGTTGAAACGGGGTGGCGGGAAACGCATCCTGAAAGGACAGCATCATTCAGCCCGGCGTTGGCGCGGAAGCGACTGCGCCGGGTAAATGTCCAAAACAAAAGCCATTGACAAATCGGTGCCAAAATGGCACCATGTGAAATATGGCACAGGTCATCGAAGAACCTCGCAAGAGGATCACAGCGCGCGTCTCTGATAGTGTCCGAGATACCCTGGAACAGGCGGCAGAGCTATTAGGCGCGACCGTCAACCAGTTCGTCGTGCAAACCGCCTATGTGGAAGCGCAGCGTGTGATCGAACGCGAGTCGGTCATCCGTCTTTCACAGAAAGACGCGCACAAGGTGCTTGTTCTGCTGGACAACCCGCCCAAACCCAACAAGCGTCTCAAGGACGCGGTAAAAGCATTTAGGGTAAAGGTGCGTGCATAGAATCGAATCGCTGGCAAAGTCTCACGACCGCGACGGATTCGACTGCGGGAATGAACCGCTCGATCTGTTTCTAAAGCAAACTGCCCGTCAACATGCAGACCGCGGAATTTCGCGCACATTTGTTTTGGTAAATGACGATGCTGCTGAACCGAAACCCATAATTGGCTTTTTCGCGCTGAACATTTGCCAGGTAAAATCGGCGGCGCTTTCGCCAGAACTTGCGAAGAAACTGCCACGTGACGTCTCAGGAGTTCGACTTGGCCGATTAGCTCGCGCTAAAGAGTTTAAAGGACAAGGCATAGGGCAGATTCTTCTAATTGCGGCGATGGAGAAGTTCACGGAGATTTTCAATATCGCCGGAGGTATTGGCCTTTTTGTGGACGCAAAAGATCAAAAAGCCAAAGAGTTTTATGAGAAATACGGTTTTGTTTCCCTTCCATCGGATGAATTTCAACTGTTTCTCCCAGTGAAGACGATTCAGGAAGCATTGGCGCAGAAATCCTGACTGAGACCTATAATGCTTAAGCTCACCGCCGCCTTCTTTTAACTTGTCTCTTCCTCGCGGGCTAATTCTGCATGACCACCGCGCCGGACCTGGTCCAAAGGCGAATATCCTTAATATACACATCCATCTGCGGCGTAGGATCATGCCTCTGCACATAAACTCCGTCCTTGAAATAAAAATCCCCGGCGCCGTTGTCTCTCTGTGTCCAGACGAGTTTTTGATTTATCCAAACGTTGATTGTTCGGGTTGCCAGATTGTGGTCCACGTTAAGCTGAAACCATTGGTTGCCTAAATGCGAAGCCAATTCCTTTCGGGAATAATCATGTACCGAGCCGCCGTCGCTGCTCAGCCAAAACAGCATAAAAGTTGTCGCGCCGTGCCCGCGCGTGACAGCATCTCCAGTATGAATTTGAAAGATGCAATAACTGTTCTCGTTTGAAGGCGCCATTTCCATTGCCTGGTATTGAATTTCACCGTTGGTATAATCCGGCATAAATCGCTGCTCCGTGCGTGGCTTGGTTCGGTTGCCGGGTGTAAATGCCCCGTCGTTGTTAAGAACTTCGCAATGATAAATTCCGTTGGTAAACCAATATCGCGCGTCCTGCGCGGCATTCGTCGGCGATTGTACCTTAAAAGTGACCGGACACGGCGTCCACCCGCCGCCGCCCATTTGCGCCCGCGCGTCCGCCGCCATGAAAGCAAGGAACACACCGCAAGAAATCCATAACCGGCCGGCCATCGATATCCATTTCAGCATGAAATTCCTGATTTTCCGTTTTAGTTATAATATACTTCTCCGGCCGCTCCGGTCTTTAGAACGTTTGTACGAGTTCGAAGTCGATCGGCGCATAAATCGTAAATCGTAAATTTCTATGCCGGAAATGCCTGAAGTCGAGATTCTCGCGCGTCATCTGCGCCCGTTATTGCGCGGCAAAACCATTCGGGGCGTGACGGTTCGCCGTGAACGCGCAACGCGCCCAACGTCCCCGCCTGAATTTGAGCGCGCTCTCGCCGGCTCCAAATTTAAAGATCTACATCGTCGCGGAAAATATCTCTTGTTTGAGCTTGAACCGGAAAAACGCAGCGAAGATCGGTTGCCAGACTTTATCGTCATGGGTCACCTCGGGATGAGCGGGCGAATGTTCATCGCCCTAAAAGGTGAAGAATTACCCACGCACGCAGCCGTTATTTTCGACCTGGGCGACAGGAATTTCATTTACGAAGACTGGCGATATTTTGGCCGGATGAGCCTCGATTTGTCGCCACTCGATGAACTCGGCCCGGAGCCGTCGGAGTTTTCTCCAGAGACGTTCGCCGCCGCGTTAAAACAATCCCGCCAGCCGATTAAAATTAAGTTGCTCGATCAAAGTCTCATCGCCGGCGTGGGAAATATTTACGCCAGCGAAGCCCTGTTTCGGGCGCGCATCTCGCCGAAACTCGCCGCAAATCACTTAAGCCGGGCGCAGGCAAAGAGTTTATTGCGCGCGGTCCGCGAGGTTTTGAATCACGCGGTGAAATTTGGCAGCACGGTGCCGCTCAAGACCATGAGCGGAAAATCGGACGGGCTGTTTTATTTCAACGACGACGGCGAGGGTTATTATGAAAAGCGATTGCGCGTTTACGACCGCGCGGGCAAACCTTGCGTTAACAAGTGCGGCGCTGACATCAAGTGCATTACGCAGGGCGCGCGCAGCACTTATTTTTGTCCGCGCTGCCAGCGGACACGGTAAGAGGCATGAACCCAAGTGAAACCTTGCGGCTGTTTTTAGCCATTCCTCTTCCGGACGACGCCCGGACCGAGCTGCGCCGGCTGCAATCAAAATTGCAGTCCATCCTGCCGTCGCGCGCCGTTCGCTGGACCAGGCCGGAACAATTTCATCTTACACTTAAATTTCTCGGCGACGTTCCGGCCACGGCCACGGATGAGCTGATCCGGTCCGCCCGGACGGTTTGTGAGGCCGCGCTGCCCATGCGCCTGCGGGCTGAAGGCACTGGATTTTTTCCTGACATTCGTTCGCCGCGGGTCTTTTGGGTGAACATCAAAAGCCTGGACGGGCGCCTTCTGGAATTTCAGCGGCAACTCGATTTGGCCGTCCAGCCGTTTGCAAAAAAGGAAGATGCCAAAAAATTCACTGCCCACGTCACGCTTGCGCGGCTGGAGAAAATGCGAAGCCGGGAAACGGAAAAACTCATTGCGGCGTTTGCCGCAGGGAAAATATTTGGCGAATGGACGGTCACAGAAGCGCATCTAATCAAGAGTTTATTGCAGCCTTCCGGGGCTTTACATATTATAGTGGACACATTTAAGACAAAAAATCCGTTAGGCTGTGAAACTTTTTTGTAACGGTATACGTCTTTGAGATTATATGCTTAAGCCGCTTTCTTCCAGCAACTGGAACTATCAAATGGCTGCGCACCTGTTGAACCGGGCCGGGTTCGGCGGAACGCCGATTCAAATTCAACAACTGGCGGACATAACGATGCCCGCAGCCGTTTCCTATCTCATTGATTACGAAAAAATCGCCGACCCGACGCCAGCCCCGGAGTGGGCGCATCCGGAACCGGATCGAATGTCCGCCATGCGCAAAGCCTACCAAACCGGCACGCCTGAAGAAAAACGGCAGGCCGCCCGGGCAGAGCAGAAGCTCCAGTATCAGCGGATGATTGAGTTGCGCGGCTGGTGGCTCAACCGCATGGCCAAAGGCCCGCGGCCGTTCCAGGAAAAAATGACCCTGTTCTGGCACGGACATTTCGCCACCAGTGCGGAAAAGGTTCGCGAAGCGTATTACATGTGGCGGCAGAATGAATTATTCCGGCGTCTGGCCACGGACAACTGGCTGCGTCTCCTGATTGAAATGGGTAAAGACCCCGCTATGCTCGTCTGGCTCGACCAGGCAGAAAGCAGGAAACAGCATGCCAACGAGAATTTTGCGCGCGAGGTCATGGAACTCTTTGCATTGGGCATCGGGAACTATACCGAAAAGGACGTAACGGAAGGCGCTCGCGCTCTCACAGGCTGGTCGCTTGATCGCAAGAACCAATGCTTCATCTATCGCCCCGAATTTCACGACAACGGCATTAAGACGTATCTGGGTTTGACGGGAAATCTTACTCCCGAGGATGTCCTGGCACAGATCGTTGCGCAACCGCACTCAGCCGTGTTTATTACCGGAAAAATTTGGAATTTCTTTGCCGGACAAATGCCCTCCCCGGACCTGAATCAGGCTTTGGCCGCGGAATTCCGCGCCAATGGAAACAATTTCAAGCCGTTCCTTCGCGCCATGTTTTCCAGCGAAGAATTTTATTCGCAGGACGTCGTTAAAAACGAGGTCAAAAGCCCGGTGCAATGGCTGGTGGGTACCTCGCGAATGCTTGAATCCGATTTGCCGGCGCCCCTCATTTGCATGGGCATGCTGCGCACCCTCGGGCAGGATTTGTTTCAACCCCCCAACGTCAAAGGCTGGGACGGCGGATTGAGCTGGATCACGACCAACACGCTCCTCGCGCGCTATAACGAAGCCGAGACGCTCGTCACGGGCACACTCCAACCGTTGGCCGGGGCCGATTTCAGCCCCAAGGGGAATGGCAAAAAAGGGCCAAAAAACGAAAAGCAATTTCAAAAGCTGGCTCAGCGGATACGGGTTGGCGGGGTGAATGTGAACAAGATTCTAACTGCGGACGAACGCGCCAACAAAGGCATGATCGTCGCCGCCATCCAGCAGCGATTGCTGCAATCTGATTTGAGCGCCAGCCAGGAAGACGCCCTGCACCAATTTCTCGATTCGCGAACGCAGCTGACCGATACGGACATCCTCACAGTCATTCGCCTGGTAATGTCCACACCTGATTACCAGGTGACCTAAAGGCGACAAATGATAACGAATGAGTAACGAGTGACAAATTAAAGATCCTATGAAAAAAGAAATTACACTCCAAACCCGACGGCAATTCCTGCGGACAACCGTCCTGGGCAGCGCGCTGTCTTGGTCGGTCCCGGCATTTCTCGCCAACACTTTTAGCGCCCTGCAAAGCCAGGCCGCTGACTCCGCCACCCAGATTGCCACTGGCAAGGACGGAACGATTCTCGTGGTTCTGCAAATGGCCGGCGGCAACGACGGCATCAATACTGTCGTTCCTTATGCCAGCGATTATTATCACCAGGCGCGCCCGAAAATTGGCCTGCCGGCGGACAAAGTATTGATATTGAGCGACCAGGTTGGACTTCACCCGGCGATGACGGGTTTCAAGGAGCTGTACGATTCGGGAAATTTGTCGGTTGTCCAGGGAGTCGGTTATCCCAATCCCAATCGTTCTCACTTCCGCTCGACCGAAATCTGGCAGACCGCCAGTGACTCCGCGACATTTGAAAAATACGGTTGGATTGGACGCTATTTCGACAATGACTGCGTCGGGTGCGATCCCACCGTGGGCGTGGCTTTGGAAGATCAATTGCCACAATCGTTCTTTTCCAAAACCCTCAAAGGTGTTTGCATGACCAATCCTCAAAATTACCGCTTCATGCCCGGCGACCATCCGCGCCCCGGCCAGGCGGACATGGTCGAAACGTCATACGAAAAGTTGAATGACATTACCATCACGACCGCCGCGGACGAAAACTCAGGCGGCAGTATTGGCATGCTCGCCGCAGCCAAGCCGATGACCGGCGGACGGGCGGTGGATTTCATCGAGCGCACCGCTCTGGATGCGCAAGTCAGTTCCGATGAAATCCGAAATATCGCCGCGCGCGTTCAAAATCAGTCACAATATCCCGGCTCGCAACTCGGCAATTCGCTTAAACTTGTTGCCAAGCTCATCGGTGGCGGTTTGCCCACGCGCATCTATTATGTTTCCCAGGGCGGATATGACACGCACGTCAACCAGGTCGCCACGCAACAGCGCTTATTGGGAGACCTGGGCGATTCGGTCAAAGCCTTCGTCAGTGATTTGAAAGCCCAGGGCAACATGCAGCGCGTGCTGGTGATGACGTTCAGCGAATTTGGACGGCGAGTGGCCGAAAATGCCAATGGCGGCACCGACCACGGCGCAGCTGCGCCAATCTTTATCGTCGGCAACAAGGTCAACGCCGGTTTGCTCGGCGCCTATCCCAGCCTCGCCCCGCAGGACCTGTACCAGGGCGATATCAAATACAACGTGGATTTCCGCAGCGTCTATGCTGCCGTGTTGGAGAACTGGTTAAAGACGAGCAGTGTTCCCATATTAGGACGGCAGTTTACTCCGCTACCAGTAGTTTAAAAAAGTCCAAATTCCAGGCGCCAAACTCCAAAGAATCGCGTGGTTATTTCTCTGATACATCCCCCGAGCTTAACACGGGAGATTAACCGCATAAAGCCGACGGGCGACAAAATCTGAACGTGGGCGGAATGCGCGGGCGATGATTTCGTGTCCCCAGAAGCTGGCCCATTGTTTGGCGGCGACGAATTCTTCGGGAGTAGCGCCGATAATTTCGTATTTGCCCTGGGAGATTTTGACGATAGTTGCGCGTTCGCGCTGGCCGAGAATTTTATTTTTCATAGAGGCCAGCTTAACGGAGAGGGTTGGACAAATACGGTCCAACCCTGGCAGCTTTTTTGAGACCATGGAGATCTGTTAATTTTCGCGATCCCGCTGAGGATTTGGGGGCTACGACCTCGCGTTTCCGGATGGATGACGATTTTCCGCGTGCATTTTTCGGAAAATGGTTTTTATTGTTGCCATGTTAATTTGGATATTGGTTTTATTGATATTGGCGTCCGGCGTCGGGTTGGGACTGCGGCTGGGAGCGATATGCAACGCTATTGCTTTTATTGGGCTGCTTTTTGCCATACTTTTTGCGCATTTGGTGGGTAAGCTGATTAAACCGCTTTTGGCGCACATGGTCTCCACAAACCCTGTCGTCCTTTGGGCTGTTCCGACCATCGTCGGTTTTCTGATCGTTTATGCCCTTTTCGTGGCTGCTGGCGTCGAGGTCAATCGCCGCGTGGGCGTCTATTACAAATACAAAGCAGGCGACCTGAGGCTCGCCCTTTGGGAACGGTTGAATCTCCGGGTCGGCGCCTGTATCGGCATCCTCAACTGCACCGCATGGCTGGTTTTAATTTGCTTCGTCCTTTTCAACGCGAGCTATTGGACCGTCCAGGTGGCTCCATCTGAAAACGAAGGCAGGGTGATCCGCTGGGTCAATAACCTGGGCAATGGCATGCAAAGCACAGGGTTGGACAAGACCGGGCGAGCGTTCGGTTCGATTCCCGACGACTACTATCAAAGAGCTGATTTTGCCGGCCTGATGGTGCAAAATCCACGCCTGGCCGGGCGATTGGCCGATTATCCGGGATTCATTTCGATGGGTGAACGCAGCGATGTTCAGTCATTAACCCGGGATAGCGGCTTCGTGAACGGGTGGAATAGCGGCGAGCCGATGACCCAAATGTGGGACAATACCGCCCTTCAGTCTGCCATCAATAATACAAATCTCACTGGCACCTTCCTGGGCATCGTCCAAAATAATCTGGAAGACTTGACCAACTATCTCGTTACCGGCAAATCGCAGAAATACGATTCGCAAAAGATCATTGGCCGCTGGGATTTTGACCTGGTGCCTGCCTTGGGCGCGTTGCTGGAATCGCAGCCCAAAATCCGGCCAAACGAATTGAAAAACATCCGCGCACTTTGGAGCCAGTACTTCACGAATACCACCTTTGTAGCGGGCGCCGATGGTCAGGCATTCCTGAAAAGTGTTCCCGACTTCAAAAAGAACCCGCCTGAATCCGACACCTGGACCGGGCAATGGGTCGCCGACGGCACCAATTACGATCTCACCATGAGCCTCAACAACAAGAGCAAGGTTGCCACAGCTCAAAGCGATGGCCTGCGCCTGAACCTCGTAATGGGTGACAACACGTATGTGTTCGAGCGGGCTTATTGAGCAATCCGCCGCCCTTTATAGTCGCTGGCAGCAGAGACCGGAAATTCCCGGCGGCGAAATCCGAACCCGAATGTCACTGGATCGTCGCGGTTTCGTCATGCTTTCGTAACAATGTTAAATCTGAATATTCGTCCCGGCTGTTGCGTTATCCATGACGCGGTCTGAATCGCGACGGCTCAATCCAATACGAATGAAAAAGATTATTTTGCTGGCAGCGGCCATTCCGCTGGCGGCTTGCGTGGCAGCGGGACAGTCTTCCACATTTTTGCCAAAGCATTTGGCTGTGTTGCGCGCGGGCGATGGCGCGGTCAAGTTGCATTTGAAACAATCACCCGTTTTCGTTGATGAATTTGCGCCCGAGAGTTTTAACCAAGCGCCGGTCATGACTGTGGCCATTCCGACAAACGGCGCGGACACCATATTTTTTAACGGACACGCCGCCACGGAAGGGATGTTGAGCCGCTCGGCGGACGGGCGATTCGTGACCTTTGCCGGTTACGGCGGCGTCAATCTTCTGGCGCAAAGCGGCACGCCTTCGCTGCTCGACATTGGCCGCGCTTTCTGCGCGGTGGACGCCGCCGGCAAGGAGCGCACTATCATTTACGAGCAATATGGCGGGACACAAAAAATGAATCCACGCGGCGCAGTGACCGATGGCGCGAACCATTTTTGGAGCTGCGGCAACGCCTCGGGCACCGCGTATTACGATGCGGGCGGTTCCGGCGGGCCGGTCACGTTTGCGGCTGTGCCGGATTCGCGCCAGGTCAAGATTATCAATGGGACACTGTACACCACGTTGAACGGGCCGGACGGCGTTTTTCTTGGGGTGCCGTCGGGCAT
The DNA here is from genome assembly GCA_036269115.1 of Verrucomicrobiia bacterium. GTDB lineage: Bacteria > Verrucomicrobiota > Verrucomicrobiia > Limisphaerales > UBA11358 > UBA11358. The sequence goes on along the minus strand of DATAST010000191.1, from coordinate 29,861 downwards.
TTTTTCGTTTGTGAACGGCAGCGGCGACGCTGAGCCGTTGCCGGATTCCCCGAAAACAAAGCTCAGCCTCGTGGTGCAGGCGGACAAGAATTACTCGAAGATCGCCGGTTTCGATATGAACCCGGAGGGAACGATCGCTTACACGGCGGATGCCGAAAAAGGGGTTCAGAAATATGCCAAAGCGGATGGGCAATGGAAATTCGCGTATAATTTTTTCATCCCACAAAACATTCCCGCGGCGGCGAACCATGAGGCGGGTTGTTTCGCGTTGACGGTGGATTTCACCGGCTCCGCGCCGATCGTCTACGCTACTACCACCGAGGGTTACAACGGTTGCGTCAACTCGAACCGGGTCGTGCGCATCCTGGACAACGGTCCCTCCTCAAAGGTCACGACTGTCGCCCAGGCCAAGAGCACGGAAGTCGCGTACCGCGGAATCGCATTCACGCCCGACGCGAAATAACAGGCTGCTCGCTCTCCGCGCGGCTCAAAATTTCGCCCGTTTTCAGGCGGGTTTTGAGTTTTTGGCCGGCTTTGACCTTTTTCGCGTCGCGAAGGACTTTCCCGGTTCCGGCGTCCGTCGTGATGGAATAGCCCCGCGCCAGGACCTGTTCCGGTCCCAGGGCGTTGAGTCGCCGCTCCAGTTGCCGCAGCTGTTCACGGCGCTGCTTCAAAAAATGCGAGGGCCGGATGCGATGCAGGCGTTCCCATAGATGCTTTAGAAGGACCCCCGAATGCCGCGCACGCTGTTTCAGGCAGCGGGACAAGTCACTGTTCAAATCATCCAGCCGTTGCTGCCAGTTTTGAAGTTTGCGACGCGGATGCGCCCGCGCCAGGCGGTCTGATTGGTGCCGGAGCTGTGACAGTTTCTCCGTCATTCGGCGCCGGATCAATTGCGCCATGCGTTCGCCGCATTGCGATACGAATTTGCAGCTCGAAAATACGCCTTCAGTGATGATTTCGGCTGCGGCGCTGGGCGTGGCCGCGCGGAGATCAGCCACAAAATCGGCGATCGTGAAATCAATTTCGTGCCCGACTGCCGAAACCACGGGAATCGCCGATTCGAAAATGGCCCGGGCAACAACTTCCTCGTTGAACGCCCATAAATCCTCCAGCGAACCGCCGCCCCGGGTCACCAAAATCAGGTCAAGTTTGCATTCGGTTTCCGCGTTGTCCCGGGCCGCGGAAAACTCATTGAGCGTTTGAATGGCATTGGCGATTTCCTTAGCCGCCCCGTCTCCCTGCACGCGGCAGGCAGCCAGAACGATTTCAAGGCCGGGATTGCGGCGGCGGATTACGTGCAGAACATCGCGAATCGCCGCGCCCGTCGGCGACGTCACCAGGCCAATACACCGGGGAAATGGCGGCAATGGACGTTTTCGTTCCTGGGCGAATAGCCCTTCTGACGCCAACTTTTGTTTAAGCTTCTCAAAAGCGGCCTGCAATGCGCCCAGACCGCGCAATTCGACAGCGCGAACAATAAGCTGGTATTGCCCGCGCGCGCCATAAACCGTCAGGTCACCTTGTAGCAGGATTTTTTGCCCGTCCGAAATGTATTCCCGGTGCGGCACCGTCTCGCCGCGAAAAAGGACGCAGGCAATTTGCGCGTTTGTGTCCTTGAGCGTGAAATAAATATGGCCGGACGATTGCAGGCGGAAATTTGTCACCTCGCCGCTCACCCAGACCTGGCCGATTTGTTTCTCGAGCAGCCGCCGGACTTGCTCCGTCAATTCGGCCACCGAATAAACCTTGCGTGTCGCTTCCGTTGGAAACAATTCGCCAAAATCCCACTGCGATTTGGATTGCCTGCTCATCAAATTTGCAATTCATTTAGCCACGATTTGAGAAGAGAGAAAATAGCGAAATCGAAATTTCCTCGCTGCGTCATTATTGCCGGGCCGAACGGCGCCGGTAAAACAACGTTTGCGCGTGAATATTTGCCGAAAGAGGCCGGCATTTTCCACTTTGTTAACGCGCACCTTCTTGCCGCCGGACTCTCTCCGCTTCAGCCCCAGGCGGCCACGTTTGCCGCAGGCAAACTCCTGCTCAAGGAGTTGGACCGGTTGGCTCAAGCTCGCGTTAATTTGCTTTTGAAAGCACTTTAAGTGAAGACCTTAAATAGAAAGACCAGCGGAAAAGAATTTTCGCTCCAGGTGGGACGCGCCCTCCGTCGCGCCGCGAAGGTGGCCCGCAAGACTGCTCGCATGTATGGCACGCCCATTTACATCATGCGCGATGGCAAAATCGTCGCGGAAAAACCCTGATCCCTATTGGCTTTCCTGCTTTCGTAGATTCCCAAAAATCGCAATCAAAATTCCACGTTTATCCCCACGGGACAATGGTCGCTGCCCAGAATCTTGTGCTCTATGAAGGCAGTCTTCAATCGGGGGCGCAGGGATTTTGAAATCAAAAAATAATCGAGCCGCCATCCAACATTCCGGGAACGAGCGCCACTGAAAACACTCCACCAGGTATAATGTCCCGGGCCCTTTTCAAATTCGCGAAACGCATCAACAAACCCGGCATTCACAAAGGCCGAGAATCCCGCGCGCTCTTCGGGCGTGAATCCGTGGTTGTGAACGTTTGCTTTGGGGTTTGCCAAATCAATCTCCGTATGGGCCACGTTGAGGTCCCCGCAAAAAATGACCGGCTTTTTCTTTTCCAGGTTCTTTAGATAAGCGAGAAAATCACGGTCCCATTTCTGGCGATAAGTCAGGCGCGACAAATCCCGTTTGGAATTAGGCACATAGACGTTCACGAGGTGGAAACCGTCAAATTCCACTGTTTGTACGCGTCCCTCGCCGTCGTGTTCGAGGATATCCACGCCGTTGGAGACTTTCGTGGGAGCGTGTTTTGTAAATATCGCTGTGCCGGAATAACCCTTGCGAGTTGCACAATTCCAATAGGTGGCGTAATTGCGCGGCCAAAGATGCTCGATGTCGTCGGCGGTGCACTTGATTTCCTGGAGGCAAAGGACATCGGGACGCTCCGACTCCAGGAATTTGAGGAAATTTTTCTTCAAGACCGCCCGCAGGCCGTTGACGTTCCACGAAATCAATTTCATATACGGAAAGATATTGAAATTTTTTCCGAATGGGATACTATATTCTGGTAGTCAACAGGACATTCGGATGAATATTTCTCTGCCATTTAGGCATGTATTGCTTTTTGCTTTGGGGCTGCTCGTTTCGAGAGCCAATGCCGCTACTCCGTCGCCAATGCCACCGCTCGAAACAGTGATGCAACGCGTGATGGAAACGTCGGCGGTCGAAAACGCCCAGTATCATCAATTCAATCAACACTATTTTTATACCCGCGATAAAGTGACTGAGTTTTATGACGGTGCGGGCAAGTTGAAGCAACGTCACGAAAAACAAAGCACGAATAATCCCACTCCCCCGTTCGTTCTTACCACGTCAGCCCCGGCTCCGACTCAAGGCGCGGCGACGCAAACCGCCTCTTCCCCCAAAGAAGCGCAGAAAGCCGAGCCACCCAATATTCACGGCGTCGCCCTTGGAAAAAAGGAAGACTTGATGAATCCGGACATCGTTAAGCGCTTTAAGTTCACTCTCGTTGGCCGGGATACGTTAAATGGACGATCTGCGCTGATTGTGGATTTCGCGCCCGTGAGCGACTCTTTGCCGATTTTGAATATCAAAGACCGATTCATCAATTCCTGCGAAGGCAGGGCATGGGTGGATGAAAAAGATTTTACCCTGGAAAAAGTAGACCTTCACTTGAAACAAAAGGTCAGCGTCCTGGGCGGAGTCGCGGGCTCGGTCTCAAATTTCACGTTTTCGCTTCTTCGCGAGCGCACGCCGGACGGCTTTTGGTTCACACGCAACCTGGATTGGCACGTAGACGCCCGCGAAGCGACCCTTCGGCGAGTTGTGGACCATCACGAGGAAATTCTTGGGGTCCAAAAATTGCGGTGACAGGGTGCGTATCAATTGATTGATTTCAGAAATAGCATTTGCTCGTTACTGATAGTCATCCAATAAGGCCTCTGCTTTTCCTGCAAATATTCGAGTGTCAGAAGAATCCGTCGCTTTAGTTCCGGTGTGTCCACCAGGTCGCCGCCTTCAGGACCAGTACCGCCGTCAATCGTCGGCGAAAGTACCATCCAGCGTGAAGGAGAGAATATGGTGTGGTCAAAATCCGCGTGCCACGTATAGTGAGTTTTTGTCTTCAAATACATTAAAACCAAGTTGTTGGGGTCGTTATAGTTCAATCCAGGAATGTATTCGTAGCGCCAGAGCTCGTCGCCATCATATGGGTCAAGCAGTGCTAACGAATTGCTCGAGTTGCCTTTGACGTTGGGAAAACATCCATTTGTTTGCCCGGCATTCAGCATCCACTCATTCATGGCCGCAGCAATTCCCTTGATGCAGACAGGTCGTGGCCCCAAATATAAAAGACGCGATAGGAAAAATAGCGAAATCAGGATCGCAAGAACTTCTAAGGGTATCTTCCAAATTAAAATCAGCTTTTTCATGGTTTAGCCGCACGATCGTAAATTAAAACACCGCTGATCGGAAAATGATGCCGTTGACGGCAAGGTCATCCGTAGCTAGTGTCTAAACTAGAATGATTGCAAATCGCATCGGTCAGCAGCCGTCTCAACCGACTTTCCGCGTCGGAGACGAACGTCTCGTCAAGCTCACGTCGTCGGCCGCGCAAAAGGTTTCAACCCTCCTGACAAAGCAGGGCCGTCCCAACGGCGTTCTGCGCGTAGCCGTGGTGGGCGGGGGTTGTTCCGGATTGCAGTACAAAATGGATTTGCAGGATTCCCCCGCCAATCGCGATATCCTGGTTGAAAGCGCGGGAGTGCGGGTGGTCGTAGACCCAAAGAGCGCCCTATACGTGACCGGCAGCGAATTGGATTATCTCGAAGCCCTGGACGGCGGTTTCAAGGTCACAAATCCGAACGCCGCCACCACCTGCTCCTGTGGCGAAAGCTTCAGCGCGTGACCGACTATTTTGCCCTGCTCGGTCAATTCCGCCGTCCGTGGTTGGACGTCGACGCGCTGAAACAAAAATTCCTCACGTTATCCGCGACGGTTCATCCGGATAAGATTCATTCGGCGAATGAATCTGAAAAACAGGCGGCATCAAAAAAATTTGCCGAATTGAACGCCGCCTACAATTGTTTGGCTAATCCCAAATTACGCCTGTTGCACCTGCTGGAGCTTGAACGTGGCGCAAAGCCCGCGGACATTCAGCAAATCCCACCAGCCCTTGCGGATCTTTTTGCCCAGGTCGCCGCAGTTTGTCGCGATGCCGATCTTTTTTTGTCCGAGAAAGCAAAGACGGTTTCTCCGCTGCTGCAAGTTCAGCTGTTCGAACGTGGCCAGGGGTGGATTGACCAGTTGAGCGGGCTGCAAAAGAAGCTAACGAGCCTCTACGACGAAGTGCTGGCGAAGCTCAAATCGTTGGATGCACTATGGACGGCTAATAGCTCTAATCACGCTGCCTTGCTGGGTGACCTGGAAAATCTCTACCGCTTGTTCGGCTATTTTAACCGCTGGAACGCCCAGATCCAGGAGCGTATCGTTCAGCTCTCGGTATGAAAACCCTGTTCAAAGGTATCGCCATCATGGTTGTGATGGCAGAGATAATACTTTGCCCGGCTTTGCGGGCGGAGGTGGGCAATCGCCAATCGCCAATTCAAAATCAGCAATCCACCGCCTGGCTGGCCGCTTTGAGCCGCATGCCGTTGGGTACCGGCGCCACCGAGCTCAACCGAACAAACTGCATTCCGCTCATGCTTAACGCGTTTCAGACAAACGACGTCGTAAAGGCTCTCATTTTCATGCCCGGCGCGACCGATGAGCTCGAGTTTTTTCGGCGCGCACACGCTAAATTATCCAGTCCAAATCCATCCCTGGCTGATGCGATTGTGGCGTTGACCCGCCAAACCTACATTCGTGCCGATTTTCGTCCGCCGTTCCTTATATTGCACACGACGGAAGACTCCTTGAATCCAATCGCCATCGCGGGCAACAAATCCACTGTCGCCAAATTGAAGGCTCGAATTGCCCCTGATCGCCTTGTCTTCATCGATGGCGAATGGGACAACCTCCGGGCTGTCCTGAAAAAAAAACTAAGTGTCAATTTGCGTCCCTTTTCGAACTCGCCCGATTCCTGGCATTTCTACCGGCATAATTTTGCCGCGTGCGGCCTAACCCAATGGGAATTGCTGGAAGCCATCGCCATGGCCGGGCAGACCAAATTCACCGTGCATTGGCTCACGGCTGATTTTCAATTGGACACCAGGGTGGGACCAACGCCTGGCTTTTAAGCCAAAATTTAACATTGGCAACCCTCCCCGATTCTGCTATACAACCCTTTCGTATTTTAAGAAAACTAAACTAATCGATTTTATGTCACAGCATCGCAGTCTCCGCGCGGCGGCCACATTGGGCGGCAAGCGCAATGTCCTGAAGCGTTTCGAGCGCGTGGAACTTCTGAAAAAGCGCGGCCAATGGAAGGCAGGCGACCGCATTACCGGTCTCCGCAAAACCAAGCCGGATGCCTAAGGCGCTTTAACGCCTCATCGTGCCGACGGTCCGTTTGCAAAAGTTTATGGCCGATGCCGGCGTGGCATCGCGCCGGGCGGCGGAACAAATGATCCTCGCCGGGCAGGTGGCCATAAACGGCCAGGTCGTGCGTCTGCTTGGAACTAAAGTTGATCCCCTTCACGACCGGGTTTCTGTAGATGGCAGGCAGGTTCGCGAGCGTAAAAAACTTTACATTGCCCTCCATAAACCCCCAGGATGCGTCTGTTCCCATAAAGACGAGCTGGGGCGACGGACGGTCTATGAACTCCTGCCGGCTGAATGGCAAATTGCGAGCACCATTGGACGGCTGGATTTTAACAGCGAAGGGTTGATTTTTTTGACGAATGATGGACAATTCGCCTTGCGCCTGAGCCATCCGCGCTACGGGGTCCGAAAAAAGTACGTGGCGACGGTGGATGGAGTTGTGGAACAGGAGATGCTTGGTAAATTTGTCCGTGGCATCTTCCACGCGGGTGAAAAGCTCAAAGCCGATAGCGCCCGCCAGGTCTCAAAAAACGTTGTTGAATTGGAATTGAGCGAAGGTAAAAATCGTGAAGTGCGCCGGTTGTTCGAGTCTCAGGGCCTGATTGTGCGGCGGTTGCAGCGGACACAGATCGGCAAAATTAAATTGGGCGAGTTAAAACCAGGCCGTTGGCGGGCATTGACAGATACTGAAATTAAAACTTTACTTTTGAAATAATGAAGACGATATGGACTATTTTGGGAACGTTGATGGCGGCAAGCCTCTTCGCTCAAAACAACCCCAACACGCTTCCGCCGGTCCCGCCGCCAGTCAATGCTCCGGCTGCGGAAACCGCGCCCGCCGCACCGGCGCCCGCGCCACCTAAAAAAACTATCAAGAAACACCATCTCATTAAGCACAAGGCCGCCGGAAAAGAAGCGCCCGCTGGCAAAGAGGAACCCACTGTCACTCTCGGCCCCGGTCCCGCCCAGGTTGGCGCCAGCGATTTGGTTGTCCGCGGACAGGCCGGTCTCAAAGGCGAAGTCGTCGCACATCTTACCAAAGGCGAAACCGTGAACGTTCTTGAGCAGATCAATCTCCAGCACCATACAGCCGGTGAACCAGCGCAATGGGCCAAAATCTCTTATCCCACCAACGGGCATGTGTGGATCATGTCTAAATTCGTTAAGGACGGAACCGTTTCCACAAAGAAGCTGAACCTCCGCGCCGGTCCGGGCGAAAATTACAGCGTTGTCGGTGTGATTGACCAGGGCGCCCCTGTCAATGAAATCGAATCCAAGGGTGGATGGATGAAAATTGCCCCGCCGGCCGGTGCCTATGCATTTGTGGCTGCAAAATATTTGACCCAGGAAGCCATGCCACCTGTGGCAATGAATTCGAATCCCGAGACGCCGGAAGTTGCGCCCACGCCCACGCAAGTCCAGCCACAGCAGCAAGTCGTCAACGTGCCTCCTCCCGCGCCCGCGCCCCCGACGCCTCCGCAACCCCCGCAGCCGACTGTCCGCATCGTCCAGCATGAAGGCGTGATCGGTCCGGTTGGCAGTGTTATCGCGCCCACGGCGTACAAACTTTATGACCCTAAGACGGGGTTGGACATCGATTTCCTCTATCCCACGTCGCCCGACCAGGACCTGCATAAACTGGTGGACGACCGCGTAATCGTGAGCGGTGAAGAAGGCGTCGACACCCGCTGGCCCAACACGCCTGTCATCGCGATTCAAAACATCGAGATTCTGGGCAAAAACGTCATCAAACGTCTTGACCTCACCCCGCCCAAACAACGTCATTGATGGCCGGGCCATCGCGGCGGCTGTTCTGGGCGAACTGGGTCAGCGCGTTGCTGAGTTAAAGAAACGCGGCGCGCAACCGGGCCTGGCTTTCGTCCGTGTCGGCGAAGATGCCGCCTCCAAAGTGTACGTCGGCCGCAAGGAAAAAGCCTGCGCCGAACTCGGCATCTTTTCCGAGACGACCGTGCTGCCTGAAAACGCTTCGGAATCCGAACTCCTTGCGCTCATCGAAAAATTAAACGCAAACCCTCGCCTGCATGGAATCCTCGTCCAGGCGCCCTTGCCCAAACACATTTCGGAAACCAGGATTTATTCGACAGTCCTCCCGCAAAAAGATGTGGACGGTTTTCACCCCAGTAACGTCGGCAGGCTGATGCTCGGCGATCCCGGCGGATTTCATCCCTGCACCCCGGCCGGTATTGTCGAACTTCTTGCGCGTTCAGGCGTGAAGACCGACGGCGCGGAAGTAGTGATTCTCGGCCGCGGAAATATCGTCGGCAAACCCATGGCTGCCATGCTTTGTCAAAAGGGCAAAAATGCAAACGCGACTGTCACCATCTGTCACTCCGCGACACGTGACATTGCCTCTCATTGCCGCCGCGCAGACATCCTGGTCGCCGCCATGGGCGTTGCTGAATTTGTAAAAGCAGACATGGTCAAGCCTGGCGCCGCTGTCATTGACGTAGGCGTCAATCGCGTCAACGGCAAACTCGTTGGCGACGTGGATTTCGAAGCCGCCCAAAAAGTGGCGGGCAAAATCACACCCAATCCCGGCGGTGTGGGTCCCATGACCATCGCCATGCTGATGCGAAATACTGTTACGGCCGCCGAACGGGCGACAAAAGGTCTTTAAGCGAAACAATGATATGAACGCAACCCGGATTCTCCCTGACTTGCAATGCTCACTCCTGTGCGAAGAAGTCCGCCAGGAATCGAACGGAAACTTCTTCATCATCGGCGTCGTCAATCTCCTGCGCGTGCCGCAATTGCCTATTGTTGCCGGACGGCTCTGCATTTTTAATCGTTGGACGGCTGGCCTCGGGCGTTTTACCGAGACGATTCGCTTTATCGCCGCCGATCAGATGACAGTCCTGCGCAAGTCAGAAATGAAATTTGAATTGAATGACGCGGGCGCGCACGCCACGAACATCATGTTCTTCGGCAACGTGGAATTCAAAGCCGCCGGGACGTATTTTATCGAAGTCCTCGTGGACGACGTTATGAAACTGCGCTACCCCGTCCCTGTCGTCCACGCCCCGCCGCCCAATCAGAATCCCCAGCAACCGCCGCCGGAACAAAAAGCTGAATGATTAAACGACCGATCGTATACGTCTTATCGCCGTCCAGGTCCCGGTCGTCCCATTTTTCGTTTTGCCTTTTTAGTTTTTCGTTAGTCTTTGGCGTCAAATGACTGCTTCGGCCTTTTCCGAACCGTTCACGCCGCGTGGGATTGCTGCCTTCACCTGCGCCAGTTTTCGCCGTCTTATGGCGGCTCAGTTTGTTTTCGCGCTGATTGCCGCGGCCGCCGTCGCTTATTTTTTCCATAGCGCGTGTTTTCCAGCCGTTCAGGCCGCCATCGGCAACCTGCCCGCGACCGGTCAAATCCAATCCGGCCATCTTTCCTGGACCGCTGGTCCGCAAATGCTTTCGGACGGTCCCTTCTTGGCCTTCAACGTTGATCCGGATCATTCCGGCCATTGGCGCTCAACCATGGCGGATTTCCAGGTCGAATTTGGCCATGATACCGTCCGTGTCATGTCGTTATTCGGGTATGCCGATTTCGTCTATCCGTCGGGCTGGTCCGCGTCGTTTAACCAGCCCGAGTTAGACCCGCTATGGACTGCCTGGCGCGCGGTGATATTGTTCTTCATCTTGGTGGCAACCGTCCTCTCCCTCCTGGCCAGTTGGTGGATTCTTGCGCTGATTTACTTTCTGCCCGCCTGGCTCATGGCTTTCTTTGCAAGCAGGTCTTTAAGCATCGCATCCAGTTTCAAATTGTCGGGCGCCGCCCTTTTGCCCGGGGCATTGCTGATGACTGCGGCTATCATTTTATACACCCTAGGCATTATAAACCTTGTCACATTTTGTTTCGTATTCGCCGCGCATTTCATTCTGCACTGGCTGTATTTGCTCTCTGCCGTGCCCTTTCTCCCGCGCCTGTCAACCACGATGCCAAAAGCGAATCCTTTTAAACCGGCTCAAGATTAACGGGCGTATCCGTTCTAATTTTTTCTTTTTCCTTTTTCCTTTTCTCTTACTCTTGCCAAATGTCGAAACTGCCGTTTGAACTGCTCCTGGCCTTCCGCTATCTCCGGCCCAGGCGTTCGTTCGTCTCGATTATTACCGTGATTTCTATCATTGGTGTCGCGCTTGGCGTGGCCGTCCTGATCATCGTCATCAGCGTGATGAGCGGCTTTGCCCATGATTTGCGCCAGCAGATCCTCGGGTTCAACGCGCCCGTGGAAATCCGCGGTGTGGAAGGCCGGCCCATCGCTGGCTGGGAAGATCTCTCTCGCGTCGTTTCGTCGAATAAAAATGTCACTGGTGTCGCGCCCTATGTGCTGGGGCCGGTACTGCTCGAAACACAGGCCACCAATGGTTCGGGCCAGTTTTTTGCCACACCAATGATGCGCGGCGTTGACGTCAGCGCGGAAGGCTCCGTCAGCGTGTTGCCCCAAAAGATTTTGCCCGGCGGAAGTTTCGATTTGAGCGGGCAGACCATTATCGTTGGAAGCGTTTTCGCCGAGCAGTACGCCCTGAATGTGGGCGACCACGTTTCCATTTTTTCGCCTAGCGAAATCAAGAAAATGGCTGACCAATTGCAACACGGCAATACCAACACCGAAGCGTTTTTGCCGGATGATTATACCATCAGCGGGATTTTTAACGTGGGCTATTATCCATTCGACTCGCAATTCATCGGCGCCTCCCTCGAGAATGCGCAGGACCTTTACGATCTGGAAGACAGCGTTCACGGTTTGTCGGTCAAAATAAGCGACCCTTTCCAGGCTGCGGAAGTGAAGCAACAACTCGCGGACAAACTGGGGCCGAATTTTGAAATCGTGACCTGGGAAGAGCAGAACTCCGCCCTGCTGGGTGCCGTCGCGGTCGAGAAATCGATGATGTATTACATCATGTTTTTCATCGTGGTGGTCGCGTCGTTTGGCATTACCTGCACATTGATCACGTTTGTCATGATGAAAACTCGCGAGATCGGCATCATGAAAGCCATTGGAGCCACCAATTACCAGGTCATGCTTGTGTTCGTCCTGCAAAGTGTCGTGATCAGTATTTTCGGCGTTGCCTCGGGCCTTTCGCTTGGTTTGCTGGCGCTCTATTTTCGCAATCCCTTCCTCAATCTGGTAAATCGCCTCACTGGCTGGGAGCTGTTTCCTTCGTCAATTTATGGGTTTAGCCAACTGCCGGCCATTATCGCGCCAATGGATATTATTATCATCTGCGGAGGTTCTTTTATTATTTGTTTGCTGGCGGCAATTCTGCCGGCGCGCCATGCCAGCAAAATGAACACCGTGGAGGCTTTGCGTTATGAATGAGTCCTTTCTCTCGGTCCGCGGCGTCACCAAAAATTACAAGATGGCCGGACGCTTGCTCGAAGTCCTGCGCGGCGTGGACGTCGAAGTGGCCCGTGGCGACTTTCTTGCCCTGCGCGGCGCCTCCGGCGCCGGCAAAAGCACGTTGCTCCATCTCATCGGCGGGATCGATTCTGCCGATTCCGGTGAAATCCTTTTCGATGGCCGGGACATCGCGAAATTTTCCGAGGCGGATCTGACCCATTTCCGCAACCGCCGCATCGGTTTCATTTTCCAGGCGTATCATTTGTTGCCGGAGCTGACTGCGTTGGAAAATGTCTGTTTACCGGCCCGCATCGGCAGAGTTTCGGCGGCGGATGCGGAAAATCGCGCCATGGGATTGCTCGAGAAGGTTGGGCTCAAAGAGCGACTCGAGCATAAACCCTACGAGCTTTCCGGCGGCGAACAGCAGCGGGTTGCGATTGCGCGTGCGCTCATCGCCGGTCCTGAATTGCTCCTGGCCGATGAGCCCACGGGCAACCTGGATTCGCGCACCGGCATGGAAATTATTGAACTCCTGAAAGACCTCTGTGTCCAAACCAACGCAGCGCTAATCATCGCGACGCACGACGCCAAAGTGGCCGCCGCCGCGCGCCGGGTTGTTGAACTTGCCGATGGCCGCGTAGCCGACGTTTAAATCAGGCCACGTGCCTTGGTTAGATGAATGAATCCAATACATTCTAAAAATTAAGAAGAAAACCGGCCATTGAAAATTTGCGTAGACGGGTTTAGTTTTTGCTACCATGCTTGAGGACCGAGAGTACATGCACCAGGCCGGTTACCACCGGCCGCTGGAGGTTTTATCGATCACGTCCCTGCTCATTGCGGCAAACGTCATCGCCTTTATCTGGTGTCAGGTCACCGGCTTCTATTTTCATTCTGCTGCTGAATTCACACAAACATATTTTGTGCTGAGCGACCAGGGCCTGGCTCATGGTTATATCTGGCAACTCTTGACCTTCCAATTCCTTCATGCCGGCTTGTTGCACCTGGCCGGCAACATGGTGACTCTTTTCTTCATTGGACGTGCTCTTGAGCCGATGCTGGGCCGCAGACAATTTTTGACGCTGTATCTATGCAGCGGGCTTGTTGGCGGCGTTTTTCAAAGCCTTTTGGGATTGGTATTTTCGGTTTTCTCGGGGCCGGTTGTTGGGGCGTCGGCGGGGATTAGCGGTCTCCTGGCCGCAGTGGGCGCTCTGGAGCCGGACGCCGAATTTTTGGCCTTTTTTCTTGTGCCTGTTCGCGCCAAACACCTCGTATGGTTCGCCGCGATTGTATCGGCCTTTTTTATCCTTGTCCCTGTCCTGCCACAATATGCTCACGGCGCCCATCTCGGCGGCATCGTGGCTGGATTTTTGTTCGTCAGGCTTTTTGTCCAGCACCGATGGCACATGCCGCATTGGCGGTTCCCCGTCCATCGTACCCCTCCCCGCGAACTGGCCGCCAGGCGCGCCAATAAAAAGGCGTTCTGGAACGCCAACCCCATTCCCCCCGCGGAGGATTTGACGCCGGACGAGTTTCTGCAAAAGGAAGTGGATCCCATCCTCGATAAAATCTCCGAGCGAGGCATCCAAAGCCTCACTGCCCGCGAGCGCGATATTCTCGAAAAAGCGCGTTCGAAAATGAATCGCCGGTAACTCGGAGCCTTCCTGTCGGTCCGATCAATTTCGGTTGCGAAAACCACCCGTTGAAGCGAGGTTCCTGCGCTATGCAAAAGAGCCTCATTTTCGCAACGGCCTGCGCAGCACTGCTTATCGGCTGTTCAGAACATGTTTCCCAAACCGATCCGGTAAACACCACAAAGGATACCCCAACCTTCGTGTTAAAGAGTGCCGCCTTTGGTGATGGCCAGGCCATTCCTGATAAATATACCTGCCATGGCCAGGACATTTCGCCGCCATTGGAATGGAGCGGCGCGCCCCCGCAAGCCAAAAGCATCGCACTGACAGTCGAGGATCCGGATGCCCCATCGGGAACGTTCACGCATTGGATGATTTTTGAAGTGCCGGCCACAGCAACCGGCCTTTCTGAAAACGTCGCGAAAACCGCGACGCTTCCGGACGGGGCGCGTCAGGGCAAAAACAGCTTTGGAAACGTCGGTTACAACGGGCCCTGCCCACCCTCAGGCAAAGCACACCATTATATCTTTAGAATATATGCGCTGGATGCCCCGGTGACACTGGATCCCAGCGCGGAGAGGCACGATCTTCTCAACGCCATGAACGACCACATCCTGGCCCAGGGCGAACTCACCGGAACCTATCAGGATTAGAGTAATACGCGACCAGCCGCAGCAGCTGGCGACATCACAATCTCTGGAAAACTCATAATCTCTCTTCCATTCGGCGCGCTGCCCCGAAAGCTTTCGGGGGTGCCCCTTCACCCCGCACACAGCCGCGCTCCAAATTCTTCAGCGGATTCCCGTCCGCTTTTTACTTTTTAAATCTACTGTTGGCGGGCAAAATACCCGGATGGGCATTTCTCTACGTCAATTCGAGGAAATGAAAGAGCGCGTCGGCGGCAAGCGGCGTGTCGCTTCGCCCATATTTGCGCCCTCACCAATCCAAAACGGCGCTCGGACCATTATTCTTGGAATCGACCCGTCGTTGCGCGGCACAGGCTTTGGTATCATTGAAACGGCCAGTCCCCATCCGCGCACGCTTACGCACGGAACCATCTCGTGCCCGCAAACCTGGGAACGCTCACGCTGCCTCGCCCGCATCTCCGAAATTGTCCGCGCCGAGGTTCGGAAATATCGCCCGGCTGTTTGCGTGGTGGAAGGCATCTTTTATGCGCAAAATTTGCAAACGGCCATGATTATGGGCGAAGCGCGTGGCGCGGCCCTCGCCGCCGTTGCCGAAAGCGGAATTGAAATCTTCGAGATCGCGCCGCGCAAGGTCAAACAGGCGGTCGCGGGCTATGGTGCGGCGCAAAAATCTGCCGTCGCAAAAATGGTCCAGCGGCTGTTGAACCTGGCGGAGTTGCCCGCGCCGGATGCCGCGGACGCGCTGGCGCTGGCACTCACCCATGCGCGCGAACAATCGCGATACAATCTTGCCCCGCCCAAACGTATTTGATTTCTCATGATCACGTTTCTTCACGGCAAGCTCGTCGAAGCCCTGCCCACCCAGGCAGTCGTGGATGTTCATGGCGTCGGTTATGAAGTTCTCATCCCGTTGTCATCCTTCGACAAACTGCCGCATCCCGGCGGCGACGTGAAATTACTCACCCAATTGGTCGTACGCGAAGATGCCCACATACTGTATGGCTTTATGTCTGCGGCCGAACGCGACTTGTTTCGCCTCCTGATCAATACTGTTTCCGGCATCGGCCCCAGGACCGCCCTCAATATCCTCAGTGGCATATCCGTGACCACCTTTCGCGGGGCGGTGGCCAATGGCGATGTCAAATCGCTCTCGCAAATTTCCGGCGTGGGAAAAAAAACGGCCGAACGCATTGTCGTTGAGCTGCGCGATAAAATTGGCGCGGCCGGCGCATGGGAAGCCGCCAGCGCCCAGCGCTCGCTCTCCCCGGACGACCAGAAGATTAACGACGCCGTGCTCGCTCTCATGGCGTTGGGATTCAAACAAATTGAAGCGCACGATGCCGTGCGCTCTGCCCAGGCTGCCGCCGGCCCAAACGCCACGGTGGAAGACCTCGTGCGCGGCTGCCTGAAAAAGGCAACATGATGACTACCGGAAATCGCACGTCCGGAGTCGTTATCCCGCATCAGGCAAAGTGGTATCAACGTGTGGCGGCGACGTTGATTTCTCTTTTCATTCGTTGCATGGCCGCGACGATTCGCTTTCGCCTGGACGACCGCGCCGGCTATTTCCAGGCGGAACCGCCCCACATGATCTTTGCGCTATGGCATAACCGGGTGGCCCTCTCGCCGATCCTGTATAAACGTTATGTTCGGGTATTCAATTCCCATCGGCGAATGGCGGGCCTGGTCAGCGCCAGCCGGGATGGCGGTCTTTTAGCGCGGGTGCTCGAGGATTTTGGGATCGAAACCATACGAGGTTCCTCCTCGCGGCGCGGCGGACAGGCGCTCATCGAATTGACATCGTGCGCTGAACGCGGCTGGGACCTGGCCATTACTCCCGACGGCCCGCGCGGCCCGCGCTACGAAGCGCAAGAGGGCGTCATCGCCACGGCCCAACTCACCGGCCTTCCTATCGTGCCCATCTCGTATCATTTAAACTGGAAAATCCGCCTCAATAGTTGGGATGGATTCCAGATACCGTTGCCCTTTGCCCGTTGCAACGTCGTCTCGGCCAAGCCCATTGTCATTCCCCGCGACGTCACTGATGAAGAGAGGGAAGCATTGAGGAAAGAACTGGAACAATCGTTACGGGAAATTTCAAGGGACTAAATTCCTTCGATATTCGGCGAATATTGAAGATTCACTGTTGCTTGGAAGTTGGAATTTGCGAATTTACATTGTAAAATATCCCACGAATGCACGTGCCTTCAAAATCGATGGGTCATCCCATGGCGCAATTGACGCAAAGTCCATTGCGCGACCTGGAGGCATTGATCCGCTCGCGCGCGCCGATTGTCGCGGTGGAAAGCAATGAGGAACCGCAGGTGGTGCGGATGATCCGGCAAATTGCCCAAAAACTTCAGCTCAAGCCATTCCGTTGGACGGCCACTGAAGGCTTGCAGGCCTTCGATCCAGGCGATCAGCCCAGGGAAAACGTCCAGAAATCCATCGAAGTTTTGAATTATATCAAAACATCCGCCCACAGTTGCCTCTTCGTCCTGCTCGATTTTCATCCTTTTTTGGAAGACACCCTGCACGTCCGCAGTCTCAAAGACATCGCTCTCAGTTACGATAAGCATTATTCCACGGTCATGCTCGTCGGTTACGTCGTGCGCGTGCCCGAGGAATTGCGGCCGTTTACCAGCTATTTCAAGCTCCCGTTGCCCTCGCCGGTCGAGTTGCGCCAAATCGTCCATGAGGTCGCGGCCGAATGGGGCGCGGCCAACGGCAACCGCGACGTTCAAACCACCAACAAGACACTCGATTTGCTCGTGCGCAATCTCGCCGGCCTGACTTCCACCGATGCCCGCCGGCTCTCGCTCAAAGCCATCAACGACAACGGCGTCATCTCCGATACGGACCTGCCTGAAGTCATGCGGGCCAAATACGCACTCCTGGGGCGCGACTCCGTGCTTTCGTTTGAAAATGAGACGGCTGAATTCGCGGAAATCGGCGGCATGAAACGGCTCCGGAACTGGCTCGAATTGCGAAAAGGCTATTTCCTCAACGAAATGCCGGATGAACTGGACCCGCCCCGCGGAATCCTGTTGCTGGGCGTCCAGGGTTGCGGGAAGAGTTTGGCCGCCAAGGCCGCCGCGGGAATTTATGGAACGCCGCTGCTCCGCCTGGATTTCGGTGTCCTCTACAACAAATATTATGGCGAAACCGAGCGCAACCTTCGCAAGGCGCTCGAAACCGCCGAAGTCATGGCGCCGTGCGTCTTATGGATGGACGAAATCGAAAAAGGCCTTGGCGTGCAGGAAGATGACGACGGCCTGTCCCGCCGGATTCTGGGCACGCTGCTCACGTGGATGTCTGAGAAACGCCGGCCGGTATTTTTGGTCGCTACGGCCAACGACATCATGCGCCTGCCGCCCGAGATCGTTCGCAAAGGGCGGTTCGACGAAATCTTCTTCGTGGACTTGCCTTCGCAGGAAAATCGGCGCGATATTTTTAGTATCCACCTTTCCAAACGCGGCCTCGAGCCCGCGCAGTTCGACCTGGACTCGCTGGCCACGGCGACCGATGGCTTTTCCGGCTCCGAAATTGAGCAAGCGATTGTCTCGGCCATGTACGCCGCCTACCAATTAGGCACGCAGGTCTCGGAAAAGGAATTGCTGGCCGAAATCCAACAAACCAAACCATTGTCCGTGGTCATGGCCGAACGCATCGAAGAAGTGCGCGACTGGGCCACCAAACGCACGGTTCCGTGCGATTAATGCATTGGGACAATGAACCGCATTTATCGTTCGCCGTATCAAGCCTTCGGACGATTATTCTCCTTCTTCCTGGGGGAGAAGGCCGGGATGAGGGTGGGTTTTTTGCAGCCGAGGCGCGAGGCTCTAACTGAAAGCCCTGAAAGAACGGCGGCGTGCGCAAGCACCTTTTTAATTTTTAATTGGCCATGATCGCCCGCGTCAGCCTCGAACTCGCCCTCCGCAAAGAGTTCGATTATTCGATTCCGCCGGGTTTGATCGGCCAGGTCGAAATCGGCACGCGCGTCCAGGCGCCTTTCGGCGCGCGCAAAATTTTCGGTACGGTCACCGCGCTGGCCGAAGAATCTTCTTATGCCAATCTCAAGCCGATTTTGCGTGTCGTGGGCGCGCAAACACTCGTCACGCCCAAAATTCTGAAACTCGCCCGCTGGATCGGCGACTACTATTGTTGCGCGCCCGAAATGGCCTTAAAAAGCGTGCTGCCGGAAGTCGTGCGCAAGAAAGAGGAAGGCTGGAAAAAGCAACTGTTCGTCCGCGCCTTGCCTGCGACCGGAGAATTTCCAAAATTGCCCAAACGTCAGGAGGCTGTCTGGAACATCATCGAAGAACGCCGCGAAATGCCCCTGGCCGAGTTGCTCGAACTGCTTGAAACCACCGCGTCAACTGTTCGCAAACTCGAAGACCGCGGCCTCGTCGAGATTACCTCCGAAATCTCCGAACGCGACCCCTACGCCCGCGAACATATCCTGCCGACGCAGCCGTTGGCCTTGAACGAAGCCCAAGCCCTCGCACTCAAACGGATCACGGCAGCTATGGATCGCCGTGAGCCTATGATGCAAGGGGACGTCGAATCGAATTTAACTGTCCGCCGTAACAATAACCTGGACGATCATTCTCCCTCTCCCGGGGGAGAGGGCCGGGGTGAGGGTGAACTTTTCAAAGTCGATCGAGGTATTAATTTACCTGCGGCCGCTCAAAAGGACGCGTCATCTTCCATCTCGGTGGCCCCGGCGCAAGCCGGCCCATCTTCCACCTTCCTGCTGCACGGCGTCACCGGTTCAGGCAAAACGGAAATTTATCTTCAAGCCATTGCCCACGCGCTTGAACAAGGCAAAGGCGCCATTGTCCTGGTCCCGGAGATTTCCCTCACGCCTCAAACCGTCGAACGTTTCAAGGCGCGCTTCAGCGCCGGCAAATTGCAAACGCTCGTGGCCGTTCTCCATTCCCATTTGAGCGCAGGCGAGCGCCACGATGAATGGCACAAAATCCGACAGGGCCGCGCCCGCATCGTCATCGGCGCGCGGTCGGCCATTTTTGCGCCCGTGGACCCATTGGGCCTCATCATCGTCGATGAAGAGCACGAACAGACGTATAAGCAGGAAGAAACCCCGCGCTACCATGCCCGCGACGTCGCCATCATGCGCGGCCAAATGGAAAATGCCGTCGTGCTGCTCGGCTCCGCCACTCCGTCGCTGGAGAGCTATTACAATTCGAAGAAAGGAAAATACACGCTCCTCGAATTGCCGACGCGCGTGGACGATCAAAAAATGCCGCGCGTGCGCGTCGTGGACATGCGCCAGGCGGCGGCGAAGGAAAAGGGCAACTTGATCTTTGCTCCGCAGCTCAAGGAAGCCATCCAGCAGCGTTTGGAACGACAGGAACAAACCATTTTGTTTTTAAACCGGCGCGGCTGGGCCCGGGCCTTGCAATGTCCGCTGTGCGGTTACGTTGCGCCCTGTCCCAATTGCAGCGTTTCGCTGACCTATCATCGCGTCGAACAGAGGCTCATCTGCCATATCTGCGGTCAGATCGAAAAAGTTCCCGTGATTTGCCCCAATGACAAGTGCCGTAACCCCGCCATTCGCTTCGCCGGCATGGGCACGCAACGCATTGAGGAAACCCTCGCAAAACTCTTTCCTCACGCCCGCGTTCGCCGCATGGATTCGGACACCATGAAACGCAAGGACGATTATCGCAAAACGCTCGGCGAATTTCGCACCGGCAAAATTGATATCCTGGTGGGGACGCAAATGATCGCCAAGGGCCTTCACTTTCCGAACGTCACGCTCGTCGGCATCATTCACGCGGACTCCGCATTGCACCAACCCGATTTCCGGGCGGCCGAACGGACCTTTCAATTGCTTACGCAAGTTTCCGGCCGTGCCGGGCGCGGCGATGTCGAGGGTGAAGTCTTTGTCCAGGCCTTTGCGCCATTTCATCCGTCCATCCAGTACGCCCGCCGGCACGATTACCTCGGCTTTTACGACCAGGAAATCGAATTTCGCGAGCAACTGAAATACCCTCCCCTCACGCGCGTGGCTCTGCTCACTTTGAAAGGCCGCAATGAAGACAAAGTGAAGTTCTCCGCCGACCACCTCAAACGCGAGTTGCAAAAAGGGCTGGCTCAATTTAAGGATTTGATTTTCTCGGGCCCCGCGCCGGCCCCGTTGTTGAAGGCGGAAACCTTTTATCGTCATCAAATCATGTTGCGCGCCCGAGCCATGAGCAAACTGAGCCAAACCCTGGCTAACATCCTTCCCGCGGTGGCTCTTCCGGAAGACGTGACATTGTCGCTGGACATTGATCCTGTCAACCTAACCTAACCAATCATTCTCATCCTCATCCTCATCGTCATCCTCAGGGCCTGCCCAAATTTATTCGCGTCTCACCTTCACGGCTACCAATACCGTCCGCCAACTTGTCGTTTCAAAGAATTTCCATGGCTATTGATATATGAAGTCTGAAAACTGGCAACATCGGCTACATCGTTCAACGTCAGGAACTTAACTGGCAACAAAACTGACAACAAGGCGGCAACAACCGGCTAAAACCAGCAACATTCGTCGGCGAAGCCTCTTTTTTGTAGCAGCCGAGGTAAGGAGGCTCTAACTAAATTCCCCCTCTTGTGATTTTGGTTGAGTTAACGCATGCAGCGGCCAAGATTGTCGCGCGAACCCCTCATGCACAAAGTCAACACAACCAAAATGGCCGAGATCACCTGGTCATCGCCCAAGGGCAAGTTTGCCGGGGCGGGCAAAGAGGTCTCAGAAGAGCTTGGCCGCAAACCCGATTCCACGGACTTGAACGAACGTCATCCATTTGACGTGGAGATTTGCCGCGTCCCACCGGGTAAAACCCCGTGCCCCTATCACTCTCACAGTGCCCAGTGGGAGTTCTATCACGTCATTTCCGGCAGCGGGACCGTCCGCCACAAGGACGGCGCGACGCCGATTGAACCCGGTGACGCATTCATTTTCAAACCGAACGAGCCGCATCAGGTTATCAATAACGGCACAGACGATTTAATTCTGTATATCGTTGCGGACAATCCGCTCGCCGAATCGTATTTTTACCCCGATAGCAAAAAATGGAGCGTTCCCATACCCGAGCGCAGACTTTTGCGGTCTGACGCGCTCGGTTATTATGATGGTGAGGAGTGAGATTTCCCGGTAGGCCGTTTCGCGCATTGAACCCCTGAACCGCTGTTATCTTTGGAAATATCCAGCCATCTGACGGCAATTCTCCCTCTCCTTGGGGAGAGGGCAGGGATGAGGGAGATTCGAGGCACTTGGGAAGGGCCGAGAAGAATTTGGCGGAGCCTAAGGTTGCGGAGCAACCGAGTGAGCGGGCGCGAGCGAGTCAATCTTTCGAACGCGCATATTCGGCCCTGGTTCAAGGGGAGGCGTACCGCTCCGTTTTTGCCGGTGAAGCTTGTCAAATCTCCGATTCCCCTTCTCCCAGTTCCGATTCGAGAAAAAATACCTGATCGCGCAGGTGGTCGCCATAGCCCCAGCCAATGCGGTTTGCGTAGTCATCCAATTTTTGAATTCGTTCCCTAAAGCGGGGATAAGACCTTGGGCATTCACGCCACAGAAGCGCAACCATTTCGTTCAACACTAAACTCAGGCTGGTGTAAAACCGCGCGTCGATGTCGCCGAATTCGAGCGTAAAATTGGTCCCGCTTTCCACGTAGGTAAGCATCAAATCAATCGTATTTTCCAGGTTGCCGGTGGCTTTGCGGTAGTCTCGAATTGCCTTGCACGCATCGGCCAGTTTGAGTTTTCCGAAACCCCGCTTCGGAAAAAACTGTTCCACGATTTTGCACCGATACTTTTCCAGTGCGGCGCCACCGTTGTTCTCCGCCTGGAAACGAGCTTGAAGAAAATCACGGTTCTCCGGTGACGCTTCGTACAGGTCCTTCAACAACGCGATCAATGCCGGTTTCGACCAATCATTCAACTGCCGGCGAACGTTCTGCCAGCCGGCGGATTGCTTTTCGCTCATGCGTGTTTAATTATCCGGTTTCCAGTTGTCTTCTCTCAAGTCCCGAATTACATATACCGCGCGCACACGCGCGACACAGTGTGAAAAAATATTGGCACGTCATCGGCATCGGGATCCAGAATAACCTGACCTACCGCTTCAATTATCTGACGCGGACGTTGTTCAGTTTTATTCCTCTCTTTGCCATGCTCTCCCTCTGGCGGACGGTTTACACCAATAAGCCCGCCGGCAGCACGCTTTCCGGCTTCACGCAATCGGAAATGATTTTTTATTACATCATGGTAGCCGTCGTGGACGTGCTGACAGCCGTCAACGAAGATGACTGGCAAATCGCCGCCGACATCCGCGAAGGCAATATCAGCCAATTTTTGCTCAAACCGATAGATTACTTGTGGTATCGGCTCTGTTTGTTTTTGTCCGGCCGGGTCGCGTTTACGACCATGGCATCCATTCCGCTGGCCCTCTTCATCTTCTTTTTCCGAAAAAACGTTATGCCGCCGACTGATCTTACGGCGTTGCTCGCATGTATTTTCTCCATGGTCCTGGCCGCGATGCTGCAATTTTTTATTTCCTACACCATGGCCATGCTCGCGTTCTGGCTGTTGGAAATCTCCACGCTGATTTTTATCCTTTTTGCATTCGAATATCTTGCGAGCGGCCATCTCTTTCCGTTGTCCATGTTGCATCCGGGCCTGCAGCACGTTCTCATGTTCACTCCTTTTCCCTATCAACTCTATTTCCCCGTGGCCATTTACATGGGCAAAATAACGGGAACCCAATTGGAAACCGGCCTTGTAGTCCAATTTCTTTGGGTCCTTGCCGCCTTCGCTCTCGCCCGCTTCTCCTGGGCCAGGGGGATAAAGAAGTATGCGGCGTTTGGGGGGTGAGGGGCCGAGGGGGATCATTCTCGCCCGCCCATCATAGCTTCTGAGCGAAGGAGGGTCCTCATCCTCATCCTCACAAATTTACGATTTACGATTTACGGCTGAGGCGGAAGCCCCAAATTCCAATCGCCAAGCTCCAGAGAAGCTCCAAAGACTCAAACGTCCAGCGTCGCCGCGTTGCGAATTTGGTGCTTGGACATTGAGGTTTGGTGCTTTTTTTGCCCCTTCTCTGGTGCTTGGAGTTTGGGGTTTGGTGCTTTTCTCTCCGTTTCCCTCTTCCCGTTTCACCCTCAAGCTTCTACCCTGCCTGCATGTCATCAGCCAAATCCTGGCGCGCCGAGGCGGTCTTTTTTTTCGTTACCGCGCAGGCATTCTGCTATTTTCTAGGCGCCATTGCGATTACCTTGCTCAACAAAGCCCATGTCACCGGCTTTAAAGATTTGGACCAGGGTTTTGGGCCGATTTTGGTCGGAACCTTGTGCTTCCAGGGAGCCACCTGGATTTTGATTCCCATTTTCTTTGGGCTACAAGGCATCCGCGTTTGGGATGGCCTCGGGCTGACCGCAAAAACGCTGGTGATGGCGCCCTTGTGGGCGATTGGGGCAAACATTTTGCTTCTGCCCGCGGCCGGTGCGCTGGAAAAGGCGTCCGAATGGCTTATGGCAAAAGCCCATTTGAAGCCGCATACTGAAGAAGCCATCAGCCTGTTGACCGGTGCCACGTCACACACGGAGGCGATTTATCTTGGCATTTTTGCCATCGTGATCGCCCCGGTGGCCGAGGAATTCATTTTTCGCGGCGTGCTGTATACCTTCATCAAACAGAACGGTTTTCCAAAAACTGCCTTGATCAGCGTCAGTTTGCTCTTTGCTTTGATCCACGGCGACGTCGCGATTTTTATCCCGTTATTCATGCTCGCCCTCGTCCTGACCTGGCTCTACGAATGGACCGGCAGCCTCGCCGCGCCCATTTGTACCCACGCCCTCTTCAACGCAACCAATCTGATCCTGCTCAACTATGCGACCCAGTGATTTTTTGGTAGGGATGGCGCGCTGCGTCGTCACCGCCCGTATAGCGGGCGGAATCGTGCATCGTATTCACAGCCCCCTTTCGCGTAGCAGCGGACATGAGTCCGCTCTGACTATTTCAGAGGATAATCGGACGGCCTCGTCCGCGGTCCGTGGCGGCCGCCGACTATTTATGGCGCTTGCGTCCTGGAGTGCGGTGGCTGTGACACCGCTTTCGAGCCCGATGGAACGCCCTTTGCATAACGCCGCGTCGTCGAAATCGGTGTCGCGCTTCGCTTGCCACCCGACTCGTGCGGTTCATGGAAGTTCCAAGGATTTCCAAATCGGCATGTCGCACGACGTCAAACAATTTGCAGAATCCAGATCGCCAGTCGCACAACCAATAACGACTCGCAGGTTTGGAAACCTGCGATACAGCAGACTTGGAAGTCTGCGGTACAAAGTTGCGTCGCTAAACGCGACGCTGACGGCGCAGCGCGCCGTCCCTACCACGAAATGGCATGACCGAATTTGATCTCATTGCCAAACTGACCAAGTCCCTACCGGTCAACGATACCGTCGTCACCGGCCCCGGCGACGACTGCGCCGTCCTCGACTTCGGCCAGCCCGAAAAACTGTTTCTCTTCAAAACCGATGCCGTCGTCGAAGGCGTGCATTTTACAAAAGAAACGCCGCCGGAAAAAATCGGCCGCAAAGCCCTGGGCCGATGCTTAAGCGACATCGCAGCCATGGCCGGAACTCCCGCCGCGGCGTTAATCACCATTGGTCTGCCAAAAAACTTCGACCCCGATTTTATTGCGAAGATTTACGACGGCCTGAACGCCATGGCAAAAACGTTTGGCGTGGCCATCGTCGGCGGCGAAACCACCGCCAACCCCGGCGGCATTTTCATTTCCATCGCGTTGCTTGGGACTGTCACGCGCGGAAAACAAATCCTGCGCAGCGGTGCGCGCGTCGGCGACGCCATATTTGTGACCGGTGAACTCGGCGGTTCGCTCGCCGGAAAAC
Organism: Verrucomicrobiia bacterium; assembly: GCA_036269115.1. Taxonomy (GTDB): domain Bacteria; phylum Verrucomicrobiota; class Verrucomicrobiia; order Limisphaerales; family UBA11358; genus UBA11358. The sequence continues at coordinate 4,755 of DATAST010000191.1, read as the reverse complement.
ACCTGGATTTTGACCCGCGCATCAACGAAGCGCGCTGGCTTGCTGATCATTTCTCCATCCACGCCATGGCCGACCTGAGCGATGGCGTGGCCGGCGACTTAAGGCATATCCTCAACGCCAGCGGCGTCGGCGCGGAACTGCTAAAGACCGCCATTCCAGTCTCCCGCGCCGCAAAATTAGAGGCAAAAAGAAATTCTACAGCCAAACCGTCTGTTCTTGCCGCGCTCACCGACGGCGAGGATTTTGAGTTGCTATTTACGGTGGCAAGTACGGATGCCGTGAAATTGATTGACGCATGGAAACAACAATTTCCGAAAGTGAAGTTGAGCTGTATTGGAAAGATTGTCGCGGGTGAGGGAATTAAGTTGCGTGACAGGAATGGGGTGCAAAAGTTGGATGCGAGGGGGTATGCGCATTTTGTTAAGTAAACGCGGAAGTCGCGTGACAGATTATTTGGAATTAGTGATCTGAAGGAGAAAACATCAACTTGGTCAAGGGCGGTTTTGATACAACCATTTCAGGGTTGTGGGAGCGGCGTGCGTCCCAGTGCCCAGGGTAGGCCGCTGAAGCGTCCAACCTTGGGCTGATTGATGCAATGCCGTTGGCATTGAACGTCAGTGGAACAACAATTTATGTCGCAGATACCCGAAGTCGACCATCGCCCAGCACGGTGCAATCCTGTAAGGATAACAATCACTCAGCCCAGGGTTGCCGAGTCTTCGAGGCTACCCTGGGTAACCTCCAACCCGACATCCTCTCAACCCTGAAAGAGTTGAATCAATTCCGCCAAATGGTCGAAACGCGATCCTCTGTTGTTTCAATTATCAAAAAACTTTCGGAAGCGCTTGTTCCTGCCCCTTTGCGCCGTTTATCCGCAGGTTCTGAATAACCATGTTTGGAGTGTCAAGCACTTCGCGGACCTTGTTGGCGAGTTTTGCCGGTGAGAACGGCTTTTCGAGGAACAGCAGCCCTTCGTCCAGGACGCCGTGATGGGCCAGGGCGTCGTCGGTGTAACCGGACATGAGCAGGATTTTCGTGTGCGGATATTGCAACCGAAGTTTATCGCTGAGTTCTTTGCCGCTCATTTGCGGCATGATGACGTCTGAGAGCACTAGATCGAAATGTGGATTGCGCCGGATCACTTCCAGGGCCTCGAATGCGTTATTGGATTCCTGTATTTTGTACCCGCAATTGCGAAGGATAACCACCGCCAGCCTCCGGACAGCCGCGTCATCTTCGACGACCAGGATGGATTCGGTCCCGGTGGGCATATCGGGGGTGTCGGCATTTGCCGCCGGTTCCAGAAGGGCATCCGTGCGGGGAAAATAAATTTTAAACGTGGTCCCGCAGTTAGGCTCACTATACACGTGAATATCGCCTCCGCTTTGAGAAATGATGCCGTAACAAGTGGCGAGGCCCAGGCCGGTGCCTTTGCCCAGGCCCTTGGTCGTGAAAAACGGCTCAAAGAGGTGCGCCTTGACTTCCTCGTTCATTCCAACGCCGTTATCTGTGATGGCCAGCAACACATATTCGCCAATCTCCAAAGTGCGGTTGCGGAATTTCAATTGGTGATCGATGACAACGTTGGAAGTGCTGATGGTGAGTTTGCCGCCGCGAGGCATGGCGTCGCGCGCGTTCACCGCCAAATTCATAATGACCTGTTCCAATTGGCCGGGATCGGCTTTCACGCGGCCCAGTTTCATGTCAAACAGCGTGTTTAATTCAATGTCTTCGCCGATCAATCGCCTCAGCATTTTCTCCATGTTTTGAACGACTTCATTCAATTGCAAAACCCGCGGCTGGAGGACTTGTTTGCGGCTGAACGCCAAAAGCTGGCGGGTGAGCGAAGCAGCACGGTCAGATGCGTTTTGGATTTCCGTAATATTCTTTTGCAGCGGACTGTCTTTGCCCAAGGCCTCGACTGACATGGCACAATAGCCGCCAATGATCGTTAATATGTTGTTGAAATCGTGGGCTACGCCGCCCGCAAGCCGGCCAACGGCTTCCATTTTCTGCGACTGCATTAACCGGTCTTCACTTCGGCGCAGCGCCAGTTCGGCTTGTTTCAGGTCGGTTACGTCCTGGACTGTCCCGATCATTTTGATGGCTTCACCGCTTTCATTGAAAACAATTTCGGCGCGGCCGGACATGGTTCTTTGCGATCCGTCGGGAAGGACTACGCGATGATCGCAGGAAAATGTCTGGCCGGCGCGCAACGATTCAGCCATTGCTTCCTTTACCTTCTGCAAATCATCGGGATGAACCCGTTCAAGGCAGGTCTCCATCGAAAGTTCGGTGTCTTCAGGCCGTCGACCGTACAACTGCCGCGTTTGCTCGGACCAGCGGACTTTGTTCGTTGGAATGTCCCATTCCCAGCTTCCGAGCCGGGCGATTTGTTGCGCCAGGGCCAGTTGGGCCTCGCTCTTTTTGCGTTCAGCATTTTCTTTGGTCAATTCAACCGTGCGTTCCGCGACGGTTTGCTCGATGGTCTCGTTCAATTCCTCGAGCTTTGCCTGGCGTTCGGCCACAAGCATCATTTCACTAATGCTCTTTCGTATCGAAATCACCAAAAAGACCACTTCAAAAAGCACCCAGCCCGCGTGCTCAAAAGACCTCCAAACCGTTGCATGAAGAACGCCGTATACCGATTGCGGCCAAAGAAAGCCGCGCAGAAGATGGTCCACGTAGACAACCGCGGAGGCCGAAACGAGAACCGTCCAATCACGGTAAAACGCCAGGATTGCGAGTGAACCGAAGACGTGAAAATGGGTTTCGATTCGTCCGCCGGTCAGGTGAATCAATAAGGCCGACATGAGCATTTGGCCGACACCAACCGTGTGGCGTGTCAATGCGTCCCCGGGATATTTGCGCGCCATGTAAACGGGAAGGCTGGTAATAATCCCGCCCAGGAAAATGGCAAACCAGACGTGCGGATGAATTTGGCTGTTCATGCCCGCCCAGGTTTTGGGCGACAGCCAAATGGCCAGGACGACCGCGAAAAGCCATTGGAAGATCATCAGCCACGAGAAAAGATGGGACGTATGCAGAATGATGCTTTGCCGCTGTTCGTTGAAGAGTTCGATGATCCGGCGGGACGCGGCCACCGGACTATTGATAACTTTTGATGACGGGGAAGTCATGGCTGGGTGGAGGATTGAGAGTTGGTTTCTGTGAAGAGCGGACATCCGTAGACCGGAGTTTGGGTGACGCCGGAGGGTTTTCCCATGGCCAATGAAATGATCGCGCTTTCGCCGACATTGTCACCGGCATGACCGCGGCTGCCGGTGATTCCTCCTCGAAAGAGCAACTGGCCGCGCGGATTATAAAGCAGGACATAGCCGGAAGTCTCCGCGCCAAACTTGCGAGCCACAGCATCGTTTGTGTCTTCCTGGACGCTAACGCCTGGAATCGCCTCCGCAGTTCGCCAGAGCGTCGCATGCGTCCAATCGGAAGAATAGCCGGGCGGCTTGAAAAATAGAACGTGAGCGGCAATCCTTCCATTACTCTGCGCGAGCAGACGGTTCAGTTCGTCCAAACCGGCCCGTGTGCATGGGCAGCGGGGATGAGCGAACATAATCAAGGTGTCACGCGTGTTATCCAATGGAATGGAGGTCCCGGATAGCCATTGTTTCGGGGCGCCGCCCGCCGCGCCGCTGGCGCTTTCATAGTCCAAAACCATGACGATGCCTGTCCCAATTGCGGACAGCCATAGCAAATACAGACACGTCCGTATGAGGCGGGCATTCGTCATCCAGGGCAATTAAGCACCGCACATGCCACGTATAAGCACGAAAACACCCCTATTTTTGTCCTTGTGCCGGCCCGCATGCCTCGGAAAATAACGCGGTGCAAAAACTTCTGGGCATATTGATTCTGACCGCAATTCTTTCTCTTTCTGGTTCAGTCTCCATCGCAGCCGATGCACCCGATGATGCGGCCATTCTCACGCCGCCGGCGCCGGCTACACCCCGCATCAACGGCGCGAGCATCTTCGGCGTCCGGCCCGGCTCGCCATTCTTATTCACGATTCCTGCGACCGGCAATCGGCCGATGAAATTTTCCGCCAAACATCTCCCGCGCGGATTGAAATTGGATTCCAAAACCGGCCGTATCACGGGCATGTTGAAAAAGAAGGGCCAGTTCACCGTCACGTTGGGCGCGAAGAATTCACTGGGCACGGCGGACAAAGAATTTCAAATTGTTTGCGGCGACCGGATCGCGCTGACGCCGCCGATGGGCTGGAACAGTTGGAATTGTTTCGCGGGCACGGTGTCGGAGGAACGGGTGAAACACGCGGCGGATGCAATGGTGAAAAGTGGCCTCATCAATCACGGCTGGACATACATCAATGTCGATGACGTCTGGCAAAACCAACACGACACCAAGGACCCGAGTTTGCAAGGGCCGTTTCGCGACAAGGACGGGTTTATCGTGCCGAACTCACGTTTTCCCGACATGAAAGGCATGGCCGATTATATCCATAGCCTGGGATTGAAGGCCGGTTTGTATTCCTCGCCCGGCCCATGGACGTGTGGCAGTTGCGCCGCCAGTTGGCAACATGAGGAGCAGGACGCGGAGACTTATGCAAAATGGGGATTCGACTATTTAAAATATGACTAGGGCCTGTTAACACTAAAGGCGTAAAGCTTCGACAATGAGTGCCAAGACGATAAATCCCGTGAACAGAGCGTCGAGCTTGTCGAATCGGCAAAAGACCCGGCGATAACCTTTGAGCCGTCGAAAAAGTCGTTCAAT
>DATAST010000190.1:0-3451 GCA_036269115.1 Verrucomicrobiia bacterium | reverse complement strand
GCGGTGGTTGCGGTCTATTATTTTTACACCCGTTCTCAGTCGTCATCCTCCCCGACTTACGCAACGCCCTATGGCTCGACCAACAGCGCGGCGGCCGCAATCGGCGATGATAACCTTTACGGCACCACCACTGGCCTGTCCTCCACTTTCTAATTTTATGAGTTCAACATTTCGAAATCTTTTGATCGTGGCAGTGCTCGCGATCGGAGGCTACTATCTCTACCAGCAATACCAGAACACCCAGGCAACCAATGCGGCCGCGACGGGCGCAAGCACTTTGGGGGACAGCCTCAGTTCTCTGGGCAGCGCATTGAGTTCGCTGTTCAGCGGCGGTGGCGGGACGCCTGCAGGCGCCACAACCGGCAGCACGACGCAGTCCCCAATAACCTCGCCGTCCAACACGGCGTCCACCACGCCTGATAGCAGTTCAGGCGACATCGAGGACCCGGACTCTTCGGACTCTGGCGACACGCTCGATAGCGCAGGCATTGACGACAATTCCGACTGATGTCCCTCGACACCTACAAACACAACCCGCGCAATTCAAGCAACCGGTTGTCAAGCGGAACAGGCGATCCTTCGATCGTACTGCCCCAACAGGAATTCCCGCCTATCCAATTTCGTGCGCAGCGGCCGGCGAATTGGATCGAGGACCGCGTGGTCATCAGCGCCTCAAACACGCCGTTTCGTCCTTTTGACAAAAGCTCGATCCTCAGCCGGCGCCGCTACTGGCGGCAGATTTTTTTGTACGGGATCTCGAGCTTTGCCGGCGGGCTGCCCGTCGCCAATGCGGCGGTCGTGAGCTGGGGTTACAGCAGTGAAACGCTTGTCAACCAAATCCAGCCCTGGGCCGGCACATACGGCGCCGGCATCCAATTTCCAGATGGAGACCTGGTGGACTTGAGCAACATTTACATTTTCGGCACGGCAGACGACGCGGTTTTTATCGGCGGAATATGAAGTCTCTCCCCAAATGGCTGGCATCGATGCTGGCGGTCCTCTTTTTTGTTGCGCCCGCCGTCGCGCAATTTTCCCCAGGCATCCAGCGCCTCACGAGCACTAGCGGCAGCGTGACTATCACCAGTCCGAACGGCCCGGTGGCAAACCTGGAGGCCACGGGCGGTTCGACGCTGTTCATCAAGACCAATAATCTCAACACGGCACTGACAAACTTCAATGCAGGGACAGCCAATTTTGAAAACAACGTCAATGTGGCAAACAATCTCGGGGTCAGCGGGCAGGCGATCATTACCGGCAATGTCAGTTTCAATAATGGCACGTCCACCGGGACCTTGAACGGGAACAATTTTTTTGCCACGGGTCAATACATAGGCGCGGTCCCAACAGTGGATTTGAACGGCGGCAGCGGAGCAAGCGCGACAACGTTTTGGCGCGGGGACGGCACTTGGGCAACGCCGCCTGGCGCAAGCTTCAGCGGGGACGCCACGCAATTTTCTTCCGGCAGTCCCACAAAGATCATCGTAGGCGCGAGGATGACTAACGGAGAATTTTTGACGCCGTTCAATTCCAACGCCGGAACCAACAATTCGGCACTGACGGTCAGCGCAACAGATTCCAGCGGATGGCTCGAAACAGGCGTCACTCCGACTGGCGCGCTTGCGTTTCAATTGGGCGCGAACGGCTCGGCTCTCTTTGTCCAGAGCATCATTTCGGACGCCAGCCTTGTCGGCAATGTTCCCGTCACGGACCTTAACGCTGGCGCTGGCGCGAACAACACAACATTTTGGCGCGGGGATGGCACGTGGGCGACTCCATCAAGCAGCGGCGGAAGCTTCACTGGCGACACGACGCAATTTTCTTCCGGCAGTCCCACCAAAATCATTTCAGGCGCTGTAGTCACCAACATTGAAGCAAGGAGCATCGGTGGGGGAGACACGACCAACAACGCGGCCATCGTCGGCAGCGTAGTCGATAACTCGGGATACGAATTGGTGTTGGTGGGGGACGATCAATCGGTGCGTGCATCAATCGATAAATCCGGCAACGGAGTTTTCCAGGGCACCGTGACTTCCCAGGGGGAGGGTTTTATGGGAGAAGGCGGAGGCCTAACGGACATTCACCCCAGCGATTTGACAGGCTTGGGCTTGGCCCCCACTGCGGCGCTCGGAACTGGCACTGCCACCGGCGACACAGTCCTTTTGGGCAATTCAACATGGGGCACGGTGTCAACCACGGCGCTGGGTTCCGGGACCGCGAACAACGCCAGCTTTTTGCGCGGGGACAAAACGTGGCAGCCGGTTCAGGTCCAGTCAACAAACGTCACCGTCAACACGCCAAATGTTTACTGGTGCTCGACTGATGGTGATTTGACCAACTTTGACCCGTCGATCCCTCAGCCGTTTACGGCCCACTGCGCGACCAATAATTTGACATGGTGCTTCGAGCAGGTCAGCAACACAGGCGGAACCATCTACATGGGATACGGAACTTTCCTTTCCCCAAACGCTTTCAACTCTGGAAATGTCCCATCGCCCGACACTCCGCATAGGACAAATTTTCTGGGAACCAACCAGGTTAACTTGATCGGCAGCGGCATGCCCGGTTTTGCATTGGGAGACACGGCGAAAAATACTTTTTCGCGGACAAATTTCGCAACCATTCTTGACACTACCCTTGCGTTCAACCGGCCTAATATTCTGTTTAGAAACTTCGGCGTCGATTGCGGGCCAAACGTCTGCACCGCCCTAAATTCAGGCAATCCAATGGACTGCGTCACCGTCGCGACGGTTGAGCAGGAATTTTGGACCACAAACACTGTCAACGAAAATGTCAGGGCGTACGACATCATTTGCCTGGGAGACGAGATCACTTCTCCCAACCACGGGTTTCTAGCTGAAAACGTTTTGCACGGGGACTTTGGAAACATTTGGTGCTACAAAAACGAGGCGGGCATGGTCATCAAGGGATGGGACATAACGCTGCACGGGTTGCACTCCTACGGGCATTCCAGCTATGCGCTTATCATCAAGGACAACGATTATGCCTCTCCCGGCGCTCGCGACGGGCTTGCGACTGGAGGAGTCGGTGGTAGCGGAAATATCCATTGCGATGGGGTCGTTTTGGGCGACCTCGTTTCGGCAGGAGATACTGTCGGCCTTCAAATCGACGCTACTGAGGCTACCCAGTTCGACCTTTCTTTCGTTAGTGTTGACATGACCACAATGACTGGAGGCTCTTCGACGCCAGTTGTCCGTTTGCAAAGTGCGGGCGGGGAACCGTTGGTCGGTGTCACGGTGACTATGGGAACGTGGAACTACACAACGGGCACCATAAACATCAGCAAAGACGGTGGCACACGGGCAGACGTCCTTGTCAACGGAGCGACGCAATGAAATTTTTGGCCGCTTTTTTTTGTGCGGTTTCGATTTGCCTGGCCGTCGCATGGAAGCCCTTGGGCGTGGCTTGGAGCTACGGCCCGCCGCCCCCGCCG
>DATAST010000189.1:0-27002 GCA_036269115.1 Verrucomicrobiia bacterium | reverse complement strand
CAGGACCGGTGGCCAGCTTGAGGGTGGGAACGAACAGTTCGTCCTGAGTGGGTTTGCGTTTGCCTATCGCCATGCGATATTCATAACTAATGTAAAATCTATGTCAAGATATAATTTTGACTTTTTTAACGGGCTGCTAGGCGGTTCTGTTTTGGTTACGATAAATTAGCATCCCTTGTGGTGTTTTCCAATACAGTGCCAAATAATTCCCTGCCATTGCTTTGGTGTGAGAGGCAAAGGTGGGTGCCACTCTTTCCAGCGAATGGGATGCCTGCATAATAAACGGTTGGTCGAAGCATTGATTTGAAAGGGCCGCAGATTAGATTCAGTATTTGTACACGGCGGGAAAATTCAATATCAGATGCGTTCGCGCTCGGGCGCTCACGGCCCCTTCGGGATCGAGATTTTATTTTTTGAATTGGTAACCCCAAGGGCTCCCCGAAAGCTTTCGGGGTTGCCCCTGGGCTACAAATAGGTCACCCCGCTGGGGTTTCGGCGGTCTGCGCTGCGGCCACTGCTGGAGTCAGAAAATCTGACATTTCCGACGGATTGGGCGTATCGGGATTATGGGAACTTCATTCGCCGTCGGCGGCGAGGACTGCGTCTGTTACTTTCATCATTGGCATTTTGCCGAATTTTTCCATGTAGAATGCGGTGTGATATTTTTCGCGGTCGGGTTCCTGGGAGGCGCGGTAGCGCAGGAGTTCTTTCCACGCTTCTTCGCCATAGGCGCGGGTGCGTTCGAAATCGTCGTCGAAAAATGCGGTGCCCCATTCTTTGCCGAATCGGGCGTGCTGGATTTCGTCGGCCCAATCGTAGTCCTGGAACAGGGTCATGAGGCGGTCTTTGAAGACGTCGCGGCAGAGTTGCCATTCGTGTTGCTTGCCACTTTTTGCCATGGCGCTGGTTTCCACACCCAGGGCGAGAAACGCGTACGCTTTGGCCGGCGGTTGGCCGCGAAACATTTCGTATTCGGCCGTGTAATGCGGCGTGGCGCGCCATTGGATGCCATGGTTTTCCAGCGCGGCCTGGCCAAAGGCGGCGTGCCGGGCTTCGTCCCAGGTATGACGCGCGAGGGTGCGATAGAATCCCCAGGGCATCTCGGTGGTTTCGAACATGACGGCGGCAACCATCTCGGCGGCGGTCATTTCTTCCTGTCGCATTTTCATCATCTCGCGAAATGCGTTCTCGGCGTCGCTCAAAGTCTCGTCGAGACAACCCGGCAAACGATAGTGCAGCGAGGGGCCGAAATCATCCGGCCGGGCCGATTTGGGCGGCAGGGTATAGGGCGTGGTCGAGCGCCAGCGGCGCGCTTCGATTTTTTTGGCGGGCGATTCTCCAGCGATGCCGCCGATTTTCTCCAGGGTATCTCGAAGGTTCCGGACGTATTCCGCGGCTTCGGCGCGTTGGGCGTCGGTGACGAAGCGGGCGATCAAGGCTTTGCCCAAGGCGATTTGCTCTTCCATTTCCATGCACAGGAATTTCAGGATGCGGACGGTGGGGTAATCGACCAATTGTTGCGTCTCGTGAAGATGCGCCTGAATCGCGGCGAGCAGTTCAGGGCGCACAATTTCGTAAACGCCGAGCAGATATTCCGCGTCACTCTTGCAATGAATCGCTTCATCCATGAACAGTGCCAACACGGCGTCGGGCGCGGTTTGGGCCTGATTTTCGGTTACGCGGAGCTCGGTGATCCGATTGAGCAAAGCCGTTGCCTGCTCGGCGTCTTCAAATAGATGCCGGGCGATGGCGAGTTTGAGTTCCCATTCCTTGCGCGCCGGAAGATGGCCGGCGCCGGTGAGCAGCAGCCGGCGGAGGACATATTGAAAACGTCGAAGACGGGCGGCGTTGGTCTTGACGTCAATCGAGCTTTCGCAGGTCGCGCGATCGATTCCCGCATAGGCAGTGCGATCGTTTATTTCCTGTTCTGTCGTAGTATTCATAAAAATTGGAATGGTTCATTGGAGCGCCTTCAACGGCGTCGTCGAGATGTTTATTTCGGCAATCGCCGGAGCGCCCCTGGACGATTGTATTGCCTCCAGCCGCAGGTAACGCGCCTTTTGCTTTGGCCAGGAGGCTGTTTTGGTCGCGATCGTTGGTTTCCATGTTCCGGCGGCGGCTTTGTGCCAGGTTTTTCCGTCGCGGCTCAAATAAATATTATAGCGTGTGATGAAATTCCCGCCGCCATTGTTTTTATCGGCGATGGACGGTTTACAGGCCAGTCCCTGCACGGTTCGTTCATGACCCAGATCCAGCGTGACCGATTGCGGCAGCCGAACCGGGGAATTAAATTCCGGCCGCCACGACGTTTCCACGCGGCCATCAATCGCGTTGCGCGCCGAGAAAATCTGGCCGCGATAATTGGCGTCGTGTTCGCTGCTCGCGGCGGCGGTTATTTCGGATTGCGGAACAAACTTTGGCCAGGGCGCGGTTTTCACTATTCGCACGTTGTCAAATTGGGCGTGTTGCCACGCGCTGACACGCAATCCGACCTGTCCGGTTGCGTGGCTGTCATCACGGATGTTCGCCAGCGTTTTGCCGTCGTCCGATGCAATGAGGTTGTCATTTTTAAAATGCAGCGCAAGCCGATGCCATTGGTTCAATCCAAAGGGCCCATTTGTGCCTGACGCCAGAACGGTGTCTTTGCCGTCGACGTTTTCCGTAAACAATTTCCAGCCGCCTGCATCGGAGATTTGCAAATGATAGCCCGCGGCGCTGTGCTGCTGGCTTTCGACCCGGCCGAGCAATTCGACGTAACCGGGTTCTTCGAGCAACGCATCGGCGCTTACCTCATAGTCGCCCCACCAGCGTGGATCGCCCATGATCGTGGTGGGCGGCATCTTGACGCCGTGCCATAAAACCGGTTCTTCCGTGATCACCTGGCGATAACAATGTCCCGGCCGGCCACCGCCGCACGGCGCGATTTCGAAACGGCCATGGACGTCGGAAAAGTATTTTGCCGGCCATCCGAGCCTGGGGGATTCGAAATTTTCTTCGTACGGCAACGGCATCAGCGTGCCGGCATCCGCCGGTGATTGTGCGTCGCCTTTGCGCTGGCCGCTCGTCGTTGACAGCGTGTAAATATGGCCGGGCGCAATCGTAATCCGGTAGCGGCCATTCTCCGGGGCGATCTCGCCAACATGAACAAATTCATCGGCTTTGTTTGCCGAGCGCAAGTCGGTTGACCAAGATTGAACGGCGCCATCCGAAAGTCCGCCGGTTACGTTGATTGCCAGGGTTTCCGGCACGGCCAGATCAACGGTTTCAATCACCATCGTATAATTGTTTCCATCCGGGTCACGAAGCGTGACGAAGCTCGCGCCGCCAGCGGTGTAACCACAAGCATCGTCTAGGTAACGCCAGCCGGGCTGCGTGAATTGCGTCATGTGCGCATCCACCCAGATACTTTTGCCGACGTCATAATACCCTGACCATGGACGGTCGGCCAGAATCAGTCCGGTTCCGGCGCAGGGGAAGCTGGCGTACATCGCGCTGAGCAGCGCCCAATTGAGATTGCCGGTGACCCCGCCGTCCAAATAATGCCGGGTCATCACCCGTGCGAGCGGGTCGGAGCCTACCAGATAATCCTGCGTGCTGTTTTCGCTGTCCCAAAGCGGTTTGCGCAAGCTCAGGGCGTCGGGGCTGACGTGGCAATGATACTGCGGCGTCCTCCAGAGGCAGATGTCGTGCTCGCCGAGCACGTCCACTGCCGCGGCAAAAGCGGCGTTGGTTTTCATCTCCGTCGCGACTGACCAATAATTGGGCGGATGATGGTCCTCGGACCCGACGATTTTGATTTGCGACCAGCCGTGTTCGTCCAGCGCCTGTCGCAGCTTGATGTAATAATCCGCGTTGTAACCGCGCTCATTGCCTCCGCCAAGATAATCAATTTGAAATCCGTTTTGTTTCGCGCAATCCAGCCACGAAAGCGTGTAGGCAATATTGTTGTCCGACCAGAAATTTTCGACCCAGCCGGGCGCGCCCCATGCCATCGCCTCGAGTTTGATGTTCGGGTTGCGCGCCTTGGCCTCCTTCATCAGCCACCATTCGTAGCCGAGATGGCCATTTATCGTACCGCGAACCGCCTCGTGGCTCGGCTCGGAACCGGACGTGGAATCCATGTCCGCGCCGATTTCGACTTTGAGGGTTTGCAGCGCCGCGCCATAATCCGGCTTGAACAAATAATCCAGAATTTGGCTGCGCTGCGGTTCGGGATAATCAATCAGTAATCGTGTCGAAGCGCCCGCACTCACCGCGCCGACGCCGTCAAAGGTCAGCCCGCCGCTGCGACCGTCAATGGTCACGGAAATTTCGCCTGATGGTCCCGGATTGAAAACGGAGCCTTTGATTTGGGGGGGCACCTCGGCGGCAAAACAATGAGAGATAGAAAGAACAAAAATGGTTGCGAGCGTCCATTTGGCGAATTCAGAGAGTTTCGTCGCGGCGAATTTAAAGTGCTTAAACATTGAATGTTGACCGCACCAGGCAAGTTGACCAAAACCACCTTCAAATTGCAGGCAACTACCTGCCATATTCCCAAATGAGCGGGAACGATTTCAATTATCTTTTTGACAAAGTGATTGTCTAATTTGAAAGCGAGGGGGCGGGTGGGGGGAAATCCGACATATCCGAACGGCGATTGCGAAAAGGCGCCGCATCTTCAGCTTCGCGCTACCGCGCGGTTTCGCAGTCAGCGGCTGAACCATGGGGGCAATTTACCCAGGGCTGCGCTCTCGGATTCGCTTGCCCTGGGCTACATATATTTCACCCCGATGGGGTTAAAATGCGGCTTCGCCGCCAATTGGATTGACCAGGCGGGACGCGCCGTTCCACTAAACGGCGCGGCAGGCGGTCGCGGCTCTGATATGGCTAATGGGGCTTATGGTTTCTCACGAATTCGGCGTTGGGTCCGGGGCGGCTGCAGCCGCCGTAGCGGTCGGCATAGACCCGGACGAAGGCGGCGCCCATGAGCAGGATTTGGGCGGAATAGTAGACCCACATTAAGACGACGACAAAGGAACCGGCGGCGCCATAGGCTGAACTAAGGCTGCCGCGTCCCAGGTATGCACCGAGCAAATATTTTCCGATGGTGAACAGGACGGCAGTAAGGAGCGCGCCAACCCAGACGTCGCGCCACTTGATTCTCACGTCCGGCAACATTTTAAAAATCATGGCGAATAAAAGTGTGACCACTGCGAGGGTGGTCACAAAATCGATGACGTGCCAAATGATAAAGTTAGCGGGCACGACGCCGCTCATCCATTTGCCGACGGCGTCGAGGGCGGCGCTGATAACCAATGAAACCAGCAAGATGAATCCGATGCCCAAAAGAGTGACGAGTGAAAGCAAACGGTACCTGATAAAACTGCGTATGCCGCTGGTTTTGGGGCGCACATTCCAAATGGCGTTGAGGGCCTGTTGCAGTTGAATGAAAACGCTCATGGAACCGATGAACAGCGCGACGAATCCAATGATGGTCGCAAAGAGACTTGCTTTCGGACGGTTCGCCGCCACGAGAATGGATTGGACGGATTGGGACCCCTCCTTTCCAAGGAGATTTTGTATTTCGCCAAACAATTCGTTTTGCGCCGTGAGGGCGCCCACGGACGCTGTCACACGGGCGTTGGCCGAGCCGCGCAAGTCCACATTCGTGGCCAGGGCCTGGAATGTTCCTGAAGCATGCAGGATTTGATTGCTGTTCACCAGCGATTGCTCATTGAGTCCAAATTTGACCTTGTAGCTGTCTCCCGCTGTCAGGCCTGTCAAACGGAACGAGCCGCCTGCATCGTAGGTTGATCCGGCCGGTACGAGGTTTTCGTGCCCGCCTCCCATAAATTTCGGCTGATGGCCGAAAAGGAGTCCTGCGAGCGCAAGAACGAGGATTAAAAGCGGGGCGATGGCGAAGATCGTATAAAAAGCCACCGCGGCGCCCATGGCGGAAGCATTTGCATTGAGCCAAACATCCACGACATTGTATCCCGTGTCGTAGATGCTCTTGTAGATGGATTTAAATTTGCGTTTCATGTCCTTTTCCTCAAAAGGGGAGCCGCGTTCTTGCCCTGGACTCGGCCGCGCTGGAGCGCGTCCCTGGCGGACCAGCAGGTCCGCCCTACCACAGTCAATCTCACGTTTATGAAGCGTTTTAGTGCCATTGGCGGGTTAAGTAGTCAGCGAAGACGAGGACGAAGAGGAACAGGAGCCAAACAAATCCTGCGGCGGCGACGAGGCGGATTACTTTGGTGCTTTCGCGGAGGCGCATGAAAGTCGACATGACGAGCACCATTTGAACAAAGGCCAGCAGCAGGATGATGGCTGTGCCGATGGCTCCCAGGTTGAAATACGAAAGGCCGAACATCGCAAACAGCAGGATGATTAAAGCGAGCCAAATCGCGGTGAACTGGTATTTGGGCGCGATTTTCATGCGTGCCTCCCGATGAGATAGAGGAGGGGATAAAGGAAAATCCAAACAATGTCCACAAAGGCCCAATAGAGGCCCACCATTTCGAGTGGTGTATAGTATTGCGCCGAGAATTTTCCCTGCGCGGCCATTGCGGTGACGACTGAGAGCAAACCGACGCCGACAATCATGTGGACGGTGTGCAGGCCGGTCATTCCCCAATAGAGCCAGAAGAATATTTGCGTGTGCAGCGGCAGGGACGGGTCGAAGTTTGCACCGGGCACGACTTTGTCTGCGATGTCTTCGCGATATTCGAGCGCTTTGCAGGTCAGGAATCCCAGTCCAAAAAGAATCGTGACCAATAGCAGCGGCACGAGGACTTTGATTCGGTTTTCGGTCGCCGCCTGGACAGCCAACGCCATTGTCAATCCGCTGGTCAACAGCAGGCATGAGTTAATGGTTCCATTCAGGATAAGCGTATGCTTGACGCCCTCGATGAATTCGTGGCCGTAGAAATGGCGATAGACTGTGTAGGAAATGAAAAAGCCGCCGAAAAATAAAACTTCCGTGGCCAGAAACGTCCACATGCCCAGGTGGGACGCTTCATATTGCTGGGGCATGTCTTCAAATTGTTGCTCAACGATGGGGGCTTCTTTGGGCATAAAAGTTCTAACGGTCTGTTAGTGGCGCGTTTTGCATGGTTCGATCCTCGGCGGTTAGGGGCTCGCCAAATTCATCCAGCGGCGCGTATTCGTAAGGGTCTTGTGTCACAATTGGGACCTCGTGAAAGTTGTGTTTCGGCGGTGGCGAGGTGGTTGTCCATTCCAACCCGGTTGCGTGCCATGGATTGTCGCCGGCTTTTTTTCCCCAACGCAGTGACCAAATGAAATAGATAAACGGTATCAAGTAGGCGGCGCCGAGGATGCTTGCGCCGGCAGTTGAGAGGACGTTGTACACCTGAAATTCCGGTGCGTATGCGTGGACGCGACGCGGCATGCCGAGGTAGCCCAGGATAAATTGCGGAAAAAAGGTGAGGTTGAAACCCAGGAACATTGTGAGCGCCGATAATTGGCCGAGTTTTTCGGGATACATTCGGCCGGTGATTTTTGGCCACCAATAGTGCAGCCCGCCCATGAACGCGGTCACCATGCCGCCGACCATGATGTAATGAAAGTGAGCGACGATGAAATAAGTGCCGTGGACATGCACATCCACCGCCAGGGTAGCCAGATACAATCCTGTGAGGCCGCCGATGGTAAAGAGGCCGATGAAACCCAGGGCGTATAACATTGGGGTCGAAAAATGGATCGACCCGCGAAAGAGGGTCATGGTCCAGTTAAAGACTTTGATCGCTGATGGAACGGCCACGAGGAAGCTCAAGAGAGAGAAGACCATTCCGGCGTAAATGGATTGGCCGCTGACAAACATGTGGTGGCCCCAGACCAGAAAACCCAGAATGGCAATGGCGACGCTGGAAAAGGCGATGAAGTCGTAGCCGAAGATCTTTTTTCGCGCAAAACACGGGATGAGCTCGCTGATAACACCCATGCCCGGCAAAATCATGATGTAGACAGCAGGGTGGGAGTAGAACCAAAACAGATGCTGAAACAAAACCGGGTCGCCGCCAATCTTTGGATCAAAAATGCCGATACCCCAGATCCGTTCCATGCCGATGAGCAGCAAGGTAATCGCCAGTACCGGTGTGGCCAATACAAGGATGATGCTCGTAGCAAATGACGACCAGATGAAAAGCGGCAGCCGGAACCAGGTCATGCCCGGCGCGCGCATTTTGTGGATGGTGACGATAAAATTCATGCCGGTGATGATGGAACTGAACCCGGCAAGGAAGACGCCAAAAATCATGTCGACGACATGCGTGTTGGAGTAGGCGGTGCTGTAAGGCGCGTAAAACGTCCAACCGGTGTCCACTCCTCCCAGGACAATGGCCAGCAGCGCAAAGAACCCTCCACTCACAAATAAATACCAGCTCATGAGGTTCAGCCTGGGAAAGGCGACGTCGCGCGCGCCAATCATCATTGGAATCAGGAAGTTGCCAAGCACAGAGGGAATGGAAGGAATTAGAAAAAACCAAACCATGAGCACGCCGTGAATGGTGAACATTTTATTGTAGGTGTCCGCCAGCATCAGGTCGCCTTGCGGCGTAAGCAGGTTGATGCGCATCATCGCCGCGGCGAAGGCGGCGATAAAAAAGAAGAACAGGATGGCGAGCAGGTATAGAATGCCGATGCGCTTGTGATCGTGAGTCAGGAGCCATGATGCGACGGTGTGCCCTTCCTGGAGGAAATTTTTCTCCGGTTCCGGTGATGGATGTGGAGGCGTGGTGGATGCGGGTTGCGCGGCGATCATAAAATTATTTTGGCGGGGGCGATTCCGTAGCGAGGCCCTGGATGTAGGCGATCAATTGCAGCAATTGCTCTTCGTTTACCCGGCCTTCGAATGTCGGCATGAGCGGTTGATAGCCGGCGACGATCTGTGATTTTGGAAGCAAAATGGAATCGCGAATGTACTGGTCGTCTGCGTGCACAAACGTGCCATCGCTCAAGGGAACAAGTCTTCCATACAGGCCTTCGAGCGGGGGCGCATGAATGGCCGAGCTGTTCACGTGGCAGCCGCTGCAGCCCAGTTCGCGAAATAATCTTTCACCGGACTGCGCGAGCGTGTCCCGGGGTGCGCCTTGCGCGAGCCAGTTTTCGTATGCTGTTGGACTCATTACGTAGACCGTGCCTTGCATTTCAGCGTGATCGGCGCCGCAATATTCCGAGCAGTAAAAATGGTATGATCCGATGCGAGTGGGCTTGAACCATTCCGTGAGGAAACGTCCGGGCACCGCGTCCTGCTTTACCCGAAATGCGGGAATGAAGAGGCTATGAATGACGTCCTCGGAGGCGAGGGTGATCTTCACCGCACGGTTCAGCGGCAAATGGATTTCATTGATTTCGCGATTGCCTTCCTGGTGCTGGATTTTCCACATCCATTGTTTGCCAATGACATTGATTTGGAGCGCGTTGGCGGGCGGGACTTCCTCGAAAAAATAGACGTTGGCGCCCCAGGCAAAAAATCCCATGGCCAGGACCGTGGGAATGACTGTCCACGTCACTTCGATGCGATTGGTCGAGATACCCAATGGGTCGCGACAGGCCCGGTTTCCCCGCCGGTACTTGAACAGGAAATAAATCATCGGAAGAAAGACGATGGCGAGGATGACAGCGCTGAAACCCAGAAGGAAAAAATAAATGTGGTCAACCCGCGCAGCAGTGGTCGAGGCTTCGGATGGAAAAAGGGGAATATTCACGGGTCGTTAGGCGCAGGTTTGCGGCGCATAGGCCGGATGAAATAAATTCCAAGCGCGGCGACCATTCCGAAGCCGCCGGCGCGCACCACATCCATCACCAGGTTTCCGTATTTGCCTCGAAGCGGACTGTATTCGCAGCACAACAAAATGAAATCCCGGACGGGCGAGTCGGTTTTTCTGGCGTTCGCATGACGCAATGCCGCATCCACCTCCTTCGCTGAAAAGGTAACTCCGAAAAAATAATGCGCCACTTTTCCGTCCGGGGTCAAAACGACAAAGCCCGCCGGGTGGGCGTATTGTTTTGAGGCGGCGTCATAGGCGAAACGAAATCCGATTTCGTCGGCGAGGGTATCAATTGCTTTGTTGTCGTGAGCGCCGGGTGAGGGCGGTGGAAGCTCCACCTGCGATCGGCCTACAAGGGCCCCGAACTGATTTGTTGCGGCGACGAGGAAATGCCAGCCGTTTTCGGTTCCGGCGCGGCCGTAGTCACGTAGATAGAGTTTCTTTTTTGCGGCGGCCAGGGCTGGATCTTCTTTCGGGTCGATGCTGACGAAGACGACGTCGAATTGTTCTCCGGCGTTCCATTTCAAGTCGCGAAAGCTTTCGATCAGGCCTTCCATGATGAAACTGCACAGCATCGGACAGCGGTAATAGCCGGGAACCAAAACGATGGGGCGGGTCCCGAAGTAATCACCCAGGCGCACTTGTTTTCCGGTTTCATCACGGAAGACGAGGTTTGGTGATACTTGTGAGCCGGGTTTTTGATCGTATTTGATTTGGAGGAGTTGGGTGTCGGTGAGTGAGTTTTGAGCGGCAAAAGTGGTGAGGGTGAAAAGGGGGAAAGTGATGAGGGCTGCGAAGAAATATAGTGTCCTGGCGAGGAGCCCGGATTTCCGGCGGTTAAGGATTGTGGGGCATTTTCCCTCGCCATGAACAGGGGGGCGAATAACTGCGTCCAAAAGACTCTCCCTCACCCCTGCCCTCTCCCGCTGGGAGAGGGAGAATGGTCGTCTGATGGTTTGATACGCTGGACCATTGCAGTGGCTCAGGGGTTCAATGCGCGAATCAGCTCTCGGGGAAATCTCACCCCTGTCCTCTCCCGGTGGCAGCGCCACTTGCCAAGGGAGAGGGGGAATCGTTGTTAGGTAATTTGCGACGGCAACGGCGGTGTTGGATCGGGCATTTTTTTTGCGATCGGGGCAGGCGGACTGGGAAGTCCGCCCTACCTGCGATTCGGCCGATAACACAACGTCGTACGACTTGCCGATTTGGAAATCGGCGGTACAGCAGGTTTGGAAACCTGCGCTACTTTGATGTGCGCTCATTTGTAGTCGTGGATATTTTGGATCAGTTGCAGTGAGGAACCATCCGTTCCGGAAAGGTCGTTCGTGCGGGTTGGCAGACCGCGTTGAACAATTAAATCCATGGCGCGGTCGATGGGGATGTGGACGATTCGGTTGCTTCGATCCTGCCATCCGTAGCTGTTAAGTTTTTGGTTTTGTGATGCGTAGAGGGCGATTCTTTGGGCGCGATCATCGTCGATAGTTAGATACGGCGCAGGAAATCGTTCGAATGGTTTAAGATTTGGCGCCTCGATGATGCCCAGTGGAGGCATCCATTGCATTGGGCGTGATTGCGCCGACAGGTGAAAGGCCAGTGCGCAGGCGGCCAGGCTGACTACCAACAGAAACACAGCCCCGCCGCCTACGATCAAAACGTTGCGCACGTTTTTTTCACTCACTTCATGCTTTCGCGCGAGCGATTCAGGCGCGGCTGGAAATTGTTTCGGGTTATTTGGCATGCGCGGTTTCTGCGATTAATTGTTCGGTGCGCGGATCATTGCGCGCCAGGAGCGGATGGCGGGCCAGGTTTCCGGCGAATACCGACAGCCAGATTCCTCCCACGCCGAACCACGCGGCAAAATCCGTCCAATGAATTTCAATGCTGGAATAGAAAGTCGGCGCGATGGTCCAAAATGTTTCGACCGCGTGAACGGCAAAGATTAAGAGGGCGATGACGGCCAGTGCCCGGGTATTTTCTTTCAGGGCGCGAAACAAGAGCAGGAGAAAAGGTCCAAAGAAATGAACGAGACCGATCAATCCGACAATCCAGATCCAGTTATTGGCGATTCGGCGCAAGTACCAGCTGATTTCGTGCGGCAGATTTGCCGAGTAAATCAGAAGCGCCTGCGAGAAAGCGACGTACGTCCAAAATAATACGAAGGCCAGCAACAAACTGCCGAGGTCCTGAAACGCTTTTTGCGCAAAACCGACGAACGGAGGGTCATTTCGGGTCCACGCGAGAACGACGATGACGAAGGCGATGGCGATGAGCATTTGTCCGGCTAGTTCGATCACTGGATAAACAGTGGACATCCAATCCGGCTCGAGGCTCATCGCCCAATCCACAAATGCGAATGACACGGTCAACGGCGCAATGCCAATCGCAGGGCCGCTGAGGGTCCGCATTCTGATGGTGGGCAAGGGGTTGGTGGTAGTGTCCTGGCGAAGCGACCATCGTCGCAAAGACCAGGCAAGGCAGATCCAAATTCCGAAGAATACGACGGCCCGAATGATAAAGAGCGTCGGATTCTCGTATTGCGAGCGTTGGCGCAAAATTTTATCCGCCGAAATGGCTTCAGGCCGGGCCCACGGGTATAAGTCGTGAAGGCCGAAGAAGAGGGGAATGATCAATAGCGCCATGAGCGGCAGCGTCATGTAACCCGCTTCCAAAAATCGGCGTGCTGAAAATCCCCATTTGCCGGCGGTGAGATAATGGATCATGCCGCAATAGAAACAGCCCAGGGAAAGGCTGGTCCAAAAGAGAAAGGCGAACAGATACGAAACAAAAAATGGCCCGCGATTGAAAACGTATCCGACGCAGCATAAGGCCAGGCCCGGGATTCCGACGGCTAAACCGATCGTCCGGAGGCGGGTGAGTTTTGCGGTGACTCCGCTCATGGGATGGACTCCGGGTTTAAAACGGAATGCTGAACGCCCAACGCGGAACGCCCGACGCTCAACGCCGAACCTGTTTGGCGGACCGAGAGGTCCGCCCTACCGACTAAATGCGGTAGTTCGTTGGTTGGGACATCGGAGAGAGTGGCGTGCTGGCTTAATTGGAGGGCGCGGATGTAGGCGGCGATTGCCCAGCGATCCTCAGGTGTCACACGATTGGCGTAGGAATACATGACACCGTAACCGCGAGTCATCACGTCAAAGAAATGGCCTACGGGCGCATCGCGCAAGCGTTGGATGTTATAGGAGGGCGGCGGGGGGAAGCCGCGCCCCACGATGATGCCGTTGCCGTCCCCGGTTGCGCCGTGGCAGGGAACGCAATCGATTTCGTAGCATTCGCGCCCGCGCCGAAGGACATCGCGTGTTATCGGAAATGGAAATGTCGTGACAAGATTTGTCCCGATCGTACCGGTGTAAAAAGCTTCGTCGGCATTCAAAGCGTTCCGCGCGACGGTATGAGGAGGGATAGGCCGGGACGCCGCGCCATCCTCAAAAAAATCGCTGGGTCCCAAAGGACTGGATTTAGGCTGGTCAAACATGTCCTGCCTGCACCCGCTTGAAACACAGAGCAGGGCCGCGAAAAGGATATAGAGGGTGTTATTATTCACCGGTGGGAACCTCCATAATCAATTCCGGTTTGAGCATTTGCAAAAAGCGCCGGGTTTCCTTTAAGTCAAATTTCGGATCGTTCGCTTCGATGCAGAGGAAAAACTTGTCGCTCGAAGCGCGCTCAAACTCCGGGACGTTGAATAGCGGATGATATGGCAGCGGCAATTTGTTCAAAGCGAGCATGCCGATAATGGCGGCGAAGGCTGCCGACAGAATCGTTACTTCGAAGGTGATGGGAATGAACATTGGCCAGCTGTTGAGCGGACGTCCGCCGATGTTCTGGGGATAGCTGACGACCGCGGCGTACCATTGCAAAAAGTATCCGCCGAGGCAGCCGGAGATTCCCCCAGCGAGGACGATTATTGGTACGGCGGTCTTTTTGCGTCCCAGCGCCTCAGGAAGTCCGTCCACCGGAAACGGCGCGAAGGCGTCCATCTTGCGATAGCCGTGATCGTAGGCGGAGCGGGTTGCGGCGAGGATTTCCTGGTCGTTGCCAAATTCGGCCATCAAACCGTAGATGTTGCCGTTTGTGTTCATCTTGTTTCAAAACGGAACCGGCTAAAGCCGGGACACCAAACACAAATATTTTCGTTCGTGCGCATCATTTTTTGGCGGCGTGTTCGCGCGTTTCGGAGATGGCGATTAATGGCAGGAACCTGACAAACATAAGAATGAGGGTGAGGAAGAGGCCGACGCTTCCAAACATCGTCGCCCAGTCCCAAAACGTGGGATAATACATTCTCCAAACGGAAGGCGTGAAATCGTGAGTCAGGCTGACGACGATGATCATGAAATGGTCGAGCCACATGCCGACGTTTGCCGAGAATGCGACACAGAACAACGCCACGGGATTGAGGCGCACGCGTCGCGACCAGAGAGCCTGCGGCACGAGGATATTGATGACGATGAGCGCCCAAAAAAACCAGCCATACGGCCCGAACGAGCGGTCGGCCATGGTGCTTTCCTCGAAGATATCGCCGCTGTACCAGGCCATGAACTCCTCGATGATGTAGCTGTAGGCCACCATGTTTCCCAGGACGAGCATAATGTTGCCGATGTTGTTCAAATGACGCGGGGTAATGATGTTGTGAAGGCCGTAAAGCCAGCGAATCGGAAGCAAGATGTTCAACATCATCGCGAAGCCTGAATAGATCGCGCCTGCCACAAAGTAGGGAGGGATAATGGTTTCGTGCCAGCCGGGCACCATGGCCACGGCGAAGTCCATTCCCACAACGCTGTGGACGGACAACACAAGAGGCGTGGCAATACCGGCCAAAAGCAGGTACGCCATCTGATGGCGTTGCCAATGGGTTGCTGAGTTTCGCCAGCCCAGCGCAAGGATACCGTAGATCAATCGCCTCCCGCGCGTGGTTGCGCGGTCGCGGATGGTCGCGAGGTCGGGAATCAGGCCGCAATACCAGAAGATCAGCGACACTGTAAAATAGGTGCCTACGGCAAACATGTCCCACACCAGCGGGCTGCGAAATTGCGGCCACAAATCCATGGTATCCGGATAGGGCAACATCCAAAACGCGACCCATGGACGTCCCAGGTGCAGCAAGGGAAACAATCCCGCGCATGAAATCGCGCACAAGGTCATTGTTTCGGTGAATCGATTAATCGCCGTGCGCCATTTTTGGTGGAGCAGCAGCAAGATGGCGGAGATGAAGGTTCCGGCATGCCCGATGCCCACCCACCAGACGAAATTCACAATCGCAAATCCCCAGGCGATGGGAATACCAATGCCCCAAATGCCGGTTCCGTTGTAGAGCAGCCACCCGATCGCGACGAAAAACATCATCAAACAAGTGAACGCGCCGGCCGCGGCAAAAAACCATGCTTTCGGTTGTCTCTGGTGCGGTTTGAGGACAATTGAACCGATGGTCTCGGTGATTGATTCCAGATTTTCGCCCGGGGCGATGAGACGGGCTGGATATCCCAGCGGGGTCCGCTGTTCGAGGGCCGCGTTGTCGGACGCTGAAGGTTCGCTGGTCATACGCGGATTTTTGGATTTGGATTTCGGAGCCGGGCCAGGTAGGTGGTGCGCGGACGCGTATTCAATTGTCCGAGCATTAAGAAATTCAGCGGATGCGACCGTAACTTGCTGACGCGGCTATTGGCGTCACTGATATCGCCGAAGACGATGGCGTTCGCCGGGCAAACCTGCTGGCAGGCCGTTTGAATTTCTCCTTCCCGGATGGTGCGGTCCTGATTCTCCGCATTGATCCGCGCGGCGCTGATACGCTGGAGGCAATACGTGCATTTCTCCATGACCCCGCGCCAGCGCAACGTGACATTGGGATTCCACATCGGTTTGAGGCTGGGCGTGTTGTAATCGGCATACTGGAAAAAATTGAACCGGCGCACTTTGTACGGGCAGTTGTTCGAGCAATAGCGCGTGCCGATGCAGCGATTGTAGACCTGCAAATTCAGGCCTTCTTTATCATGCAGCGTTGCACCGACGGGACATACGACCTCGCACGGCGCATTTTCGCAGTGCATGCATGGCACTGGCTGATTCGTTATTTGCGGATTTGCCGGCGCGCCGCGAAAATAGGCGTCCACACGAATCCAGTGCATGATGCGGCCGACAGCCACCTGCGGTTTGCCGACGACGGGAATATTATTTTCCGCCTGGCATGCGATGGTGCACGCGCTGCAGCCGATACACGCGCTCAAATCGATCGCCATGCCCCAGCGATAACCGTTATACGCAAATTCCCCCGGCTTGAAGAGCGTGTCCGGTTGGGAAGGAGACTCTGAATCTTTCTGGACGAAACTCGGATCGTTTCTGAAATCCTCAAAAGTTCCTTCGCGCACAATCTGGCGCTCGGGCGAATCGATGGCGTGCTGCATCTGGGTTGAAACCAGGTCATGGCGCCCGCCGGTTTTTTTCAAGGTCGCGCCGGCGCCTGACCACAACGCGCCAGATGTTCGCAAGGCATAAGTATTAAAGCCGGTCCCGGTTCCAACGGCTCCGACCCGGGTGCGTCCGTAGCCGAATTGCAGGCCAATGGAACCATCGGGTTGCCCGGGAGTGATCCAAACCGGCAACGACAGTCGCCGGCCCTGAAACTCAATTTCTACGACGTTGCCATTCTCCAATTTCTCCCTGTCCGCCATGCCTGGAGCGATGAAAGCCGCGTTGTCCCAGGTCAATTTCGTAATCGGCTTGGGCAATTCCTGGAGCCAGCCGTTATTCGCGAACCGGCCGTCAAAGAGGGTGGGGTCGGGGCGAAAGGTGATTTCCCATTCATGTGTGGGGGAAGCGGTGTTGTCGGTTCTGAGGCTGATTGCGGTGCGTGAGTGCTGCGGCTGGTCCGGCTCCGAGCGGGACACAGCCGCGCTCCGGAAATGGTCGAGCGACCGTAGCTTCACTTTCTTTTCCGGCAGACTTGTTTTTTCGATGAATCCGTCGTGCAGCGCTTTTCGCCAGCGTTCTTCGAAATCCGGCCCCGGGTTTTGAGATTTCCAAAAGTCGTGCACGATGTCGTAGTCGCTCCGGCCCGGTGGAGCAGCCATGGCGTCCAGAAGCTCATGCGCGGATTTTCCATCGTAGAGGGGAAGAATAAGCGGTTGGATAATAGAAATCGTTCCGTCGAATGCCCGCGCATCGCCCCATGATTCCAGAAAATGGTTCTGAGGGATGTGCCAGAGGCAAAGCGATGATGTTTCATTTACATCCGACGAGAGGTGCGCGGTGAATTTTGCCCTTTTTAGTTTGTTTGCGAATTGGAAATCCGCCGGGGCGGCAAACACCGGGTTTCCTCCAAGGATCACCAATGCGTCGACTTCATTTCCATCGAGCGCTTCGGCGAGTTCGCGCAATGAATCGGTTTGGTTGATGGGATTTGCCTCGGCGCTTTCGGTGCAGGTCACTGTCTTTCCGGTGTTGCGTAATTGATTGTTCATCCAATGCGCCAGCGCGTGGACAGTGGCCGGCTGGTTTCTGCCCACGATCACAATACCTTCGCCCGGGTGCTGCAAAAGGTCTTCGGCAATGGCTGCGAGCCAATCAGCGTTTTCGCTCGCCACAGCATTTGGGAACGAGGCTCCAAGCTGTTTCGCCAGGGCAAATGCCGCGTTTTCAATTTCGGCCGCCCGCAATGGAAAATGATGGTCCCCATTTGCACCGGTGACGGTGGGTGAACTTTCAATTACATACAGCCGGTTCATCCCGGATTCCGGAGTGCGTGCCCGGCGCAAATTCGCAAAGTCCCGTGCGTACCGGACGCTATGGGGATGCAAATACAGAAAATCAGAATCGAGGGAAACGATCACCTTTGCCTTGTCGAAGCGATAATGGGGCTCGACGATTTCGCCGAATGCGAGTTTGGAACCTTCTCGCACATTGTCGCGATTGGCCGGGTCGTATTGATGCCACTTCGCATCTGGAAATTGCTTGAGTAACGCCTGGAGCTGGTGGTACAAGGCCGGCGAGGTCACGGTTTCGGTCAGAATGCGCAACCCTGCTCCGCGCCTGGATTTTTGAGTTTCCAGAATGGCAAACATGTCTGCGACGAAATTGTCCCAGGTATCGGGTTGGCCCTGTTTCAAGACCTCCTCGGAGCGGTCTGGGTCGTAAAGGTCGAGCAACCCGGCCTGATGAAAAATATTTGTCGCGCCCAGGCTTGCGGGATGTCCGGGGTTGCCTTCGATTTTGGTGGGATGCCCGTCGTGGCTTTCAACAACCAATCCCATGGCGAACCCCATTAAGGTCATCGCGGTAGCGAAATACATTGGTTTGCCGGGGACAAGATTCTCTGGCTGGTTTACATACGGGATAATCCGGCCGATCGGCTGTCTCGTGCAGGCCGGCAAACCGGCCAGTGCCAGTGAAGCGCCCATGAGTTTTAGAAAATCGCGCCGATTGAATCCTTTCCCTTCTGACGCGCCGGGAGCAAATTCGTGATGCAGGGATTCCTCGAATGGTTTTGTCCGGGCCAGTTCATCGAGACTGCGCCAGAAGCCTTCGCCGGATTGTAAGGTTCCCTTCATCGGTGGCACATGCTGCAATCGGTAAGTTGCTCCGTGTGGACGTGATATTCTGCGACCAATTTTCGTCCCAGCGCCATTTGATTTGTGGTGGTCCATTCCAGATTGAAGACTTCGTCGCGGGGGCGAATGTATTTTTCGGGAGTACGGTGGCAGTTGAGGCACCATTTCATATAGAGCGTGTGGGATTTCCAGGTGAGCGGCATTTGGTCGAGGTTCCCGTGGCAGGTCACGCAACCGATGCCATGGTTCACGTGGACGCTGTGGTCAAAGAAGACGAAATCCGGCGTACGATTGACCCGGTTCCATGACAATCGAACGTCAGAGGCCAGGCTATCCCGAAGCGGGGCGAGCATGGGCGCCTGTTTCCAAACCTGCGAATGGCAGGTCATGCATGTTTCGGTGGGTGGCAATCCGGCAAAGGCGGATTTTTCAACGCTGGTGTGGCAGTAACGGCAATCCAGACCGAGTCCGAAGACATGGTGTTTGTGACTGAAAGGCACCGGCTGTTTTATTGGTATCATGTCACGCGTGGTCCAAGGCGACCAATACACGGCGTAGGTAATGCCAACGCTCGCGCCAATCAAAAGTACCGCCGCCGCGAGAGTCGCACGCGCGATGGTGTTGGTCCGGGGACGAAAAATTTGCGCCATATAATTACTAACGAATGCTAATTACTGCGCTTTCCTCCGCGGATGTTTTAGCTGTCCTTGTGCCAGTTGAAATCTTGCAAATCGCTAATGAGGCAGAAGAAAAAACGGAAAAATGCACATATCGCCGTTCGAAAAATTGCAAAATGCGAACGTGACCCGGCCCGCAGCAATTTCCGAAGCCTTTCTCCATTGGAGGAATTGCAACGAAGCAACGTGGCATCTGCGATGCTTTTAAATGTTTATGATAACAAAAATTTTATTTTCCCTAATCATCGCTGCGCTGACAGGGATCTCAGGTGTGGCATCCGGCCAGGGAGCCGGGGGTGCGGGATCCGGCGGAGGCGGTGGAGCAGCAGGCTCGGGTGGGGCCGGGGCTGGCGGTACCGTTAATGGCGGTGCGCGCCATGGCGGTGCGCGCCAGGGTGGGCGGACGTTGCCTGCACCGGCGCCAGGAACGCCGCGAAATCCGAACATCCCGAACAATCCCAATCCAAACGCGCCTAACAATCCAAACATGCCGCCGCTTAATGGCAATAACATAGACAACGGCAATAATATAAATCCTGGCAATGGCCAAAACAGGATGCACCCTAACGGGCCGCGAAACGGAAATTCACTGTATTGGACCCAACCGGGAGCCAACACACAAAATAGCCAGAATAGAAATGGCACCCGAAGCACCGGACCGCGCAATGGAAATCAATTGCCCTGGACGCAACCGAACAATCCCAACAATCCCAACGCGAACAATCCGGGCAACATAAATCCAAACGACAGGCTTTCCCCCTCGCGAAATCGAAGGACACGGCCGCCGAATAATAATAATTCAATGCCTCCTGAAAAAACGATACCTCCGGGAGGAGTCACGCCCCAGTCCCCGCCAATTCACCAATCACCACCCCCGGCAGGAAGCTCTGCTGATAAACCGGTGGGATAGGCTAACTGCGCTGCGAAGGGCAGGGAGGTTGACAGGAGTGATGTGCTGTTAACTGACGTGTCGTTGTGAATATCAGATATATTATTTTGATAGCAGCCCTGCTGACGGCCATCCATTACCTGCTCGCCGGCAGTGCGCCGCCTGCGGCGCCCGCAAATGTTGCTCCGCAAGCCAGGCCCGCTCCGGTGGCGCCGAGCCCGGTGGCACCCAGCGCACCGGTCGGCGTGGCGCCAAAGCCAGCGCCGGTTGCGCCCGTGGGACCTTCGCCCATCGCTCCCATCGCGCCAGTCGCGCCGCCGCAAAGTGTTAATCCCAATGGTTATACGTTTACGCACGGTACCAACAACGCCTATTTTACCAACGGCATACCGACCGCGTACCTCCGAAACACGAATTCAGTTTTCTGGGCCACAAACCCGCCATACGGAAATCCAATCGACGGTTACACAAATACGACGACCGGCTGGATCCTTCGTCGCCGACCCGTTCCAACGAACGGAAGCTCGCCTGCTCCCCCCATGCAAAGATAATTGAATTCACATCACTCACATTGACCATGAAACGACGATACAACCCGAAATTTGCCAGCCGTTCCAACCGCCGCACTTCCCGAAAACGGATCCGATACGCCGTGGTCGGATTGGGCCACATTGCTCAAAATTCGATCCTTCCGGCATTTGCTCATGCCAGTGAGAACTCCGAACTGACGGCGCTCGTGTCGGACGACCCGGTGAAACTGCGCGCTTTATCTCGCGAATACGGCGTTGAACATTGCTTTACTTACGATGACTTTGCGTTGTGTCTGCACAGCGGGATTATTGACGCCGTGTATATTGCGCTGCCAAACAATTTGCACGCGGAGTATTGTGTTCGGGCGGCCCAGGCCGGTGTGCATGTCCTTTGTGAGAAACCCCTGGGAGTGACGGAGGAAGATTGCCAGGAGATCATTCAGGCGTGCGCCGAAAGCAATGTGAAACTGATGACCGCCTACCGGCTGCATTTCGAGCGCGGAAACCTGGAGGCGATGGAAATTGTGCGGTCGGGACAAATCGGCGAGCCGCGAATTTTCAATTCTGTTTTTACGATGCAGGTCAGCCCGGGAAATATCCGAACCCAAAGAGAATTCGCAGGAAACACGCTTTATGACATTGGCATTTATTGCATTAATGCCGCGCGGTACATGTTCAGCGACGAACCGATCGAGGGATTTTGCTTTTCCGCCGCTGGCGCGGACTCGAGGTTTCGAAAGGTTGAGGAAATGACCGCAGCCATGATGCGGTTCCCCAACGAACGGCTTGCCGGATTTACCGCGAGCTTCGGCGCGGAAGACACCGCCGATTTCGAAGTCATTGGAACCAAGGGCAAGTTGCGCGCGATCCAGGCGTACGAATATTCCATGCCGGTCATTCTTGAAGTAACGATTGGCGGCCGCACCCGGCGAAAATGCTATGAGCTTCGCGACCAGTTTGCTCCGGAGTTGATCTATTTTTCCGACTGCATTCGCCGCAATATCGAGCCGGAGCCTTCGGGCACTGAGGGACTGCGGGACGTCAGCATTATTCGTTCGTTATACGAATCCGTTCGCAAAGGCGGGCCCGTGGAATTCAGAACAATCAAGCGTCGGCGCTATCCGGACAAACGCCAGGCCATTCGCCGCCCGGCTGTCAAAAATCCGCGACTTGTGCGGGTTCAGGCTCCCACTGTCAGTTGATGCCTTTCTCTTGTTGTATAGCAATCAGCTTGACGCGCGGGGGCTACAGGTGTCTAAAATTCATCGGTTTTGAGCCATTAACACTGGGCGGAGAAGCCGAAAACCTCCCTTTTGGACCTATTTGTTAGCGTCCATACCCCATTGGAACGGAAATGGCTGTGGCAATTGCTCCGCTGCCATGACAGTGGCGGGAAATGGCAGGGTGGTGTCTTAATTTGGGTATTCGCCTGAAAATGGCGCACATCTTGCGATTGGCGGAAGGGTACTTCCGCCCTACCGGGTACCAATGGCGGGTGCGCCTTGAAATTTTATATAAAACAGGTAGCCTGAGGCTTTTGTGAGTTCTGAAATCGTCTTCGGTCTTGAAAGCGCGGCATGGCCGGCATTGCTGGTGGATGCGCGCGGCGGTATCGTGCTTGCAAATACCTCAGCCACAAGTGCATTTGGAGAGGGGGTCAACGGTAAAAATCCACTGTCAAATGTCTGGTCTGCGGAAAACAAGGAGTCCGTGGAACAGTTCCTTTCCCATTGCGAGAAATCGCCTGTCACAATGGTCCCGTTAAAGTTTCGGAAGGCTGGCGGTGTCATGACTCAGTTTTCCGCTTCGGTCTGTCCTTTCAGCCGGGAAGGCCGCAAATGGTTTGTAGTCCAATTATTTGCTGAGCCCGCACCCGCGCCGGTATCGGCTCCCGCCACCGCGCCTGCTGCTGCGCCTGCTCCTGTACCGGCTGCGCCCGCCGCTCCTGCCACGCCGGCTGCGACAAATGCCGCTGAAAAGAACGCAAACTCTGAGGCCCTGATCCACAAGCAAAAGCTTGATTGCGCCCTGCAATTGGCGCGCAGCGTTTCATTGGACTTTAATAATGTACTCACCAGTGTGCTGGGCCATACATCGCTGCTGTTGAGCAAGGCTGAACCGGGGCATCCCTGGCGCCATTCACTCATGGAAGTGGAAAAATCGGCCGCGCGCGCCGCCGAAATATCCAACGAACTCGGCGTGTTCAGCCAGCAGGAAAAGCAAGATAAGCGAATCTCGCCCGGCAATCTAAACGCTGTTGCCGCGCGATGCGTGGAATTTTTCAAAAATACGCACGGCGCCAAAATCTCGTGGAGCGTGACTCTGGAGAAAGATCTCTTCGCCGCCCGCTTTGATGAAGCCAAAATGCAGCAGGCGCTAACGAAGATTTTGGAAAATGCAGTTGAGGCCGTAAACGGCAGCAGTCATAAGATCCAGGTCGTCACGCGGAACCTGGAGCTGACAACTGCCTCGCAGGACCGAAATGCGAAATTAACCGCCGGCGCGTATGTGTGCGTCGAGATTTCCGACAACGGTTCAGGAATAGAGGCGGCGAACCTGCCGCGGGTTTTTGAGCCATTTTTTACAACGAAGAAACCGCCGCATCGGGGACTGGGATTGGCGCTAGTATATGGCATCGTCACCAACCACGGCGGCAGCGTCGCGATTTCGAGCGATCCGGGCGCCGGCGCAGCCGCCCGAATTTATTTGCCCGCGGAAAAACAGTTGGCCGGCCAAAGCTCCGCTATCGACTCCGACTTGCATGGGACCGAAACGATTTTGGTGGTGGACGACGAAAGCATGTTGCTCACCATGGCTGAGACCATTTTTGGAGAATACGGATACAAGGTCTTGACTGCGGGCACCGGCCAAAAAGCCATGGCGATGCTTTCCCGGGGCGACATCAAGGTGGACCTGCTCGTCACGGACCTGGTCATGCCAGCCATGAGCGGGCGCGAACTGATTGAAAAGGCGCGCCAGCTTCATCCGGCAATAAGAATTCTTTGCATGAGCGGTTGCCTGCTCTCGCCCGAGCAGCAGGTGGGGCTTGCGTTCCTGCAAAAGCCGTTCACCAGCCGCGATCTTCTGGCCAAAGCGCGCCACGCGCTTGGCAGGAACCAGAATTAGAAATTGACAAAACCGGCCGTTTTTGGCTGAAGCCCCCGGCTTTGAATATTAAAAAAAAATATAATACTTCTATTGACTGACAATTCGGATTTTTGATGTAATGTTGGTTATATGCAAATTGAGAGTCTAAAAGTATTTTGCGACCTGGCTGAAACGGAAAGTTTTACGAAAGCTGCTCAAATCAATGGGGTTACACAATCCGCCGTCAGCCAGCAGATCAGCGCGCTTGAACGCACGTTTAAGTCGCTTCTTATCGAAAGAAGCAAAAAGAAATTTCGCCTAACGCGTGAAGGCCAGACCCTCTACGATTACAGCAAACAGATCATTCAGTCGTACGAATCGCTCCATAGCAAACTTCAGGAATTAAAGGATATTATATCTGGCACCATCCGGGTCGCGACGATTTACTCGATCGGCCTGCACGATCTGCCACCGTACATCAAGCGGTTCATGAAAAATTATCCGACCGTGAACGTCCATGTGGAATACCGGCGCGCCAACCAGGTTTATGAAGACGTGCTGAGCAATGTGGTGGACATCGGGTTGGTAGCCTATCCGGTCAAGGAAGCAAAACTGGAAATTGTTCCGCTTCGCAAGGAGCCGCTCACGCTCATCTGTCATCCGAACCATTCGTTCGCCAAACAGAAAGACGTCAAACTCAAAGCGCTTGCCGGTCAGAAAATCATCGGCTTCGAACCGGATATCCCCACCCGCAAAGCCCTCGATAAAATCCTAAAGGAGCATGGTGTGGAAGTAAAACACGTGATGGAATTTGACAACGTGGAAACAGTCAAACGCGCCGTTGAAATTGACGCGGGCATTTCCATCGTCCCCATGGGAACGGTCCAGCAGGAAATTTCCAAACAAACCCTCGTGGCCGTGCCGATCGAGGATGGCGATTTCTTCCGTCCGTTGGCAGCCATCTATAAGAAGAGCAAAGTGCTTTCGCCGGCGATGAAACAGTTTCTGAGTATCCTGAAGGAAACCGCTTAGGGAACTCAGGAAGTCAGCGGTGCCTCTCCCGCATTCCTGCATTTAGGTGGCGCGTCAAGTAATGAGATTCGGTACTTGACGCAAAGCGTCTCTGGCGGCTGGTTTTGTTTTCAGCGCCTTTGCGTTTTCCTTTTCGCTGTCTTTTTAATTTGCGATCTGGCCGCGCTTGGCCCAAACCGCATCCATGATCTTTTTCGCGATGGCGGGCTTTTCTTCAAGCGCTTTTTGGGCCGCCTCTTTGCCCTGGCCGATCAGTTCGCCCTCGAATTGGAGCCAGGCGCCTTTCTTCTCCACAATCCCGTTTTCCACGCCCATGTCCAAAATGCTGCCTTCCTTGTTGATGCCGTGGTTGTAAATGATGTCGAACTCCGCTTCGGCGAACGGCGGCGCGACTTTGTTTTTGACGATCTTCACTTTCACATGGTTGCCGATGGCGTTGCCCGCCGGGTCCTTCAGCGTGTCTTTGCGCCGGATATCCATGCGCACGCTCGCGTAAAATTTTAGCGCCTTGCCGCCGGGCGTGGTCTCCGGGTTGCCGAACATGACGCCCACTTTTTCGCGCAATTGATTTGTAAAAATGCATGTCGTCTTGGATTTGCTTAATACGGCGGTCAGCTTCCGGAGCGCCTGTGACATCAGGCGCGCCTGCATGCCCATGGTGGCCATGCCCATCTCGCCTTCCAACTCCGCCTTGGGCACAAGCGCCGCCACTGAATCCACCACAATCACGTCGAGCGCATTGGAGCGCGCCAGCGTCTCGCATATGGTCAGGGCTTCCTCGCCTGAATCAGGCTGAGACACCAGCAAATCGTCCAGGTTCACACCCAGCTTTTTGGCGTAGCCGGGATCCAGCGCGTGCTCGGCGTCAATGAATGCCGCCAGCCCGCCCGCTTTTTGGGCGTTGGCGATGACGTGAAGCATCAGGGTGGTCTTGCCGGATGATTCCGGGCCGAAGATTTCGACGACGCGTCCCCGGGGAACGCCGCCCACGCCCAGAGCCAGGTCTACCGCAAGGGCGCCTGTGGGGATGACCTCGATTTTCTTGAGCGCATGGGCTTCGCCTAATCGCATGATGGCGCCATCGCCATAACTTTTAGTAATGGTTGAAATTGCGGCTTCCAACTCGCGGGTGCGAGTGGCGGCGGCTTTGTTTTCAGGCGCTTTTTCAGCGGATTTTTCGGTAGATTTTTCGACAGCTTTTTCAGCGGTTTTCGCGGCCATAAATTGAGTTGTTTGTTTCGTTGCGGCCCTGTTAATATAGGACTGGTGCTCAAAGGGCAGTTAACGGACGCACCTTAGTGGTTCCAAAAAAAATGTCAACATTAGTGCTCAGCGCGAGAAATTCAGGCGCCTGCTTTTGTAACCTTTGCCCGGATTTTCCTTTATAAAATAGAAAATAACTAATTTATGCTGTCTCCCGAGCCGAAACGGCTGTCGGATTTTTAATGACGAACTATGGAATCTACGATCATCATTGTCCAAAAAATCGCCAATTTCAGGGCTTTTAACGAGTTTTTGTATTTATTTTGTACTGACACTCGCTTTTTGAAATCGCTTGTGTAATAATGACAAAGACAGTAATGAGACGGAATCTGTTTACATGGAGTTGTGTCCTGTTGCTCTTTGCGGCGGGAGTTTTCTTTTTCCTCCACGAAAGCCAAAATACCTCAAAAAACACGGGTCCTGCCAGCACTCAAGCGGCTCATAACCCATCAGCGGTTGCGGCTACGGCTTCTGCCCATGCGATAAAAGCGGCTGCTGCGTCAGCCAGCACCAATAAATTTGCGTGGCGTCTGAGCAATACCACAAATTCACTATCCCAGTTGATGCATGATTCCCATGCGATTTTGCTGGAAAACGCCTTTATTAAGACTGATTCGAAGCTAAACCTCTCCATTCCGAAGAATTTGCAGGCCCAGGGTGACCCTGGCGCGTATCTGGTGCAGGCGGCCGGGCCGATCAGCCCCGCGTTTCGGTCGATCCTGGC
Source organism: Verrucomicrobiia bacterium (assembly GCA_036269115.1). Taxonomy (GTDB): domain Bacteria; phylum Verrucomicrobiota; class Verrucomicrobiia; order Limisphaerales; family UBA11358; genus UBA11358. Next base: position 466 of record DATAST010000189.1, on the reverse strand, counting down.
TGCGGCAGGCACCACCATCGTTTCGTATATTCCGAACGATGCCTATCTTGTGCGAGCCTCGGAAGCAGTGGCCGATGCACTGAGGGCTGATCCATTGGTACAGGCGGTCATCCCGTACGAGCCCTATTATAAAGTCCAGGCCCCGCTGTTGCCGATGGCGGAGCAGTCGTTGCCCAAGGATGTTCAGCTAAATTTAGGGCTTTATGCTGGTGACGCCTCCGACACCATCCAGCAAATCCAAAGGCTTGGAGGCATCGTTTTATCGGAAGAAAAGTCGGCTGCGGGGTATGATATCGTTAAAGTAGAGCCTCCGGCGAACTGGACGGCTGTTGCCCAGCTGACCGGCGTTCATATCGTTGAACCGTATTATCATCGCCATCTTGCCAACGATTTGGCGCGGACGACGATGAAAATTTCGGATAACTCCATAACCGGAACGAATTATCTGAACCTCTACGGTTCAAAC
>DATAST010000188.1:0-1593 GCA_036269115.1 Verrucomicrobiia bacterium | reverse complement strand
CGGCGAAGAGCGCATAATCTGAATGGCTGTCGCGATTGAAATCCGCCGCGCCTCCCAAGCTCCAACCAGCCACAAGAGTTGGGCCGTACGCGGACCCGACAAAAACATTATTGTTCAAATACCAGATCGCCGTTTGTCGCGCGCCGACGTTCTGAAGCACATAGTCCGGATGACCGTCGCTGTTAAAGTCGGCGAGGACGGCTCGCGGCGAAGCCGCAGCTCCAACTGTTGCCTGCAGTCCATCTACGGCAACGCCCTCTCGGCCATCGCCAGCCGTACGGGTAATTGTTTTGACGGGCGTGCCAAAATGGTAACCGTGCCACGCCAGCGTGCCATCGCCCCCGTATTGGAAGCTGTCGGTGCCGATAATGTTTCCGGCGACGTCCTGGAAAGTTAAAATGCTCGGCGGATCGCCGAAACAACCAACACCACTTCCCCAGTAAGCGCCGAAAGCTGAGACCGGCTGAGAAAAATGTATGGTCAGCGGGCCACTGGGACGATCCGAATCCATTAATGTCATGCCGTCGTGAGGTCTACCTCTAACGAAGCACATTTGAAAACTTGGGGCGGTTTCAATGGCAGAGCCCGAAATCGTAGCGATCCCTCCGAGAATGGAGGTTCCGTTTGGGATGAACCCAAAGCCGAAGCGTTCCCACGTTTCGGAGTGAGTGCCGACAAATGGTGGCACGCGTGTTACCTGCTGAGCGCTCACCGGCAGAGGTTTTAGAAAGAGCAACAGAGCAAGTGCCCCCAACGGATAAAGCATGCCCACGCGCAAAAAAGCTAGGAAGAGGCTTCGCTTTTCTTTAAGCTCAAGCGATCCATGCATAGTTGCCACTGTTCAGTGATTCATTAATTACTACAGGAAACAAAAGCCGAAGTTCCCTAGAATACCAAGTAAAGGACGATCGCCGCAAGGAGGTGACCTAGCCGCCGAGGGACAAAACAAGAAAGGATGAAGGGGGCGGCGGCACTTTGCGGGCTTAGCTTTCCGGCGACCAATTAAAGGTCTGGCCTAGCAAGCTCAAGGCCCGACCAAGCTCCAACCAGCTGGAAGCGTTGGGCCGAAGGCGCCACTGATGTAAATGTTGTTGTTCAGATACCAGATCGCTGTCTGACGATTAGCGGTATTGTAAAGCAGATAATCCGGACGCCCGTTATTGTTAAAGTCCGCCGTAGCCACTAACGCCCAGCCACTGGGAATGGTCGGCCCATAAGCGCTTCCGATAAACGTTGCCCCTGACAAATACCAAATTGCGGTTTGGCGAGTCGCAGAATTGAACAAAGCATAATCCCGGATGGCCGTCGCCATTGAAATCCGCCACACCTCTCAGTCCCCAACCGGAAGGAACAGTTGGGCCGAATGAAGAGCTAACAAAGATGTTGTTGTTCAGATACCAGATTGCTGTTTGACGCGTGCCAGCATTGTAGAGGACATAGTCGGGCTTATCGTTGCCGTTAAAATCGGCAATAGCCACCATCGCCCAGCCACTGGGCGGAGTAAGCCGATAAGCGCTTCCGATAAATGTTGGCCCTGATAAATACCAAATTGCGGTTTGGCGACCAGCTAGGTTGAACAAGCCATAATCTGGA
>DATAST010000187.1:0-1839 GCA_036269115.1 Verrucomicrobiia bacterium | reverse complement strand
TCCGCTCCCCGATCGGCGACCGACAACCCACCGACCGGACAAAGGCCTCATTCACGATAAACGCCTCACTCTTATCCGTCGGAAAACTATCCGATACATTCCGTCCCGCCACCAGTTGAATGCGTAGCATCGGAATAAACCTCGGGTCAATAAAAAAATACCCGATAAGCATCTCCCGCTTCCGGTGATTTGACCAGACCGTCGTACTGGACATCGACACCCCATCGGTCGGCAACCCGCTTCCCAGGGAAACCTCCCGCACCCCCGATACCCGCCGGAGCGCCTCCGCAAAGGCCGGCGCGGCTGCCCGGCTGACCGAATCCGTAGGGATCCCAACCTCCAGAACCTCCGACCGGTCAAGACCCGGGTCCTTATGGAACATAAAATACATCTGCTGATAAAAAATGACGGCCCCGGCAAGCATCGCCAACGTAATCACAAATTGAATGACGGTGAACACCTTCCGCAGCCCCGCACCACCACCGCTTTGGGCCCCGCCCTTAAACACCTTGACCGGCCGGAACCGCGACAGCACAAACGCCGGATAGCCCCCCGCCGACAGGACGGTCACGGGAAAAAGAATAACCAGGAACAAAATCCCCGCCCACCCGCTAAAACTCAGTTTGACCGCCAGCGCCCGGTTAAACACCGGTATCCCAAGCTCGACCAGCCCAATGGCAATAACCCAAGCCAATCCAACAAGCACGACGGACTCCCCAAGAAATTGCCGGATCAGTTGGGCCGGCCTCGCCCCGATCACTTTCCGCACCCCGACCTCCCGCATCCGCTCAGCCGCACGGGCCGTCGATAGGTTTATATAGTTGAGTAGCGCAATCAACAGGATGAAAACAGCCAACGCGGAAAAGATGCGGTTAAACTGCCGGTTACCCTTCGCCGTGTCGATGATCTTCCCCTTACTGAAATGCACATCCGCAAGCGATTCCGCTTCAAACCGCAAAGCCCAGCCCTTCGCGCCTTGCTCATCCAACATCGGCCGGGTATACTTGTCAAGACTGCCTAACTCCTTATTGAATCGCCGGATATCGGGCTTCCCCCGAAACAACACATACGTATAGCAGGTGAAATCATCAAAATTCCAGTCGGCAACACTAAAGTCCTTCGAAATCAACCCGTCGATCGCCAGATCGGTATTCGCAGGCCGGTCGGCAACAACCGCGGTTACCCGGCAAACTTTGCCATTACATACCATGGTCATACCCAACGCTGCCTTTTCCCCGAAATACTTTTTTTCCATACTCCGCGTCAGGACGACAGAATTAGGCCTGTCCAACGCCCCGGCGGCCGATCCCTCCAAAAACCGGAAGGAAAAAACCGTAAAGATCGACGGCTCCGAAAAAAAGAAGTTCTGCGCCGCAAAAACATCCGTACCCTGCCGGATCGTGACATTGCTGTCCTGGGTGATAACCGTTGCCTCCACTCCGGGATAATCCCGCCGCAAAGCGCCCGCCAAAGGCAGCGGCGAAGTCGCGAGCGCCAGGTCCGATTCTGGCGAATGCAGGATGCTGGTCACCCGGGCAATCCTGCCGGCAAACCGGTTATAGGCATCATAGGTCATCTCGTTGTACACATACAGGTAGATCATCAGACAGGACGCAAGCCCGATAGACAGGCCAAGGATATTGATAAGCGAAAAGGCCCTCTGCCGCAGCAGACGGCGAGCAGTAATCTTCAGGTAGTTGGCTGGCATACCCCCGCCAAATGCAGCTCCCCGGCCACACGATGCCCCAAAATCCGGCTTTGGCCTTTTTTTAACAAAAACAATAATTTAATCCCCTCAAATTCAAAAAAATGTGCAATTTTGCATCTTCACAATTCATC
>DATAST010000186.1:0-41029 GCA_036269115.1 Verrucomicrobiia bacterium | reverse complement strand
TATGACAAAAGCGGCAATGCCTATTATTTTGGAGAGACCGCCAATACACGCGTGAGCAATCCCAGAAGCGGCTGGGGCAGCAGTTACACGGCTACGTTCCATTGGGCACTGGACCAAATTATCACCGCTTCAGGGGACTGGACCACCGTCGCTTACACAAATTATACCAGTCCCTTTACCAGCTTATCGGAAAGGACACTGTATCCTTTGCAAATCACCTACAATGGTCACGCGAATTTTAATGGCTATACGGCCAGCTTTGCAGGGTCAAACACAATTACTTTCCAGACTACGCTGCGCACCAACGACTGGCGTTTTTCGCTCCGTTCAGGATTCCGCACCGACCAGACACGCCGTTTGACCAACATCTTGTGTCAGATTGGAACGCAAGATGTTTGGAGTTATTTTTTAAATTATGGAGTTTCTCCGGCAACGGGCCGATCATTGCTCACAAACGTAATCGTTTATGGTTATAGCAGTGGCAATACGCCCACTCCATTTTTGACCAACACATTTGCTTACCAGGCGAATGCCAACGGCGTCTCGTTCGGCTCGACTATTTTTTGGACTAACATGCTAATAGCCGCGCCGGGGCAACCCGGTTCTTACAACCCGGAAGTGTCGCAGGTCAACCAGGTTCAAAGCACGTTCAATTATACAGTGGCCGATCTGATAGATATAGATGGCGATGGTTTGCCCGACCGGGTGAGTTGGAACAGCACAACTTCGCCGAATTCATATCAGGTGCAGAAGAACATGGGAATGCAGGCCAATGGGAATGGTCTATTTGGCTCACCTTATAGTTTCGGTCCAACGTCCACCGGAAGCGGCACCCTGGCAACAAATTCCAATCCTTTTCCCAACGGTTCTGGCTATGCGGAATTAAATGACCCTTACGGACGGCTGATAGACGTTAACGGCGACGGTATCCCGGATCGGGTGGAAGATTATTGGTGGGCCATGAACTCGGTAAATAGCGGAGGCCCAACCTACGTCCCTTATACAAATTATGAAGTTCAATTGAACTTAGGCAACGGATTTTCCTCAGTGTCCAACTGGCCCGTGAGCAGCGGGCCGCTAGGACCAACGAATGTTTATTCCCTATATTATTATTGCATCGAAGACGGTGCAGTCAACGTAGGATTATTTGACATCAATGGCGACGGACGCCCTGACCGCGTCATGTCACAGTGGTGGCAGAACGCGAATATGACCAATTTTCTGGTGCAGTTAAATACCGGCACAAATTTTGGGCCGGTGGTTAATTTTGGCCCCTATTACAGCCAGAATTATTATGCCTCGAATGCAACGGACGTGTATGGATGGGCGGGAATCCAGACGCCGGACGCCACCATGATTGACATTAACGGAGATGGTTTGCCGGATCGCCTCATGTGGCCGCTGAATCCGTCCGAACCGACTTTGGAAGCGCCTCACCCGACATCCTTTTTTGCCGTGGAATACAATGATGGCTATCGGTTTGAATCCACGAACACATCCACGAGCATTCCTGGCGCTTTTGACCAGTGGCCCGGAGTTGTTGCCCAAACCAATAACGGCGCTCCATATTATAGCGGAATCGACTATTGGTCAGATTCCATAAACGATGAACCCTATGGAGGACTGTTTGATGTCAACGGGGACGGACTGCCCGACCGTGTTTTTGTGGATGTAGGGACCATAAATCAGTCGAATTCCGCCTGGCGCGTCTATTTGAACAATGGGCACGGCTTCAACACGATCGCAATCATTATAACGAACATTGAGAACCAAGGACTTTATAACCTAAGTGTGGACGCTCCGTGGTGGAGCCCGCAGTATTCCTCCGGCGGTAGTGGCAACTTGACCACCATGATTGACATCAATGGCGATGGTCTGCTTGACCGGGTGCTTGCCGTTTACTTTAATCCCAATGTTTATCCCTACATTCCAACAGCCAATTATTTTCTGGTCCAATTGAATCAGGGGCCATATCCAGACCTGTTGACCAACGTCAACAATGGGATGGGGGGAAACATCGCAGTCAGGTATAACCCATCCACTGCATATGATAATCGAGTTGACCCCAGCAATCTCACTTCCGGCAGTCACATCCCCTTCCCCCGGCAGGTGACGGCGTCGGTGTCCGAATCAGACGGTATCAATTCGCCGCAAACGACAACCTACGGTTATGCGGGAGGCTATTACGATGGCCCTCGGCGCGAGTTTCACGGGTTTGCCGTGGTTACCAATACTGACCCGACGCTGCGCTTCACGGTGACGTATTTCCATACCGGGGGTGGCAGAAATTATTCAGCGTTGGGTGAATATCTGGATACCAATTCGACAACCGGCCTCGGCAACTTTGCCAAAGTAGGAATGCCTTACCGAATTGAGACGTACGGCAATGATGGCAAGCTTTACCGGGTCCAGGTAAATCAGGTGAATCAGGACAGCTTGGGCAATGCCCGTTATTTCCCGTTCACGGCAATGACCTTTGGTTGCGATTATCCCGGCAACGGCACTCCGAGAATCACAGCGACACAGTTTGCCTACGACCAGGCGACCGGCAATTTGACCAATAAAATCGAATACGGTGAAGTGAATGCTTTCAATCCAACCAACGTTGGCGGTTTTTCATTCACCGATGCGAATACCGCTGATACCAGGTACTATAATACCATCTATACGGCGATCAGCGGTAACAACTATATCGTGGACCATCCTGCCACGTCCATCCTCGCCGATGGGAACAATAATATCATCCGGGAAATGGATTATTCCTACAATCCATCATCCGGCACCATCGCCGCCAAACTGACCCGCATTTCTGCCGGATATTATGCCACCAACGGTTACGGCAATTATACAGCGTTTGGCATGGCTGGCCTCACGACTGACCCGGTCGGTATTCAAACTACAATTACCTACGATTCAACCTATAATACCTATCCGGCCACAACAACCGTTGGGGGCAGCTTCGTCACCACAACCAGTTATGACCCGCGTTCGGGCCAGCTTGCAGTGTCCACCGACCCAGCGGGCCTTACTGTCAGCAACAGTTTCGACTCATTCTGCCGGCCAGTGGAGAGCGATAAAATTCCTATTGGCGGCGGTTCGGCCATTTGGGTGAACAAGTATTTTTATTCCGCCATCTTGAGATCCATTGTTTCCGGCCTGGCGACCAATTATGTGGATGTCGTCGAGAACGACGGCGTTGGTGGTTCGACCAATCGCACCTACATTGACGGTTTCGGGAGAACGGTCCAAACCCGAGCCCAAGCCGAAAATGGAAATTACCGGGTTGTTTCGACGGCCTACGACGGGCGCGGCGACGCCTTCCTGACTACCTGGCCGACGTTTGGGACAGGCATCACTTTTACCAAACCGGCTTCTGGCCAGACGGCGACATGGATTGGATACGATGCGCCGGGCAGAGTAGCGACAAACCGCGCCGTCAATGTGACGTTTAGCAATGGTGCGTTCAGCAGTAAAACCGACCTTGCTGGCGACACGGGTTCTCCGCTCGGCGCTACGACCTGGAGCTATGTCAACGGCACTGACCCGTGGTGGATTATTTACACCGACGAGGATAATCAAACACGCCGTTTCGGGTTGGATGCCTTTGGACGGACCAACCAGATTCAAGAGGTTGACGGTGGCAACACGTACACCAACCTTTTGAAATATGATTTAGCTGACGAACTGACCAACCTCGTTAACGCAAACGGCGAGAACATTTATTGGGCATACAACGACGCGGGCGGTCTGCTGGCAATGGCTGACCCATACCTTGGCCAATGGACATATCAGCGGGATTACGCGAACCGGCTGCGAGTCCAAACCGATGCGCGCGGAGATGTAGTTTCAAATTCTTACGTTAATTCTTCTGGACAACAGGACGCGTTAGGCCGCTTGCAAGCGCAAACGGTGTTCAGTCTTAATTATAGCAACCAGACGCTCGTTCCTGCTTATACAAATACCTATTTGTACGACAGCAGCAGCGACGGGAGCAATACGGTTTATCCGGGACTGCTGTACGAGGTGATTGACGGCCAGGGATACGAGAAAAACGGTTACGATTCCCGGGAGAGAACCGTTAAAACCACGCGTTATTTGAATATCAATGCCAGGAGCTACACGACGACCAACGGGTACGATGATGGGGATAATGTGGTGGCCATTGGCTATCCGAATTCCGGTCCGATCATCAATTATTCTTATTTCCACGGAAAGAGCATCAGCCAGATCTCGCTCAATGGAGGCGGCTACAATTATTACACTGCCAGCGCCGCCTCTTTTGACGAATTTGGCCATGTGACTAATTTTTTGTATGGAAACGGTTTGACGACATCCAAAGGATATTATTCCACCTCAAAGCGCTTGCAGAATATTTCAGCCGGCGCTGTTTTCAGCCGGACTTATCAATACACAGCCGGAAATGATGTCTCTAATCTGACTGGCACGGGCATGAGCGCGACGACGGTGACGTACGGCAATTTGCACCGCATCAAAACTTACACCGGCTTGACTGGCAGCTATGGATATGACCCGACTGGGAATATCACCAACAACATTGAGGGCGGCGGTTCCCGATACACTTATGCCAATCCACGCATCCAGACTGTCAGGACCGCTTTTGGCTACACGAACCTTTACGATCTTTGTGGGAACATGATTGTGCGACATGGCGGCCTGACCGGCTCGCAGGCGATGACCTATGATCCTGAAAATCGCCTGTTGGCAATTGCACAGGCTGGAATCATGTCAGACGAATTCGGCTACGCTTACGATGATGCCCGGTTGTGGAAGCGTATCAACCAAAATCCGACCAACCTCCAGGTTTGGATTGGTGACATCTACGAAGAAAAGGACGGCAAGACGTTGTTTCACGTTTTCGCCGGCAGTGAGCAGGTTTGCACGTTTGAGGCTGGCTCTTTTTTGGACGGCGGCAGCGATTCAACCAGGGTCGGATATTATTACCACCAGGACAGCCTGAACACATCCAGCGCGTTAAGCGACTACGTTCATAATCAAATTGAGGTTGACGTTTATTTTCCGTTCGGCAGGACAAATACGGCCAGCCCGCAGGCAGGTTTTCAAGTTTCGCGTCGGTTCACGGGGCAGGTATTCGATGCAGAGAGCGGGCTGTGTTACTACAATGCCCGATATTATGATCCGGAATTGGGGCGGTTTATCCAACCAGACACTATCATTCCTGATTTAGGCAATCCACAGAGTTACAACCGCTATTCTTATTGCGTCAATGACCCCTTAACATTTAACGACCCAACGGGACATAATATTTTCGGTGACTGGTGGAAAGCCACTAAAGAAGGCGTCGGGGTATTAAGCGATTTGGTCAACAGCGCAGGTCAAGGCATAGTATCCACTATTGAAAAGCCCTTTGTCGTTACACCCGTCGCACCCGACCCCCAATCTTATCAAGGGCTAATGGCGGCAAATGGAACGCCCTTGCTGCCGGAATTAACCGACGCGAATGGTAATAAACTCGGAAATGCGGCAACTGCGGTGGTCAAAGCGGGTGGGGACCCTCTGGTTCAAGCGGGGATGATGGTTACAGGTGGTGCAGAAGAGAAGGCTGCTGGCCTGATGCTCAAAGAGGGAGAAAATGCGGCGAAGGCAATTTGGAGTTCAACCAAGGCGAGATCGGCGGTTGAGAACGCTTTTGCGCATTGGGAAAAACACAGAGCTGAGTTTCCTGAATTCCAAAACGCCAAACAATATGTCGAAGGGGCAAAGGACTTCTTTAAGACTCCGCCACCGGGTACACTAACAAAAATCAGGTCAAATGGTGACAAGCTATTCTACAATCCGGCGAGCAATACTTTTGGTGTGCAGGCTGCCAACGGCGCACCTCGAACAATGTTCCGTCCATCCGATGGAATGAACTATTGGAACAAGCAATGAGCAATGACAGTTTGTTACCGTGCCCTTGTTGTAGCTCAAGAGTGCTTACAACGTTGGGTGAATATGAAATCTGCAATGTATGTGGGTGGGAAGACGACCCTGCTCAGTCAAATGATCCTGATTATGCAGGCGGCGCGAACAAACTCAGCTTGAACGAAGCTAGAAAAGCGTGGTTGGCCAAAAAACAGAAGCCGTGATGCTGGCCTTTGTTGTATGCTGTCCTGTTTATCGCCGGGCGATGATAACACCAAACAAATTAGCCAACGCGCTTCATGCTTTGCAGGATGTAATAATCCGAGGACGCAGTATGGCCTATGAGAAAGTTGACCACGGCCAGATTGCTGATTTGTTGGACACCGCCGAGTATTTGGCTGGGTTGATATATGATAAAGAAGACATGACCACGGCCTTCCGTGAAAATTTGGTGACGCTCGCCAAAAAGCACAAGTGTCATGTGGCATTGGATAATTTGACCGCATGGATTAGTTGCTGGGCGCTGCTCTCCTTGTGAAACGAGGGGGCATCCGCGACACGCTCCGGCGCTGCCATCCCCGCGAACGCGCCGCCGGCAAGCCAGACTGCCTTGAGCCACGGTTTTTCTTTTAGCCGTGACGGTATTTTCGTTAAAATGCGCCCGTGTTAAAAGCCGGGCGCATCCTTCTTTTTGCGTGCCTGTTCCTGTGGACAGGCATGAGCGCGACGACGGTGACGTATGGCAATCTGCACCGCATCAAAACTTACACCGGTTTGACTGGCAGCTATGGATATGACCCGACTGGGAATATCACCAACAATATTGAGGGCGGCGGTTCCCGATACTCTTATGCCAATCCACGCATCCAGGCTGTCAGGACCGCTTTTGGCTACACGAATCTTTACGATTTGTGTGGGAACATGATTGTGCGGCATGGCGGCCTCGCCACTTCGCAATCGATGACCTATGATCCTGAAAATCGCCTGTCGGCAATCGCGCAGGCGGGAGTGATGTCAGACGAATTCGGCTACGCTTACGATGATGCCCGGTTGTGGAAGCGCATTAACCAAAATCCGACCAACATCCAGGTTTGGATTGGTGACATCTACGAAGAAAAGGACGGCAAGACGTTGTTTCACGTTTTCGCCGGCAGTGAGCAGGTTTGCACGTTTGAGGCTGGCTCTTTTTTGGACGGCGGCAGCGATTCAACCAAGGTCGGATATTATTACCACCAGGATAGCCTCAACACATCCAGCGCATTGAGCGATTACGCTCATAATCAAATCGAGGTTGATGTTTATTTTCCGTTCGGCAGGACAAATACGGCTAGCCCGCAGGCAAATTTTCAAGTTTCGCGGCGATTCACCGGACAAGTGTTCGATGCAGAGAGCGGGCTGTGTTACTACAATGCCCGCTATTACGACCCAGAGTTGGGCAGGTTCATTCAGCCAGACACGACGATCCCGGATTTATCCAATCCGCAGAGTTATAACCGCTACTCTTATTGTGAAAATGATCCACTTACACTAAACGATCCCACAGGAAAAGACGCGCTCGATTGGTATGCATATTCCCAGATGCCCGTCGATACCCAAATTGCAGCCAGCCGTGCCAACGCTCCGCTTGCCGTTGGAGTAATGGCGGCGGCAATTACCGGAGGCACAGCCACGCCGCTGTTGATAAGCGCTGGCGCTTCGACTACGTTTGCCGCAGTTGGATCAGGAATGATCGCCGGGGCGGCTGGCGACCTTGCCGCACAAGGCACGCAAATCGGACTTGGCCAGCGCGGCTCCATAAGCGGTCAGGAAATTGCGGCAAGTTCGTTAATGGGTGGCGCCCTCAGTGGTGGTGCCAGCAAACTTGGTTCGATGTTGAATGAATCCGGAGCAGCGCCAGAGTTACTGCCCCAACAAGCGACGCCGGCAGAACCAACCCCGCCGCGAAACCCAATTACAGCGGCTCCCGGTCAAACGCAAACAGTAGATCCAAACGGTTTGGTGGCAGGTCAGCGTGCAACCCTCTCGCAAGGGAGGTTGGCTGCCCAAGCTCAGTTACAACAACAAAACATTCCAAGAAACGGGGGACCGCCACTTGTATATGAAAACGGGGTGATTTACGATGGACACCACGCGGTAAGAGCTGCCGCTGATAGCGGGGCGAAAATAACCGTAAAGGTAATGCAAGGGCAAGGAACCAGCATAACAGGAAAACCAGTAACAGGATTGCCTGTACATTGATATGAAACCATCAGACGTTGAGGTCAGAGCGGCGATAGCGGAGATTCTTAAGATAGCACTCTTGACAATCCGCGAGAAAAGTGCGGGTGGAGATTCAAAGACTTGCGAAATTGAATCTGACCATGTGCATAATCTACCCGATTTACTGGTCAATTTTACAGACGAATTGCTTCGCTTCTATTACACTGTTGAGCGACGGGAATATCTTGCCGAAATAGGAGATGTCGCTGCTGAGAGGTATAAAGAAAGTTGGGTCGTCATTGAACGGCGGCTTGGTTGGCCCAGTAAATAATTGAAAGGGGTGACCGGTGAAAAAACACATGGAACTGCCGCTACAACTACATTTGATTCGACATAAAGGACAAATCGTCCTGAACGTTGAGTTTGAAGCCCAGGGAATTCGTGATTGGTGTTTGGGGCTGTGTCTTTTAAAAGAATGCCTGGTACAAACTCTTATCATCAAGGAATCAGGAACGAAAGGGAAGTTAGAAATTGAAAGGACGGATCGAAAAGGAGATGCAGATAGAACGCAGGCGAACTTTGAATCTGAAGGAACGCGGTTGAAAATAACGGAAAATGACTTGGACTACTTGTTGCATTTTTTTCTCAAGTATTACCGAGATGGTTGGGCTGAAGTGGATCATATTGATTTGGAAGCGCTATGCACCGCTGAATGCCAAGATTCCTCCAACACGTTCAAAGTGCCTGAATCGGCTGCCCCGTTGAGTGTAGAAGCAGCAAGGAAACGTTTAGGGCTATAATTATCCATGAAAATCAAGTGAATGGCATCCCAATGGAGGCCGCATGTCAAGTTGAGCCAAACGGGACCAGGAAGTCTTGATTCAAGACCACGTTCCGCCCGAGGCTATTACGCCGGTCAAATAAAAAGATGAACACGAACGAGCTAATTAGACGACTGGAATCTGAATGGGATGTTGACGGCTTTCTTTGGAATGTCCGCCAGGGATATTTTTCCCCGGATGACGGACAAAAATTTCTCTCCTTTCTTAAACAGATCGAAATTGACGACAATGCCGAAATACCCAAAAGACTATTATCATTGCTCTGGTATATGCCTTCCTTTCTCGAATGGCAAAAGGAACGTGTTGGAGAGCGGAGCGGAAATCGGGCTGCATACGAGCGTTTTGTGACCGAAGTTTTCAATACGTTGGAGATCGTGCTCGGTGTCCCATAAACCTGGGGCGATGGTCCGCCAAACAATCCACCCATTTACTGAAAGGCCATGACATCTGGCAAAACCATCAAATTGCCGGCAAAAAACGTCGAGAAGATCATCAACGATCTGAGCTTGCTCATTGTTTCAATGGATCAGATTGGCTCGACATATTACGATGACCCGAAACAACAAGCCCTTGAAATGGATAAGTATTTCTCACAAGTAAACGCTTTCAAAAAACTAGCTCAAGCTCGTGGGATTTTAACCAAGGCTTACAACTCTCAAAGTACTAAAGCAGATGTATTGCGAAGCGAAACAAGGCGCGGAGAGCTTGCCGTATTGGAAACCAAATGAAACGGAAACGCAAAGGTTACGTGGCAAATGATAGACCGGAAATAGATCTCCCATTGGCAAATCAGCTCTTTTTATGTGCCTGTTCCTTTGGACAGGCATGTCACATCATGGACGACGAGCCGTGGGTTGCGAAACGCTATGCTGGCAGTGAAGGAACTGTCATTCAAGTTAACCAGAGCAAGGTTTCCAGCCAGATAGTCCCACGCCCACCTGTGCCAAAATATGCTGGCGAAAAGGAAGTGTTGCTCAAAGGTACAATCCAAGGAAGGCCAACAACTCCATAAACATGAAAACCACGACTTGGACAACGTTGGCAGCAGCAATCGGAACGATGGCCAATGCACCGGATTGGCTGAAAGAGCTTGCCCGTTTGACACACGCTGAAATCTCGCAGTTGCCAAAACTGGACGACGTAGAGGAAGGACATTTTTCGGCACCGGCGGCAGAAGAAAAAACTGTTGCGAACGACTACTTGGATTTTTTGCGCGAGCAAATAAAATTGAACGCCAGAGGGCCGAAATGGACGGCGATCTTACAGGGCAGGTTGAATGCACTTCAGCCATTTATTGGTAAGAAAGTGCTTATGGCGAATCTGTATCGGCGGCCAGATTCAGCTTCACTCTACATTAACCCTGAAACTGGACAGCTTTTCCACGTCGAGGTTAATTAGCTGCTGAACGCTGCACTCCCTGTGGAAGCAAGGGGATGCACTGTCGAAAACTTTCTTACCATTTCTTAACAGTACAACGGTATTTAGGCGAAATCGTTGATTTCATTGGAGATAGTAGGTTTTCTTGGGAAAGCCAATGAAATGGTAAGAGAGTTCAAATCTCACCGCCCCGACCATTTTTCACGACAGAAACTTCCGCGCCATTTTTTCCAGCGCTGAAATCCAGAGTGGATGTTCATTCAAACAAGGAATGAGCGTGAGGTCCTTCCCGCCGGCGCCGATGAACGTTTCCCGGCCGCGCATTCCGATTTCTTCAATGGTTTCCAGGCAATCCGCGACGAAGGCAGGACACATAACCAACAACTTTTTGATGCCGCGCCCGGGAAATTCGGCAAGTTCATAATCGGTGTAGGGCTTTAGCCAGGGATCCTTGCCCAGGCGCGATTGAAAGGAAACGGAGTATTTCTCCCGGGGCACGTTGGCCCGCGCCACAAAGGCCGCGACGGTTTTGAAACATTGGGCCCGGTAACATGTCGCCTGGGCGGGGCTGGAAATCTCACAGCAATTCGTGTTCGCGAGGCAATGGCATCCAGTCGGGTCTGATTTCCTCAAGTGCCGTTCCGGGATTCCATGGAAGCTGAAAAGCAAATGGTCGTAGCCGCCCTGCAGGTACGGCTCAGCGCTGGCGCACAGGGCCTCTATATAATCCGGCGCGTCGAAATATGGCGGCTGGACTGTCACCTTCATTTCCGGCGCAACTGCCGCGGCAACCTCTTGCACCCGCACAACGGCGGATTCGTAACTCGACATCGCGTAGTGCGGAAACAGCGGGATTAACAATAGATCGTTTATGTTCGCGTCCCTCAATTTCCGGACCGTCGCTTCAATGGAAGGATTTTGATAGCGCATCGCCAACTCCACCGGAACGGACAGTTGCGACTGCAATTTCGCCTGGACATGTTTTCCGGTGACGATGAGTGGCGAGCCTTCCGGAGTCCAAATCTTCTCGTACGCATGTGCCGATTCCTTCGGGCGGGACGGCAGAATCGAAAAATGTACCACGCAAAAGCGGATGGGCCAGGGAGCGTCCAGCACACGGCCGTCCATAAGAAATTCGCGCAGGTATTTCCGCACGTCGCCAACGGCGGTGGAATCGGGCGAACCCAGGTTGACCAGCAAAACGCCTTTGCTCATTTTAAAAAGTTTTCCACGCGGCCTGCGATGTTCATGCCCGACTGAATGGAATCAGCCAGCGAAATGCCGTCGCGAAAATGTCCGGCAAAGAACAATCCGCGCGCGCCTGACTCCATTTCATCAAAAAGTTTTTTGAACCTTCCATAGCCGACATTGTATTGTGGAATGGCGCGAGGATAAAGCGTCGTATGCTGGAAGACCGGTTTGCTTTTCACGCCAAGCAATGCGCGTAAATCCGAACACGTCATCTCGACCAATTCCTGCATTTTCAATGCGGCCAATTCAGGCTGACGCTCACCGCCAACAAAACTCGACAACAAAACATGACCCTCGGGCGCGCGGTTTGGAAACAGGGCCGACGAAAAAACGGTACCGAGGATTTTAAAACCCTCAACCTTCGGTATCAGCATTCCAAAGCCCTGGCATGGATGAGCCACATCCTCCCGCCGGAAACCCAAAACGACACTTGCCACCGGCGTGTAACGGATTTCAGAGAAGACGGAAACATTCAGGGACGGAGGCGATTGAATTTTCAATTCCGCCAACCCGTAGGCTGTGCCGCAATAAATCACGGCCGCAAATTCGGCTTCGTCTTGCGCGCTCGTCACGCGCCAGGCGTTGCCCATTTGAGCGAGCCGCACGACGGGTGCGTACAATTTCAAAGCATTCCCCAGTCGAGCCGCGAGTGTGTCAGGCAAAACCTGCAGTCCTTCGTCGAAGGAGAATCCCGGCGCGCGATTTCTGGCAACTTCACCAGTCTTTTTCCGTTCACGGGCGCCCATTATCTGGCCTTTGATCAGCGAGCCGTATTTTTCCTCGGCCTGGGCCATGCGCGGCAGGGCGTGCTGCACTGAAAGCCGCTCAGGATCTCCCGCGTAAATGCCCCCAACCAGTGGGTCCACCATCCGGTCCAAAAATTCGCGGTTCACCCGGCGTGTCACAAATTCCGCAACGCTTTCTTCTTTTCCATCCCGTCTGCGGGGCACAAAAGGTTCGCGTAACAGCGCGAGTTTTGCGCCAAGGCTCAATAAAGGGGAAACAGCAAAAGCCGGCGGCGTCGACGGCATGGCAACCGGCTGCCCGCCACGCACGACGAACCGGGCTTTGGCATCCGCGCTGGTGTAAAGCCTTCGAGAGTCCAGGTTGAGATCACTGATGAGCCCTCGAATTTCCGACGAAGTTTCCAATATTGTGTTTGGTCCCGACTCAGCCAGAAAACCGTCACCTCGCGTAGATTGAATCACTCCACCGGGACGTCCGCCGGCTTCGAAAACCGTGACGTCCAAGCCTTTTCGTTGAAGGCAAAATGCAGTAGTTAAACCCGTGATGCCCGCACCGATGATGGCAACGCGTTTCATTGAGCGAATTAAACCGTCCTGGAATGTCGCCGCTCCCCATCGGGCAGGAGAGTGTTATCAAAGCACATCGCGATATTGCGAATAAACAACCGACCTATATCGGTTACTTCGATACCGCGCGGTGAACGGCGAACCAGCCCATCGGCCTCGAAAGGGGCCAGCGCGGCCAGTTCATTTGCAAAATGGCCGGCAAAATCGATCCCAAGACTTTGCGACATTGCGGTGTAGTCGAGGGAAAGGTCGCACATCACGCGCATAATTGTTTCGCGCCGGATTTTGTCTTCGTTCGTCAGGACATAACCGCGGGCGAAGGGCGCCCGATCGCCATCCAGCGCGGCATAATAAGACGGCAATTCTTTTTCGTTCTGCCAATACGCATCGGGGATTTGGGAAATGGCGCTCATGCCGAACGCAAAAATGTCTGCGTTGCCGCGCGTGCTATAGCCCTGAAAATTGCGTTGCAGTGTTTTGTTCCGCTGAGCCGAGACCAATTCATCAGCAGGCCGCGCAAAATGATCCATCCCGATATAAACGTACCGCTCATTTTCCGTGAGCCGCTCAATCACCGTCTTGAGCAATTGAAGTTTTGCCTCGGGCGGCGGGAGGACTTTTTGCTCCAGAATTTTTTGCGCGGGTTTTATCCAGGGCACATGGGCATAGCTGAAAACGGCGAGCCGGTCCGGTTGCATTTCCAGGACGGCGTCGAGCGTGCGGCCAAAAGATTCCACGGTTTGGTGCGGCAGGCCGTATATCAAATCGAAATTCAGGGATCCAAAACCCAGTTCACGCGCCCAATCCACCACTCGTTGCGTCATCTCTCGCGGCTGGATGCGGTGAATGGATTCCTGGACCTTTGGCTCAAAATCCTGCACACCCAGGGAGCCGCGATTGAACCCAATTTCGTGGAGCGCGACGATATGGTCGCGCGTAAGCCGGCGCGGATCAATCTCGACGCCTGCTTCCACATCAGGTGAAAGGCGAAAATGTTTGCGGATCATTTCGCCCAGACGCCGGATTTCGTCCGGATGCAAAAACGTCGGCGAACCGCCGCCCCAATGTAACTGCACGACTTCGCGTTTGGCATCAACGAGCGCCGCCATTCGGGCCATTTCCTTTTCGAGGTAATCCAGGTATGGCCTGGACTGTCCGTGATTGTTGGTGATGACCGTAGTGCATCCACAAAACCAGCACAACGTTTCGCAAAAGGGAATGTGAAAATACAGGGAAAGTCCCCTGCCCGTCTGGTTATTGGCGCCGATCATGTCCACAACCCCGGGCCATTCCACCGTGTTGGAAAACTTGGTGGCCGGTGGATAGCTGGTGTATCGGGGGCCTGGCACATTGTATTTTTTTACCAGGTCGAGATTGACGGTCAGCGCGCTCATAACGAATTGCCCATCAAGATTACGCCAATGAACGCCGCCGTGCGAGGGTCTTTATTGTCCTCAATTTTCCTTCACCGCGGTGATGAGCTGTTGCAGGGAACTCTTCGCGTCGCCGAAGAGCATGCGCGTGTTGTCTTTGTAGAAAAGATGGTTCTCGATGCCAGCAAACCCGGCGGCCATCGAGCGTTTCATGACAATGGTGGATTTACAGCGATCGGCCTCGATGATGGGCATGCCGTAAATGGGGCTGCTCTTTTCCTCACGCGCGGCAGGATTCACGACGTCGTTGGCGCCGATGACCAGGCAAACATCCACGCGATCCATCGAAGGATTGATTTGCTCCATCTCGATGAGCTGGTCGTAGGAGACGTTAGCTTCGGCCAGGAGGACATTCATGTGACCAGGCATTCGGCCGGCAACCGGATGAATGGCGAATTGGACTTCGACACCTCGTTTGCCCAGTTCGTCGGTAAGTTCCCGGACCTGATGCTGGGCTTGGGCGACAGCCATACCGTAGCCTGGAACGATGACCACACGCTGCGCATAGGCCAGCAGCAATGCCACCTCATCGGCCTGAACGGGTTTCACGGTGCCGGCAATGCCATTTGCGGCGGCCTTGCTTCCACCGCCGGAGCCGAATGCGCCGAACAGAACGTTGGTCACTGGCCGGTTCATTGCCTTGCACATCAGCAGGGTCAGGAGTGTGCCCGATGAACCAACGAGCGTTCCCGCCACAATCATCGCCGTGTTATCGATGGCAAAGCCGTCCGCAGCGACCGCGAGGCCGGTGAACGAATTAAGCAAAGAGATAACGACTGGCATGTCCGCGCCGCCGATAGGCATGACCATCGCAATCCCAAAAAACAACGCGAGCAAAAACATGACGAGGAACGCGGTGGCCGCGGCAGGCACAGTGGCGTTTATCGTGAGCCAGCCTGCGAGGCCGAGAATGACGAGCAGGATCAGGCCGTTCAGGAAATTTTGACCTTTGAAAGTCATGGGCTTCTCGAATTTTCCCTGCAATTTCAAGTAGGCAATGATACTGCCGGAAAAAGAAAGCGAGCCGATGAGCGTGGCAAAAAGCATCGGCACAGTGACAAACGCGGTGACGGCATCGGCACGATGAGAGTCGCGCATAAACTCGAGACTGGCCACCAGCGCCGCCGCGCCGCCGCCCAGGCCGTTGAATAGCGCCACCATTTGCGGCATGGCCGTCATCTTGACCGAGTATGCGCCCGCAGCGCCGATCACGAGGCCAATGCCGATACCAATGGCGATGAGCGTGTAATTCATATTCCAGCCCTGCATCCAGACGGATGTGCCATCCGGTTTGTGCAGGGCAAGAAAGGCCACGAGCATGCCGGCGGCGGCCACGAGGTTGCCGGCGCGAGCCGTTTTGGGCGAGCTCAGGAACTTGATGCCGATGATGAACAAGACGGCAACGCCGATAAAAATGAGGGAAACGGCGGAACTCATGGTCATTTTTTTTTCTTAAACATTTGCAGCATGCGGTCGGTGACCATAAATCCGCCAAAAACGTTGGCGGAGCCGAATACGACCGCGACAAAACCCAGCGCCTGCGCCAGCGGACCCGTGGCATTCGCCAAAACGAGGATGCCGCCAAGCAGAATGATGCCGTGAATGGCGTTCGTGCCGGACATCAACGGCGTATGCAACATCGAGGGCACTTTGGAAATGACTTCAAATCCAACGAAGATCGAAAGAATGAAGATGAATAGAATATTATCCATAAGATCAGTGCGGTTTGCCGTTGAGTTTTGGATTGACGATTTGGCCGCCGTGCGTGACCAGGCACGCAGCAATGATTTCATCATCCAGCTTAAGCTTGAACGTTTTTTCGTTCTTGTCCCAAAATTCGCCGACAAGGTTGACGAGATTTTCCGAGTAAACCTGGCTGGCATGCAAGGGCGCACGCCCGGGCAGGTTGGCGATGCCGACAATCTTCACGCCATTTCGATCAGTGATTTTATCGTACTCAACACCCTCAACATTACCGCCGCTTTCCACAGCCAGGTCCACCACCACGCTCCCGGGTTTCATGGCATTGAGCATTTCGGCAGTGACCAGAATGGGCGCCCGGCGCCCAAACACCTGCGCCGCGGAAATCACCACGTCCGAATCCGCGCAGGTTTTCTTCATCGCCTCACGCTGTTTCTGGATTTGTTCCTCCGTCAACGCTTTGGCATAGCCGTCTTTGGTCTGGCCGGTTTCGCCGATATCGATTTTCAGGAATTGCGCGCCCAACGATTTCACCTGTTCTTCGACGACGGGACGCGTGTCATAAGCCGTGACTTTTGCCCCCAGGCGTTTTGCCGTCGCAATCGCCTGCAAACCGGCCACTCCCACGCCGATAATAAAAACTTTGGCGGGCAGGATGGTTCCCGCCGCGGTGGTCATCATTGGAAAAATTTTGTTGGAATGCCGCGCTGCCAGGATGACGGCCTCGTATCCACCCAGGTTCGCCTGCGAGGACAACACGTCCATTTTTTGCGCGCGAGTGGTGCGCGGGATAAATTCCATGCTGATGGCGCTGACGCCCTGATCGGCAAATTTTTGGATCAGCTCCTTTTCATTAAAGGGATCCATCATGCTCACGTGAATGACGGCGGGCTTGAGCCACGCCACTTCTTCAAGCGGCGGCTTGCGCAGGCGCAAAATCATATCGGCCGAGCTGACGAGATTTCGTCGGTCCTGGCTGATGATGGCGCCGTTTTTGGCGTATTCGTCGTCGGAAAAACCGGCCCCCGCGCCGATGCCTGCCTCGACTTCAACCTGCGCGCCTAATTTGGCAAGTTTGGCAACACACGCCGGCGTAAGCGGCGCGCGCGTCTCACCGGGATGAATTTCCCTTGGAGCGGAAATTTTCATCTTTCCGGGTGATCATAGGGTAAAGCAGAAATTGAGAAAGCCCAATTTCACAAATTCCAGTTGTCTTATTTTGAATAGGGCGCAAGTTAATAGGCGGACAATCGGAGCCCGGACGGCTTCATCCCGCAGAGGAGAAAAGAACAATCAACAAAGAGAGGTTCATATGAATGCGACTTCAGAATTCGATCGTGAGATTCGATGGTCCATGGTGGTGAGTATATTAATGATCGTCGCGGGCTGCCTGGCGATCATTATGCCGGCAATATCGGGGATTGCCGTGGCGGTGTTCGTGGGGTGGCTTCTTATCGTGGCCGGTGTGGGGCACTGGGTCTATACTTGGCACAGGCGTCATCGGTCCGGAAAATTGTGGGGATGGCTGCTGGGCATCCTGTTCATTATTATCGGAGCTCGCATGCTGATGTTTCCCGTTGTGGCCCTGGCGTCGTTGACGCTCCTGCTGGGCATCTACCTGCTGGTCGATGCGGCGCTGGAATTTATCGTGGCATTTCGCTATCGCCCGCTAAATGGATGGGGCTGGCTGTTCTTTGACGGGCTGATAGCACTGGCTTTGGGGCTGATCATTTTGCTGAGGTGGCCCCACAGCACATTGTGGGTTATTGGCACACTGGTCGGCGTGAGCATATTTTTCGCCGGCGTGTCCAGGTTCATGGTGTCGCTGGGAGCGCGGAATGCTGCCGGGTCCATGGATCAACTCACACCGGTCCGCTAACGGGCTGCCAGGCACCAGGCCGCCGGCCATTTGGACTCAACCTTTTTGGCTCGGCGAACTGGAGGGGTGCGCGCTAAGTTGTTTCATGCCATCGAAAACATAAAGGAGGCCGGATACCGCGGTAAAGACGCCTGCGCCGATGGTCCAGATCTGCAATAAATAGCCATGAACCACATCCCAACGGAGCAAAATCCAGACGATGACGAGCATTTGAAGAA
Source organism: Verrucomicrobiia bacterium (assembly GCA_036269115.1). GTDB lineage: Bacteria > Verrucomicrobiota > Verrucomicrobiia > Limisphaerales > UBA11358 > UBA11358. Next base: position 22,933 of record DATAST010000186.1, on the reverse strand, counting down.
CAGTCGCGATTTTGCCAGTGATCCGTGGACGCACGGTAATGTTGCCGACCACTGAGCGGATGAGCACCGAGCCGATGGCCAACAGCAAGTCCCTCCCGATGATGATGCCCGTGAGCCAGAGCGGGATTCGCTGAAAATAGGGCGCGTTATCAAAGCTCAACAATACGATACCCGAGACGAGCAGCAACTTGTCCGCCAGCGGATCGAGAATTTTTCCCAATTCGCTGATTTGATTGTAGTGCCGCGCGATGTAGCCATCCACGCCATCCGAAGCCGCCGTTGCGCCAAACAAAAGCATGGCCGCCAGCCGATGGATTTCGTTGCCGGTCCGGACATAATAGATGGCCTCCGTAACAAAACCCGGAATCAGCAAAATCCTGAGGATGGTGATCTTGTTGGCCGTTGTCATTGGCGCGATCATTAGAAAATAAAAAGGAAAAAGGAAAAAGGAAAAAGGGGCGGCAGCGCCAGAGGCGATCGCTCCTTTGACAAATCAAACACTTGTGAAATAACGGGAAGTGCCTTATTTTCAGGGGAGTTGTTTATCTGGAAAACGCGCGTTCAATTCCTGCAACGCCGTTTAGAGTTGTTTCCGGAATGAAAACGCAGCCATTAAAAGAGGATTTTGTAATCGAGGATGAAAACGGACGCTTGCGCGGCGATTTGCTTACCATCGCCAGCCGCATCAGCCACGACTTGCGCACACCATTGGGCGGTATCGTGACTGCAGCCGAAGTTCTGCAGGAAATGCTGACCGAAGTCAAGCAGCCTGAGACTTTGACCAAAGCCATACTCAATTCCGTAGATGACATGACCCGGCTGATTCGGCAGGTCTGCGTTGTCGCCCGCGCCACGGCCCAACCGCAACCTCTAAAGCCAGTGAACATGAGCCTGGTTGTGGCAACGGCCCTGCAACGGACGGAGCGCCTGGTTGCCAAACGCGGCGACACCGTGGCCGAGCCGTCTTCGTGGCCCCAGGTCAAAGGAGTGCCCGATTGGCTGGAATATGTCTGGTCCAGTTTTCTGACAAACGCAATCCAACACAGCGCCGAAAAAGTCCGTGTCGAACTAAGCTGGCGCGAAGAAAATGGCTGGTACAAGTTTGGCGTGACCGACAACAACGGGGGCGGCGTGCGCGAGGACCTTCGACCCACTCTTTTTTATCCGTTCAATTTACTGCACAAACCCGAAGGCGGCACCCGCGGCCTTAGCCTATCCATCGTCCAGCGATTGATGGAGCTTCAGGGCGGGGCTTGCGGGTACGAACCGCTGCCGGGAGGATCCTACTTTTATTTTTCTTTGCGGGCGGGGTGATCAAGAAATCCAAATTCCAACATCCAGGCCTCAGGGAATATTCAAATATCAAGCCCGCAACCGGGGATATTCGAGGCTTGGAGTTTAATCCACTTCCATCTTCCTGATCTCGAGGAAGCCGTGCAACTGGCGGATGCGTGTGGGGTGCCGCATTTTACGAAGGGCCTTGGCCTCGATCTGGCGGATGCGCTCGCGTGTCACCTGAAATTGCCGTCCGATTTCGTCGAGAGTGCGGGCATCGCCATCGCCAAGGCCAAAGCGCAACTCAAGCACTTTTTGCTCGCGTTCGCTTAAGCTGCAAAGCACGTCGCCCAATTTGTCCTTCAAGAGGCTGAAACTCGTGAGGTCGAGCGGATCGCCCGCTCCTTTGTCCTCGATAAAATCGCCCACGTTCGCGTCCTCCCCCTCGCCGACCGGCGAACTCAGTGAGATCGGCTGTTGCGCCATTTTCAAAATGGCTCGGACACGTTCCACCGGCATTTGCACTTCCTCGGCGATTTCGTCCGCCGTAGGTTCGCGCCCGAAGTCCTGCAACAACCGCTTTTGCGACCGCATCAGCTTGTTGATGACGTCAATCATGTGGACCGGAATGCGGATAGTCCGGCCCTGGTCGGCAATCGCGCGAGTGATGGCCTGGCGGATCCACCATGAGGAGTAAGTCGAAAACTTATAGCCGCGGCGGTACTCAAATTTTTCCACCGCCTTCATCAAACCGATGTTTCCCTCCTGGATCAAATCCAGGAATGACAAGCCGCGATTGGTGTATTTTTTGGCAATGGCAATGACCAGCCGAAGGTTGGCTTCCACCATTTCGGTTTTGCCCTGAAGCGCGCGTGTGCAAAATTCGCGCAGGCGATGGAAGAGAGCCAGGAAATCCTGGTAAGGCATGCGCACAAATTCCTCGAGGGCCTTGATTTTTTGGCGTTCGGCCTCCACCAGGTGCTGTTGCGCGCTCGATTCGCGCTGTTCGCCCGCCTCGACCAGCGCGCGCATGCTATAGTGGATTTTTTCGTGGATGTTTTCGGCCACCATCTGCATTTCCTCCACGACCATCCGTTTGAATCCAAATTCGCCGAAAAGCGATTCGAGTTTTTCCTCGATCTTGCGAAATTTCGCATCGTGCTGGGCCCGGTCGGTCGCGTTCCCTTCGCGCCATGCCAGGAATAGCGTATCGGCTTCAGCGTCCAGTTCGCGCACGCGGGTCACGAGTTTGCGCAGCACCTTCAAATAACCGTCGCGATCTTCGGCCAGATGATCCAAAACTACGCGGTCAAAGCGGTCCCTGGGCGGGTCGGCCAACAGGCGTTCTGCAATGGCAATGTGCTCCTTGCCGACGAATCCAAGCCGATAAATAATCCTGCGAATTTCCTCCTCGGCAGATTCGATTCGCTGTGAAATTTCAATTTCCTGCTGCCGCGTCAGCAGCGGCACTTGTCCCATTTGATTGAGATAGATCCGCACCGGGTCGTCCAGCGCATCCAGGCGGCTGCCTTCCTCATCCGCATCCGCACGTTTGCCCCGGTCCACGTCCGCCTGGTCCACGACTTCGACGTCCAGGGCGTGCAACTTGGCGAACACCTCGTCCATTTCCTCGGGAGGCGTACCTTCCCCGAGGACTTCATCGATATCACTGTAAGTGAGGCGGCCCTGTTCGCGAGAGAGCCGGACCAGTTCTTTGACTTTTTCCTGGAGCGTACGGGGAGCGCCGTTCGGCGACGTTGCGGAACCGTGTTCGGCGGAAGCCAACGACTCTTTTACTTGCAATGCATCCGCCTGGGACTTTGTGACCTTCGATTTCGACATACAACTCAACGTGCCACTACGAGTGTCGGAAAATATCCGCTCTTTTCAGAAAAGCGTCAAGGGGAATTGCAAAAACATCGCGTCATTTTTTGTTCAACGCCTGGCAGCGCATTAAAATTCTTTTGATGCGCTGTTAGGCGACCGCGACTGTCGCTTCCACCGGCAACCTGATGCGAACCACTCCGTGCAGTCCCGGCCGCGGCGGAGGAATTTCAAGGCGTCCATGGTGAGACTCGATGATCTTGCGGCTCACCACCAGGCCCAGGCCGAGCCCCACGTTGCGCGTTGTGTAAAAGGGCGCCGGGGCTTTTTGCGCCGCTTCCGCCGTGAATCCATCGCCGTTGTCTTCGATTTCAATTTGAAGGCCGGGCGCACCGGATTTTTCTGAAAGCACTTGCAAACGCCCGACTACGTTTGGCTCTTTGAGATTGGCTTGAAGGGCGTTGAGGATAATTTCCGCGAAGGCGTGTTTGAGGGAAACGCGGTCTCCCGTGATAATGATGGGCGCGCCGCTGCCGTTGCTGCATTCCCACTTCGCATGTTCCGACGGCAAATGTTTGCGGGCCTCCTGGTAGGCTTCCTCAAGCAAGGGTTCGATGGGAAAGGCCACCGGCTCCGAACGCTCGTCGCGCGCCAGAAACCGCATTTGATTCAGCAACCGGGTCACGCGTTTGACGCCGTCAGCCAGCGCCTGCGTGAGGGATTTGCGGAATTCCTTGTCGTTGTACTTCTCGGACAGCAACTGCTGGTGCGTTGAAAGCGGCACCATGGCGTTGCCGATCTCGTGCGCCAGCCGGTCGGCCATTGACTTGATGAGCCGCAAGTTCGCCGCTTCCACTTCCAACCGCCGCAGATGTTCGGTTTGCGTGATGTCTTCAGCTGTCAGCAACGCCGAAACCGGCACGGGAGAATTGCCGCGCTGAAATGGAACGACGCTGATATTGTAATAGGTACCGGGCGAATTGTCCGGTTCGTAGCGATAGGGGCCCATGGCCGCGCCGGTTTTGAGCACCTGATAAATCTTCGCGCCCAGTTCCTGCGGCAGATCACTGAATTCGAGGCTGCCGGTGCGGCGATTTTTTCGCCCGAAATGGCGGCGCGCCGCCTTGTTGGCGTGTAAAACCTTCAAGTCACGGCCGACCACGATACACGCGCTGTTCAACTCCCGCAGCACGTCGGCCATCATTTCGTTGTTATCGGCCACCTGGTCGTGCAGCCAGATATTGCGGAGCGCCAGGCCCACCTGCTCCAGCAAGTGGAAAATCATCTCCAATTCCACGTTCACCAGCGGTTCGCCGGTCACGCGCCCGTCAAATACCGCCACGCCAACAATGGTAGCGCGGTCCAGGATGGGCACCGCAACCTGCGAGCCCAGTAATTCAAATTCCTTTTGCGACTCGCCGTCCATGAGCGCTTCCTCACTGTCACGGCGCAAAATCCGCCCAAGACGCGCCAGTTGGCCGCCAATCCCGGCGTCCAGCGACAATTCAAAATTTTCCAAAAGCCCGGACGAAAGCCCAATGGCTGCCGCGGCACGCAAACCGCGTCCGTTGTTGCCTGCGGTCGTCTCGGTGAGCATGGGCGCGACCGGACGATTCAAAAAAATCGCGGCTCGATTCACGCTCAGGATTTCCCGAAGAAAAGACAAAAATTGCTTGAGCATCGCCTCCGCATTCAACGAGTGGGTCAGGATGGACGAGAAATCGCGGAGCACATCCAGCGTTTGGCCGGCGTTGAAGTACCGGTTCTGCGGCGCTTCGATCGGACGAAACTGTTGCGGTTGCGGTACGAATGAGTGCTGCTGCACCGGCGTTTCCCGAGACTTTGGCGCCGGCCACAGACGTTCCAGTATGGAGTTCAAGAGTTTGCCCCGCACCGGCGCGGTCAGAATGTGATTCACCCCCTGCAAAAAGGCTTCTTCTTCCCAATCGGAGGCGGATGAAGAAGTATAAGCGATGATCGGACACTTGCCGTCTCTGCGCCGGAGCCGTTCAATCACCCAGACCCCCTGCATCCCCATCAAGTCCATGTCCAAAATGCATGCACTGGCGATGCCATGAACCAGAAGTGGTTCAGCCTCATTAACATCCATGCGATGGACCACTCTATATTCATCCGCGCTAAGGGTAGCGCGAATCGTCTCCACAAAATCTGGGTGTGGAGATAAGACCAATATCGTCTTCATTCCCCTAAATATCTAAAGTTGTTATAGTTCCTGCCTGTCACTCGATTTATTTTCACACAGTTTTTTTTCCGGTCAACCGAATCTTGTTCACAGAGGTGACAAGCGGCTACAGTTATGGGACAGGTTTGTTGAAGCATTGAAGCGTCGAAACGGTAAAAGTAACGGCGTTTGTCAGGATCTAGTGCTGCTGGCAGGTGAAAGGTAAAACTGCAAAGGATTCCCAACACGGTCCGCAAATCCGCTTCAACGCTTCAACTTTTTAACGTTTTAACGTCAGTTTCGTTCGGCCACTTCCGTCTTCTCTCCATCCTGCCGATTGCTGGGCAAAAACGGTTTGCGAAAGGCGGTGTTGAAATCGTAGCCGTTTTGGAAGTGTTCGCGACGGTCTTGTTCGGTGCTGGCCAGGAGCCCCACGTCCACCATGTTGAAAACTATTTCGCCAAAATCCGCGCACGCCTTAACGCCCCACTCTTCCAGGACGGTGGCGGCCATCGGACCATATTCCTTGAGAGCAAACTGGCGGATGCCGTCGAGCAGTTCCTGGCCCGTTATATGGCGGATCTTTTGCTGGTTTTCACGGCTGATGAGTTTTTGTGTAAAATCCAGCGCCTCTCGCACAAAGGCATAGGCTTCGCGCCGATAGCGCAGGTCGCGAGCCACAATCTGGTCCACCTTCAAATCAAAATTCAGTTCGTGCATTTTACTTTGACTGTTGAACCGCGGCAATTTGCGCCGGATGCCGGCTCCGGTAATACTTCGCGCACAGGCCTGTCAGCAACAATCCCAAAACAATCGCAAGCACCAATTGCTCCTGCCGCGTTAAAAACTTCACGCGGTGAGTTTAGCGGGAAAGACGGCGAAAAGCAAAGGAATTTAGGTTGAAACGTTGAAACGTTGAAACGTTGAAACGGGCAAGCGCCGCCCGTCCTTTTAACGCTTCAACGTCCGAGGGAACAATTGACTGGGGCAATTACTCTTATTTTTGCTTGGAATTATTGCCTTTCCCTTGAACAATGCGGACCCGCATCGACATGAAACGGATTCTAAAATGGGTGGTTTTGGGGTTGGTCATTGCCTTTGCCGCAGTGCAAGTGGCGCAACCCTCACGGACGAATCCACCCGTTAAGACCGATTTTTTGAAAACCGCCAGCGCGCCCCCGGACGTAGCTGCCATGTTCCGGTCTGCGTGCTACGATTGTCATTCCGACGAGACGCGATGGCCGTGGTATAGTTACGTGGCGCCAATGTCCTGGCAAATCGCCCAGGACGTCAATCATGGGCGCCAGCACGTGAATCTGTCCGAATGGCCGGCGGATAAACCGGACCTGGCGCGAAAGAAGATTGAAGACATGAGCGATGAAATTGACGACGGTGATATGCCGCTAAGCAAATACACGCTAATTCACAAGGACGCGCGCCTGACATCGCAACAGCGGGACAGGCTCACGCAATGGCTCAACGCGCAGGCGTCCGCCTTGAAAACAAAGGCCGGCGACTAGATGCTGGAAGGCGCATTCATACCGGCCGCGGACAAGGCGTCCAAGCGGCTCATGATCATGCTGCACGGCCTGGGCGACAGTATCGAAGGCTACCGCTGGCTGCCAGAAACGATGAATTTACCGTGGTTGAATTTCCTGCTGGTCAACGCCCCGGACGCCTATTACGGCGGATATTCATGGTTTGACTATCCAGATAATATGGGTCCGGGTATCTTGCGAAGCCGTAAATTGCTGTTCGAACTTCTGGACGGCCTGCAAATCAAAGGTTTCGCGCCCCGAGACGTGACATTGGGCGGATTTTCGCAAGGTGGGTTAATGACCATGGACGCCGGTTTGCGTTATCCGCATCGGCTGGCCGGGCTCGTTGACATTAGCGGCTGGGTTTTCGAGATCGAAAAACTATTGAAGGAGCTATCGCCTGTGGCCCGGGAGCAACGACTGCTGATTTCGCACGGGCCGTACGATCCGCTCATTCCGTTCGCGCCGGTCAAGGAACAGGCGCACACGCTCAAAAAAGCCGGATTATCGGTGGATTGGCACGAGTTTCCCAAGGGCCATACGATTTATGGAGAAGAGGAGTTGTCGGTTTTGCGGGAATTTGTGTGCGCGGGGTATGCATAAAGAACAGATTTTTGAGCTGTTGGGTTTGCTGGATTGTTAAAAAACGAGGGGGGCGCGCTTTGTTCATCAATTCTTCTTATCGATTTACCCGTCCCAGTTTACGAAAAACCGTCATTTATAAAGCGTTTGACAATTCAATTCATCGAAGTTAGCGTTTTGCGAGGGGCGGGGAACGGGTAAACGGTAAAAATTCTGTTGATAATGCAAAATACCTTTGAGGAGATACGCGAGCAAATCCATGAGATTCGGAACATGCTCGGGCCGATTGATCTCAAACTGGACAGTCTTGACCATAAGATCACGGCCGGTCGTATCTCGTTTGAGGCCAAGGCTGCCGACCTTGAATCAAAGATTGCCGCTGGTTCGCTGAGGGTTGCCGAACAATGGAACAAGATTTCCGAGCATTCCGACGAACTGGCTGCGCAATCCGAAAGAATCAAGCGGATCGAGTTGCTTCTGAAAATGCCCGTTGCTATCGAAAAATCCGCCGCTGCGCCGGTCCGAAAAGATCCGTCGGCTCCCGAAATCATCCCGCCCAGCCCTCTCGGGGAACATTGACGTCGTTTGCGAATTGCCGTTGACTCGACAGGTATTTGATTGGTGGAGATAAATCATGCAAAACGCCTTCAAAGAGGTGGTTGAGCAAATTAAAGAAATTCGAAACCTGCTCGGCCCGATAGATCTTAAGCTGGATAAGCTTGACGACAAGATTACGGCGGAACGCCTCTCATTCGAAGCGAAGGCTGCGGACCTGTATTCCATGATCGCGGACAGTGCGCTAAAAATTGATAAACAATGGGAAAAAATCTCCGAGCACTCTGACGAACTGGCCGAACAATCGGCAAGGCTAAACCGGATTGAGTCGCTATTGAAGTCCCGTTTGCCTTGAAATAGAGCGTTTTAAAAAATAATGTGGCCGTTCGGAGCGAGGATTTTTGGTGTTTTGGTGAGCTGAAACGACGCCAAAACCCAAAAAGACCGCTTCCCCTTCTTTTCCCTCCCGAATGGCTACAGTATTTTTTAAACCGCTCCAGCCTGCTGCGAATTTATTTCGCCAGCGCCTCCATCAATAACTTACGCCCGACCAACGTGTCATCTTGTTCGCCATTCTTCGCGACGGGAGCAGTCAGAGTGGAAAACCGGAAAGCTTCGAGGCTGTTTGTCAATTTCGCGCCAGGCTTCAGGTTTTCTAAAAATGAGTCCCATTCACGCGCCTGTTCCGCCTTGAGCGTCCCCTGCCAAAAGCTGCTCATTCGTAACTCCCGACCGCAAACTTGCGTCTTTGCAGGGATACTGATACCGGTTATCCGTTCATAATTTATGCGAAAAATTGCGGTGCTAGCCACTTTGCTCCTGGTTCTTTCCCATGTTTCGAAAGCCGATCCATTTATGGATCGAATGGAAACGCTTCGAAACGAGTTTGCCCGGCAATTCCAAATCCCCATGGAATGGCGGTTTGAGGAGGCGGATGCGACCAATGCTGAAAGGCCGAATTTTGATGACAGTTCCTGGCAGACGATTTCCCCGCGCTTCTCATGGACCGGGAGCAATACGGTCTGGTTTCGTTCCACCATAACCGTTCCCGCGACGGTCGGTGGACAATCGACCGCAAATGTTCCGGTGATCCTCGAACTGGCCATGACAAACTCGGGCGAGCTTTATGTGAATGGCCGGCTCATTGCGGAATCCCGGCGGATGACGGGCCCGGAAACATTGACGGAACAGGCGCAACCGGGCCAAATCATCGTGGTGGCGCTCAAGGTCAAGGGCCAGCGCCATAACGGATTTCATTCTGCGCGGCTCTATTGCAATGTCCTGCCGGATTTTAATCGTTACCTCGATGAACTAACGTTTGTCACGGACCTCATGCCGGAGGTTTCGCAGGACGAGCAGAAAATCCTGGCCCGAACCATGGATGTAAGCAAGCGTTCCATTCAATTCTCCGATGTGACGCCTGACAACGTGGCAACCGTGCGGACTCAACTGATCTCCGCGCGTGCGGCATTGCTCCCGGTGGCCGGCATCACCCGCAAGTACGACGTTTATTACATTGGTCATTCGCACATCGACATGAATTGGCTGTGGACGTGGGCCGAAACGATTGACACGTGCCATCGCACCTGGAATAGCGCAATGAACCTCATGGACCAATTCCCGGAATTCAAATACGTGCAAAGCCAGCCGGCGGCATATGTGCCCATTGAAACACGGTATCCGGATGAATTTAAACGGATGCAACAGATGTCCGCCGACGGACGATGGGACGTCGTGGGCGGCTTGTGGAATGAATCGGACACAGACATTCCCAGCGGCGAAGGGCTGGCGCGCTCATTCCTCATTGGCCAAACATACTTCAAATCGAAATTCGGGAAATATGCGGTAACCGGCTGGTTGCCGGATTCGTTCGGTCATACGTGGCAATTGCCGCAATTAATGCAATTGTCCGGGATCAAATATTTTTACCACATGCGCTGCGGCAATGGCATGGAAATGACGTGGTGGCAATCGCCGGATGGATCGCGTGTGCTCAAGGCAAACACTCCATCCTACGACGCAAAGCCCGACCTGGAGCAATTAGTTGTGCCGATACGGAACGCGGCGCGCTTTAACATGCCCCAATCGGTCGTGGTTTTTGGGGTTGGCGACCATGGCGGCGGTCCGACGCGACAGCAAATATTGCGCATCCAGTCGTACCAACAGGACCCGATTTTTCCAAAGGTGCATTTTATCGGGGCGGATGATTATTTTGAGCAACTGGCGCAGCAGCCCACGGCGGACACTCTCCCCGTGGTCGATACCGACCTGCAGTATACGTTTGAAGGGTGCTATACGACGCACGCGGATATAAAAAAGGCGATTCGCGACAGCGAGAACAATCTGTACTCGGCGGAAGTCCTTAGTTCGCTCGCGGCTATGACGGGCCAGCCATATCCCACGGATGCATTCGATGACGCCTGGAAGCCGACAGCTTTTGCCCAATTCCATGATATTGCCGCCGGATCGGCCATTCACTCCAGTTACGATTGGATGCACAAACAGCTCCAGCCTGCCGTTGCGTTTGAGGAAGAGCAAACGAGTAAGAGCCTGGCCACTTTGGCGTCCGACGTGGATACGCGTGGACCAGGTTCGTCCGCGATTGTCGTATGGAACACACTTTCATTCGAGCGTGACGATGTCGTAAAAGTAGTTCTCGCCGGAGCAAACCAATATCATTCTGTGACGGACAGCGGCGGGCACAGATTTCCGGCGCAAACGATGGATCAAAAGACGCTGGTCTTTGTCGCGCGCGATGTGCCGGCGTTTGGGCACAAAGTTTATTTCCCTTCGACCGAATCAAGCACGGCGGATGGTATTAAAGTGAACGAAGCCAGTGACACTTGCGAAATTGAATCACCTTCCTTTGATCTCACAATTAACAAAACGACCGGCGATTTTTCCCGGTTGTATTCAAAGCCGGCCCGCTGGAACGTTTTTGGAGATGCGCAGCACGCCAACGCTTTCGAATTGCTGGGCGATAACGGCACCGCCTGGACTATTCGCTATACGGATTGCGACAGAATTTTGACCACGGACGGGGCACACGTCTCCGTGCTGGACAATGGGCCGGTATTCGCCCGTGTACGCGTGAGCCATGCGTATCGAAAATCCGCTTATTCCCAGGATGTCATTGTTTATGGCGCGCTGGACCGGATCGATATCCCGACGACCGTGGATTGGCACGAAAAAGCGGAATTGCTAAAAATTCGGCTGCCGATCAACGGCGCGCATCTCGAAGCGGCTGCGCAAATTCCTTTCGGAAGCAAGGTGCGGCCTGTCAACGGCCAGGAATGCCCGGGCCAAAAATGGATGGACGTAAGTGCAACAGACCCCGCTCCCGCCGCTGACGCCACGCCATTGAACTTGTCGTCATTGTTCAATTCTCGATGCGCGGAAAATTTCGATGGGGCCGGCGCCAAATATCCTGCCTGGCTTCTGCCCAAAGCCGGGATCCAGCGGCTGGGCGCCCATCAGGTGCCATTCAACCTTCCGGACTACCACGCGGACGAACCGGATAACGCAGTCGCATCCGGCCAACAAATTTCGCTACCTGCGGGTTCGGGCGGCAACACCCTCTTTTTGTTGGCTGCCCGTTCGAACGAGAAGTTTAAAATGGACTCCAGCCTCCCGGCCGGCCGGCCAGGGGAGAAATTCGCAACAGGCATTGGCTTTCAGTTCGCGGGCGCGACGAATGAGTTTTGGGCATTTGACCTGAACAATTGGAAAGTCGCCACGTATCCGGACAACGACGTGGGATTGAATTTTCCTGAAGAACACCCCGGCAAAGCACGCCGCGCCACCGGACCAACCATGTGGATTGCGCAAATTGCGATTCCAGAAGGGGCGACGACACTGATTCTCCCACAGGATTCGGGCTTCCACTTATTTGCCGCCACAATCGCGCCGAACCCCCAAGCGCCTGCGCTTCATGGTTTGAGCGTTCTGAACGATTCGAAATACGGATTTGACGTGAGCAATGGCGTGTTTCGACTCACGGCATTGCGCTCTTCCGGCCGGCCTGACCCGGATCCCGACGAGGGAATTCAGAAATTTACCTACAGCTTGTTTCCCCACGCGGGCGATTGGATGGCTGCGCAGACGGATGAGCGGGCTCTGGATTTGAACATTCCTTTGTTGGCCGTGGTTACCACGCCGCATCCGGCGGAGCACCCAATCCCATCGCTCTCCATTCACAATATCGGCGGCAAAGGCGACCTCATTGTGAGCGCGTTAAAACAGGCCGAAAACGGACAGGGGTATATACTGCGATTCTATGAGGCCAATGGCCGGGACACGCGGGCTCGCATTGATTTTGACCAGCCGATGCAGGTCACGGAGACGGATATTTTGGAGCGACCGATTGGGGAGCAGACGGCGATGATGGAGGGTAATTCGGTGACGTTGCCCGTGGGGCACAATCGGATTGTTACCCTTCGCTTTCGTTGAAACGTTTAAAGGTTGAAACGTTGAATCGATTTTGATTAGTTGACGGCTACAAAATTCGTGATGTCCGGATGAGATAGAGCGTACGGCACCGCTTCAACGTTTCAACCTTTCAACAAATCACGACAATTTGATCACCTGTGACTTACGCGACGGCCATCCAATATTTGTACAGCTTACGCCTCTTTGGCGCGAAGCTCGGCCTGGAAAACACGCGCAAGCTGGTCGCGCTGGCGGGACATCCCAAACAAAGACTCCGGTTTATCCACGTGGCCGGGACCAACGGAAAGGGTTCCACCTGCGCCATGCTGGAAAGCATTTACCGGCAGGCCGGGTTGAACACAGGCCTCTTTACGTCGCCGCATCTGGTTTCATTTCGCGAACGCATACAAATCCGGCGTGAGTTGATTTCGGAACAGGATGTGGTGCGGCTGGTCGAAAAGTTCCAGGCGTTGCTGGCAGAATTTCCCAAAGATCATCACCCCACGTTTTTTGAAGTGGTCACCGTGATGGCACTGGATTTTTTTGCGGCGCAAAATTGCGACATTGTGATTTGGGAAACCGGCCTGGGCGGACGGCTTGATGCAACGAATATTGTCACTCCCCTGGCCAGCGTGATCACGAATATTGGCTTTGATCACCAACCATGGCTTGGCGAAACGCTGGAAAAAATTGCATTCGAAAAAGCGGGCATCATCAAGCCAGGGGTTCCCGTGGCCACCGCTGCCGAGGAACCGAAGGCACTGGCTGTTATTCGCGACGTTGCGAACGAAAGAAACGCGCCGCTTACCGTTGTCGATTCAACTGCGGCGGGCCGCGTTCCCGACGCCCTATCGTTGCGCGGCCAACATCAGAAAAGCAACGCCGCTCTCGCGTTGGCCGCAGTGAACCTGCTGCAAAAGCAGATTCCAGTTTCGGCGCAACAGATTGAAGCAGGCTTAAGACAAGTCCAATGGCCCGGGAGATTGCAGCTCCTGGAACAGCCGGAAGGCAGAAAAATTCTGCTCGACGGCGCGCACAATATCGCCGGCGCAAAGGTGCTGCGGGAAACCGTTGAAAAAGAATTTCCAACCGCCCATCGGGCTCTCATCCTTGGCATTTTGGGGGACAAGGATTGGCGGGAGATTTGTGAAATACTCGCGCCATTGGCCGGGCAAATCCTAGCCGTTCCGGTCCCGAGTCAGCGAACGGCAAACCCGGATGACCTGACCGAAGCGTGCCGGGCGGCAAATCCATCGGCGACCGTTTCGGTTTGCCATTCGCTGGACGCGGCACTGCAAAAAGCCGCGCGGAGCCAATTCATCATCGTCACCGGGTCATTGTATCTCATCGGCGAAGCGCTGGAATTGTTGGGGCTCGTTTCATCGGCTAGAAGTGAAAGAGAATTGAATGAGTGGGGAGCGGATACGTTAAAACGTTAAAACGTTAAAAAGTTGAAACGTTGGAACGGTCTGCGTCCATGCCAAAGGCGCTTGAAACCCGGTCGCGGGTAAACCACAGATTTACATCATCGTGAAAAAGATTACCAAAGTCGGAATTTCGGAGAGCGTCACGCCGTTGCGTCCGCGGCCGTCTCGCGCGGGGATTTCCAAAGTCATTAAATCCACGATGAAGGATTACGTCCGTACGATGAAAAAGCTGGCGTGAAGGCGTGACCTGGCCGATCTGCGATTAATTCGCCTTGGCCACCACGAGCATTTGGACAGGCACGTTGGTTGGCACGAGTTCAAGACCGAGTTGCTCCGTCAACGCTTCGTTTAGGTTGATAAGGTTCGAAGGGTCGTCAACATTCCATGAGATCGTGAAATCAAAGCGATTCGTGGTCAGGCCCGTTTGATCAATGACTGGTATCGCCATTGTCACTTCCAATTTGTTCGCCAGGTCGTCCATGGTCATATAGTTGGCCGACATTTTGCCGTCTTGGCTACGGAAACCAAAGTCAGGTTGGACGTAAGGTGCTCGTGGTTGCAGACCGGTCACGCTCGAGTCCTTTATTTCCAATAGCAGAGCATTGGTTTCGATCGGTTTAACTTCGCCAATGAAGCCGAATTGTTTTTTAATTTCAGCCTGTAATGCTTCTTTCGCGCCTTTGGGCCAATTTGAGAAAAAATCATATCGGTTGGTCGGAAGCTCCGTATTGAGAATGGTTCGGACGCGGCTAAACATGTAGTTGTCTTCTGGAAACTCTGGTTTGAAATAGGCATAGCGCAACATATAGTCGATTGGGGCGCTGACTCCATAAGCGGGACCACTAAACTCCTGGACGCCGCCGACCCACTTGGCGCGCCTATTCATGGCTTCCGGGAAAATCACTGTCCGGTATGGCTGCGCTGACAGATATCGCGGATCCGTCATGCCAAACCGCCAATCGTCGTTTTGATGGTCGGCTGCAATTTGTCTCACAACCACGGTCGTGGTTCCCGCTGCCGCAAGCAAAACAATGGCTGTGGCAGCGATGGCTGTCTTCATGTTTGTCCATGCCATAATCTTCAATGCTCCTTTGATGAGGGTTAAGGTGGAAGAGGACGCTGTGGCGCCCTTGACTACGGCGACGGCAGAAATAGTTTTCGCCAAACCGGCGGGCACGGCGTGGACCGAGTGGGCGGAAATTTCGTTTGCGATGATGGCGGTTGTGGACGCGACCCCGCGTTTGGAAAAATAGGAGCGCAATTTTTCGAGAGCGCGACGGACGCGGATTTGGGCCGCGGCTTCGGTGACATTCAAGGCGACGGCAACTTCATGCAGGTTCTTCTCTTTAAAAAAGCGAAGCACGACGGCTTCCCGGTCTTTTTTGCCGAGTCGCGCCATGGCATCGTCCAGGAGCGGAGCAAATTCGCTCCAGTTGGAAGCGTCGGCGTGTTCCTGAATGGTGGATTGCATATAGGACTCCTGCTCGCGAAACTGGCGCCGGCGTTCGCCGCGCAAAAAACTGATGGACGTGAGCCGGGTAGTTTCATAAAGCCAGGCTTCAAGGACGGTTTCCGGGCGCAAACCGCCGGCCTTCCGAGCCAGGATGATAAAGACCGCCTGCGCGATTTCCTCGGCGTGGGCGGGGATTCCGGCATGACGCAAGGCGGTGGAATACACCAGATTGACATGACGTCCGACCAATTCGGCGAAAGCTTCTTCCGAGGCATTTTGGCTATAATCGTGCAAGAGGCTTATGTCACTGACGTCGCGCATCTGATACTTTATTGCCGCAAAAACCAAAATCAGACATCAATTTTTCGGTTTTTTGGGCCGTTGAAAAGTTGAAACGGTCACAGGCTTGGTAGATGTCGACGGATCTGGCGGCAAGCGAGGCCGGGCGGGTAAGCTGCGAAACTGCTCGAATCGCGCTCACGCCGCGCTACCGCATTTCAACGTTCAACTTTTTAACGTTTTATGAAAATTAGCAACCTAACTGCATCCCAAAAGCGCCCTTATACTTTATTTTCCCTTATTGACGCAGGGCATGTAGTATAACTAAGGTTAATGTGATATGGCTGATGTCCATGCTCTTCCACAACAGCGCCAGTTCGCGGAAACCTCCCGACCAGACGCGTGGTGGGTGCAACCTTTGGCAGTATTTTTGGGCTTTTCCGCGTTCATTGTGTATTCCACCTGGGCATCGTTTCATCCATTGCACAATGGAACCTGCGCCTATTGGTTCAACGGAAATGGCGCGGATTATCTGTCGCCATTCTTTTCGCCGGAAATCTTTGGGTATTCTCCCCACGCACTTTTGGGCCCAAAACCGGTGTGGTGGCCTTCCTGGTTGATTTTTTCGCCGGCATTTCTGGTCTTGTGGGCGCCCGGCGGGTTTCGTTTTACCTGTTATTACTATCGCGGCGCATATTATAAGGCGTTTTGGGCCGATCCGTTGAATTGCGCCGTGGGCGAACCGCGCAAAAGCTATTTAGGCGAACGCTATTTCCCGCTCGTCATCCAAAACATCCACCGCTATTTCATGTATCTGGCGGTTATTTTTATTTTCATCCTCGGTTACGACGCCTGGAAAGCGATGTGGTTCACAGATGCCGCCGGCGCGCGCCATTTCGGCATCGGCATCGGCACGATTGTCCTGGTGCTAAATACTATTTTCCTGGCCTGCTACACGTTCGGCTGCCATTCGTTGCGGCACTTGATCGGGGGATTTCTCGATTCCCCGTCGAAAGTGCCCGCCTGCATGAAAGGCTACGGTTGCGTGAGCAACTTGAACCGCCGGCACATGATGTGGGCGTGGATCAGCTTGTTTTGGGTCGGTTTCAGCGATGTTTACGTGCGGCTATGCGCGACTGGCGTATGGCATGATTTTATTTTAATACGTTAGAACGTTAAAAGGTTGAAACGCCGAAACGTTGGTGTGGTCGGACCGTTTCAACGTTTTAACATTTCGACGTTTCAACGATAACCAATGGCAAATTACGAAACATTAGAGTTTGACGTCCTTGTGATCGGCGCGGGCGGCGCCGGCTTGCGCGCGGCCATCGAGGCATCGGCGGCGGGCGTAAAAGTGGGGCTCGTCTGCAAATCGCTCCTGGGCAAGGCCCACACGGTGATGGCTGAAGGCGGCATGGCCGCGGCCCTGGCCAACGTGGACGATCGCGACAACTGGCGCGTGCATTTTTCCGATACGATGCGCGGCGGCCAATACGTCAATAATTGGCGCATGGCCGAACTGCACGCCAAAGAAGCGCCGGACCGCGTCAAGGAACTCGAAGCCTGGGGCGCGGTATTTGACCGCACCAAGGATGGAAAGATTTTGCAGCGGAATTTCGGCGGGCATCGCTATCCCCGACTGGCGCACGTGGGCGACCGCACCGGGCTCGAACTCATCCGCACATTGCAGGACCATGGGGTGCACCAGGGCATTGCCGTGTTCATGGAACACACCATCGTCGCCCTGCTCAAAGACGGCGACCGCGTGGCGGGTGCATTCGGATATGATCGGGACCGCGGGCGTTTCAAAATTTTCAAGGCCAAGGCCATTGTAATGGCCACCGGTGGCGTGGGCCGCGCCTACAAAATCACCAGCAATTCCTGGGAATACACGGGCGACGGCCAGTCGCTTGCATATCATGCCGGCGCCGAATTGATGGACATGGAGTTTGTGCAGTTCCATCCCACTGGCATGGTTTGGCCCCCAAGCGTGATGGGCATTTTAGTCACCGAAGGCGTACGCGGTGAAGGCGGCGTGCTCAAGAACAAGGACGGCAAACGGTTCATGTTCGATGACATCCCGGACAATTATAAAAACCAAACCGCTGATAATCCGGAGGAAGGCTGGCGCTACACGCAAGGTGACAAAAACTCGCGGCGTCCACCCGAACTTTTGACGCGCGACCACGTGGCCCGCTGCATCATGCGCGAGGTGAAGGCCGGACGCGGCAGCCCGCACGGCGGCGTGTTCCTGGATATTGCGTGGATCAAAGAAAGAATTCCGAACGCGGCCGAACACATCAAACGCAAGCTGCCCAGCATGTATCACCAATTCATGCAGCTGGCGAATTTGGACATCACCAAAGAACCGATGGAAATCGGTCCCACAACGCATTACATCATGGGTGGCATTCGCGTAAATGGAGATTCCCAGATGTCCAGCGTTCCCGGCCTGTTTGCCGCGGGCGAAGCGGCGGCCGGATTGCACGGTGCAAATCGTCTGGGTGGAAATTCCCTTTCGGATTTAATCGTTTTCGGCAAGCGCGCCGGCGAATATGCGGCAAAATTTGCCAAAGAAAAGGGCGATGCCAAAATCAATATGGCCCAGATCGAGGAAGCCGAACGGCAAGCACTGGAACCATTTGAACGAGGCCTCGCCTCCCCGGCAACCGCCGAAGGTCCCTACCAGATCCAATACGATTTGCAGGATATGATGCAAAGCCTCGTGGGCATCGTGCGGCGTGAGGAAGAAATGTTCCGGGCATTGGACGGCATTGGCAAGCTGCGGGAACGCGCGGATCGGGTCTCCGTGCAAGGCCATCGCGAATATAACCCCGGCTGGCATACCGCGTTGGACCTGAAAAATTTGCTGACTGTTTCCGAAGCCATCACGCGTTCGGCCATTGAACGCAAGGAAAGCCGTGGCGGCCATTTCCGTGACGATTTTCCGAACAAAGACGCCACCTGCGGCACGGTGAATATCATCGTTAAGAAAAACCCGGATGGGTCGATGCTGGTCCGGCGCGATACGATTCCCTCCATGCCGGATGAATTGAAACAGGTGATTGAGGAGATGAAATGAACGCAACTTTCCGAATCTGGCGCGGCGATGCAAGCGGCGGCAAGCTGGTCGATTACACGACCGAAGTGTCCGAAGGCATGGTCGTGCTCGACGCTGTTCACAAAATCCAGGCAACACAGGCGAACGACATGGCCTGCCGCTGGAATTGCAAAGCAGGTAAATGCGGTTCCTGCTCGGCGGAAATCAACGGTATTCCCAGGCTCATGTGCATGACGCGCCTGGACCAAATTCCGCTCGACAAGCCGGTCACCATCGAACCGATGCGGGCATTTCCCAGCATTCGCGATTTGGTGACGGATGTTTCCTGGAATTTCCGGGTGAAAACCAGGATCAAACCGTTCAAACCGCGCAAACCTGACGCGCCGGACGGCACCTGGCGCATGGCGCAGGAAGACATCGACCGCGTGCAGGAGTTTCGCAAGTGCATCGAATGTTTCCTTTGCCAGGACGTCTGCCACGTCCTGCGCGACCATCATAAGCACGACGAGTTCATCGGCCCGCGCTTCTTGGTCTATACGGCCGCCCTGGAAATGCACCCGCTCGACACCGAAGACCGCGTGCCCGAATTGCGCAAGGCCTACGGCATCGGCTACTGCAATATCACTAAGTGCTGCACGAAAGTTTGTCCCGAGCACATCACCATCACCGACAACGCCATCATTCCGCTCAAGGAACGCGTTGTGGATGACTTCTTCGATCCCCTGGGCTGGCTTTGGAAAAAGCTCAGGCCGAAGGAAGGAACGTTTAAAAGTTGAAACGTTGAAACCCGGATTTTGCGTTAGACGTCGTCCTTTCGAACCATTGGACGACATTTCTCCATCTACGGGAGGTGGTTGGTTGAGGATTTCTTTTCAGCCGAGGTACGAGGCTCTGACTGAAAGCCCTGATAAGGGCGAAATATGACAGCCCGGGGCAGAGCGCGAGTCTGCGAGTGCGCCGCCCCGGGTAAAACGCCCGCAATATAAGCCGCTGACTGCGATTCCGCGCGATAGCGCGAGTTTGATCTGCGGCCTTTTCCCTGCTCTCTCCGTCAAATGCCGGGTTGAAACGTTGAAACGCCGCACGGGCGAATTCCCGCGCCGACGGCCTGCAAAAGCTCGTCGGGCGGGTGTATTTGTAAAATCCAAGTCCCAAACATAACGTTCAGGCTGTAGCCTTCCAGTTCAACGCTTCAACGAAACCCCTGCATGGCATTAGCCCTGCTCTCTTGTGTCGATTTCAAGGCATAATCTTGCCCCCCATCATATGAAAACAGGCGTAACCAGGTTCTGTCACGGAGGGCTGGCGCTCTGCCTTTGTCTCGTATTCTTCTCCGCCACGGCGCGATGCCAGCCAACGTTTGGTGGTATTACCGCTAATTCCACTATCAGTTTCAATGGCAACAACGTAACGGCGGAAAGTTTTAATTCAGCCGATCCAAATCATAGCATCTGGCAAACTTCAATGACCTACCATGGCATGGCCTATGGCGTTTTTTCAGACGTTGGTTTGAGTTACAGCTCCAATAATTTGCCCTGTCGGACATCAGATTTCACACTGGCAACGGATGGTAGTATTATCAATGTGGGTTATGCCGACGTTTACGGTTACGTCAACACGGCACCGGAAGGCGTCGCATCTCTCAACGCAAACGGTTCCGTCGGCGATCTGAACTGGGTTCATAGCGGCACATCCGGCATCGAACCCGGGACACGAGGAGACAAACATGAACACCATATTTTATTCCAAAAATCTCCCAAACCCGGCAATGAATGGCTGGCAAACCAACTGGCTCCTCGTTCCCGCAGCCCTGCCCAAAAATGCGTACTTTAAAATAGGGGGCACTTGGACAAATATTGCGGGACTCGGCTGGACGAATGTCGGCGGGACACGATACCAGGCCAGCAGCAGCGGTACAGTTTCCCTGCCCTCGCCCGATGGCAGTGGGTTTCAAACTTATTCATTAGTTATCACAAACACGGTTCAAAATACGAATTCGATATTTTATTCGATGGGCCAATTGACGGGGCCTACATACTCCAGGCTTCAACAAATCTTACGGACTGGGTACCGATACTGACCAATGGAGCGCCGTTTGTTTACACGGAAACGAACGGCATTCCACAGCGCTACTATCGCGCGGTGTTTATGCCGTAGGCGCAAGCGTACCGCAGACTTCCATGTCTGCTGTATCGCGGGTTTCCAAACCTGCCGGCCGCACGACGTCGTACGACTTGCCGATTTGGAAACCTGCGCTATCCATCCACGAATCACCTCGACCTCAATTCCAAATTGCGCAGCCTAAACAATTCATGCCCGGCAATGCGCACAGGCGACACGCTGATTTCAAAATTCCCCGATCCCAGCGAAACCGTGCCGAGCGACTCGATCTGAGGCTCGCCCGCTTTGACCTCGCCATTTAACGTCTGATCGCCGAGCTTAACGGCAAAGGTCCCGCCGGCGGATTCGTCGTTCGCGGCGTAGTTGATCAAAACTTCATACTTTGCCGGCGCGTTCAACCGGACGGGCCACGATACGGACTCTTTGGGCGAAGTCCAATTCATCACATAATCGTCAGTCTTCTTGCCGGGACCATGGCGCAATTTGCCATGAATCACGCCATCGAAGGCTCGAAGTGTGTCCACGGGAAACTGCGGCTGCAGCAGGCGGTTGGTGTCCGTTTGAATATCGCCGTCGCAAACAACCTGAATCACTGAATCGGCTTTGTCGGGTGGAGTCGCCGGCAGATCGTCAATTTCGATATCAAACGAATTGATCCGTTGTGAGCCGATTTTTGGAAAATTCTCCGGCAGCAGCCTCGGGAACTTGATGTCTGAAACCAGTCCGCCGATGTCGAGGCGTCCGGTAGTCGGCCAATTGAAAACGTGGAGGTAAAGGAGGTTGCCTTTGCGCGTGGATTCGCCCCAGGTTTGAACCGGCAACGGCGTGCGGGTAGTGCCGCGGATGGATTTGCCGTTCACGCGCCACCATGCAGCGATGCCTTGCAGAATCGCGACGTCGTGCGGATCAAATTCGCCGTTGCCCATCGGGCCGATGTTTAGCAACAGGTTCCCGCCTCGCGCCGCCGCCTTGGCCAGCAATTGGATAAAGTGCGACGGGGTTTGTAGGAAAAATCATTTTGATTCCAGCCGTAAGATTCGTCGGTGGTGGGAATGCCTTCCCAATCGCCTTCGAAGGGTGGAAAATTCGCGGGCCGATCCGTGGTATCGGCATAGTCGCCCCAGCCATAAACAAGCCGGCCGCTGATAACCACGTTGGGATCTGCCTGGCGCACGGCTTTCATGATGCGCAGGTTTTCCGATGGCGGCAATTTGCTCGCAGTATCAAACCAGAGAATGTCCGGATGATAATCGTGAATCAGTTCGAGCAATTGCGGTATCGCCTTCTCATCCACGTACCGCCGCGCCTGGTTCATAAATTCGGGACGCGTGGTCCACCAATCCACACCGCCGATTTTTTTGCCGCCGCCGGGATTATTGCGGTCCCAGTCATTGCCCGGGGCATTGGTATCCGCCCAGTCATAGGCTTGCGAATAATAAAAGCCGAACTTGAGCCCATATTTCTGGCACGCCGTCTTCAAATCTTTCATCGGATCATGATGCCAGGGAGTAGCGTCCATAACGTTGTAATCATTGACTTTGGTCGGCCACATGGCGAAGCCGTCATGGTGTTTGGCGGTGATGACGATGTATCTCATCCCGGCTGCCTTGGCCAGGCGCACCCAGGCTTCGGCATCAAAATTGGTCGGATCAAAATGCCCGGCAATATCGCGGCGATAGACCGGCCCGGGAATTTTCATGATCCGCTGGATATGCTCGGCGTAACCGTGAACGGGCTTGCCGTGCCAGGTACCTCCGGCATACGAATAGACGCCCCAATGCATAAACATCCCAAACCGCGCATCACGCCACCATGCAAGTCGCTGGTCCAGATTCGTCTGCGAATCGCGCCACCATTGGACTTCCGGACTGTCCTTGGAAGGCAGATTGAAGTCGTAGTTTGACCAGTCATTACTCATTTGGGCGGCGAGGCAGAGACAGGAGATCAACCAAAGAGCTGTGGCCAGGAAGGATTTTTGCATTTTACGTGCGCGTGTTGCGTGATACGTCAAGTATGGTCGTCCGATCATTGCTCATTCTCAACGTCCCACGCAATACGCAACACGTCCTCTAGGGCCTGTTAACACTAAAGCCGTAAAGCTTCGACAATGAGTGCCAAGACGATAAATCCCGTGAACAGAGCGTCGAGCTTGTCGAATCGGCAAAAGACCCGGCGATAACCTTTGAGCCGTCGAAAAAGTCGTTCAAT
>DATAST010000185.1:0-1706 GCA_036269115.1 Verrucomicrobiia bacterium | reverse complement strand
GAAATCATCTATAGTTATTCCCGCGCTCAGGCTGTCGCCGACGGGTTTCAGATCGAAGTGACACCAACCGCCAAGGAAGCCGGAATCCTTTTTCCGGTTTTCCTCACCCGTTCCGTTTATGACGCTTACGTGGTTATACCGCCGGGCGTCGAAGGTCAGGACGGGCTTGGAAGGCTTTGGGACATTCTCTGGATGCTCCGCTTTGCCGTCCGGGCCAAACCCGGACACAGTCGTTTGCCCTTCGCGCTTTACGTGCGAAATGACAATCGCGCCCCGCGCCTTGTGAAACTGATTGCCCACTGCGGCCCGCTCGACATCGACAAACCAGAACCGGCGATCACTATTATGATGCCGGACGAGGACTAAATCCTTCTCCCATGCTCACGGCCGGACCAGCGACGGTTCAGCCTTTTTGCTTTTTTGGGGACCGGCACGGTCCCCAAACCCCGCGCCAAAGAGCTTTGCTCTCTGGACTCTCCTTCCGCTCGCGCTGGCCTTTTTCGCTCCGCGCCTCCTTTCCGGTCGGTGGAAAGGGAATCAGTCTTTCACAATATGTGACAATTTCGGCCCGTTCAGCCCGCTCAATTCGCCTTGGTTCCACACTTTTGGTTTGGGCGGTGGCTTAAAAACCTCGTACACTTTCGATTTCTGTCCATGCCATCGCTCCGGGTCCCAGGCCATTTCTACTCTCGACCGGCGCTTTGGCTTGCCTCGCCGCCGCGAAATTAAATTCTGAACAACCCTAAAAGCCTCTGTCCATGACTGCCGGATTTGGGCTTTTGGCAATTCCAGGTCAGCCCACGGCCACGGTGAACCATCGGACGTGTTCACCAAATTCCACCCGTCCGCCCTGGCCAGCTTCATATTCGCGTAATGCGGCAATAACAGAACATCGATCGCGGGGCGCAAATGATATGCCCACTTTGACCCGAATTTGCTGGCGAATTCATCACTCGATTTCAGGTTGAGCATGTCTGCCAAAATGCCGAGCTTCGTACGCCATAAACTGCCCGCCCCGTCCACCCAGGAAAATTTCTCGCTGCAAACCCGCGACACCCTTTTGGAACATCCGACCAAGCGCATCCCTTTATCCTCCGGTCTTCTGTTCTCAAACCCCTTGCTGATGTATTTGGAGACATACACCGCCAGTGCCTGTGGCGTGCTGATGATTGGCAACAAATGGCACGCATCAAACTTGTAGTATCTTTTGCCCTTGGATTTGCGCCGTTGCTGGAACTCACGGATACCGCATAGACGACGGAACTCCTTCCAAATCGCCCGCAGATTCGGTGAAGCATACTGTTTCAATCCGGCGTAATAGGTGGACTTGGGGATTTTTCTTTCGTTCTTGTCTTTGAGCAGCTTGTTAAGCGCATCGGGATTGCTTCCCGCGCGGATGTCCGCTTTCGTCGCGACAACGACGTGAACGTGCCAGGCGCCCCGTTTCTGGCGCTCATACACGCGAATCCAATCTTGGAAGATTTTCGGGAAGACATTCGTCGAAATCGATTTGAATCGCTTATTGAATTCCTTCCCGTCCGTGACGTTTTCGCGAATCGTCAGAGTTTGCAGCCCGACATGCTCGATTCCGTATTCCCGCACCATCCATTCAATGCGTTCCCGAAGGGCGAACATTTTCTTTCGCAGCCGGGTCGGCATTTCCAGGATCATCATGCCTACCGCCACCCGTGCCTCTACATCTCTTT
>DATAST010000184.1:0-1645 GCA_036269115.1 Verrucomicrobiia bacterium | reverse complement strand
AGCGAAAAACATCCAGGCCTGCTGCCGCAAACTTATTGAGGTGCACGATGGAAAAGTTCCCGCCTCAATGGAACAACTCGTCGAACTGGACGGCGTCGGCCGCAAAACCGCGAACGTCGTCCTCGGAAATGCCTTCGGCCTGAACAGTGGCGTCGTCGTGGACACCCATGTCGCCCGCCTCTCCGCGCGCCTCGCCCTCACCCGCGAAACCACGCCCGAAAAAATCGAGCAAGCCCTCATCAAATTGTTGCCCTCATCCGAGTGGACCCTCTTCAGCCACCTCCTCATCTGGCACGGACGCCGCCGCTGCTACGCCCGCAACCCCGACTGCGAGCACTGCGAGATTTTAAATCTCTGCCCGCGCATTGGCCTGCCTAAATTAACGGCCAAAAATAATTAAATCGCTCTCTGGAACGGTACGGCTCGCAAACTCACCACCGCACGATAGGGCGGACCTGTGGTCCGCCGTCCCCTCACTTAATTCAAGTGATTATTCGCCGTGTTGATAAAATCCAGATTAAACCGCCCCGCCGATTTTCCAGAAACATTTCGCGATGCCACACCGTCTCCGTTGCGTCCGATTCCACCACCGCCGGGATTTTTTCAACCGCCGTACCAACGCCCTTGATGATTCCCGAAGTGTAACCATCATCCAGGCAATGAAGGAGCACCTCAAATTTGCACGACGTATTTTTTTCAGCAAAAAGATAAGCGCGCAGCAACGTCTCAAAATCCCGCGCGTCCGCTTTATTTAAAACCCAGCGCCCACTTTCAGATAGATACGCCTTAGTTTCCAGGTCCTGGATGATCACTCTCATAATGATAATTCATCGGCAGAAACCGCAAAAAAACTTAGTAGGACAATCGGAAATTTTCAGGCGTATTTTACCCGCAAATATTTTTAAAAATGCGAAACGCGAAAAAGAATTTGCGAACAAAAAGTTTCAAAAATCACCACCATCATTGCCCATTCTCAAAAGCGAGAACCTCTCACGGAAAATTTCAGTGCCGCGCTAAGACTTTCGTGCCGCAAAACTCCCTCTCCTGACAATCTAGCGCATGGTAGGGCTGCGCTGCCGCGCAGCCGTCCCAAGTCCCGCAGGGATGGCAGAACTTAGCCCAGCAATTTATTGCTGAGTTTGCCTTCGTTCCAAATCAAGTCCCGGCAGGGACGAAAGAATCTTTCCCTTGGAACCAAAATTCGCACCCTTGCCCACCGCTTCTCATTAACCCCCGGCTTCAGCCGGGGGAATGAACGCCCCTCAAAAAACTATCCCGAGCGTAGCGAGGCAAGCCCGTCCACCAACCCAAAGAAAAAATATTTACCACTGCATCCACCTTGCCATTCCCCCAATTCCGTACTCCGCACTCCGCATTCCGAAAACTGAAAACCTGAAACTTGAAACTGAAAACTCCTCCCATTTTTAAATTTTAGATTTTACATTTTTAATTTTCCCCCTTAATCCCCAAACAATTTTTTCAACTGCGCCCGCGCCGCATCCTCCCGCGAATTCTTTTCATCCTTCGCCACAAAATTTTTTCTCGCGAACTCGAAAAATTCGCAAAACGTCCCCACCTGCTTCTCCGCCTCCGGTTCCGCGCGTCGGTCGCGGCATTGATGCGCCACCTTCGGATCGTAACTCAC
>DATAST010000183.1:0-32779 GCA_036269115.1 Verrucomicrobiia bacterium | reverse complement strand
CGGTTTTGCTGAAGTGGGGTCCAGGTCACTGGCAGATGGATGTTCTACCAGCCCCGTTGCTTATCTTGAAGGCTGGTTCGTCGATCGCGATCTTAGGAGACAGGGGATCGGACGTTCACTCGTAGTGGCGGCCGAACAATGGGCTCGGGAACGTGGATTCCGGGAATTCGCCTCTGATGCCGAACTCGAGAATCTTGAATCCCAAAATGCCCACGTGGCAATTGGATTCCGTGAGGTTGATCGCCTGGTGTTGTATCTCAAGGCACTGGCATGAATTGCTCTTCGCCTTTAACTCTGCAATGATGCCCCGGATGATACGGCGGGGAAAAAGGCTCCTGAAAATCGTGATGATATTGGTCGCGCTGGTTGTGATGTTTGCGGCCGGGTTATTTTTCTTTCCTCAGGCGTTCCTGTGCGTGGACAGCGGCCCTCAGAAAGCCGACGTGATTATCGTCCTTGGTGGCGGAGGCACTCATGAACGGCCTGAGTATGCCGCCAGGCTATTTCTTGATCACGTGGCGCCGCGAATTCTGGTTAGCGGTGCCGGTGACGACGATATCAATCGGCACATATTATTAAAGGACGGCGTGCCGGCTCGTGGCATTGCGGTCGAGAACAAATCCAAAACGACTCGTGAGAATGCTCGTTTTTGCGCGGCCCTGTTGCAGGCGGAAAAGGTTCACAGCGCTATTATTGTGACGTCCTGGTATCATTCGCGGAGGGCACTGAACACGTTTGAGCATTTCGCGCCGGGCATAAAATTTTATTCCCGGCCGGCCTATTTCAAATACAAACATTCCAACTGGGGCCGCGATTTTTCCCGGCGCGTCTATTTGGAATATATCAAACTGCCAGGCTACTGGGTCGCGTATGGGGTTTGGCCGTTTTAGGCAACGCGATAAAATCATTCAAATGCTCTTGCTATGTGTCTCGTTTATGGCAAATTAGAAAAGTCCGAGCGATTCATTTGATGGATTTTCGGATTCCAAATTTACCGCGGGGTGGAGCAGCCCGGTAGCTCGTCAGGCTCATAACCTGAAGGCCGCAGGTTCAAATCCTGCCCCCGCAACCAATTTACGGCCATGAATTCGTTCATGGCCGTTTTGATTTGGTTTCGAGACGTTTGTTTGGGTAAATAAGCGTATCGAAATGCCAAAGCATCTCGTCATCGCCGCGTTAATCAGTATTTTTATCTTCAGAACGGTCGGCGCGTTCGCTCAAGGGATCGAGGCCACTCGGGACATCGAAGTTGAAAAAACGTACCTTGATTTCCCGGTAAAGAATGGAGCGCCTTTGCGGCATATTCGTCTGCTTGTAAACGGTCATGAGGAACGCGACTTCGACATCGAACTCGCCGATGGCAAGCCGGACTGGTGGGCGTTTCTGGATGCAACTCCTTTCACAGGCAGGATTGTCACCATCAAAGCAAAAGATTTGCCAGCGGGCTCAACCGGATTGAGTTCCGTCGATGAGTCCGATGAAATTAAAGGCAGCCAGGATTTGTATCTGGAACCGATGCGTCCGCAATTTCATTTTACCTCGCGTCGCGGTTGGATAAACGACCCGAACGGTCTGGTTTATTTCAAAGGGGAATACCATTTGTTTTACCAGCACAATCCCTACGGCTGGAGCTGGGGCAATATGTCCTGGGGCCATTCCGTGAGCAAAGACCTAGTCCATTGGCACGAACTTCCCGTGGCGCTATATCCGGATGAGCATGGCGCCATGTGGTCCGGTTCAGCGGTCGTGGATTGGGGCAATACCGCGGGTTTTCAGACCGGGCGGCAACGGGCGCTGGTCGCGATGATGACCGCGGCCGACAATCCATTTACCCAGGAAATCGCCTATAGCAATGATCGCGGGCGCACGTGGACTAAATATCAAAACAACCCGGTGCTCAGTCACATTGCCGCGGACAATCGCGATCCCAAGGTGACCTGGTTTGCGCCGGAGAAGAAATGGGTGATGGCTCTCTACCTCGACCACAGTGATTACGCGATTTTTGATTCAAAGGACTTGAAGCATTGGAACAAGCTACAGAACTTTACACTGCCCGGCGACTCCGAATGTCCGAATTTCTTTGAAATGCCACTCAACGGAAACAGGCACGATCTCCGCTGGGTGTTTTTCGGGGCAAGTGGGAATTACGTAGTGGGCAAATTCGACGGCCACACGTTTGTCCCGGAAACCCAACCACGCCACCTGGAAAGCGGCAATTGTTGGTACGCGGCGCAAGTCTATTCGGACATCCCCGCCCGCGACGGTCGCTGTATCTTGGTTCCCTGGGGACGGCTGCCAAACGGCGATATCTTCAAGGGAATGCCATTCAACCAAATGATGGGACTGCCTGTTGAACTGACACTCCATTCCGAACCAACCGGGGCTGTGCTTAAGGTATCGCCAGTGAAAGAGCTTTCGTCACTTCGCCGACACGAACAGAAAATTCAGCCCCAGCCGATTATGCCACACATCAATCCTCTCGCCGGAATCCAGGGCGAACTTTTCGAGATCCAGGCGAAAATTGCGGTTGGCACGGCCGGGGAAATACGTCTTAACCTCCGTGGAGTTCCCGTGACTTACGATGTTGCAGGCCGAAAACTCTCCTGCCTCGGCTGCCAGGCAACTGTGGCGCCTATTGACGGATGCCTTATTCTTCACGTCTTTGTTGATCGCGCATCCGTGGATATTTACGGTGGCGATGAAACCTTATACATGCCCGTGGCGTCGGCGGTATCGCCGAACAATCAAAGTCTCGAGTTGTCATGCGATGCCGGAGAGGCGCGCATCGATTCGCTGAGCGTGTTTGAACTGAAATCCGCGTGGGCAGGGAAATGAGAGAAGCAACCGTTTTAATAATGAAAAAGCAAATATTTTTCTGGTCCATCATTTCGGTCGGAAGTTTTACCCAC
Source organism: Verrucomicrobiia bacterium (assembly GCA_036269115.1). Lineage (GTDB taxonomy): Bacteria > Verrucomicrobiota > Verrucomicrobiia > Limisphaerales > UBA11358 > UBA11358. The sequence continues at coordinate 29,870 of DATAST010000183.1, read as the reverse complement.
TGGTTCTTTGCCGCGCTGCTGACGACATTTTTCCCAAAAGTCGTCGAATCTTTTCTGCCCGGATATGTGTTTGCCTTTTTCTGCGGTGTTCCAACTCTTGTGGGTGAAATTCCTGGTGCCGGAAACCAGGGGCGTGCCACTGGAAGAGATGCAACGCAAGTTGGGAATTGAATTTGAGTGCGGTGAACCTGCGGCACGGGGGCGCATTAAATTGGGGATTTGAAATCCACGCCGCAGCAAGGAAGATGCTGGTTGCAGGATAGCAAACCAATTTTTGCAAATGCGTTTTCCATCCGGCACGTTTCGTGATATTCACTCCGGTTGGACTCGCGCACTTTCAGCTAAAACGGACAAATGGATTGTTGGTCTAGAGGGCGAAATGCTTCCTCATTTATCCAACAATCCATTAATCCAATATTGCTTACCGTCTATGGCTTGCGTGGCCTCCGCGCGCGGCGATCCTTCGCTGTTGGCGCGGTTCCATCGCGGCGAATCCGCGGGGACCTCGTCGCGGAGCACTGCCTCCGCGCGCGGCTATCTCCCGCTGTTCGTTCCGGTCCATGGCTGCAAAGCCACGTGGCCGCCGGTGAAAGGCCCGGCCACCCGCCGAAGCGATCCGGCGCCGCTGTTCCGTGCCCATGGCTGCAAAGCCCCGTGGCGACCGGTGAAAAGACCGTCCGCCCAGAGATGCAATTTTGCGCTGCTGTGTTGGATTCATCGCGGCGAAACCTCGTCGTGTCCGGGTCCTGCGATGGCTCCGGTTATTATCGCTGGCGGTCTCGGCGTAGCGGCGCCGGCTTCGGGGTGCCCCAAATTCCATTCTGGCTGACCGCCAACGATTTCGCGATGAACGATTGGTTGCGCCGGCAATCGTTGTTTGCCGTCGTGTTTTTGTCATAATTAACCCTTTCCCCTTGGTTCGACCGAATTGTCGTCTTGTCCCGTAACTATAGCTGGATATGTGCCAGTGCTGGAAAACGCGGTTCAGGTTGCTCCGATGCACTGCAGGAAAGGGGCTTGAAGCGGGGCATAAACGACCGCTGCCAGGGGGTAGTCCTGAAGCGGTTTTTGCCCGCTTTTTGAGGTTTTTCGCCAGTAAAAATGGTCGGAGCGACAGGATTCGAACCTGCGACGTCTTGCTCCCAAAGCAAGTGCTCTAGCCAGGCTGAGCTACGCTCCGGCGCGGCCTTATATTCTCATGAATTGGCGGCAGCGCAATTATAAACTTATTAAAAATCGATTTGCAAATCGCCATCTGAATTTGCAAAATACTGTTTCCAATAAAAATATGAAAAAAGCATCTTTGATTTTTACGGGTTTGGCCAGCGCCGTTCTTTTCACCGGTTGTAACAAAAATAACCAGCCAACGCCGCCTGCCTCAGGCGCAACCAATAGTGCTGCCGCCACCACAAATGGCGCGACGGCAACTTCCGCCAATACTGCCGCTTTGACGACCGATAAAGAGCGCGAAAGTTATGCCGTTGGCATGTTGTACGGAACGGGCTTGAAGAAAAACGGCGTGGATGTGGACATCGACACAACGGTGCGCGGGCTCAAAGATTCCCAATCCGGCGGCCCGACATTATTGACAGAGGACCAAATGAAGACCGAATTGACGACACTTCAGCACAGTCTCGTGGCCAATCGTCAAAAAGCGCAGGCCCAGGAGGGGCAGCAAAATGAACAGGAAGGCGCAGCCTTCCTCGCCCACAACAAAACCCAGCCCGGTGTGGTTACGCTTCCCGACGGTTTGCAATATAAAGTCATCAAGGATGGCACCGGCCCCACGCCCAGCCCAAGCGACATTGTTACGGTCAATTACAAGGGCACGTTTGTCAACGGTACTGAGTTCGACAGTTCGTTCAAACGCGGGAAGCCCGCCGAATTTCCGGTGGCCGGAGTCATCCCCGGTTGGACTGAGGCGCTGGAAAAAATGAAAGTCGGATCGAAGTGGGAAATTTACGTGCCTTCCAACCTGGCGTACGGACCGAGTGGCCGGGAGCCGTTGGTCGGTCCCAACGAAACTCTGGTCTTTGAAGTGGAATTGCTTGATGTCAAAGCCCGTCCGGCGCCCGCCCAGGCCCAGCCGCTGACGAGCGACATCATCAAAGTTCCTTCCGCCGAAGACATGAAGAAGGGCGCTAAAATCGAAACGATCAAGGCGCAAGACCTTCAAAAGATGGAACAGGCTGCCTCGAATAATCCCTCGACCAATAAGTAAGCGGTATTGGAAGTGCCGGGAGACCGTCCCGGCCCATTGAATCCACGATGTGCATTGAATCGTTCGTTGCTCTGCGAATGGGTCGAATCGCCGGAAGTTCCTGAAAGCGCATGCCTTAGGCAGGCGCTTCAACCTTGAACCTGCGTCACTCAATTTGTTTGAAATAGCCGTGCCGATGAATTGTCCTTGCTAATGCCCGCAGGGAACAATTAATGCTGAAGGAAACGGCTTATGACACAGTTTTCCAGGTTCTTGTCCGGGTTTGCTATTGGCGTGGTGTGCGTGGCCCTCGGGACGGGCGGATTACATTCCAATCTTTGGGCCAAGGGGTCGATGCCATCCATGGTCGTGGACAATTCGCCCATTAACCGTTCGACCTCCGGGCTGACCAGCTTTGCACCGGTGGTGAAACGCGCTTCGCCCAGCGTGGTAAATATCTATTCGACGCGGGTCATGCATTACCACGAGTCCAATCCGTTCTTCCAACAGTTTTTCGGCAATCCTGACGGGCAACACGAGTTGACTCGCCGCGAGCAGGTCCTGGGTTCCGGCGTGATTATCACTGCGGATGGCTACATCCTCACCGCCAACCACGTCATCGCCAATGCGGAGGAAATTAGAATCGCCCGCACCGGGGATAAAAGTGAATACAAGGCCCGTGTCATCGGCTCTGATCCTGATACAGATGTGGCAGTGCTCAAGATTGATGCCGACCATTTGCCTGCCATCACCCTTGGAGATAGCAGCCAGTTGGATGTGGGCGACATCGTCCTGGCTATCGGCAACGCATTTGACATCAGCCAGCCCGGCCAGACTCCAACGGTCACAATGGGAATCGTGAGCGCGCTCGGACGCAGCGGCCTGGGTTTCAATGGCTATGAAAATTTCATCCAGACAGACGCGGCCATTAACCCCGGCAATTCCGGCGGCGCGCTGGTGGATGCCGAGGGCCGTCTGGTGGGACTCAATACCGCCATCGAAAGCAGCTCTGAAGGCAGCGAGGGCATCGGTTTCGCGGTGCCGGTCAATTTGGCCCGCCATGTGGCTGAACGCCTGATTAGCGGCGGGAAAGTTTCTCGTGGTTATCTGGGAGTTATGCCGCAGGACATTACGCCGGGATTGGCGCAGAGCTTCGGTTTAAGCACCGAAAACGGCGCCCTCGTGGGCGGCGTTGAGCCGGGGACGCCTGCCGAAAAAGCCGGGATTCAGTCCGGTGATGTTATCAGCGAATTCAACGGCCAGCCAATCACCGATGAAAATGACTTGTTGCTGGCCGTGGCGGATTGCGCTCCTGGCTCCAGGGTCTCGATGAAATTTATCCGGAACGGCCAGCCGCGCACGGTCAAAGTCACACTGGGTGAGCGCCCGTCCGAACAGGCCGAGAGCGCGCCGCAGCCGGCTCAAACCGACGCTTTGGACGGCGTGACGGTGGCGGATATGAATTCCGACGTGCGCTCCCAATTGGAGATTCCTGACGACGTCAAGGGCGCTATCGTGTCCGACGTGGCCCAGGATTCCCACGCGTCTGAGGCAGGCCTGCAAAAGGGCGACGTCATTATCGCCGTGGATCATCATTCCGTTAGTGACGCCGACCAGGTCGTCCGCCTGTGCAATAGCGCCAAAGGGAAATATATTCTCCTGAAAGTATGGCGCAAAACAGCGGAACTAGGCGGGACCCGCTACATCAGCGTCGATAACACCAAAAGCTAGGAATTATCCGGCTTCGTTCCGGCGCCGTAAAAGGCGAACGATCGCTAAATCGGTTTGCGCTGCCGCGCGAAACGTGATACGTGAAACGGAAATGACAGTTTCATTTTCTGACTTTACGCCGTTCAGGCCGTCCGAAGCCTCCACGACTTAACGCTTTCACGCCACTCCATGCCCGTTCAATACAAAGATTATTACGAAAGTTTGGGTGTCTCGCGCACCGCATCCGAAGCCGACATTAAAAAAGCCTTTCGCAAACTCGCGCGCGAATACCATCCGGACGTCGCCAAAGACAAAAAGCGCGCGGAGGAAAAGTTCAAGGAAATCAATGAGGCCTACGAAGTCTTGAGTGATCCTGCCAAGCGCAAAAAGTACGATGAATTGGGCGCCAATTGGAAATCCGGCGCTGAGTTTCGCCCGCCACCGGGATGGGACGGGTTCAGGCAGGGGCGCGGACGCACTGGAGCCGGGCAGGGGTCCGAAGGGGTTGAATTCGAATTTGGCGGCACCGGGTTCAGCGACTTTTTTGAGCAACTTTTCGGTTCCACGGGCTCGCGGCGCGGAGGCTTTTCAGGGTTTGGACATGCTGAAGAAGAAAGCGCCGCGCGCGGTCGGGATGTCGAGGGCGACATCCTGGTCACGCTTGAGGAAGCTGAGAATGGAGCGGTTCGCATGGTCAGCGTCCGTCACAGGTCAAAAACGGAAAACCACCAGGTCAAAATTCCCGCCGGTGTAACGGAAGGCCAGTTGCTGCGCATCGCGGGCCGCGGCGAGCACGGCTCCGGCGGCGGTCAATCCGGCGACCTTTATCTGCGCGTGCGATTGGGCAAGCATCCGGATTTTGAAGTAGACGGCCACGATCTGATTTATGAGGCTGAATTGGCGCCGTGGGAAGCCGTCCTGGGCGGTGAAATTTCGGTTCCCACGCTGCAAGGTCGCGTGCACATCAGAATCCCCGCGGGGACGCAAAACGGCCAAAAGCTTCGTGTGCGCGGCCGTGGCCTGGGGAAAAAAGGAGACTTATTTGTGGTCGCCAGGATCACTGTTCCGTCACAGATATCCGATGGCGAAAAAAAGCTCTGGGAGCAATTAAAAGAACAGTCTCACTTTAATCCGCGCAATTGATGAGCGACGAACTGTCGCATTTTTGCGGATCAATGCTACCTTGCCTGCCATGGGCGTAATGAAACGAACAGTCTTAATCACCGGCGCCTCGCGCGGATTAGGCCGCGCCATGACTGAAGAATTCGTCCGGTTGGGCCACACTGTTGTCGGTTGCAGCCGGTCCGGGCAGGCAGTTGACGGACTCAAAAAACAATTTCCATCTCCGCATGATTTTTCCGCTGTGGACGTTTCGTCTGATGATCAGGTTGCCGCCTGGGCGGCGGGCATATTGAAATCGCATGGGCCGCCGGATTTGCTCCTGAATAACGCAGCGCTGATCGCCCGCAATGCGCCGCTTTGGAAAGTTCCCGCAAATGAGTTTTCGAACGTCATTTACGTGAATATCAAGGGTGTGGCCAATGTCATCCGCCATTTTGTTCCGGCCATGGTCGAGCGCCGCGCGGGTATCATTGTCAATTTCAGTTCCGGCTGGGGCCGATCGGCGGACGCTGAAGTTGCTCCATATTGCGCCACCAAATGGGCAATTGAAGGTCTCACCAATTCTCTCTCTCAAGAGTTGCCTGCGGGCATGGCGGCCATTCCTCTCAACCCGGGCGTTATTGATACGGACATGCTGCGCAGCACATTCGGCGGGTCCGCCAACAGCTATCCCGCTCCCGATGAATGGGCAAAAACGGCCGTGCCCTTTCTTTTAAAAATCTCGCCCAAAGACAACGGGCGGCAAATGAGCGTCAACGGTTGAATCTCGAGGCATCATCGGACATGAAACGAATTTTCTATCTTGTTTCATTTTTGGCGTTCCTGCTGTTGGTGCCACATCTGCCCGCGCAAGGCAACAACGTCATCATTGGAAATGTCCGCGTGCAATTATTGTCCACTAACCTGGTCCGGCTCGAACTCAAAGGTCCGGAGGGTTTCGAAGATCGGCCCACGTTTCATATCGTCAATCGCGGTTGGCCGGGCGCTAAATTTACTTTTTACACCAACGGCAACATCATTGAAATTCGAACCACAAATTACATCGTCTACGTGCCTGAAGACGCAACGTCACTCGATGGCGTCCGGGTGAGGCGCATCCATGTCCGGGTGCTATATCAATATGACGGAGCCCTCGCCAATAGCGTTTGGTTGCCTGGACCTACGAATAATCCACAGATCTGGTCATTTGCCGACACGCCAAGAATAATCCCGCCAAAATGGGGGCTGACTCCGGCGCCCGCCGGCAATAAAGAGCATCCGGACACCTCCGGCTGGGACCTGGGCAACGACGCTCCTGACGTTTACGTGTTTGTCCCGGGTGGAAATTATTTTCAGTTGACCGCAGACTTTTTAAAACTGACCGGGCCATCTGAGATGCCGCCGCTCTATGCCTTTGGCGCATTTGACAGCCGCTGGCACGACTACAGCGAAACGACCGCATTGGAACAAATTGATAATTATCGATTGCGTCACATACCGTTGGACGTGCTGGTAGTCGATACCGGCTGGCGCATGGGCGCTTCCATCGGTTATCAGCCAAACACAAATCTGTTCCCGAACATGCCCCGCTTTTTTAAAGAAGCTCATGCGAAAAATGTCCATGTCATGTTCAACGACCATCCTGAACCGCAGGCCGCCACGGCGCTCGACCCGAAGGAATTGAATTATCGATGGAACGGCCTGACAGGTTTGTTGAATGACGGCCTGGATGTTTGGTGGTTCGATCGCAATTGGATGGTCGCCCTGAAAACGCCGGCGACCAACCTGAAAAAGGAAGTCTGGGGCATGAGAATGTATCACGACATCACTCAGCGCAATCGGCCTGAGTCGCGCCCGTTGATCATGGCCAACGTGGACGGCATTGATAACGGCATGCGCAACCGCCCCATGAATGTGGCCTCGCACCGTTTTTCGATTCAATGGACCGGGGACATCGGTCCGGGCTACGACTATTTGCGCCGTGGCGTCGAAAATGCCGTTCATGCCGGTGTTTGCTCGATGTTTCCCTATATGAGCGAGGATTTGGGCGGGCATGTGGCCGACCCTACGCCCGAGGGGTACATCCGCTGGATTGAGTACGGCGCTCTCTCACCAATTTACCGTCCGCATTGCACCTACAATCACGAACGCATGCCCTGGGCGTTCGGGCCGCAAGCTGAAATCGTTGCACGCCGATTTTTGGACATGCGCTATCGCCTCCTGCCGGTGATTTATGCCGCTGCGCACGAAAATTACGAAACGGGCAAACCCATCCTGCGCCGGCTCGATTTATATTATCCCCAATACGCCGAATCTGCGCGCGAGGATGAATATCTTTTTGGCGCGAACATCCTGGTCGCGCCCGTGCTCGAGGGACTTCAACAAATCGTTCCGGCGACCTGGTTCAAGACGCCCGATGGCGCGCCTGGTTTGCAGGCTGAATATTTTGCCAACGAGAAATTATCCGGTCCGCCTGCGCTCACGCGCGAAGACAGAAACATAGATTTCGTCTGGAGCGGCTCATCGCCCGGCGCGGAAATCCCCCGGGAACATTTTTCGGCGCGCTGGACCGGAACGATCGAATTGCCTGCCGATATTACGAACGATATCGTGCTCTCCACGGTTGAAGACGACGGTGTGCGCGTTTGGATTGACGGCAAGCTGGCGATTGATGCGTGGGGGCCGCACGATTCAACCACGTCGAATGCCTCGCATGTGCTTACTCCGGGGAAGCCGCATTCCCTGCGAATCGAATATCAACAGATCGAGGGCAACGCCGTGCTTCAATTGAGGGCGGATACCCAGGGTAATCCCAGCGTGGCGCGCGCCTTGTGGATTCCGCCGGGCAATTGGATCAACGCCTGGAACGGGGAAATCGCTAACGGTCCGTTCATTACCACCAACATGACGCCGCTCGATGAGGCGCCCATCTACATCCGGTCTGGCGCAGTCCTGCCGCTCGCGCCGCAAATGCAATATACCGGACAAGAACCGTGGAATCCCATTACCCTCGACGTCTATCCGGCCGTCCAATCCGCTTCGGCAACTCTTTACGAAGATGACACAGTAACAACGGCGTATAAAAAAGGGCAATTTCGAAAGACAATCATTACAACTTCAGCTGACGACGCCGCAAAATCCGTGACAGTGCAAATCGGCGCGGCGAAGGGACATTTTAAAGGGGCCTTGATGAAACGCGCCTGGAAATTGCGAATTCATCCGTGGGAATTCTGGCCGGGTGATTTGACGCTTGGCCAGGTGACGATTAACGGCAAAGTTTCGGACCTGCCAGTGCGAAAACTCCCTCGGGCCGAATCCGCCATGCCCTTTGGTGACGCCGCCGGCGCGCCAGATGAAGATGTGTACGAATTTACGCTGCCCGAGACGAGGGTCTCGAAACCAATTCAAGTGACTGTCACCTTTCAGTAACTGTACTTCCGGTTCTTTTGCCACTTAAGCCTGCCGCGCAACCCGCCGCATAGTTAAGAATCCCGCCCTTTTTAAAAAAGGGCGGGATCTTTGAGGCGCAACGCCAGTGGGGATACCGTGGTCCTGGAAAAACCGTATGGGATCGTGTGCCGTTGATCCGTGTGTATTGAGCGCTGAAACCGTGAGAAAATTCGGGATCTCGGGACGAGTTTGGACTGGTATGTGCATAATATATTTTGGTGCCCGTTTGCCTGCTGCTACTAACGTATCCATATATTGAAAAGTCAAAGTCGAAGACAAGCCGGATCACCTGCAAATTTGGGACGTGTCAACGCAGAATGGGGACACAAGGCATCCCAACATTGACGACCTGGAACTGACCGTTGTTCCTGAACCGGCAAGTTTATCCCTTTGCGGCCTGGGGCTTGCAGCGGGCTGGATGGTCCTTCGCCGCCGCAGGGCGTGAGTCCCGAGGAATCAATTCATGAGATGCACGATCCCACGCTGGATGGCCATGGTGCTGGCCTGGGTTCGATCGCGCGCGCCAAGTTTCGTCAGGATGCTGCTTACGTGCAGTTTCACCGTAACTTCAGCGATCTGGAGGGAAGCAGCGATTTGTTTGTTCGTTTGACCTTCAACCACCAGGCGCAAGACTTCATGTTCGCGTTCGGTCAATTCGCGCCGCTGCATTCGTTGGGCCAGCCGGCCCGCAATCAGGGCGGGCAACGTATGCTTTCCATCGTGCGCGTGACGGATAATCTTTAGCAATTCATCCCGGGAGATGTCTTTTGGGACATAAGACCGCGCTCCCGCCTGCAATGAGCGGAAAATATCTTCTTCCCCGTCGAACGTGGAAAGTATGATCACCGCTGCGTTGGGAAATTCGGAACGCAATTTCACCGTTGCGTCGATGCCATTCATGTCGGGCAACCGCAAATCCATCAGGACAATGTCCGGCATGTGCTTACGATAAAGTTCGATGGCTTCGGCCCCGGTTCTGGCTTCGGCAACGCAGGCAATATCGCTTTCCACATTCAGCGAATTTGCCAGCCCGATTCTGAGCAGATAGTGGTCGTCAACAATCAATACCTGGATTTTTTTCTTCATGGTAAATTCCTTGCATCCTCTTCCATTTGCGGAACAAAAACATTAACACTCGTGCCCTCGCCGGGAGCGCTAATCACTTTCAAAGATCCCGCGATTTTATCCACACGCTCTCTCATCCCCAGCAGGCCAAAATGTCCCGTCCGGCCGTCTGGCGCGCTTTCCACGCGAAATCCGCACCCGTCATCGGAAATTTTCAAACGCGTGCCGTTCGTCTCGTAGTCCAAATGAACCGTAATATGGCGCGCCTTTCCATGTTTAATGGCATTGGTCATCGCTTCCTGGGCGATTCGCAACAAATTGCTTTCGACACGCATTGGCAAAGTGCGTGTGTGCCCGGACACCTTGACTTCAATGGGCGCGCCGTTTTCCACAACACCTGCGGTAGCGCTCAATGCCGCTGGAAGTGTGCGGTCTTCGAGGACTTGCGAACGCAATTCCCACACTGAACGCCGTGCCTCGGCCTGGCTATGGCTCACCATTGTTTTGGCCATTTGCAGGTTGGCCGCCGCGGACTCAGGAGCATTCAAGACCGTTGCCGCGGTCAGTTCCAATTGCATGCGAACACCTGCGAGTTCCTGCTCCAAATTGTCGTGAAGTTCGCGCGCGATTCTCATGCGTTCCTGCAGGACCGCTTCCCGTTCGATCTTTTCCCGGATCGTCATAGTTTGCCGGCGCACCTGCCGTCTCAACGTCCAAACCCAGAAGGCTGCGGCGAGCAGCCCAACAGTCAGCAGGCACAATGTCCACTGCAACCTTGCGGGCGTCCACCATGATGGCTCCCTCAAAACAACCAGGTCCGCCGGCGCGCGCAATATTATTTGGAATGTCTGTTGAGGGAGACGATAGTTTTGCCCTTCGGTTAGGCAAATCCCGGTCACGCGCAGCAGCGAGCCGTTGCGAAGATTCATGTGAGCGGCCTCTGACCGGGCGAGCTGTGCGCGAAAGAGGATGTCGCCCTCCTGTAAAACAAAAATAAATTGGTCCGGGGTTTGGTATTGGTCCAATAATTGCGCATTCAGGCACACGAGGTCCGCGTCATGATTCGACCCTCTGATTTGCCTCGCCGTCAACGTGACAGGCGCCGGTGGCGGTCCCGCGCCAATCCTGCGAAAAACAGCATCCTCCATCACTGGCGTGTAGTCGTAAACCGCCGGAAAACCGAGCGCTTCGACAATGTCTCCCGGCATGACGGCGTCAGTTTGTCTGGTTTCCACTCGAATGCTTCCCGTTCCGTCCTGGATAAAAATGCATTCCCCCGGTTTCTGCAAAGTAACCGTTCCTCGCACTTTAACGCGGTGTTCCGACGGCTTGTCGGGTGAAAATTGGCGCAGGCTATCAATCGGCCGGGCGGACGCCGGCGACAGGTCCTGCGGCGCTGCACGAGTGACTTTGACAAATTGGATGCTCGGCGTGAGCAGCCGCACATTGATCAATTGCCGTTTGCCGTTGTAAATGGATTCCACAATTCCCGTGGCCACAACTTCCGCGTCCACCAAAGTTTGAAGCGGTATTCCATGATAATTATTTACGAGCACTCGCAGGCGTCCGCCGTCTTCCGTGGCCAGGGTCAATTCCGGGCAAGTGAGTTTTCCTAATTTGCCCAGGAGAGTTCGCGTCGTTACCGACCGGACGATGCCCGCCACCCTGACCCATTGGCTGTCTTCGGCCCCGCTGGCGATTCTTTGAAACGATACCTCGCGCGGCGCGGGCAATTCGCTTTCGCCGACGATCTGCAACGATGATGGAACAATCACAGGGGAGAACCGTCCCGCGTCGCTTACCCCTTGTATTTGGAGAACCTCACCCTGGGAAAAAATTTGGTTTGTGGCGATCCTGACGAAAATGCCATTCGTTCCGTCGGATACAAACAAAGTCGGAAGGCTGGAATAATCCAGGACGACCCCGCGTAATTTAACCGGGTAATGCTTCTTGGCATCAGACAAAGATAGCCGGCGGATTTCCTCAACCTGCCGAAGCGTTGGCAAATCCGAACCGTTCGATGAGGCGGGCGTGTTTTGGGCCAAAGCGCCAAATAAAAATGCAATGCCAGAAAAAACTGCCAGAACTGCTGCGGGCGCGGGTGTTTTTGCCCAAACATCTGTCATACGGTATTGGTCGACTTTATCGTAAGATAAAATCCGCAGTCTGTCCAGACAAACACGGGACTATACGAAAGTATTAGGGCTGACTACATCCAAATAAGCGATGAAATGCCCGACAAAGGGTGGTAGAGTGTTTCTCACCAAGCCACATGAAGAACCGGAACATTCGATCCGTGACGTTCCGCGCGCGTCTGCCATTGTAAATCAATAAGCATTATGAGAACCCAAAAGATGAAGAACGTGAAATTACTCGCCAGGTTGATTTCGGCAGGCATAGTTTTGCTGGCGGCAACCGCCGGCCGCGCGCAGTCCGCCTATTTCCACGCCGTGACCAATCTCAATCCCGTTGCGTATTGGCCGATGCACGAGACTGAACCGGCAGCGCCGGGCGACATTGAGACAAATTACGGTCTGCTGGGTCCTCTTGGAACGGCGTATTATCCGGACTGGATGGGTGGCGGCAGCGCGATTCAGCATCAGGTTCCGGGTGCTTTGGCCGGCGACACGGATACAGCGACCTATTTTGGGACCTACAACGGAAACACTTTCACAAATGAATTGTTTATTCCCCACACAGCTGCCGCCTGCACGTTAAATCCGCCGTTCACGGTTGAGTGCTGGTTCAATACGACCAACGCCGCCGCCAACGGCAACGACATCTGGAGTCAGATGGGAAACGTCGGCCTCAATGGTGGCGCCTATAATGCGGGAGGTAAAACGGCTGGTATCCGGTTCTTTGTGGGCTCAGGAGGTTACACGCTTTATACCTATGATCCCGGAAAAAATAATTTGCTCAGCGGCACAATGTCCGCGGCCAGCCCTGTGTGGTGTCATATGGTGGTCACCTGCGACGCTCAAACCAATTTTTCGGTTTATATTGACGGCGTGCTGTCCAAGAGCGCTTCCGGCCTCAACAAATACACTCCTGATTTTTGGTCTCCGTTTGAAGTCGGCAACGGCCTTGGCAATACCCGCACCATGGATGGCAATGTGGACGAATTGGCGATTTACCCAACCAACCTGACGGTGGACGCCATCCTGGCCGACTACCAGGCTGGCACGAATCCCGTCCCGTCGACGCCGTATTTTCAGGTGATCGAAAACAACGGCCCGAGCGTTTATCTCCGCATGGATGCCCCGGCATACAATGCCCCGGCCACGGCGACGTGGCCTGTCTTGTCCAATTACGGCAGCGCAGGTATTAACGGTGTTTATTCGCCCGGCACGATGCCCGGCGCGGTCCCTGGCCCGGCCAATCCCGCCGGCGTGCCATTCAACGGCCTTTCAGCTGCCGCGACCACAAACGTGGCTCTCTTGAGCGGTGTCAGCAGCTATGCCGATGCAGGTTATGCCACTGCTTATGACCCCACGGGAAGGGTGCCATTTACTGTCACGGCCATCTTTCGCGGCAATCCTTGCGATGGCCGGGTCCAGGACATTGTCGGCCACTCGGACAATTCATGGCGAATTGCCATGAACACGGATGGCGCGCTCCAATGTTCTTTTGGACAGGATCCGGGCAACGTCGTCAACTCGGCTGGAATTTATAACGACGGCAACTGGCACCAGGTCGTGGATGTCTATCAGCCCGCGTCCAGCCCTAACATTACGGGGACGAACATTCTGTACGTTGACGGCGTGGTGGACACTGCTGTCACCGGCGCCAGCACCAACGGCGTTTATCCGGGCGCGAATTCGGACGTATTCATCGCCGCCGCGCCGGATTACACGAACAACCCCGCCGGCGTGGGCCGGCAATTTGCCGGACAGGTTTGCGACGTGGCTTTGTTTACCAACGCTCTCAGCAAGACACAGGTCCGCACCCTGTATGACGCGGCGGGGGAAGCGGTGAGCCCCTACATTATCCAGCAGCCCCAGGCAACCACGTCGAGCGGCACGACGATGATTGGAGTGACGGCCAGTGGCACGGATCCGCTCGTATATCAATGGTATTTCAACACCAGCGCCAGTTACAGCGGGGCATCTGTGGAAACAGACGGCCACGGAGTTTCCGGTTCCACGAATTCCATTCTGACGATTACCAATCTAAGTGAGTACTATTTTGTGGTCATCACGAATGTTTACGGCGCAGTCACCAGTTCCGTTGTGACCCCAAGTTTTGCTCCAGTCATTTATAGCCAGATTCCGTCCCCCTACACGAACCCATATACACTGTATCCTGGGTTTAATCAGAGCTTTTTGCTCTCAGCCGCAGGTCCTTCACTATCTTATCAGTGGTACACGAACGGCGTGGCTGTGGGCGGCGCGACTAATTCCGGCTTCACCGCGACAAATGTGACGTCGTCATTCACCAATTACTGCATTATTACGAATTCTTTTGGGTCGGCCACCGGCTATTGGGCGGCCGTTGTCGTATCACTTCCCACGGCTCCTTACCCGCAGTCCGTTTTGGCCATGAGTCCCGTTGGTTATTGGCGCTTAAATGAACCCGACCAAAATGGCGGCAACGGCCCGGATAACGGTGTCGCTGCCTTCGATTACGTGGGGGGCAATGATGGTATTTACACCAATGTCAATTTGGGCAATCAGGGTTACAATCAAAGCTCGGATCCTTCGGACACTTCTGTATTATTTGGCAATATCCAGACGCCCAGTGACGTGAATTCGATTGGGAACGTTGATTTTTCAACCCCCTCGGGAAACAACGGTGAATTTTCCATCGAAGCCTGGGTGAATCTGCAATTTGACAGCAGCGGCGGCATTGTCACCAAAGGCAATGGCGGCACCGAAGAGGCCAGCCTCGACATGGGCGGTCCGGGTGATGCCTTCAGGTTCCTCGTTCGAAATGCCGCCGGAGGCACGAATGTCGCCAATAGCTCAATTGTTCCGAACCTGGGGTCGTGGTATCACGTCGTTGGCGTGTGTGACGAGGCCAATGGAGTTGTGTCTCTATACGTTAATGGTGTGCTTGCGGGCAGTACAAACGTCGCATCCGGGGCGGGCATCTACAACAATCCGGCTGGACCCATGACCTTCGGCGCCCGCGCCGCGACGGCAACGAGCGGCGATAATCTTCAAACCTTCGGGTACATGAATGACGTGGCCATCTTCAATTATGCCCTGACCCCGGGACAGGTGACGGCGCAATTTGACGCCGGCGGACTCGGCACGGTTGCGCCTTATTTTGCGCCGGCTCCCACAAACACGTTCGCCGTGAGCAATGCCACGCTAACGATTCCTGCAGAGGTCGTCGGCACACCGCCAATCGGTTACCAGTGGTTGAACCTGACTACTAGCGCCATGATCGCGGCGGGAACCACTAATTCCACCACGCTCGACGCCACCTTGAATTATCCGAACCTGCCCGCCAGTTGGAACGGCGATCAACTGGAATTGATTGCAACCAATGCCGAGGGCTCGGCTAACGTTACGATCACGCTTACCGTCGGCGGCTATCCTCAATCGAATGTCGAAATGTGGAACGCGGTCTCGGGCGGATATACCAATACGTCAGATTGGTTGCCCAGGATTCTTACACCCTCTGGCGCGACCAATTGGCCGGACGACGCCAATGGCAACGGCCTTGATTACGTTGCTGTGCTCACGAACAACATTGGCGTTATTTCGTGCCTTTACAGCAATACCGACGCGAACGGCGCGAATTTCATCGGCCAGCTCGCCATCGGCGGATACGGAGCCGGGATGGGCGGTGGCGACATCAGCAACGCTTTCATCATGAACGGCGGCCAGCTTACGGTCACCGATTTTACCGCCAATGTTACGGCGGGCTACGGCTTTACGGTGGGCGGGACGGCGCCGGCATCCGTCCTCAGCACCAACTACTACATTATGAACGGCGGCACATTTAACGCCACCAATTCGAGCGGCGGAAACAACTGGATAGGTTACGCATCCAACACCGTCAATACCGTGAATATCAATGGCGGCACAATGAACCTGGATGGCCTATTCCTGGGCGGCTGCGGTTTGAATACGTTTAATATCAATGGCGGCACCGTGAATTTCGTTGCGCAGATGAGCGGCGGCGGTTCCCCCGGCGTCCTGAATATGGGGTGGACCACCAACGGCGACTCCACGTTAAATTTGATCTCCGGGACATTAAACGTGAACTGCACAAATAGCGCTCCCAGCATCAACCTGGGCGCAAACAGAAACGGTCCCACGGGCTTCTTCACATTTAATATGAGTGGCGGAACACTCAACGCGTATCAGATTGGGGTGGGTGCCTCTGGCGGCAGCGGCGCGTCCCAGGCGCAATCAACCGGGCTCGAAACCAACGTCGTCAACTTCAGCGGCGGTCTTATCAATCTCGGCGCGGGCGGCATTACCAATACAATTGCCGATCAGCATGACACCAATCTATTCATTATGTCGGGTGGCACGTTCTCGACTCTATCGCCCGCCAATTACACGCCTGGAACGAGCACCGGTAACTGGACCATGTGGCGCGGAATTAATGCCATCTATATCCTCTCCAACCAACCCGGACCGGGCACGGTCAATTTCGCTCCACTTTCCGGCGCGACGATCACACTTTCCGCTCAACTGATTGGCAACGGCAACTTGAACGCCGCCGGTCCCGGCACTGTGATCATGACGAATGCCAATATTTACACTGGCGATACGATTGTCAGCGGTGGAACGCTGGCTTTGAGCGGCAAAGGTTCCATCCTCAGCACAAACATTATTGTTGCGGGCGGGGCGACGTTTGATGTGTCTAAACTTTCGGCCGCGTTCGCGCTCGGTTCCGGCCAGACCCTGAGCAATAGTTCGTCAACGGCTCTCATTGGGGGCAACGCCAACAGCGGGCCGGGAACGATTTCATTGGGCTATATTCCTGGCACACCGTCATTTGATGTGACAAACGGCACGCTCACGCTCTCGGCTGCAACCGTTCTCAAAATCAACAATACCGGCTCCGCCCTGGGCATGGGTACTTATACGCTCATTGGCACAGCGAATGCCGGGGCTGTGGCCGGGACTGTGCCGGCTTCTTTGGTTGTCACCGGCGGCGGCGTGCAGGGGACCTTTAGCTCGACCCTGAGTATCAGCAGCAGCAACACCCTCGATCTGATTGTCGGTCCGGCGGTTAATTCCAATCCCACGAACATTCTGGTTGGCATTACAAATGGCCAGCTCTATTTGACCTGGCCTTCAGACCATAAAGGCTGGACTTTGCAGGCCCAGACTAATGGCGTCTCTGTCGGCCTCGGTAAAAACTGGTTCAATGTGGCCGGGTCAACCACCACCAACCAAATGGTCTTCCCAATCAATCTGAGCAATGGCTGCGTCTTCTACCGGTTGATTTATCAATGATTCAGGCGAAGGAAGAACAAACGAAATGAGGATGCAACAAAACATTCAAAACGAGGCTGCCGTGGCGAAACGCAGCCACACTGGGTCGTCGCGCCGTGATTCCGCCCGTTTCGACGGGTTCACCCTGATCGAATTGTTGGTCGTCATTGCGATCATCGCAATTCTTGCCGCAATGTTGATGCCCGTGCTTCACAGCGCCCAGGAACGCGCCAAAACAGTCCAATGCCTGAATAACAAGAAACAAATGGCCATGGGCTGGGTGATGTATTCGGGCGACAACAACGACTGGATCATGCCCAATGCGGATGAGTCCGCGTCTACTTCGAATGCGTGGGTTGTGGGCACCCTAAAATGGGCGGCGAATACGACGGATAATACCAACATTTATTTCCTTCAGAATTCAATTTTGGGGAACTATTACACCACGAAAGCCGTGGGCCTTTACAAGTGCCCGGATGACATTTTGAAATGTAATGAAGGCGGCGCTTTGATGGACCGGGTTCGGAGCGTTTCAATGAATTGCTATTTGGAAGGGGGCATCCATATAGCTGAGAAAACGAAGGCAGGCATTCCAGAGGACGAAAGCTGGTTTACGGAGCAACATAGTGGCGGTTATCCGAGCGGACAGTTTTATTCTTATGATAAACTGACGCAGATTGGCCGCCACGGCCCGGGACCGTCAGATATGATCGTGTTCACCGACGAAAATGCGGACACGATTGACGACGGTTGTTTCTTACAATACGTGGGAACCACGGCCGGGAAGTGGGAAAATTTGGCCGGCAGTTACCATGTCAAATGCGACGCCATCAGCTTTGGCGATGGCCATGCCGACCTTCACAAATGGGCGTCTCCAAGTATCTGCTGGCAGCCGCACGGCGGTTCAGAGGTTGGCGCCATTTCCATTGGAACCGCTGGAATCATCGATTTAAACTGGCTGTATGCTCATACGACGGCGCCGCATCCGTAATTTCTTTTGCGTCTTTTGGTTAGCCGCCGTATTCGCCCGAGCCCAGTCACCGGTTGGCCTGATCGTTACGAATTCTTCCGGCTACGCCATTTCCACCAACTTCAGCGGGCTAAGTTTTGGAACCATCAGCCTTAAACCTGGTTCGCACGGTTATTTTTTCGATTCATCAGACGCCCAGATGCTAACTCTTTTTCAACAGCTGGGCATAAAATCTCTCCGCATCGGCGGCACATCTGTGGATACGAATACTTCCGATTACACTCCGGCCATACCGGACGTGGACGCTCTGTTCCGCTTTGCCAATGCCGCCGGCGTCAAAGTGATTTATTCCCTGCGATTGGAGAACGGCGATCCGGTTCAGGATGCCGCGATGGCGGGCTACATCCAGGACAACTATCTGCAATACCTGGATTGTTTCGCAATCGGGAATGAACCCAATCTGTATGGAACCGCCGACCCGTCCATAAAAAATTTTTCGACCTATCTGGCGCAGTGGAACGCTTTTGCAAATGTCATCACTAATTCCGTGCCTGGCGCACAGTTCGGCGGTCCTGACTCAGACAGCAGCAGCACCGGCAATTCCTGGGGCAGGCAATTTGCGTCGGCTGAAGCGGGTTCGGGACTGGTCGAGGCCATACAGTTTCATGAGTACGCCGGTGGAAGTTCCGCCGGCCTGACCATCCAGCAAATCATCAATGAAGTTTTGTCCAACAAATGGGATACCGTCACGTATCCGGCGGAATTTGCCGCGTGCGGCTCTCCCGCCCTTTCGTCGGGGCTGCCGTACCGGTTTACTGAAGCCAATAGCTTTTATACCGGCGGAGGCGCGGGCGTCTTCGGCGGCAACGACTGCTTTGCCACAGCCCTGTTTTCCCTGGATTATATGCATTGGTGGACGTTATATAATTGTGAAATGGCCTGCTTCCACACTTCGATGTGGAAATATAACGGGGTGTTTTATCCGGATTCAAAGGGGAATTACCAGGTCTATCCCATCGGATATGGCATTAAGGCGTTTGATCTGGGAGGGCATGGCAACGTCCTGCCTGTGGGAATCGTCAATACCAATGCGCTGAATCTAACTGCTTACGCCGTCGCTGACCCCACGAATCTCTATGTGACGATTATCAATCGCGAAAACGGGACAAACGCCCGTGACGCGGCTGTGACGATCCAAACCTCGGGTTACGTTCCGCAAAACGCCCTCGCCATGTTTCTGACCGCTAACGTTCCATCGGCGACCAATGGCATCACATTGGGTGGAGCGCCCATTACGGACAACGGTCCATGGCAGGGAAAATGGAGCACCTTAGGTGTCACGAACGGCCAATGCACGGTCACGGTGGCGGCCTGTTCCGCTGCTATAATTAAAATGGCGCTTCAGCCGGCCGCGCCGGTGATTAGTTTAACGCTCGCCAACGCCGTTCCGACAATCCTTTATACCGGCACGCTTCTCTGCTCGACAAATCTGGCCGGGCCGTATTTGCCCGTTGATGGCGCGGCGCCGCAGTCCTATGCCGTCCCCGTCGCCGGTTCACAAATGTTTTACCGAGTCCGAACAAACTATTAACTTACGAATTGGGAATAATATAAAATACAATATGAAATTTCTCTTTGGATTGCTCGTTGCTGCCGGGCTTTTGCCATTCGCCGTTTTTTCGCAAACACCCGTCACCGTGACCGTAGATACCCGTTCGCCTGGTTATGCGATTCCTGATGATTTTTGCGGACTTAGCTTCGGCGCGATTGCGGAAATGCCGCGACGCGACGGCGGCGGATTTCTTTTTTCGCCTACAAACACGCAGTTGATTGCCCTTTTTACAAATAGCGGCATACGGAACCTTCGCCTTGGCGGCAGCACGGTGGAAGGCTTGAAAGCCGCGCATCCAAGTCACGCGGCGATAGACGGCGTATTTGGTTTTGCGAAAGCCGCCAATCTCGACGTCATCTATTCCCTCCCGCTCGAGAACGGGAACCCGTCCGATGATGCGCAAACCGCGCTGTATATCTGGAAAAACTATCGTCCCTGGCTGGAATGTTTTGCGATTGGCAATGAACCGGACATCCGGCGTTATCATTATCCGCCATTTGGCAGCGGCTCGGACCCGGCCATAACCAATTACGCCAGCTATTTGGGCCGGTGGCGCGCGTTTGCTGCCGCAATCGCCCATGCGGTTCCCGGCGCCAAATTCGCCGGCCCGGACGCCGCGAGCGCCGAGTGGGCTTCGCGTTTTGCCGCTGATGAAAAAAATTCCGGTTTGGTCGTTCTCGTTACCCAGCATTATTACGTGGGCGGCAGCCCGTTTATCGGCACTAACGATGACGGACCGGTACGAATGCCCGTTCCGAAGGCCATCGACAAAATGTTGTCGCCGAGCTATCTGGACAAAAAATATCCCGACCTATTCAAAGGCGCCATTGCGCCAGTAATGGCCAAAGGCATGCCGTATCGGATGACCGAATCCGACGAAATCCTCAAAGGCATTCCCAATGCCAGCGATTCTCTTGCTTCGGCCTTGTGGGGATTGGACTATCTGCACTGGTGGGCGGCGCACGGCGCCACGGGTGTGAATTTTCACAATACCGAATGGTTAAAGACCGACACCGTCTTTCTGGACGAGAATTCCGGCGATTATCGCATCAACCCCAAAGCCTATTCCATCAGAGCGTTTGATTTGGGAAGCCACGGCTGCGTGGTGCCTGTCACTGTGTCCTCTCGCAAGAAACTCAACCTGAGCGCCTACGCCGTTTGCGACAAGACGAATCTTTTTGTCACGATCATTAATAAAGAACACGGCGCCGATGCCCGGTCCGCATCGGTTACAATCGTTCCGGAAGGGTGGGGGATTGGCAATGTCCGGGACATGGTGCTTATGTCGTCAAGCGGAGACATTGGGGCGATGGACGGCATTACCCTGGGAACTTCGGCTATCGCCAACAACGCCTCGTGGCATGGCCAATGGGAATCGCTTGACCCGGACAAAAATCGCTGCACGGTAACGGTCCCCGCCGCCTCGGCCGCCGTGATAAGAATGTCACGGTAGCCTGACAGTTTTCCGACCGCCATGCAGGATGGGTGCTCTCGACATGAACCGGGGGCGAATATCTGCGTCCGGAAGACTCTCCCTCACCCCGGCCCTCTCCCGCAAGGAGAGGGAGAATAATCGTCCGATGTGGTGATACTGAACGACGAGGGACAAGGAATGGCCAGGGCGCATGACACATTTTATGGGCATAGGGAATGCATCGAGGAAACGAACAGAAAAAGTGCTGTTTTGTTGGGATTTTGAAGGATTTCGGTCGAAAGGGAGGAAACGAGCTTCGGACTGAGCGTTGTCCGCGAACCTGCCATTGACCGGATTCACGAACGGGGCTTTTTTGATTGCGAAAATGGGAATCCCAATTAATTTGCTACTGAGTGAAAATCATATTGTCCCTGGGCGTCTGTTTTATCCTGGCTTTGACGGGCAACGCGTACACAGTTATTCCCGGCGTTTTCAGCACCGGCGTTGATGATTCTGGAAATCTTTTATTGGCCGGACAAGTAGACCCTCACTGGACAATTTCTTCGTCCCCGCTTGGAACAGTTCCCGCGCTTGTCACTGCGAGCCTTGACAAGAATTGGGTTGCTGACACCGCATCATCGCAATGGATAAATGCAAATGGCATTGGCCATGGTCCGGCGCCGGCCGGGCTTTATGTTTATACGCTCACGTTTTCATTAAACCAGTTCGATCCTTCTACTGCGCAAATCACGGGCGAATGGGCTTCCGATAATAGTTCCGAGATTTTTTTTAACGGCATGGACGCGGGGTTCTCAAATACCGCTCAAGGATTCAGGACATTCGGCCAGTTTTCGATCGCAAATGATTTTGTGTCAGGCGAAAACGAACTTCAATTTTACGTGACCCAAAACCCCGATGCCCCTGGTGGTGATGGCGTTGGGAATCCCGAAGGTTTGCAAGTAAACATTCTGAGCGCAATTGCCCAACCCGTGCCGGAACCAGCCACCCTCTCACTTTTTACGCTCTCACTAATGGGACTCTATATTAATAGAAGACGGGATTAAACTAAGCTCAGCCGCGCGGAGTAAAGTTGAACCTAGGTGCTGCGGGTTTGCTGGTGAATCTGTTGATTATGCGGGACCCCTTTATATGATTAGGGCCGGACAGTTCTTCGTGCGGGAGCAAAAAGTAAAAAAATGCCGTCGAATAAATGGTATATGTTGCGATTCTTTGAGATCCTTGCACGATACATCGCCGCTATTTTTATAGCATTTGTTGTTTCGATGAGTGCGTTCCTCTTCATCGTCGTGCCTCTTTCGGTCTCTTTGGAATCATGGGGACTACCAGACTCATTGCAGGAGGGCGCCTTCTATATTTCGGTGGCAGTAATAGGATTTTCCGGGGTATTTACCGGTAGCCTTTGCCTGGAACAGAACAGCCGCAGGGCGGGCTCAATAGCATTGCTGATCATGGGCCTGATCTTTTATGTTTGGCTCCAAATCTATGCGGAATCGTTGGCCATGAACGGTGCTGTGCATCAGCGCATTTGGTCCGCTATGTTGGTTTGCCTGGCATTAGGCGGCTCAGGTGCAGCGGTTCTCGCTTTTCGGCGCAGGCCGTCTAATCCCGAATTAGAGCCTTCCAAAGAAGGCGAGGATGTCCAGTAAGGGAGTGGTCGATCCTAGCTAGAACGGAAAAAGTGCAGTTTTGTTGGGGTTTTGAAGGATTTTGGTCGGAAGGGAGGAAACGAGCTTCCCAACTGGGCGTTGTCCGCGAATTGTGAATAATAGAATGATACCAATGCCGCTCAAGGATTCAGGACATTCGGCCAGTTTTCGATCACGAATGATTTTGTGTCAGGTGAAAACGAACTTCAATTTTACGTGACCCAAAACCCCGATGCCTGGTGGTGTTACCGGCGTAAGTTGAGCCAGCAAACGCTGAAAGAAGGACGGGCCGAGTGGAAACAGTGGAGCCGTTAAAGGCTTCCGCTACAGGCAATGAGCCAGAATGCGTAATTCTGATTCGTCTTTATTCGTTTTCATTCTCCACGAATTTCACATACTATTCGCCATTGCCAAAGAAAGTGAGGTTCTGCGGCATCAATGGACTGCAAGATGAAAATAAATTCCTTTCCGTTGCGGCATCTATCAATTCGCGTTCCGTGGCATGACAACGCGTGGAATGGCACCCTGTGCTGTCAACCGGCACAAAATAGTGCGTGTCTAAAATTAAAGAACATCAGCGATTCTAAAAATGAGGCCAAAGAGCAAACGATCGCTGGACAGTCTATTAAGAACATGTCTTGGACAGAATTCCCGCCATGCGTTAAGGAGCGCGGAACATTCATGGCGAATTTCGGATTTCATCGTTTTCACGAGCATCCCTATTCCAAAACCTCACCCGATACTCACGCCCATTTTGCTCCGACCCAATTATACTACCCGGCTTTTGCCGCCGCTGCTTTACCATTTAGATGGCTAATGCGTAAAGAGGTTGAGGAAACGCTATGCAAACAGCATCCACTTGGCGAGCTCGACTTGAGTCGCGAACCGGAGTTGCCCTTCAAGACAAATTGGATTCAAGAAAAGCATAATCATCAATGCACCCTCGGCACATTCTGGAATTATGTCCGTGAGGAGGAATCGCTTGTCTTCTTCTATGCCAAACAGGTCTCCTTTGTGGAGGACAACACGCAACGAGTTTTGGTTGGCGCAGGGCGGGTAAAAAAACTTGGCGGTCTCAGCGAATATGCCTACCACGGTTCTCCCGCTGGCAAGATTCAGTCAATGATGTGGGAACTCATGGTTACGCACTCTATTCGTGAGGAGGGAACGGATGGCTTTTTACTTCCCTATCATCAGTTAATTGCGGCAGCAGAAACAAACCCAGATCTCGATTTGACCGAATTCGCCGTATTTGCGCCGAGTGAAAGATTCGAGGAGTTTTCGTACGCTACCGAACACGTCACAGATGATTCAGCCATCGCCGCACTTGCCGCATTACAAGCGGGACTTCGCAAAGCCGCGTCTGTTTTGCCCGATTACGATCCGCGCAAGGCGGAAAAATGGATTGACCAGGAATCAGGTCGTCTTTGGCGTAAGCGTGGGCCTTTTCCCGGCCTCGGTGCAGTATTATCCGCCTTCGGCGTGCATCTCGGCCATTTTGCCGCCCACACGATTCAGACCAAAGTGGGTGATGCAGGCGACCCGTGGCCGATTGTGGATCGGATGTTTCAAAAGCCCGCAGACATTCTTCCGACGGAATTGACGGGCAATGTTGATGCAACTTTGTGTAAAACTTGGCAACGTCTTTCCACCGAACGCCGTGCCTACTTGCAGTTGCTCTCGCGCATCAATCTTACTGACGAACAGGCCAACATCCTTTACAGTGAGCTTTCGCGCACGGAGAATTGCGTCGCTTTGAGTGACGTGCAGATTCTTGAGAATCCTTATCTCATCTACGAGGCAACAAGGCTCACATTGTTTCCCGTGGCTGTTGCCGTCGTAGATCGTGGCGTTTTTCCCACGCCCGCCATTCGTGACAAATTTCCCGTTCCTGAACCGTCTCGCGTCACCACCAACGTTGATGCCCGTCGTTTGCGTGCACTGGTTGTTGCCGAGTTGGAAAGCGCCGCCGTCGCAGGTGATACACTCCTCCCGCGCGATGCGATTATCACTACCTTGCGGACTGGCAGCGAGGATGAAGCAGCCACTCCTGTCACCGAAGATTTGCTCGCGGTTGCGGAGGATGAAACATTTGATGGCGAAATTATCTGTGTGAAAATGGGTGATGGCCGTGTTGCCTACCAACTCGACCGATTCAAGCAAATCGGTTTGAAAATTCGTCAAATTGTGGATAAGCGCACCGGGGACAAAGCCCAGCCGTTGGAAGTCAATGCCGATTGGCGGCAGCGGTTGGATGACTATCTCAAACCAATTCCTGATAATGAAGATCGTGAAACTGAAGAAAATGCACGACAGGAAAAAGCCGCCGCTTTAGCTCAGCTTGCCACCGCTAGATTTTCCGTTCTCATTGGACCCGCTGGCACCGGCAAGACAACCCTCCTTTCGGTGCTATGCGCGCATCCCGGGGTTGCCGATGGCAACATATTATTACTTGCTCCCACAGGTAAGGCGCGCGTGCGAATGGAGTCCATCGCCCGCCGGGCAGGAACTCAAAATTTTCAAGCCGCGACGCTCGCGCAATTCCTCTGGAAATCCGGTCGTTACGACGGCCAAACTGGTCGCTATCGGCTCCAGCCAGAGGCGCCAGCCCAAAGTGGCTGGCGCACCGCCATCATTGACGAGGCTTCAATGCTCACGGAAGAAATGTTCGCCGCGCTGCTTGACGGTTTATCTGGCGTGAGTCGTTTCATTCTGGTCGGGGATACAGCCCAACTTCCGCCCATCGGCGCGGGCCGTCCGTTCTTGGACATTGTGCGAAAGCTCCAGCCCGACGACATTGAGTCCAAATTTCCGCGCGTGGTCCCCGGCTATGTCGAACTGACTATCCCACGACGACAAGGTGCCGCAAATCGGGATGACCTCCAACTTGCGACGTGGTTTGCCGCACGTTCCGGCGGTCCTGGCGACGACGAAATTTTCGATATTCTCACTGGTCGTCGCACCAGCCCGCATCTTCGCCTAGTCGAATGGAATACCGCTGGCGATCTTGAAACAATTCTCCCTCAAATCTTGTCCGAAGAACTCAAAATTCCAGCCGGGGCCGAGGAGGGAAAAGCCTTCGCACTGTCTTTAGGCGGCAATGAGTATAATGACTTGGTCTATTTCCATGCAGGCAAACTTGGCCCCACGGACAGCCAACTTCACGGTGCCGACCGTTGGCAGATTCTAACGCCTGTTCGGCAAAAGGCTTGGGGAGTGGAACAAATTAACCGGCTTTTACACCAGCGTTTCCGCGCCCAAACCATCACCCATGCACGTCAGCACCCCTTCAAACGGAAAATTCCAAAGCCAATGGGTGCGCAGCAACTTGTTTATGGCGACAAAGTCATCAACAACCGCAATCAACGTCCATACGACGACCGGATTTACGACCCGAAAAATGTCGGCGTGAAATATCTCGCGAACGGCGAAATTGGGCTTGTCACCGGCCATTTGCGTTCACAGGCACGCAATTGGGTGCCTAAAGACCTCGAAGTTGAATTTTCGACGCAACCCGGAGTGACCTATACGTTTTGGGGTTCGGACTTCGCCGAGGAAGCCGAAGTGAAATTGGAACTCGCCTACGCTCTGACCGTCCACAAGGCGCAGGGTAGCGAGTTTGGGGTGGTCTTTCTTGTTTTGCCGCGTGGCACTCGCCTGCTAAACCGCGAAATGCTTTACACGTCCCTCACGCGGCAACGGGAAAAAGTAATCGTGCTACATCAAGGCCCGGCTGCCGAGTTGCAGAAACTGAGTCATTGGCAATTCTCCAGTGCCGCCCAAAGGCTTACCAATTTATTTGTAGCTCCCAAACCACGCCAAATTGGCGAGAAGGGAGGACGGTTTCTTGAGGAACGGTTGATCCATCTTACATTGCGCGGTGACTTGGTGCGTTCCAAATCAGAGTTGATTGTCGCAGACCATCTTCATCGCGAGGGTGTCCACTATACTTATGAACGTCCGCTCACGCTTGATGGAGCTTTGAAGTTCCCTGATTTCACCATTGATGATGAAGATTCGGGTATCACCTTCTATTGGGAGCATTGCGGGATGCTTTCCGATGCCAAGTATCGCGAACGCTGGGCTACCAAACAACAGTGGTATCGTGACCATGAGATTCTTCCATATCAGGAAGGTGGCGGCAAAAAAGGCACACTCATTGTCACCGAAGACACTCGACAGGGCGGAATTTCGTCGCAGGAGATTTTGCGGATCATCCGCGCCGTAATTTTATCATAAGTTTAAATTATTGTGACGATAGCCGACTGTAGTTTTCTTGGCGTTCTAAGTTTTTCAGGATGCTCCGTTTGATTTCCGCATTACTTGATTTGTCCACGGAAATGGCCCTTTGCTCAGCAATTGCTTTCAATTCTGAATTGGACAAATTCTTTTCCAACAATACCCTAATCTGCTCATTTGTGAGATTGCTCGGAATCTCTACAGGTTGTCTCTGCGGTTTTGAAATTGGAAACAGAAACGTCCTAAGTCTTTCGTCAGACTTGGCGGATTGGAGAAAGCCGATAACCTGTTCGAGGGGTTTTCGTATTTCCGCCGTCTTTTCATCGAAGGCCGAACTTGCCAACTCTTCGCGCAGGCGGCTTAATTGACCGATCAATTCATCCAGGCTCTTTACAAACGCAGCCTTTGACTCCGGGCGAGACATTAGTTCAATGTCCTCCTTAATGCGATTTAACTTTGATATGAGGTTTCTACCTAGATCGTTTTTCATGATTATGGAAATTTCAAACGAAATTCGTCAGCCATTTTTTGGTAAAAGGCATCGTTTTGTGACCCTGGTGAATTTATGAAAACAGGTAGTTCAGCTATCGTTGCCTCACGGATGTCCTTCCAATCCTCAGTTTGTGCTGTAAAACATTTGTTCGCAAACTTTGGCATGGTGCGGACCAACTGCATTTGCTCCCTTGCAACTATTTGCTGCCTGCCTGCTGTTACATTAACTTTTACGAAACAGAGGAAGAACGGCATCGTCTTCACCCCATTGTTTGAAGGATCAATGATTTGCTCTGCCAGATTTTTCTCTCTCAGCAATTGAAGAATTTTTTTATCTAAAAACGTAACGCCTACAGTTGAAAAATGGTCCGGCATCAGGGTGACAAGATACCCGTCACTTGCGTAAAGCGCATTTTGTGTTGCCAAGTAAAGGTTTGGTGGGCAATCAATCAAAATATAATCGTAATCGGGAGCCACCTCCTTAACCGCTTCCGTCAGGATTGAACGCTGGTCCAAGTGCGTTTGTGCCACTTCATGAATCGTCGTGGCTGGTTTTGTCCTCGACTGAAGGCGCAAATCAATATCAAGCAATTCAATATTTGACGGCACTAAATCTATGTTTGCCAACCGGGGGTCAGTCATCGGTGTTTTCCAAACAATACTACTCAATGACTTTTTTTGGCCGTCGAGGTATGCGCTGTAAATGGTTTCCAAGGAACCGTGCGTCCTGATTCGGGCTTCCCATCTCGCCATGTCGCAGCACAAAAACGTGAGGTTGGTTTGTGGGTCTGCGTCAATGAGCAAAACCTTTTTCTTCGGCTCGAACATCGCAAGGGCGCAGCCGATGTGGAAGGTGGTGGTGGTCTTTTCAACGCCGCCTTTGTAATTAATGAACGAGATAATTTTTGCCATATTTTTTGAGCCACCCGCACTGCCGCTGGATTCATGCAAGCGCCTTCAACAAAATGAAATCAGAACTATATATGAACACAAGATAAATGCCGCGGCTCTGGCGGGAACACCAGTCCCATTACTCTGCATTCCAAGAGGCGCGAGCTTGACGTTCGATTCTCTCCGCGCAACCCGCGCCGCGATTTCAGTCCGAGCGTTGGCCGTCTGCACTTCGCAGATGAGCCTTTTGGCTTGCCGACCATCCCCCCAAGCCACGGCTCCCCCCGTTTCCGGCCAAACGGCGAGATGTGAGCACGGGCTTAGGTATGTCAACGGAGATCGAGTCGTTTAGCAATTTTTTTGTCCTTTCGGGAACGTTGACCGGCGC
The DNA here is from genome assembly GCA_036269115.1 of Verrucomicrobiia bacterium. Lineage (GTDB taxonomy): Bacteria > Verrucomicrobiota > Verrucomicrobiia > Limisphaerales > UBA11358 > UBA11358. The sequence goes on along the minus strand of DATAST010000183.1, from coordinate 1,271 downwards.
CGTTGTCAGTGACGGATGCTTCGTGGTCGAGATGAAACCGATCGGGCATTGACAATTTCCGATTGACGTGGGGAGTTGGTTCGGGAGAATGCGGTCGTTGCGTCGGAAGGATAAGACTTGAATTAAAAGATAAACAATGAAATGTCACAATTCCAGGACTGGCTTCTTGAGGGCGGTCGCATGAAAACTAAGGAAGTTGCCGTAATTTGGCGGAAATTGGCCCCGAGCTTTCAAGGGCTGGGATTGGTCATTAAAGGTAGGTTTGTGTTTATTTCGCCAGTAGGTGATTTTGTGCGAGGAGTCTATTTTGAAGAGGCATTTGATTCTACAGCTTTTTACCTTCGAGTTTTATTTTTGCCTCTTTTCGTACCTCAGGAATGTATTTCATTTATTCACGGGGAACGTATTGGGGATAATCTCTTGTGGAAAATTGAGAATCCAGATCTTATAGACAACTTGCGGGCGGTCATTCAAACCCAAGCACTTCCATTTCTTGAAAGCGTTTCGACCTTGGCCGGTGTCATAGCGTGTGTCGAAAAGGATGTTGAAAGAGGTTGGCCGCGGTATAATTCACATCACATGGAGGAATTGGCGTACCTGTGTATTAAGAACGGAGACCATTCCGAGGCATTGAAGTGGTTAAGGCATTTGCAACGGGATTTGGAAAACGAAACCACTCCCTGGATTATAGATCAGCGCAACCGCACGCGATTGATCGAAACGAAACTCCTAGAGAGTCCGGAGGCAGCGCTGAACCAGTTTGAGGATTGGAAAAAACAAACGATCATCACTCTTGGTCTTGAAAAATATGCAGGGGCGAATTAAAGCGCCCGATTCGATTTGAACTTCGCGAGCCGACCATAGCACCAGTTAATGGCGCGGGCTTTCAGCCCTTCGGGGTGTTTGACGTTTCGTTCCTGGGGCTTTGCCCCAGGCTGGTATGGAGAGCGCCGTTGGCGCGTCAGGAGGCGGGAGTGGATAAATGGGACATATGGGACAAAATAGGACGGATAGGATATATCGCGTCGTTGAAAGCGCAGTGGATTGAGGTCGGTTGAGCTTGAATTGGTGGACTGATGGTTCTCATCGCGCTCGCTGCCGAATATGCCGCACCTACGGAGCTGGAGCGGTTTAAAAAATACTGTAGCCATTCGGGAAGAAAAAGAAGGGGAAGCGGTCTTTTTGGGTTTTGGCGTCGTTTCAGCTTCCGCCTTCGCTCGGAAGCGGTTGTGTGAAAACACATTTTCAAACCATCGGAGCTACGGCGGACA